>NZ_JAXIVS010000005.1 GCF_034259325.1 Hyalangium ruber | reverse complement strand
CTTCAAGGCAGTCTCCCGAGAGGTGGGGTGGGGAAGCGGGAGATTCCTTCAGCAGGGCCCGTGCCAGGGGTTTAAGTTCAATGAATTCAATGGTTTGAGGAAAGAAGTCGCCTCGGGTTCACCGAAATAGCGGTGAACATCCACTGTCATGTCGGTGGGCTGGGTTGCACCCAAATATCGGTGTGCGGTGGTTTGAAGGTAAGGAGGTTGAGCACTTTCCCTGGAATGGCGTTTAAGGTGCGTCCATGCCGGGTCCGTTCATTCAAGACGAGCAGATCGCCCACGCGCGCCAACTGGCGGAGGAGATCGTCAACCCGATCTTCGATCTGATCCGCCGTAACACGACCGTGTCCATCGAGCGCACCGTGCTGCGCTTCTTTGGGATTTCAGGTGCGGGGGCCCGCGGGGTGCCGCTGGCCAACCTGATGGTGGACAAGCTGAAGGCGGCCGGGGTGCTCAACCGCGGGGCGGCCTACTGGTACGGCCGCGCGCTGCACCTGGGTGCCAAGAGCCCGCTGGAGGCCGTGGAGCGTCTCACCGCGCTGCCGACCGAGAAGCTGGGGCCGCTGTCGCCCGAGGTGGAGCAGAACCTGCGCGCCGAGGTGCGCTCCGAGGCCCGCGCCGCGCTGGAGGACATCCAGGGGCGCATCGCCCAGCGCAACGAGCTCCGCAAGCAGTTCCCCATGTCCCCGCCGCCGCACAAGTACGTCATCGTCGCCACCGGCAACATCTATGACGACGTGGACCAGGCGCGCGCGGCAGCCCAGGCGGGCGCGGACGTCATCGCCGTCATCCGCTCCACGGCGCAGTCGCTCTTGGACTACGTGCCCCACGGCGCTACCACCGAGGGCTACGGCGGCACCTACGCCACCCAGGAGAACTTCCGCATCATGCGGGAGGCGCTGGACGAGGAGAGCCGGAAGCTCAAGCGCTACATCCAGCTCACCAACTACTCCTCCGGCCTGGCCATGTCGGAGATCGCCTTCTGCGCGGCGTACGAGAAGCTGGACATGCTGCTCAACGACGCGATGTACGGAATCCTCTTCCGCGACATCAACATGCGGCGCACGTTCATCGATCAGTACTTCAGCCGCCGCATCTGCGCCCTGGCCGGCATCATCATCAACACGGGCGAGGACAACTACATCACCACCGCGGACGCCTATGACGCGGCCCACACCGTCATCGCCAGCCAGTTCATCAACGAGTGCTTCGCCAAGCGCGCGGGCCTGAAGGACTGGCAGCTGGGCATCGGCCACTCGTACGAGATCGACCCGTACCGCCAGGACACGCTGCTGCTCGAGCTGTCGCAGGCCATGCTGGTGCGGCGCTGCTTCCCCGACGCGCCGCTCAAGTACATGCCGCCCACCAAGCACAAGGAGACGGACATCTTCTTCAGCCACGCGTACGACGTGATGGCGAACCTGGTGGCCATGTGGACGCGGCAGGGCATCCAGCTGTTGGGGATGATGACCGAGGCGATGCACACGCCGCTGTTGGCGGACCGCTACGTGGCGCTGAAGTCGGCCGCGTACATCCACCGGGCGGCGCGGGGCATCGACGAGGAGTTCACCGTGCGCGAGGACGGCAAGATCGCCGAACGCGCGCGCGAGGTGTTCGGCAAGGCGATGGAGCTGTTGGAGGAGTGCCACAAGGAGGGCATGGTGGCCGCCATCGGCAAGGGTCGCTTCGGCGACGTGAAGCGCACGGAGACGGGCGGCAAGGGCCTGGACGGTGTGCTGGAGAAGGGGCCGGACTACTTCAATCCGTTCCTGGAGATCCTGGAGGGTACGCACTCATGATCGGAACCGTGCTGATGTTGGTGCTGGCCGCGGGCAAGGGTGGCTCGGCGGACGAGCTGGTGAAGCACCAGGCCAAGACGCTGTCCCTCAAGGTCCCGGCCGCGTGGGAGCGCTCGGTGGAGGAGGGGACGCAGAAGTTCAAGGCGCCCTCCAAGGACGCCTTCTTCCTGCTGGACGTGGGCGCGGTGCAGACGGCGGGCATGCAGCCGGACGTGTGCCTGCAGAAGATCCTCGCCAGCGTGGGCGGCGAGGGCTGGGAGCGCGTGAGCCTGGGGGCCAACCCCGCCGCCAAGAAGGTGGAGGTGGACGCCACCGAGGACGGCGTGGACAAGGTGGAGACGCACACCTTCGTCGGCTGCAACGGCAAGACGACCTGGTCGCTGGTCTTCTCCATGAACCAGAAGAAGAAGGAACGTTTCGAGCCGCTGGCGCTGAAGATCGCCCAGAGCGTCTCGTACTCGAAGGGGAAGTGAGCGCCTCATGGTGAAGCCGACCAAGCAGATCATCCGCCCCTATGGCGATCGCCGGGACGACGGCGTGGTGCAGCTGTCGTTCACGTTGCCGGTGCCGCTGTCGGAGAAGGCCAAGGAGGCCGCCTCCCAGTTCGTGAAGAAGATGGGGTTCTCGGACGTGAAGGTGGCCGCCGCCGAGCGCGCCGCGGACAACTACACGTTCTTCATCGTCTACGCCCGCTCGGGCATGTACATCGACTATGCCGAGATCGATGTGCCCGAGGTCATCGTCAAGAAGATGGGCTTCGATGACCTCAACGCCTTCATCCAGGAGAAGGTGGGCCGGCGCATCGTCGTCTTCGGCGCGTGTACGGGCACCGACACGCATACGGTGGGCATCGACGCCATCCTCAACATGAAGGGCTACGCGGGCGACTACGGCCTGGAGCGCTACCCCTGGTTCGAGGCCTTCAACCTGGGCAGCCAGGTGCCCAACGAGGACCTCGTCGCCAAGGCCATCGCCAAGAACGCGGACGCCATCCTGGTGAGCCAGGTGGTGACGCAGCGGGATGTCCACAAGGACAACTCGCGCCAGTTCATCGACGTGGCCAAGGCCAAGGGGCTGCACGGGAAGACGATCCTGCTGCTCGGTGGGCCTCGGGTGGACCACAAGCTGGCGCTGGAGCTGGGCTTCGACGCGGGCTTCGGGCCGGGCACCAAGCCCTCGGACGTGGCCAACTACATCGCCCACGCGCTCCTGAAGAAGCTGGGCAAGGAAGACCCGAACATGCACTACCAGGGAGAGCCCACGTGAGCACCACCAAGGCCATCATCCGGCTGCGCATGAGCAGCCATGACGCGCACTACGGCGGCAACCTCGTGGACGGGGCGCGCATGCTGGGGCTGTTCGGCGACGTGGCCACCGAGCTGTGCATCCGCCACGATGGGGATGAGGGCCTGTTCCGCGCGTATGACGCGGTGGAGTTCCTGGCGCCCGTGTACGCCGGGGACTTCATCGAGGCGGAGGGGGAGATCGTCACTGTCGGCAACACGTCGCGCAAGATGCGCTTCGAGGCACGGAAGGTGATTCGGCCGCGCACGGACGTGAACGATTCGGCGGCGGATCTCTTGTCGGAGCCGGTGGTGGTGTGCCGTGCTTCGGGCACCTGCGTCGTTCCCAAGGACAAGCAGCGCATCCAGCGGTAACCGAGGAAGGGGCCTACCCATGAGCAAGCCGATGGTCATTACCGCCGCGATGGTAGGGGCGGAGACGACGCGCGAGCAGACGCCGCACCTTCCCATTACGGCGGAGGAGATCGCCGAGGACGCGGCCAAGTGCCGTGAGGCCGGCGCGGCGATGGTCCACCTGCACGTGCGCACGGCGGACGGCAAGCCCTCTCAGGACGCGGAGCTGTTCCGGGCGGCCATCCGGGCCATCCGCAAGCGCACGGACGTGCTCATCCAGACGTCCACGGGTGGCGCGGTGGGCATGACCGTGGACGAGCGCTGCGGCCCGCTGACGCTCACGGGGCCGGACCGGCCGGACATGGCGACGCTGACGACGGGTACGGTGAACTTCGGCGAGGAGGTGTTTTGGAACCCTCGCCCGCTGGTGCGGGACATCGCGAAGCGGATCCGGGCGCTGGGCCTCAAGCCGGAGCTCGAGTGCTTCGACGTGGGGATGATCGACGAGGCGCGCTACCTGGCCAAGGAGGGCCTGGTGGACCTGCCGGCGCACTTCGACTTCGTGCTCGGCGTGCCGGGAACGCTGGCGGCGCGGGCCGAGGTGCTGGACTTCATGATCTCCTCGCTGCCGGAGGGAAGCACCTGGACGGTGGCGGCGGTGGGGCGGCACCAGTTGCCGTTCGTGGAGCTGGCGGCGGAGCGGGGCGGCAACGCCCGGGTGGGGCTCGAGGACAACATCTACGTGTCCAAGGGCGTGCTGGCCAAGGGCAACTGGGAGCTGGTGGCCGATGCGGCGAAGCGGGCCCAGGCGAAGGGTCGCACGCTGGCGACGCCGCAGGAGGCGCGGCAGCTCCTGCGCCTGTCGTAGGCGCGAGCTCAGCCGACGAAGAGCAGCAGGCGCTCCTCGGGTTGGAGGGGCGCTCGGATGCACTGGAGCAGGAAGTCCCGCCCGGCCCGGAGGATCTCCGGAGGGCACTGGAACTCCATCCCCATCAGGGGCCACTCGTCCTCGGCGGGCCCCAGCATCTCGATGGCCTCGGCGAGCCCGGGACCTTCGCCGGGCGCCAGGCAGGCCACGAGGCTCGTGTGGCGCCGCGAGAGGGCCGCGAGGTCCGGCTCCGTCGTATCGAGCGGCAGGCGCAAGTCGCGCTCTTCCAGCTCCGCCAGCACCACGTTGATGACGTGGCCCGAATGCTCGAACCGCGCCACCACCCGGGCATCTCGCTTGAGCTGGCGCCAGAACTCAGCCCCGGGCTGAGCGCGGCCGAGCTCGGCGAGCTGGGGCAGGGTGACGGCGTAGGCGCTCGCGAGCTGGGACATGGAAGTCCATCGTAGATACGCATCGCCCGATCGGGGCAACATCGACGATGGGCAGGTAACGTCAGGAACCTGATTCATGGAAACCGAACTGAGCGGCAAGGGCGTCCTCGTCACGGGCGGCGCTGGGGGAATCGGCACGGCCATCGTGCGCGCCTTCAAGGAAGAGGGAGCGCGGGTGGCGGTGCATTACCGGACGAACGAGGACAAAGCCCTCGCGCTCGCCAAGGACGTGGGCGGAGTGGCCCTGCGCGCGGACCTGACGGCCGAGGCCGAGGTGGATGCGCTCGTCCCCGCGGCGGTGAAGGCGCTGGGTCGGCTGGACGTGGTGGTGGCCAACGCGGGGCACTGGCCGTCGGCGGACGAGCCGGTGTGGCAGATGTCACTGGCGCGCTGGCGCCAGACGATGGCGGAGAACCTGGACAGCGTCTTCCTCACGTGCCGTGCCTTCCTGCGGCACGTGGCCACCACGGGGACGGGGAGCCTGGTGATCGTCAGCTCCACGGCGGGCCTCTTCGGTGAGGCGGGACACGCGGACTACGCGGCGGCGAAGGGCGCGCTGGCCAACGGCTTCTTGAAGAGCCTGAAGAACGAGCTGGGGCGCATCGCTCCGCTGGCGCGGGTGAACGTGGTGTGCCCGGGCTGGACGGAGGTGGATCGCAACCGGGCGAAGCTCCAGGACCCGGCGTTCCTCAACCGGGTGACGCGGACCATGGCGCTCCGCAAAGTCGGTCAGCCCGAGGACGTGGCGCGAGTCATCGTGACACTCGCCTCGGACCGGGTCTCCGGGCACGTGACGGGCGAGGTGGTGACCATCGCTGGAGGCATGGAAGGACGGGTGCTGCATGAAGGCTGACGTGGATGTTCGCGAGTACAACCGCGAGGCGTGGGACCGGCAGGTAGCCACGGGCGACCGGTGGACGGTGCCCGTGAGTCCGGAGGTCATCGCCGCCGCGCGCCGGGGCGAGTGGAGCGTGGTGCTGACGCCGCGCAAGCCCGTGCCTCGGGAGTGGTTCGGCGACTTGAAGGGCAAGGAAGTCCTCGGCCTGGCGAGCGCGGGCGGGCAGCAAGGGCCGGTGCTGGCGGCGGCGGGGGCGCGGGTGACGATCTTCGACAACTCGCCCGCGCAGCTCGGGCAGGACCGGATGGTGGCGGAGCGCGAGGGCTTGTCAATCCGGCTCGTCGAGGGAGACATGCGGGATCTGTCCGTCTTCCCGGACAACAGCTTCGACCTCATCTTCCACCCGTGCTCCAACTGCTTCGTGGAAGACGTGCGGCGCGTGTGGCGTGAGGCCTTCCGTGTCCTCCGGCCGGGAGGGGCGATGCTGTCCGGGTTCTGCAACCCGATCGGCTTCCTGTTCGATCCCGAGGAGGAGTCGAAGGGGGTGCTGACGCTCAAGTACCGGATGCCCTACTCGGACTTCACCAGCCTTACCGACCAGGAGCGGCGCCGGTACACCGACAAGGGCGAGCCGCTGTGCATCGCGCACTCGCTGGAGGACCAGATCGGCGGGCAGCTCGACGCGGGCTTCCTCCTCGCCGGCTTCTTCGAGGACAAGCACGTCGAGGGAGATCGACTCTCCGAGCACCTCCCTACGATTTGCGCCACGCGTGCGGTGAAGCCCGGTCCGGCGAAGTAGGCCTCAGACCGGGGAGATCTCCCGGCGGCGGAAGGGGCGCTCCACCTTCTTGTTGGCCGTGCGCTTGAGCGCCCGCGCCAACAGCCGCCGCGTGTCCCGCGGATCCACCACGTCGTCCACCATGGCCAGGGCCGCCGTGCGCTCGATGCGGATGTGCTGGCGCAGGTTGTCCGAGAGCTCCTTCTTCATCGCCTCGGCCGCCTCGGGGCTCTCGGCGCTCTGCAGCAGCTTGCGCGCCGCGATGGACACCATGCCCTCCGGTCCCATCACGCCGATCTCCGCTCCCGGCCAGGCGAGCAGCAGGTCCGGCTCGAACGCCCGGCCGTTCATCACGTAGTAGCCCGCGCCGTAGCCCTTGCGCACCACTACCGTGAACTTGGGCACCGTGGCGCTCGCCACCGCGTACATCATCTTCGCTCCGTGGCGGATGATGCCCTGCTGCTCCACCTTCGTGCCCACCATGAAGCCCGGCACGTCCTGCAGGAACAGCAGCGGGATGTTGAAGGCGTCGCACAGGTTCACGAACCGCGCCGCCTTGTCCGCCGCGTTCACGTCCAGGATGCCGCCCAGGTACATCGAGTTGTTCGCGACGATGCCCACCGGGTAGCCGTCGATGCGCGCCAGGCCCGTGATCAGGTTGCGCGCCCAGCGCGGCTTGAGCGGGAAGAACTTCCGCTCATCCACCAGCGACAGGATGACCTTGTGCATGTCGAACGCCTGCCGAGGGCTCTCCGGCACCACCTTCAAGAGGTCCTCGTCCCGTCGGTCGAACGGATCCGTGGAGGCACGGCGCGGCGGCTTGTCCTCGCAGCTCGACGGGAAGAACGACAGGTACTCGCGCACCGCGGTGATGCACGTCGCGTCGTCCGGGTACTCCGCGTCCGCGACGCCGGAGATCTCGTTGTGGACCTTGGAGCCGCCCAGCTCCTCCTCCGTCACCTTCTCGCCGACCACCGACTCCACCAGGTACGGGCCGCCGATGGCGATGGAGCTGGTTCCCTTCACCATGGGCACGAAGTCCGCCAGGGCGGGGATGTAGGCCGTGCCCGCCGCGCCCGGGCCCACCATCGCCGCGACCTGCGGAATCACCCCGCTCATCACCACCTGCTCGCGGAACAGGTAGCCCGTGTCCGCGAAGCCGGCGATGCGCCGCGGATCGATGCCCGAGGACGCATCCAGCCGCGCTCCCGCCGAGTCCACCAGCCACACCATGGGGATGCGGTTCTTGAGCGCCAGATCCCTTAGCCGCGCCACCTTGCGCTCGCCAATCTCGCCGATGGAGCCGCCGAACACCGTGAAGTCGTAGATGGCGGCGGCCACCGGACGACCGTCGATCTCTCCCGTACCGGTGATGACGCCGTCGGCGGAGGAGGGCTTGTCCGCCTCTTCCTCCTCCGGGAGGTTGCCGTGGTGGGCCGCCAGCAGCCCCAGTTCCTCGAAGGTGCCTGGATCGAAGAGCAGCTTCAGGCGCGAGCGGGCGTCCAGCTTGCCCTTGGCCTTCTGGCGCTCGACGCGCTCGGGGCCTCCCATGCCCTCGTTGCGGCGGCGGTGCTCGGCGAGCTTCTCCACGCGATCCTTCATCTTCATATGGCGCACTCCCACGAGGTGACTGCCGCATCAAACCCACTTGGAGGGGCGACCGGAAGGATAGAGTGAGCCGTGTTCGTGAACTCCTCGCGTGTGGCGCTCTGCGCCTGTGTGCTGCTGCTGCTCGGCGGGTGCCCGCAGGAGGGCGCGCCGGACACGCCGCGTGGCCGCGTGGAAGGGCAGGTGGCGGGCCCCGGCGTCCTTCAGGGGGATGCGTACGTGTTCCTCTTCGCTCCGGGCGAGGGGCCTCCCCAGGGCCCTGCGATTCCCCGGTATGTCACCGCTGTCTCCTCGTTGCGGCTGGAGGCGGGGGATTCGCGCTATCGGTTCTCCGAGGTGCTGCCGGGGCCGTACCGGCTCTGGGGGTTCCTGGATGCGAATGGGGACGCGGACCTGTCCGTGGATGTGCTGGCGCAGCCGGGCGCCGGGGATTGGAGCCCGGAGGCAGGGGGGGAGGTGGAGGTTGCAGCCGGTGAGGCGGTGGAGCAGGAGCTGACGCTGGCCCGGCGGATGCGCCATGGGCCTCCCGCCTTCCGGGTGGCGGGGGAGGGGACGGATGGCGGCGTGGTGACGTTGGAGGACGCGCCGCTGTCGCTGGTCTCGCTCTCCGTAGAGGCCGATGGCCTGGGACTCCTGCGCGGCGAGGAGGCTCGGTTCTTCGTCCGACTGCGGGATGGAGACGGAGACGGGGACGGGGATGATCTGAACGGTGACGGGGTTCCGGAGTTGTTCCCCCAGTTCTTCCTGCGGTTCGTTCCTCGGCCAGGGCAGGCGGTGCCCCGGGAGTCGGATGGAGGCGTCTCCCAGGTCATCGTGCCCCTGCTCATCAACCCGCTGCCCTTCGTCTCGGTGCTCCAGGGGGATGTGACCCGCGAGGCGTCGGCGGAGAGCCTGCAGCTCTTCGTCGTCCCTCAGGCGCAGGTCGTCTCGGTGGCTCCGGACGGAGGACAGGCGCTCACGCCCTTGGGCGCCATCCCCGTGGGCGAGTACCAGCTCTGGGCGCTCTCCGCCGAGGGAGCGTTCTGGTACGTACCCAATGTGCTGGGCGACCGGGACTCGGAGGCGCTGCGCTCCCAGGCCTTGCGGTTCCGGATCGTCCGGAGTGACTCGCGGGACGGAGGGGGCTAGATAGGAGCCCATGTCCGCGACCAACAGCCTCGACAATCCGCATGAGCTGGCGCTGCGCGACTTCGCGCTCGGCTACCCTGGCACCCATGAGGACATGCCCTGGGGCCACCGCGCCATCAAGGTGAAGGGCAAGGCCTTCCTCTTCATGGGACACGAGCAGGGGGGGCTGGGCCTCTCCGTGAAGCTGCCCCACTCCAAGGACGCGGCGTTGATGTTGCCGTTCGCCACGCCCACGGGCTACGGGCTCGGCAAGAGCGGCTGGGTGTCGGCCAGCTTCGCCAAGGGACAGAAGCCTCCGATCGAGATGCTGCGCCAGTGGATCGATGAGAGCTACCGCGCCATTGCCCCGAAGAAGCTCGTGGCGCAGATCGGCTCGGCGGCGGAGGCCCCGAGCGCCCCTGCTACGAAGAAGAAGGTCGCCGCGCCGCGAGTGCAGAAGGCCGCTGCCCCGAAGACGCCGACGACTCGCAAGAAAGCCGGGACGGCGGCGAAGCGTACACGCTGAGAAGGGGCGCGCGGCGGGGACTCAGGCCGCCACATGTCTCCGCACGCTCTTTCCCAGCCACCACCACCCGCCCGCGAAGACGGCCGCCGAGCCGAAGAACAGTGCGATGAGGGGAGGGCCGCTCAGCAGGTTCGCGGCCATGTTGGAGGTGGTGTTGCTGCTCGACGTCCCCACCAGATAGCAGAGCAGGTTGCTGGTGGCATGAACCAGGATGCAGGGCAGCAGCGAGCGCGTCTTCCAATAGAGCCAGCCCAGGAAGATGCCCATGAGGGCGCCCGCGATGCCCTGCCAGGGGTTCAGATGCACCACCCCGAACAGCAACGCCGACACGGCAATCGCCGTGGACGGCCGATAGTTCTTGAGCAGCCCTTCGAGGATGAGCCCACGAAACAGCACTTCCTCCAGCAAGGGCGCTAGGAGCACGACGGAGGCAAAGGAGAAGACGTTGGGGCGCAGAGCCTCGTCCATGACCTGCTCGTACCACCCCGGTGTGGGGAGCAATCCGATGAGCACGGTGAGGATGAACCCCATGAAGACGGTCAGGATGCAGGCCATCGCCAGGATGCCCGCTGGCACTCGCGTGAAGCGCAGGGCAGGCCGCTCGCCATCGAGCAGGGACTTGTTCCGCAGCCCTCGCCGGATGGTGAGCCCGACCGCCAGACCATACCCCACCAATCCCAACGCGGATTGAATGAGGGGGTTGGTGTTCAGGGGGGCTGGCAGAAGCGCTGCGAACGACTCGAAAGGCAGTGCCACCACGATGGCGAAGGCAATGAACACCAGCATCAGCCCCGCGGCCTGGCTGATGCTCGGATAGAAGATCTTCGAGCGGTCCATGGGCGTTCAGCTCCAACTCGAACGGGGTGGATTCACGGCGACACCCCTCAAAGTTGGAGACACCCAACCCTTCGGCAAATAGAAAATGTGGCTGACAGCCATCGGCTAAATCGATGGCCTGGGCTCGGCTGTGCGGCGGCTTACGTCACTTCAGACGCCGGGGCGAGCTGAGCTGCCGCCCGACCTTCAGCGTGCGGACCAGGGCCAGCGGGAAGAGCAGCAAGCTGACCAGGACGAGATTGAAGGGGAGGATCCTGGGCGAGGGAGTGAGGTGCAGCTCCGTTCCCAGGAAGTAGAGGGCCACGGCGCCAGGCAGCGGCCAGCACAGCAGGCCAGCGTACAAGCTGAGCCGGTGGAACCACTGCCGCTGTCCCAGCCAGATGCCCGCGAGGACGAACAACGGGTGTGGGGGCCAGAGCAGATCGTAGACGTGGACGAAGGAGTCACTCCAGAGCACGGAGAAGACCTTGGAGAGCAGGAACACCCCGCCGAAGGCGATGCCGCCGTGGACGAAAGCGCTTCTTCCCGGGTGCCTGCGCGCGACGAAGTCACCGATCGCCAGGCTCGCGATCACTCCGAGAAACGCCGAGCCATAGAGGTCCACGCGCTCGCGCCACAGGGGGCCGCCGGCGGAGAAGGCGAGGGCGGGCAGTACTTTCAACCGCACCAGGGTGGGCCATCCCACGCTCAGGGACACGGCGATGGCCTGTGTGACGAATCCCCGAAGGGCGGTTCTCAGTTCGGACGGAGGCGCACCGGAACTCACCCCGCTGTGTCTGCCGTCGATCACCTTCTCCATGCGTCATTCCCCCCGCAGGGAACGTAGCACAGGCGCCCTGGCGCTCGCTCAGGCTCCGCTGACGCGGTGGACCCAGTGGAAGTAGGCGCCGCGCGGGTCCGGCAGGGAATCTCGGAACAACGTGCGGATGTCCGCCTTCTCCACCCGGCCCGTGTCGAAGGCCCGGTACAGCGCGTCGCCCAGCTGGTAGCCCAGCGCGTGGCTGACGCCGTGGAAGAGCCGGTCCTTGCGCAGCGGGAGCAGCTTCACCGCCTCGTCCGGCCCCTCCGTCTCCGCCGCCTTGTGCGCCAGCACGAACGCGGCGATCTGCCGATCCACGCCTCGCGTCGATGCGAACCGCCGTGCCCACTCCGCGGGCCCCGCGCAGCCGCGCCTCGGGTTCACCAGCTTCGAGCCGAAGAACCCCAGCGCCTCCTCCATGCACCGCGCGTAGAACGCATCCGAGGCCCGCCGTGGTGCCTCCATCGCGTCTCCCACCGCGCAGTGCCGCACGAAGTGCGCCGCCTCTTCCGCTGCGTGGTTCAGCGACAGCGAGGCCAGGTACGCCGTGCGCGCCCGGGGAATGTAGCTGCTCTCCCGCGACAGGATGTGTCGCCGCAGTTGCCCCAGCTCCGCCTGGGTGAAGCGCCCGCGCTGCTGGATGCGCGAGAGCACATCCTCGTCCGCCGCGGTCGCCACCTCCACCTCGTCCAGCGCCCGGCCGATCGGCACTCCCGCGAGCCGGGCGATCAACCCGGACATCTCCCGGAAGCGCTCCGCCGCGCCGCGCTCCCGGATCGGCGCGTCACCGGTCTCGGCCTCCAGGTAGTCCAGGAAGCTTTGCTGGCACACCACGGGGGAGGCGTTGAGCAGGCAGAGCGAGCCGTCCTGCAGCTCCACCGCCTCCACCGCGCCGGCGCGGCTCTCCCGCGCCAGCCGCCAGTAGACGCCCTCGCAGTTCTGGTACACCACCAGCCCCCGGCGCGCATGTGCCGCCCCGAGCGCCCGCTCCACCTGCGCCGGAAGGTGGCATGGCGTCACGTGGTACTGGCCCACCAGCACCAACACCAGCGGGCGATCCTCGGCCCGAGCCACCCGGGCGATCCGCTCGGCCGCGTACGCATCCCGCAGCTCCAGCGAGCGCTCTCCCTGAACCCGCCGATCGATGCCCACCACCTGCAGGCGGTGGCGCCGGGCGAAGGAGAGCAGGGGACGGAAGCCCGACCACCCATCCACGCCGACGCCGGGCGCTCGACCCAGCCGATCGAGCAAGGCGCGCTCTGGCAGCTTGCCCTCGAGATACGCGTCCAGCGGGGCCTGATGCCGTCCCTCGACGCACTCCAGCGCCAGGACGACCCGACGGCCTGTCTCCAGCGCCCGCTCCACCAACCCGAGGTACGTCTCCTGGGCCAGGGGGAGCGTGTGGTAGTCGCCCACGTACACGACATCGGCGGCACGCACCCGCTGGTGTACCGAGGTCAGGGGCAGTTCAAGGCGGTATCCCGCCGTCCGCCGCCGATAGCGGGCCTCGTAGGCCCGAAAGGCGGAGGTCTGACCTTCGACGGCACGGGCAATCTGGGCCTTCTGCCGGCGAAACAGAGCAAGGTGGAGGGCAAGCGACGCACGCATGAAGAGCGGCGAGCAAGGTCGCACGCACTTCCGGGGGCGGCAAAAAAACGGCGGCACCCTCCCACCCCCCTTCCTTGACTTGGCAGGTAGTGGCAATGGACCATCGTCGTGCTCTTGAAGAACGCTCTCGCACGCTCGACGCTCCTCGTACTCGTGCTCCTGGTGGCGCTGCCCGCTCCCGCCGAGGAGCAGGCGGTCCTGTTGCACACCGCACCCTCCCGGGCCGAGGCGGATCAGCCGCTGAAGCTCGAAGGCACCCTGGTGGATGACGCCAACCGGATGTCGGAGCTGGTGATCCGCTATCGGGGGCCCGGCGAGCAGTACACCGATACACCCCTGGAGCGGCAGTACGGCGACCTGTACCGGGGCGCCATCCCCGCCGAGCACATGGTGCCTCCTGGCGTCGAGTACTACGTCGAGGGCATCCTCAAGAGCGGGGAGCGCGTGCCCCTGTTCCAGACGTCCGCCCGGCCCACCCGCGTCCTCGTGGCCGGAGAGCTCCCGCGCACCAAGACGCCCGTGGCGGAGACCCGCGAGCCGCCGCCGCCCCCTCCGCCCGCCAAGGGCACTCCGCGCCCCACCAAGAAGCCGGCTGACCGGGATGACGACGCCCTGGCCGTGCTCGCCGCGGATCTTCCAGAAGGGGAGCCCGCCGCGGTCCCGACTCCCGCCCCGCGCACCGGAGGGCGCAAGTCCGGAGCGCCCGCGCCTTCCAAGTCCACCCCGGCGTCTGCTCCCGCGTCGAAGCCCGCCCCGGTGGCGGCCGCCCCGGTAGAGTCCCCTCCCGAGGCTTCCTCGGAGCCCTCCACGGCGCCCGCGAGCAAGAGCTCCGTGCAGCGCTCGGAGCTGGAGGAGGATCTGGCCCTCTACAGCGCGGAGGACCCGCTGGCGCTCGCCACGCGCCACGCGGAGTCCGTGGCCCGGGTGCCCGCCATCGCCGCGACCTTGGGGCGTGAGCAGCTCCAGGCGCTCGGGGCGCGCACCGTGGCGGATGTGCTGGACGTGGTGCCCGGGCTCACCGTGAGCCGGGACGTGCAGGGCTTCCACCGCGTCGCCGTCCGAGGGCTGCGCAACGACGCGGAGGTGCTCTTCCTCCTCAATGGCCACCGCCTCAACAACTTCTTCGATGGCCGGGCGCTGATGAACCTGCCCGTGGAGAACCTGGACCGCGTCGAGGTCATCCGCGGTCCGGGCTCGGCCCTCTACGGCGCGGGGGCGTTCCTGGCCGTGGTCAACCTCGTCACGGACCACAGCGAGGGGGTGCGCGTCACGGCCTCGGGCGGCGGCTTCCCCAATCAGGACGAGTCGGCGGGGCTCACGCTGGATGGCCATGCCTCCACGGGCCTGACCGCCGGCAACCTCAAGCTCTACGGCGACCTGGACGTGTGGTCGCAGGGCGGGGACTCGGTGGCCATCGACCAGGACGCGCTCTCCGCGGACACGCTCAACCAGGAGCTGCGCGAGGCCGACCAGCCCGCAGGTCGCACCCATGACGAGCGCCTGCTGTTCAACGTGGGCGTGGGCATGTCCTACAACCTCGGCGACGCCGGGCGCGTCAGCTCCTCGGTGCGCTTCATTACCGAGGACCGCCAGGCACTCATGGGGCTGTTCGACTCGGTGGGCGAGGACTCGGAGCTGAGCTGGAGCGTGGCGCTGCTGGATGTCGAGTACGAGCGCCCGGTGGCCGAGGGCATCGTGCTGCGCCTGCGCGGCTACGGCGATCAGCAGAACACCCGCCGGCTCTTCCAGATCACCCCCGACAAGTTCCGCACCGGGGACGCGGCCAACCAGATCTTCCCCGAGGGCATGCTGGAGCAGACGCGCGTCACCGTGCGCACCCTGGGCCTGGGCGCGGACACGGACATGGCCCTGGGCAGCGCCAACCGCCTCTCGCTGGGCGTGGTGGCCGAGATGCAGATGCTGGGCAACTACGAGTACGCGACCAACTACACCGTGGACAATCGGATGCGGCCGACGCTCGCCCCGCCCGAGGGGCTGGTGGACGTGACGGAGCTGGCCGATGGCGCCGCCACCCGGCGCATGACGTTGGGCTTCTTCGCCCAGGACCAGTGGACGGTGGTCGAGCCGCTGACGCTCACCTTCGGTGTGCGCGTGGACGCCACCCAGCTTCCCACCACGGATGACGATGGCGTCATCAACGGCACCCGGCTGGTGCCCAGCATCAACCCCCGCGTGGGCCTGGTCTTCGCCGCCACCGACTCGCTGGTGCTCAAGGCGCTCTACGGGCGGGCCTTCCGCTCGCCCACGCTGCAGGAGCTGGTCGAGAGCATCCCCAACAGCGACTACAACCAGGGCCGCTTCGAGGGCAACCCGCTGCTGAGCCCCGCCACCGTGGACACCGTGGAGCTGGGCGTGGACCTCATCCAGGCCGCCGGCGACTCGCGCGTGCGCCTGCGTGGCAACGCCTTCTACGAGCGCTTCCACTCGCCCATCATCCCGGTGGACATCACCGGAAACATCATCCCCCTGCGCAACCGCGAGCTGGGCGTGCGCGTCTACGGCGTCGAGGCCGAGGCCCGCCTGGAGGCCTCCAAGCGCGCCAACGCCTGGGTCAACGCCAGCTTCTTCCGCGCCGAGGACCTGGAGCTGCCCTCCCAGTCGCGCCTGCTCACCGACACCCCCCAGGCGCGCTTCAACGCGGGCGTGTCCATGCCCATCGGCGACTGGGTGAACTTCGACGTGGTGGTGCGCGCGGGCGCCGAGCGCCGCAACAACAGCCGCTCGGTGCTGGAGCTCATCCGCCGCTACGAAATCCCCGCCTACAGCCTCATCACCGCGCAGCTGCGCACCGAGCCCATCGCCGAGCACTTCGAGGCGGCGCTGGTGGCCCAGAACCTCTTCGACCATGACCTGCGCGATGACGTGCCCCGCCCGGACCGCGTCCCGGGCCTGCTGCCGCGCGAGGGCCAGTCCGTCTATCTCACCCTGAGGGCCCGCTACTGATGATCCGCCCGCTGCTCGCCGCCCTCCTGGCCGCCGCGCTCGTCCCGGGCCTCGGCTGCCTGGCGTACAACGATCCGTGCCAGCCGCTCGTGGCCAACCCGGACGCCGTCATCGGCATCCTGGGCGAGAACGTCTACCTGGACCGGCCCTTCGCCCGGCACGACAACAACGCCCTGGGGCAGATGGCCGCTGACGCCTACCAGCATGCGGAGGATGACTCCGGAGACCTCGCGGGGCGCGCGGAGCTGGGCATCATCAACGGTGGCTCCATTCGCGCCGAGGGCCTCTGCATCAACCGCACGGTGCTGCCCAGCGGCCCGCTCACCGACGGCGTGTTCCACGAGGTGCTCCTCTTCGAGAACCGCCTGGTGACGGTGAACCTCACCGAGCAGCAGCTGGTGGACATGATGGAGCACTCCGTGGGCAGCCTCTTCCCCGAGGGGCAGCCCATCGGCACACCATTCGGCGGCTTCCTGCACGTCTCCGAGAGCACCACCGTGCGCGTGGACTGCGGGCGCCCCCGAGGCCAGCGCGTGCTGGCGATGCAGGTGGGCAATCGCGCGGTGCAACTGCCGCCGCGCGCCAACGTCTTCTACCGGGTGGCCATGGCCGACTTCCTCCTCCAGGGAGGCGACGGCTACGGGCCCATCTTCGCGGGCGCAGGGCAGGACCCCGCACGCAACCCGGTGCAGTCACGCAAGCTGGGCGGCGTGGACTCCAACATCGCCTCGGCCTACATGAAGTCGGTCTATTCGAGCGATGCGCGGCCCCTGCGCGAGGCCAGCCGCATCGTCTTCGAGAACTGCGCCAGGCCCTCCCGGCCCACCCGCTGAGGGGGCCGGGAGCAACGGCCCGCTACTGGGGCTTGGGCTCGCCGTCGGTCGGCGCCGCCGCCGCCACGGGGGCAGCCGCCGGCACCGGCGCGGGGGTGACCGGCTTGGGCGCCGGCGTGAGCACGTCATTGACGGACGGCATCTTGCGGATGTCGCCGCGGGCTACCTTCCAGGCCTGCTGGACGATCCACGAGAGCGAGCGGTCCTGCCGCGTCGCCTCGCGCTGGATCTCCTCGAGCATGTCCTCCGGGAAGTAGAGACTCTGCTTGCGATGATCGGTGGACGACATGCTCGTGTTTACTCCTCGCGAGGATCTTGGCGTTCGTCGCCGGTGACATCATTGACGGCAGGGAAGGCCTTGATGCGCTCGCGGGCGATCTTCCACGCCTGCTGAACCACCCACGACAGGGAACGGTCCTGGCGGTTCGCCTCCTCCTGGATTTCCTTCAACATCTCTTCGGGGAAGTACAGCGATTGCTTGCGCTTGTCGGTGCCTGCCATACCGAGTCTCCGGAGCGGATGCGAGGTGACGACCTGAGACACACCGGGGGGGTTATCCGACAGACGAACTAGCCGGTCAACGGTTTCAACGCCCCTTTCGACGGGGTGCGCCATCCGACAGTCAAGAGACTTCTATCGGAGCGGAAGCATCCCGGGAGCGTGGAAAAGGAGGGGAGATGGGGGCGGAGGTAGGACCTCGAAACGGAGCCCCAAAAGGGAAACGCCCCGGGCTTCTTCGAGAAAGAAGCCCGGGGCGCTCCGGAAAGAGGGACCGCGGAGAACAAGTCTCAGCGGTCCCGTGGACCCAGAGGGGGAGGGGGGGGACCCCTAGGTCCAACGCTATGAAGTTTCGAAGATCAATATTCTCAACACCCGCTGCCGCCCCAACCATTCCCCCCATCGTCCGGCTATGAGGAGCATAAGAACCACCCCCACCACCTTCAACCGACGGTGCTCGATGTAACCGGGCCGTTGGAAAATCCATTCCCCCCTCTGACCGATGCGCCGCACCGGCCCTGCCACCGCATTGATAACGACGACGCTCGAAGCGGCGTACCGGTACTTCGGGCTGGAGCGCCGTTCGGTGCTGATCGCCGTCTCGGGGGGAGCGGACTCCGTCGCGCTGCTCGAGGGCACGGCCCGGGTGTGCGGGCGACTGGGCCTCTCGGTGGAGGTGGCCACGTTGGACCATGGTCTGAGGCCCGAGGCGGTAGAGGAGGTGCGGGCGGTCGAGCGGCTGGCCGCGCTCCATGGCTTCCCGTGCCACGTGCGCCAACTGCGCCTGAAGGCGGGAGCGGGCGTGGAGCAGCGCGCACGCGAGGCGCGGTACGCGGCGCTGGAGGCCGTTCGCCTGGAGCGGGGGCTGGCGGCGATGGCCACCGCGCATACGGCCTCGGACCAGGCCGAGACGCTCCTGATGCGGCTGGCGCGGGGCACGAGCCTGCGAGGCGCGGCAGGCGTCCTGTCGCGAAGGGGCACGCTCGTCCGCCCGCTGCTCGAGCGCACGCGTGGGGAGATCGAGGCGTTCCTTCGCGAGCAGTCGGTGGGCTTCGTGGTGGATCCGATGAATGAGGACCCTCGGCTCTTCCGCTCGCGGGTGCGCCACGACGTGCTGCCCGCGCTCTCCCGGGCGGCGGGTTTCCCGGTGGCGCGGCAGCTGGCCTCCTTCGCGCGGCTGGCGGCCGAGGACGACGCGCTGCTGAGCGAGCTGGCGGACACGGCCTGGCGCCGGCTGGTGCGGCCGGAGGGGAGCCTGGACGCGGTGGGCGTCCGCGCGCTGGAGCCCCCACTGAGGCGGCGGGTGCTCTCACGGCTGCTCGCTCAGGTAGGAGCCGTGGTGGATGACGCCACCCTCGCGCGGGTCCTCGAAGCAGTGGCGCGGGGACGGTCCGCGACCCTGAGCGCGGGCCTCCAGCTCCGAGCGGCGGGAGGCAGTGTGCGCTGTGTCCGCCCCCAGGGCGCTTCGCGCGGCACATTGACGTTGGAAGGAGCGGGGGCCGCGGGTCTTCTAAAGGGTACGGGCTGGCGCTTCCAGGTGAGCGCTCAGGCCGCGCCGCCAGGAGCGCTGGTCCTGACGCTGCCCGAGGACACGCGCTGGCCGCTCACCGTGCGAACGCGCCGAGCAGGCGATCGGGTGTCAGGTGCCCAGGGATCGCGAAAGCTCCAAGATGTGTTCGTGGACCTTCGAGTGCCCGCCGAGCGTCGGGATCTCCAGCCCGTGGTGACGGACTCCGAGGGGCGACTGCTCTGGGTCCCGGGGATCTGGGGGCCGCCTGGCCGTAAGCTGGTTGGCGGACAGTCGCTCTGGGCGCTGCCTCCCATCCCGAGCGACGGGGGCAGCGCTCCGTTATAGAGTCTGCACAATGAGGGGCGGAGGATGGGCACAAGGCCCTAAATAGTTGGGGGCTCTTTGGTGTTGCTGATACGGTCCGAGGCAGGGCAGTTCGCCAAGCGTCGGACCAAGTCATTGAAATAGCTGGAGGAATTCCAGCGCGGCCCGCATTCCGCCGAGCTTTGAAAGGGCAGCAAACACGTGCGTTCGACTTACAAGACCATCGGACTCTGGGTCATCCTGATCGTCCTGTTCGTGGCCTTCTATAACTTCTTCTCCCAGGGCAACGAGCAGGTACAGGAGCCCAGCTTCACCCAGCTACTGGCCAAGGTGGAGGACAAGAAGGTCAAGGAGATCGCGGTCAAGGGCAACACGTACTCGGGCAAGTACGCCGACACCAACGAGAAGTTCCGGACGACGGGCCCCGCGCCGGACTCCACCATGCTCACGAAGCTGCAGGGCATGGGCGTGGACGTGAAGTACGAGAAGGAGGAGCAGAACAACCTGTGGTTGACCATCCTCGGCCAGTGGATGCCGGTGGTCTTCCTGTTCCTGTTCTTCATCTTCTTCATGCGCCAGCTGCAGGGCGGTAGCGGCAAGGCGATGACCTTCGGCAAGTCGAAGGCCAAGCTCCTCAACGAGAGCCACAACAAGGTGACGTTCGCCGACGTTGCTGGCGCCGATGAGTGCAAGGAGGAGCTGGAGGAGATCGTCGCCTTCCTCAAGGACCCCAAGAAGTTCACCAAGCTGGGCGGCCGCATCCCGAAGGGCGTGCTGATGATGGGCTCGCCGGGTACGGGCAAGACGCTGCTGGCCCGCGCGGTGGCCGGTGAGGCCGGCGTGCCGTTCTTCTCCATCTCCGGCTCGGACTTCGTGGAGATGTTCGTGGGCGTCGGCGCCAGCCGCGTGCGCGACCTGTTCGAGCAGGGCAAGAAGAACGCCCCCTGCATCATCTTCATCGATGAGATCGACGCCGTGGGCCGCCACCGTGGCGCGGGCCTGGGCGGCGGTCACGACGAGCGCGAGCAGACGCTCAACCAGCTGCTGGTGGAGATGGACGGCTTCGAGTCCAACGAGGGCGTCATCCTCATCGCCGCCACCAACCGTCCGGACGTGCTGGACCCCGCGCTGCAGCGTCCCGGTCGTTTCGACCGCCGCATCGTGGTTCCGCGGCCGGATCTGAAGGGCCGCCTGGGCGTGCTCAAGGTGCATACGCGCCGCGTGCCGCTGGCTCCCGAGGTGGACCTCGAGGTCATCGCCCGCGGAACGCCGGGCATGACGGGCGCGGACCTGGAGAACCTGGTGAACGAGTCGGCGCTGATGGCCGCGCGTCAGAACAAGGACCGCGTGGACCTGAGCGACTTCGAGGCCGCCAAGGACAAGGTCTTCATGGGCCCCGAGCGCAAGTCCATGATCATGACCGAGAAGGAGAAGCGGAACACGGCGGTGCATGAGGCTGGCCACGCGCTGTTGGCCAAGCTGCTGCCCGGCTGCGACCCGCTCCACAAGGTCACCATCATCCCGCGCGGCCAGGCCCTGGGCGTCACCTGGAGCCTGCCCACCGAGGACAAGGTCAACGGGTACAAGAAGCAGATCCTCGATCAGATCACCATGGCGATGGGCGGTCGGCTCGCCGAGGAGATCATGTTCAACGAGATGTCCAGCGGCGCGGCCAACGACATCGAGCGCGCCACCGAGACGGCGCGCGCCATGGTGTGCCGCTGGGGCATGAGCGACAAGCTGGGGCCCCTGGCGTTCGGCAAGAGCGAGGGCGAGGTGTTCCTCGGCCGCGACTTCAGCGCCACGAAGGACTACTCCGAGGACACGGCGCGGCAGATCGACGCCGAGGTGCGCGGCATCGTCCTGGGCTCCTATGAGCGCGGCAAGCAGCTGCTCACCGAGAACCGGGACGCGCTCCAGCGCATCGCCGACGCGCTCGTGGAGTACGAGACGCTGGATGCCGAGGACGTGAACATCCTCCTGCAGGGTGGCGCGCTGACCCGTGAGCGTCCGCCTCCGCGCGTGACGGCTCCTCCGAAGTCCACCGAGAAGAAGGACAAGCGGAAGATCCTCGACGCGCTCGAGTCCATCCCGAAGATGGAGCCGAACAAGGCGTGAGCCTGAGGCTTCGGTAGAACCCAAGGCCCTCCCCGCGCAGTGCTGGGAGGGCCTTCTTGCGTTTATCGCCCTGGAGCCCGCGTCATGATTCGCGCCCACCCGCTGCTCGCCGAGCGTCCAGCGGAGATCGATCTCGCCTTCCGCCGCATGGGGCTGCCCACCAGCGCCCGTGAGTACCTGCTGGAGAAGCTGCCGCAGTACCGGCTGCTGCTCACGGGGCTGACGCGGGTGGAGGGCCGCTTCCTCAAGGGTCTCTTCGAGGCGTCCACCGCGCCGGGGCGGGAGGAGTTCCCCGTCTACGTCGCGGGAGACCCGCGCACCCGGCTGGGCAGTGGGCTCCTGGTGGGACGGCGCGAGCAGTTCGATCGGCTGATCTCCGCGGCGCGGGAGAACGCGGAGCTCGCCGAGCTGGCAGGCGCGCTTACCCGAGCGCTGGAGACGGTGGCCACGCCGGCTCCGCTCGTGCTGGGCGGGCGGACCTTCGAGTTCGGTGCGCGCACCTATGTCATGGGTGTGGTGAACGTGACGCCGGACAGCTTCTCGGACGGCGGGCAGTTCGCCACGCCGGACACGGCGATCGCCCACGGACTGAGGTTGGCCGAGGCGGGCGCGGACGTGCTGGACGTGGGCGGGGAGACGACGCGGCCGGGCTCGAAGCCGGTCTCCGCCGAGGAGGAGCTCGCTCGGGTGCTGCCCGTCATCCAGGGACTGCGCGCGCACACGCAGGTGCCCCTCTCGGTGGACACCACCAAGGCGGTCGTGGCCCGGGAGGTGCTGAAGGCGGGCGCGACGCAGATCAACGACATCAGCGGCTTCCACTTCGACGCGGAGCTGCCGCGCGTCGTCGCGGAGGCGGGCGCGGCCTGTTGCCTCATGCACATTCAAGGCACTCCGGAGACGATGCAGCAGGCGCCTCGCTACGAGGACGTGATGGACGAGGTACACGCCTTCCTGGAAGAGGGTGTGGCGCGCGCCGTGGCGGCCGGTGTGGCCCGGGAGCGCATCCTGGTGGACCCCGGCATCGGCTTCGGCAAGACGCTAGGACACAACCTCTTCCTGCTGCGCCGGCTCGCGGACCTGCGCGTGCTGGGGCTGCCAGTGCTGGTGGGCACCAGCCGCAAGGGCTTCCTGGGGACGCTCACTGGCGGCAAGCCCGCGAGCGAGCGCCTGGCGGCGACCCTGGGCTCGGTGGCGACGGTGGCGGCCCTGGGGGGTGCTGACTTCGTCCGGGTACACGACGTGGCGGAGGCGCGCGATGCCCTCTCCGTGGTGGACGCCATCCGCTCCGCCACCGAGGGCGGCACGCTCTACGCCTCGGGCAAGGTGGGCGGCTGAAGGGACAGGTGATCCCTTGGAATACGCATGGTTGGGCGGTTGCCCAGATGGCTTTGGCTTCCTAGCTTCGAGCCCGTGATGGGCGCGGTATAAGCCCTGCGGGGATGGGGCGCCGGGGTGTTCTGGCGCGGGAAAAGGTGAGAGGCGGCACACATGGCTTACAAGATGAACATGTCTCCCAAGGAGGAGCGGGCGTCACAGCGGCTGTTCGGCACGGATGGCGTGCGCGGAGAGGCGAACGTCTATCCGATGACAGCCGAGGTGGCGATGCAGCTCGGGCGGGCGCTCGCGTTCCTCATTCGGAACGGGCCGCACCAGCACCGGGTCATCATCGGCAAGGACACGCGGCTGTCCGGCTACATGATCGAACAGGCGCTCGCGGCGGGCATCACCTCGATGGGCGTGGATGTGTGGCTCACCGGGCCGCTGCCCACGCCGGGCATCTCGAACCTCACCACGTCCATGCGGGCGGATGCGGGCGCGGTCATCTCGGCGTCCCACAACCCGTACCAGGACAACGGCATCAAGTTCTTCTGGCGCGACGGCTTCAAGCTGCCGGATGAGACCGAGGCGAGGATCGAGGAGCTGCTGTCCTCGGGCACCATGGACACCATCCGGCCCACGGCGGACAAGATCGGCCGCGCGTTCCGGTTGGATGACGCGCGGGGCCGCTACATCGTCTTCCTCAAGGCCACCTTCCCGCGCGAGCTGACGCTGGAGGGGATGACCATCGTCGTCGACTGCGCCAACGGCGCGGCCTACAAGACGGCACCCGCGGTGCTCGAGGAGCTGGGCGCCAAGGTCATTCCGCTGGGCGTGGCGCCGGACGGCAAGAACATCAACGACAAGTGCGGCGCGCTGCACCCCGAGGGGCTGGCGCGCGCGGTGTTGGAGCACGGCGCCCACCTGGGCCTGGCGCTCGACGGCGACGCGGATCGCCTCATCGTCGTGGATGAGAAGGGCAAGGTCGTCGACGGCGACGCCATCATGGCCATCTGCACGGGCGAGCTGGTGGCGCGCCAGGAGCTGAAGAAGAACACGCTGGTCGCCACGGTGATGAGCAACATCGGCCTGGAGCGCGCGGTGTCGCGCTTCGGCGTCAAGGTGGCCCGCACGCGCGTGGGTGACCGCTACGTCGTCGAGGAGATGCGCAAGCACGGCTACAACCTCGGCGGCGAGCAGAGCGGACACCTGCTCTTCCTGGACCACTCCACCACGGGTGACGGGACGCTGGCGGCGCTGCAGCTCCTGGCGGTGATGTGCCGCCAGGGCAAGCCGCTGAGCGAGCTGGCGTCGATCTTCGAGCCGGTGCCCCAGACGCTCCTCAACGTGGTGGTGAAGCAGAAGCGCGAGCTGGGCGAGTTGCCCGAGGTGATGAAGGTCATCCACAGCGTGGAGCAGCGGCTGGGCAGCGACGGCCGGGTGCTCGTGCGCTTCTCGGGCACCGAGCCGAAGGTGCGCATCCTCATCGAGGGTGAGAACGCGGCGCGCAACGAGGCCTACGCGAAGGAGATCGCCGAGGCGCTCTCCCACGCGTTGAGCTGAGGGGCGGCTCAGGGGGTGCTGGTGGGGTCCGCCGGATTGCTGCCGGCGGCCCGCTCGTCCCCATCCAGGAAGCCATCGAGGTCGCGATCGATGCCGATGCGCTCACCCGAGCCCAGGGGAACGCAGGTATAGGTCAGCACCCCTCCGCTGGCGATGACGAGCGTGCGCAGGACCGCGTCATGGAGCGGGGCCTGCGCCTGCCGGTCGCCCGCGAACTTCCCGCCACCTTGGTAGAGGTAGCCCACCTCGAGCAGGGCGATCCGGCCCTTGGCCACCAGCTCGCACTCGCCGGCGTCCGCGCGAGCCTTCAGCAGGCTGATGCGGGGGGCCACGACGAGGTGGTTGGCGGCGGTGAGCGTCACCTGCTGGCCGACGATCGGCGCCAGGTTGCTGTCGAAGGCCAGCATGAACTCCTCCATGTCCCGCTTGCCCTTGGCGCTCTGAGGCGTGTTCGGCAGTCCGTCCGGATTCAACGCGTTCTGGTCGAAGCCGCTGCTGAAGCGGAACAGGTCCGGAATGGTCCCGTCGTGGTTGAAGCCGAGGCCGCGGACCTGATCGCCCATGAAGGGGTCCTCGCCGAGGAAGCCGAAGGCGAAGCCGGCGCCGAACATGCCGACCTTCTGGTACATGTTGCGCAGGTGCGGGACCTTGAAGAACTGCGGCCCCGGATCGAATGACGTGCGGCCGTCGGCGCCGAAGAAGCCGGCGGCGGGGCCCTCTCCGGGGTTGGCGGTGGGATCGAGCCGGTGACAGGTCTCGCACGTGCCCTGCGGTGCGAGCGTCACGTTGAAGAAGAAGTCCCGCCCCGCCTGCTGGCTCGGTGTGAGGGAGTTGTCGAGGTTGCGCACCGGGTTGGGCGGGTAGGCGACCTGCAGGATGAAGTCGGTGAACTTCTGCATCTCCGCGGGGGTGAGCTGCGCGCTGCGCCCGAGCAGATCCATGAACGCCGGGTTGAACTTCTTGAAGGCCGCGGCCTCGTCGAAGGAGCCCTCGTTCGGCTGTGCGTTGGGCTCCTCCTGACCGCCGGTGCGGTCGGCGCGCCAGTGCATCGGCCCGTGGTTGGCCATGCCGCGCAGGCTCTGGGTCGACATGGGACCCTTCATCGGGTGGAAGTCGGGATTGAAGCCAAACGTGGGATCGGTGCCGCGTCCGGGCAGGGGAGGGACCATGGGGCTCGGGTTGTCCGCCACGGTTCCGTCCGGGTTGCCGAGATCCCAGGCCAGGCTGTCGAAGTCGCCAAAGATGTGGCAGCTCGCGCAGGACGAGTCACCGTGGCTCGAGCTGTGGCGCGCGTCGTAGAGGAAGCGGCGGCCCTCCACCACGCTGGGCGGCTCGGGGTTGTACATCCGCAGGTGGGCGATCTCCTGGCGGGTGACGGTGTTGACGATGGAGATCGCGTTGTCGAAGCGCGTCAGCACGTACATGCGCCCGCGCGCCTCATCCAACACCATGCCGGTGGGGCCACCGCCGCTCAGCGGAATCTGGTTCGTCGTGCTGGGCACGAAGGTGTTGGCCTCGAGCGCGGCGGTGGCGTACACGCCGACCTTCGAGGAACCGAACGCGGCCACATAGAGCGTGGCGCCGTTGGAGCTCACCGCCATGCCGAGCGGCTGCGCCAGGCTCTTCTCATTCTCGGCGTTGGGCAGCGGGGCACAGCAGGCGTTGTAGTTGATGTGCTTGTTGAGGTGCCGGGGCGCGACGGCCGAGCCGCTCAGCACGGTGATGCGGCTCTCATGCAGGTGCCCCCGGAGGCTGGTGCCGGCGAAGGTGCCAGGCCCCTCGAAGCGCAGGTCATTCCGGGCCTCCGTGTTGCTGACGTACACCTTCCCGTTCACCGGGTTGACGGCCATGTTGAACAGGATGGTGCCCACGCCGGAGTAGGAGCCGGAGGCGCCCGCCACCTGCTTCGGCGGAGACGCCATCGCATCGATGACGAACACGTCCTTGTCCGGCAGCGAGAAGCGCACCTCGTCGTTCCACGAGCGGTTGAGCACGTCCACCCAGTTCTGGCCATCGAACTTGACGATGAGCCCCACCTCGGGCGCGGGTATGCCTTGGAAGTTGGTGTTCGGGCCGGGCACGCCGCCCTTGGCCTCGCCCCCATCGGGCACCTGGAACTCGTGAAGCACCGTGGTGCGGTTGCCGGAGTGGAACGCAGCCGCGTAGACGCGCGAGCCATCCGGTGTCACCGCGAGCGCGCGCGGGGTGTCGCTGAAGAGGGTGAGGATGTTGACCGGAATGCCGCCCAGCGAGGCACCCAGGTTCTCGGCGTCGAAGACCCAGACATCGGCCCGGCCAACTCCCGGCGTGGTGAGCTTCGGATCGAAGGGGACGTTCTGGCCACGGTGGGCGGCGGTGATGAAGGCGCGCCGCCTGCCGGGGCCGGCGAAGACGATGTCGCGCGGCTCATCGCCCACGAGCAGGGTCCGCACCACGGTGCCGTGATAGCCCCCCAGCCCGAGCTTCACGATGCTCACGCTGTCGGAGAGGTGATTGACGACCCAGACCTCGTCATCGCCGCGCGCCGCGACCGCGACGGGCTCGAGGCCCACGGGCACCGAGGCGCGGTGGACGAGCCCGCTGCTCTCGACGTGGAAGATCTCGAGGCGATTGTCTGGCGTGTTGACGGCGAAGAGGAACTTGCCATTCGGAGAGAGGGCCAGGGGCCTGACTTGACCACTCTCGAAGACGGTAAAGGACGGCGCGGCGGAAGCCTCGCTGTCTGTGGAAAGCAACGCGAACAAAAGCGCGGCAAAGACAGCTCTCGCAAAGCCTTGCATGATTGTCCCCCATCCCGAGTTTCGGACCTCGTGCTCGCCACCGAGGTGGAGCAACGAGGAGAGGGAATCGTCTGATTACTCAGCACGTGCTGTAAAGAGGGGACACCGTGGGGTGATTTTCACCTGCGAGGGTGCAAGCTGACACCTCGCCCACGGTGTTCTCGTTTCTCAAGAGCTGGCGCGCGGCAGGATGAGCTGGAATTTCGCTCCCAACCCTGGCCCTTCGCTGTGGGCTTCGATTCGGCCTCCGAGCGATTGGGCGCTCAATGCGGCGCTGTGCAAGCCAAAGCCATGACCCTTGGCCCGCATGGTGAAACCAAACGAGAACAGCCGGCTCTTGACACCCTCATCGAAGCCGATGCCGTTGTCGCTCACCGTCACCGTCGTCTGGGTGGCGTCCTGGTGAACCGAGATCGTGATGCGCGGCTTGTTGCCACTCTGCGCCTCGAGCACCGCGTTCTTCGCGTTGGTGATGAGGTTCACCAGGATCTGGACGATCACGTGCCGCTCGTACAACTCCGGCTGCTCGTCTCCGTATTCGCGCTGGATGATGTTGTCGAAGTGGCCCCCGATGGCGCAGAGGCGGAGCGCGTCCTCGACGAGCTCGTGCAGGCACAGCCGCTCGCGCAGGGTGATTCGGGTGCGCGCATACTGTTGCTGGGTGCCGATGACGCCATGCACGTGCTCGACCAGCTCGGACAGGTTGTCGGTCTCCTTGAGGAGCAGCTCGCCCTCGGCCTGGAACTTGCGATGGAGCTCGTTCAGGAACCGGGGGGCGTGGACTCCCCGCTCATCCTCGGTGAGGAACTTCGCCAGCTCCGCGCTGGGGCGAGAGAGCAGCGTGGCGAGCCTGCCCAGGCTGGCGATGGGCAGCGCTTGCACGTGCTCTCGCAGCCACGTGCTGCTGACGGAGATGCTGTTGAGCGCGTTGCCGAGGTTGTGGAGGATGCTGCTGGCGATCTCGAACATGCCCGCATGGCGGGCCCGGTCCACGAGCTGGAGCTGCGCGACGTGGAGCTGCTCGGTGCGCTCGTTGACGCGGCGCTCGAGCTCTTCATTGGCCTGCTGGAGCGCGATCTCCGCTCGCTTGCGGTCGGTGATGTCCGTGGAGATGCCGCAGATCGCGTAGACCCGCTGGTTCTCCGTTCGCATAGGGAACTTCAGGGCGAGGAAGGTCCGTACCTCGTCCCCCTGCTGCACGTCCTCTTCGAACTCGAGCGTGGTGCCGCTCTCGGCCACGCGGCGGTCGTTCTCCTGGAGCCTGCGGGCATGCTCGGCCGGGAAGACGTCCGCGTCTCGCTTGCCCAGCAGGTCCTCGCGAGAGAGGCCACTGCGCTTCTCGAAGGGCGAGTTGATCAGGAGGTAGCGGCCTTCGAGGTCCTTCACGAAGATCACCGCGGGCGAGTTGTCGATGATGTCCTGGATCTGGCGCTGGGCGGATTCGATCGCTCCGCGGGAGGACTCCAGCGCGCGGTTCTGCTCCGCCATGTGATGGTAGAGCTGGGCATTGTCCAGGGCGACCGCGGCCTGGGCGGCGAGGATCTCGACGACACCCTGCCGGGCCTCGCTGAACGCCTGGGTAGCCAGCGAGTTCTCGAGGTAGAGCAGCCCATGGTGGCGCTCCCGGTAGACCAGGGGGATGCACAGCACGGAGCGCAGGCCCCGGGCGCGCACCACCGCATCCACCGAATAGGGAGGCTGGGTGCTGGCGTCGTCCAGCACCACGGGCTTGAGCGTGCGACGGACATAGTGGAGCACGCTCATGGGCAGGTCGGCGGCCGTGCGGCTCTCGTTCTCCGTCTGGCAGCGGATGAGCCAGCCCTGGCGCTCATCGAAGTCCACCAGCGCGCCGTACTGGGCGCCCACGTTCTCGCGGATGATGCGCAGCACCGTGTGCATCAGGTCCGACAGGACGATCTCGCTCGAGATGGCGCGAGCGGATCGGATGATGGACAGCACATCCAGCGAGGAGCTCTGGGCGGTCGAGGACTGGCTGGACTCCGGCACCGTGCTCGCGCGCTGCAGGGGCGCCATCAGCTCGAGCTGCGCATGGCGCTTCATCAGCGCCGCGAGCTTCGCCGTGGAGCCCCAGGACTCATAGAGGCGCCGGGCGCGCCGCAGGTGCATGAGCGCGTACTCCGGGTTGTCCTGGGCCTGCCAGAAGAGGCTGGCGCGCTCGTTGGCCACCGCTTCCTCCCGAACGAAGCCCTGGAGGTGGGCGCCACGGATGGCCGCCTGGTAGAGCTCGACGGCGCGCCACCGGTCGCCTCGAACGCGGGCGAGCTCCGCGTCCACCAGCTCGTAGCGGTGCTGCTGGTTCATGGGCGCGTGCTGGGCCCACATGCGCAGCCGCTGCTGGTTGAGCTCCACCCGCTCCAGGGTGGCGGCGCGCTCCTGCGCGTCCATCTCCTCCACCAGCGCCAGCCGCGTCAGGGAGTCATAGAGGTTGACCAGCGGCGGAATCACCGTGGCGGCGGGCCCCATGATGCAGGTGTCGAGCACCTTCGCATCCTCGAGGCCCCGCTTGTACTGCCCGAAGAGATAGGCGTGGATGAGCCGGTTGCAGTAGAGCATCGACAACGCCACGAGGTTGTTGTCGGCGCGATAGCCTTCCACCGCGATGCGCTCGTCATACACCTCGCCCACGATCTCCCAGGGGCGCTCGGCCTCCCCGCTGAGCAGGAGCGTGCTCTGGAGGGAGATCCGGGTGAGCTCCGCCGTGCGCGGTTGCTGGAGCCGGGCGATGCTGGCCAGATGCTCCTCGAGCATGGCCTTCATCGCGGGCAGCGGTCGCCCCGAGGCGAGGGCCGCCATGCCCTGGGCGATGAGACACCAGGCGGCCTGCTCGGGATCGCCGTTCTCCAGGGACAGGGTGTACGTCTCCCGGAGGGGGCGGAGGATCTCGTGGATGGGGTGCTTCCAGTGCCACAGGAAGTTGTAGACCACGAACATCGTCCGGAAGCGGGTCCGCTTGGTGTCGAACCGGCGACTCACCTCGTTGGCGATCAGCGCCCAGCGGTACGCCTCGTCGATGTCATCCGCCGCGGCACACCGGATCAGTCCGTAGTTGGCGTAGAAGACGGCGGAGTAGGCGGTGTTGCCTTGGCGCACCATGCGCTGGATCAGCTCGAGGATGACGAACGGGTAGAGCGCGGGCGCGGCGTTCCACAGCGTGGAGACGCTGTTGCTCGCCACCCACAGCGCCGCCTGGAGCCTGGCATCGCTCATGGGGGGCAGCGCGGCGATCTCCTCCGCGCCCCTGTCTCCCAGCAGGGCCCGGTTGGCCGCGAAGGCGGCATCCAGGTCCTCCGGCGTGGGGTTGGCGGGCGGTGAGATGCCCAACTGGGAGAGCACCAGGAGGCTCAAGGACACCGTGTCGGTGAGGCGGCTCTGGGCCTGGAGGGCCTGGAGCCGGGTCACCTGCACTGGAATCACATCGAGCAGCTCGCGGGCGTGGGCGAGCACCTCCTGCGCATGCTGCTCCATGCGCTCGAACGCGCCGCTCAGATAGGCCGCCTCGACCAGCTCCGAGTGGAGCTCCAGGGTCAGCGCATAGTCCTGCTCCCAGCGCTCGTTCGGCAGGAGTGTCAGGCCGTTGTGCAGGTACTGCAGCGCCGTGCCGTGGGCGTTGGCCGCCTTCGCCTTCGTCCCCGCGCGCAGGTTGATGCCCGCCAGGCGATGGCGCTCCGCCGGGTCGGTCAGCAGAGGGAGTCCATGGGTGTACTGGTCGGCCACCTCGAAGAGGCGCCGCTCCAGCACGTCGCTCGGGAGCGCGGCGAGCAGGCGCCGGCCTATTTCCAGGTGCAGGAGCTGCCGCTGCTGCTCCGGGATGCCGGCGTAGACGGCCTGGTGAACCCGGTCGTGCTGAAAGGAGAAGCTACACTGCGCCAGCTCGGCCGCGTCGGGCTGCTCGGTCCGCACCACCTTGTAGGCCTGCTCGCTGGGGATGATGAGCTCCTCGTCGATCGCCGGCCAGAGCTCGCGCAGCAGTCCGCGCATCACCTCGAGCTGCTCCGCGCTCCCGTCGGGAGGCGTTTTGGCGCCAGCCACGCGTGCGTTGGCCACGAGCGCCAGGGTCTTCAGCTCGAACGTCCCTCCGAGGCAGGCCGCCACCTCCAGCACTTCTCGCGCACGAGGGGGGAGCTTCTCGAGCCGTTTCTCGAGGAACTCGACGACGTTGTCGGTGGCCGAGCGCCCCCGGATCGCGGTGATGTCCCAGCTCCACTGCTCGTTCCGGGAGAGGGTGGGGCGGCGCACCAGCAGCTCCGCCTCGTGGAGCGAGTGCAGGAACTGGTGGACGAAGAACGCATTGCCCCGGGTCTTGGCGTAGACGAGGTTCGCCAGCTCCTGGACCCGCTCGCGCCCGCTCTTCAGCGTATCCGCCACCAGCGTGGTGACGTCGTCCACCGTCAGGTTGCCCAGCCTCAACGTCGAGATCATCACCCCCGCCACGAGCGTGTCCTCGATCAACTGGAGGAGCGGGTGGCCTTTCCGCACTTCGTTGTCGCGGTAGGCCCCGATGAGCAGGAGGTTCTTGATTCCGGAGCCGACCAGCAGGGTCTCCAGCAGCTTCAGCGAGGCCCCATCCGCCCACTGCAGATCATCGATGAAGAGCACCAGCGGATGCTCCGGGTGGCACACCGCGCTCAGGAGTTGCTGGAAGGTGAGCTGGAAGCGGTTCTGGCGCGCCAGGGGATCCAGCTCCGAGAGCGCCGGCTGGGGACCAATGACGGCCTCCAGGCTGGGGACGAGCTCGATGATGACCTGGCCGTTCTCGCCCACGGCCCGGAGGATCCGCTTGCGCCAGCCCGCCAGCGCCTCCTCGCTCTCGGTGAGCAGGTAGTGGCAGAACGCGTCGAAGGCGCGCGCGAAGGCGGAGTAGGGCACGGCGCTGCCCTGGTACGGATCGAACTTCCCCGCCAGGAAGAGCCCGCGCCGCTGGGTGATGGGCTTGTGCAGCTCGCGCACGAGGGATGACTTGCCCACGCCCGACTCGCCCATGACCAGGAGCAGCTCGGCCTTCCCTGTGCCTGCTCCGGGTACGTTCCCCTCGCACACACGGGAGAACGCCGCGAGCAGTTGCTCGGCCTCGTTCTCGCGGCCGTAGAGGTTCTGGGGAAGCTGCAGGCCCAGGGGCTGCTCATCCAGGCCGGGCTCGAAGGGCGCGATCCAGCCCGACTGGTCGAGCTGCTCCAGGCAGCGGGTCAGGTCGGCTTGCAGTCCCTCGAGGGACTGGTAGCGGCTCTCGGCATCCTTGGCCAGCAGCTTCATGACCACGGCGGAGACGGCCTTGGGCACCGTCGCGCTTCGCACGTGGGGCGGCTCGGGCGGCTGGGCCAGGTGGCAGTAGATCAGCGCCAGCGGATCCGTGGCGGTGAACGGCACGGTCCCCGTCAGCAGCTCGTAGAGGCAGATCCCCAGCGAGTACAGATCGGCGCGGTAGTCCACGGAGCGGTTCATGCGCCCCGTCTGCTCCGGGGCGATGTAGGGCAGCGTGCCCTCCACCATGGTTGGGTTCTTGAACGAGGGCGTCTCCCGGCTGAGCGTCGCCGCGATGCCGAAGTCGATCAGCCGCAGCTCGACCTCAGCGGCGCCCGCGCCCCCACGCTCGATGACGAGGATGTTGCTGGGGTTCAGGTCCTTGTGGATGACCCGCTGGGCATGGACCTGCTGGAGCTGGGCCACGAGCCTTCCGCCGAGCACCAGGGCGTCGCGCACCCCCAGGGCCATGCCCTTCATCCAGGCGCGCAGGGACGTGCCTCCCACGTCCTCGAGCACCAGCACGGGCTGGTCCGCGTTGGAGAGCAGCTCCAGCGCGTGGATGGCACCCCGCCCATTCAGGAACCGGAGCACCTCGAGCTCATGGCGCAGGCGCACGAGGACGCGCTCCGCCGCGATGGCCATGTTCATCATCTTCAGGACGACGGGGCGCCCGTCCCTGACCCGCGTGGCGCGGTACAGCACCGACCGGCGTCCCTCGTGGAGGAGCTCGCCCAGCGAAAATCCTGGAACCTGAGACATCGTGCGCTGCCTCCCCATGCTCAACGAGCCGTGAGAGTTATAACTGAGTGCGGCTGCGAGGATGAGTTGACATCCGCGCGCCAGCCACCAATAGAAGGGCCGGCGCGCCCCCTGCGCGCACGAGGAGTGGGCCATGGGACAGCGACTGGGTGTGAATGTGGATCATGTGGCGACGCTGCGGCAGGCGCGGCGCACCACGTATCCGGATCCGGTGACGGCCGCGGCGCTGGCCGAGCTGGCCGGCGCGCAGCAGATCACCATCCACCTGCGAGAGGACCGGCGCCACATCCAGGACCGCGACCTGCGCATCCTCCGGGAGACGTGCCAGACGCTGCTCAACCTGGAGATGGCCGCCACCGCGGAGATGGTGAAGATCGCCTACGAGTACAAGCCGGACGTGGTGACGCTGGTGCCCGAGCGGCGCGAGGAGCTCACCACCGAGGGCGGGCTGGATGTCGCCGGTCAGCGCGAGTCGGTGGCGAAGATCATCAAGAACCTCAAGGACGGGGAGATCACCGTCTCGCTGTTCATCGATCCGGACCTGGACCAGGTGCGCGCGGCGCACAAGGTGGACGCCGACCGCATCGAGATCCACACCGGGCGCTACTGCGAGGCGCGCAACGAGCGCGAGCGGGGGCGGGAGCTGAGCCGCATCCTCGACGCTTCCAAGGCCGCCGCGAAGCTGGGCATGAGCGTGGCCGCCGGACACGGGCTCAACTACGACAACGTGCAGCCGGTCGCGCGTATCAAGGAGATCGACGAGCTGAACATCGGGCACGCCATCGTGGGACGGGCGGTGCTGGTGGGCTTCGAGCGCGCGGTGCGTGAGATGTTGGAGTTGATGCGCAACCCGGGGTAGGGCGATGGCGATCGTCGGCCTGGGGATGGATATCTGCTCGGTGGAGCGCATCCAGCGCATCCTCCAGGGCCCGCGCGCCCAGCGCTTCCTGGAGCGCGTGTATACGGACGCCGAGCGGGCCCTGTGCGGGGCTCGGGCCGACTCGGCCAGCGCCTATGCCGCGCGCTTCGCCGCCAAGGAGGCCCTGGTGAAGGCGCTCGGGGCACCGCCGGGCATCCGCTGGCGGGACATGGAGGTGGTGCGCGGCGCCGGCATGCCTCGGTTCGTGGTGAGCGGCGTGGCCCGAGAGGTGATGGAGCAGCGGCGGGTGGACGCGCTGCTGACGATGACCCATGACGCGGGGGTGGCCGCGGCCACCGTCATCCTGCAGGAGCGAGCCTAGCGATGCAGAGCGTCCTCACCGCCGCACAGATGCGCGAGGCCGAGCAGGCCGCCGAGGCCCAGCATGGAATGCCCTCGGCGCTGCTCATGGAGAACGCGGGCCGGGCGTTGGCGGAGGCGGCTCGGAGCGTGGCGGGCCCGGGTGGGCGCTTCTCCGTGGTCTGCGGGCCGGGCAACAACGGTGGGGATGGGCTGGTGGCCGCGCGTTTTCTCCGAGAGGGTGGGGCGCGCGTGGACGTGGCGCTGGTGGGCGACCGGGCGAAGATGACGGCCGAGGCGAAGCGCAACCTGCGAGCGCTCGAGGCCGATGGCTTCACCGCGCAGGGCTTGGAGGCGCTGCCGACGCTGGGGAGAGGGGACGTGGTGGTGGATGCCCTCTTCGGCACGGGGCTCAGCCGGGCGCCCGCCGGGGAGTTCGCGGATGCCATCCATCGCATCGACGGGTGGCGGGCGGCGGGGGCGAAGGTGGTGGCCGCCGATGTCCCTTCCGGGCTTCAGAGTGATACCGGTGAGGCCTTCACGCCGTGTGTGGAGGCAGACGTCACCGTCTCCTTTGGGCTGCTGAAGCGGGGACAGGTGCTGGAGCCGGGCGCCTCTCGCTGTGGCGAGCTGCGGCGCGTGGACATCGGTCTTTCTCCCGCGACGTTGCATGCCCTCACCGGGCTGGTGCCGAGGCTCGTGGAGGAGGCGGACGCCCGTGGCGTGCTACCCCCTCGTCGTGCGGATTCCCACAAGGGGACGTACGGGCACGTGCTGGTGGTGGCGGGCAGCCGGGGCAAGACGGGCGCCGCGGCCATGGCGGCCCGTTCGGCTCTGCGCTCGGGGGCGGGGCTCGTCTCCGTGGCCACCCGCGCGGAGGTGGTCGACACCGTCCTGTCCTTCGCGCCCGAGCTGATGGGGATTCCGCTGGAGGCCTCGGGGCCCCTGGGCCTCGCGGACCTGGAGCCCCTGCTGGCCGCGGCCGAGGGCAAGGATGCGCTGGTCATCGGCCCGGGCATCCCCCGAGGGCCGGAGACGGGCAAGCTCATCGCCGAACTGCTCGCGCGCGTGGAGGCGCCCGTGGTGCTCGATGCGGACGCGCTCAACGCCGTGGCCACGGACCTGAGCGCCTTGCGTGGCGCGAAGCGGCAAGTCGTGCTCACGCCGCACCCGGGCGAGATGGCCCGGCTCACGGGGCGCTCCACCAAAGAGGTCCAGGCCCACCGCCTGGAGTTGGCCCGGGAGTTCGCGATGGAGCACGGGGTGACGCTCGTCCTCAAGGGCACGCGGACCCTCACCGTGAGTGCGGACGGGGACCTCTACATCAACCCCACCGGAAACCCCGGCATGGCCACCGGAGGCACGGGAGATGTGCTCTCGGGCATCTGCGGCGCGTTCCTCGCCCAGGGCTTCCAGGTGCCCGATGCCATCTGGGCGGCGGTCTACGTCCACGGCCTCGCGGGAGACCTCGCGGCGGGCAAGCGCGGGAAGGTGGGGCTCATCGCCACCGATCTCATCAAGGGCCTCTGTGACGTCTGGACGCGGTGGGACCGATGAGCGCGCCGACCCTGACGCGCACCGTGCGCTCGGAGTCTCCCGAGGAGACGCACCGCCTTGGCGTGAGGCTGGGCGAGCTGCTCCAGCCGGGGGACTTCGTCGGGCTCATTGGCGACCTGGGCGCGGGCAAGACGCACCTGGTGCGCGGGGTGGCCCAGGGAGCCCAGGTGCCACGCTCCGAGGTGGCCAGCCCCACCTTCGCCATCGTCTACCCGTACAACGGGCGCATTCCGCTGCACCACGCGGACCTCTACCGCATCGCGGACTATGACGAGCTGTACGCCACCGGCTTCCTCGATCTGCTCGGAGGCGAGAGCGCGGTGCTGGTCGAATGGCTGGACCGGATCCCCGAGGCGGCGCCGCGCGAGTACCTGCGCATCACCCTGCGCCCCTCGGGAGAAGACGCGCGAGAGCTGCACGCCGAGGCCTTTGGACCCAGGCCCGCGGAGCTGCTCACCGCTTGGCTCGCGTGAGCCGGAAGGGCGCTAGCCCACCACCGCGAGATCCGACAGGCGCCAGCGGTGAAGCACGAGCTTGCCGTCCACGCCGATGACCTCCTCCTCGGAGACCTCGTTCCACGCGGTCTGGTTGCCGCACAGCACCTCGCTGGCGATGAGCAGCTGGTTGAGCTGCGTGCCGTGCCGGATCGGCGCCGAAGTCGTGCAGGTCGACGAGCGGCGACCGTCGGAGATGTAGAGCGTGCGGTGCCGCCGCGTGGCCACCATCACCTCGCCATTGGTCACCAGGAAGTTCATCGCCGAGCGATCCTTGCCCGGCTCGTCCGTGAGGGCGGCCACCAGCCCCATCGTCTCCGCCAGCGCGCTGGCCACGTCCTCCAGCCGCACCGAGTCGTCCACGTTCCCGCGCGCCGACAGCCGGGTGAGGAAGATGTGGAAGCAGCGCTCCGAGTCCGTCGTCCCGCGAATGTTCGTGCGCAGATCCGGCCGGATGAGCGCCTCCACCGAGGAGCGATGCCGCTCGAAGTCCTTCAGCGTGCCGTTGTGGACGAAGGACCAGCGGCCCAGCAGGAAGGGGTGCGAGTTGCGCAGCTCGACGGCTCCCACGGAGGCCTGCCGGACGTGCGCGACCACCGTGTGGGAAGACACCAGGCTGCTCACCCGGTGGAAGTCCGGGTCGCTGTGGGCCGGGCCCACCCCGTGCGCGGTGAGGGGGCGCTGCTCGACTCCATACGCGGCGATTCCCCAGCCGTCCTTGTGCTCACGCGACTGGATGACAAGAGAGTTCTTCTCCGTCACCAGGGCGGGATGGACAGCAGCGGGAACTGAGGAACGAAATCCAAACAGGCGGCACATAGCGCTCGAACGACGGAATAATAACGGCCGGCCCCGACGAGAGGCTTTATGTCCTCCCGCCTGGGCTGAACTGTCAAGAAGGAGGGTCCCCCCCTCAAGTACAGTGTGTCACTCCGTCTCGAATGACAACACGGCCTGCTTTCAACACCGTCCGAGCGTGGTTCACTCCGAGGTGGTAGGGCAGGTGCCGGTAGTTTGAACACGAAAAGACAACCAGGTCGGCAATGTCTCCCACCGCCAGCCGACCGTGAGAGGCCAGGCCCAGCGCCAGCGCGGCGCCTCGGGTGGCCGCCCAGTACGCCTCGGCCGCCGTCAGCCCGTTCTCCAGGCAGGCGAGCCCCAGCGCCAGGGGAAGGTTCTCCGTCATCGCCGAACCAGGATTGACGTTGGTGCCCAAAGCGACGTTGACCCCCGCCTCGCGCAGCTTCCGGCCGGGCGCGTAGGGGCGCATGCGCAGGAAGAGGGTGGAGGTAGGCACCAGGACGGCGGTGACGTCCGCTGTGGCCAGCGCACGGATACCCGCCTCGCTCACCTGCTCCAGGTGGTCCACGGTGGCGGCCCCCAGCTCGGCGGCCAGCTCGGCGCCTCCGCCCGAGGTGAGCTGATCTCCGTGCAGGCGCGGCCGCAAGCCCAGCGCCTTCGCGGCGATGAGCAGCCGGCGGGCTTCGTCCGGGGTGAAGGCGCTCTGCTCGACGAAGATGTCGCAGAAGCGCGCCAGGCCCTCCTTCGCCACGGCGGGAAGGATTTCGCGAACGCACAGCTCCACGTACTCCTCGCGGCGGCCCTTGTACTCCTCCGGCACCGCGTGGGCGCACAGCAGCGTGGGCACCAGCTCCACCGGCGAGAGCGTCGAGAGCTGGCGCACCGCGCGCAGCATCTTCAGCTCGTTCTCCACGTCGAGCCCGTAGCCGCTCTTCACCTCCGCCGTCGTGACGCCGTACTCCAGCAGGCGCTGGAGGCGGGGCAGGGCGAGGCGCACCAGCTCCTCCTGGCTCGCCGCGCGCGTGGCGCGCACGGTGCTGAGGATGCCGCCGCCCGCCTGGGCGATCTCGAGATAGGTGGCGCCCTGGCAGCGCAGGTCGAACTCGGTGGAGCGCTCGCCCGCGAAGACCAGGTGCGTGTGCGGATCCACGAAGCCCGGGCCCACCATGCACCCCTGGGCATCCAGCACCTCGGTGCCCGAGTCCACGGCGCCGGGGGGCAGCTCCTCCTCGCGGCCCACCCAGGCCACGCGGCCCCCGCGCACCCCCACGCAGGCACGCGGGCGGGCGGTGAGCGCCTGTTCGGCGGGCTCGCGGTGCGTGCCCTCCAGGGTGAGCACCTCGGAGGTGTTGCGGACGAGCAGCGCCAGCGGCTCCATGCTCAGCGCCCCCACCGCGCCCCGACGATGGGGACGTTCCAGCTCGCCTCGCTCAGCACGTTCGCCCGGCCGAAGCCTCCGGAGAACTCGATCTTGTCCACCTTGCCCAGCGGGATCTGAAACACCAAGGCGCCTCCGTAGTACAGCGCGGTGTTGCTCTCCGCCTCGTTGAAGACCTGATGCACGCCGAAGAAGGGCACCAGTCCCAGGGCGACCCGCGGCTCCGGGCAGAAGTAGAGGGCGCTGGAGGCCTCGGCGCCGAGGATGCTCCCGGGCCCGCCCCGGGTCTCGATGCCGAAGTCCGTGGCCCCCCGCACCACGACCGCGGGGGCGATGCCCAACTGCTCCGTGCCGTACCAGGTCGACAGACCCCCGTACACGCCATAGCCCGGCAGCGGCAGCGGGTAGTAGATCTCTCCATTCACCCCCAGGTGCATGGAGAGCTTCTCGTTGAAGTGCCGGGTGACGGCGAAGTCGTAGGCCATCGACCACTGCCGCGTCGAGAAGCTGGCCTGGTCTCCGCCAAAGGGCACTCCGGAGTTGTCGGAGCCGGTGCGCGCGGCGACCGGGGCCGACAGTCGTGGCCCGCTGCGGATGCCTCCATGGACGGAGCTGCCGCTCGAGGGCCCAGGCCCCAACCGCATCACCATGGGGCTCACGGTGGTGGGCGCGCAGCCGACCAGCCCCGCCAGCGCCGCGGCCGCCGCGAGCGCCAGTCCCTGTCTCGGAGATCGCGTCCGCACGGCGTGCCTCACACGGTGACGCCGGGGATCTTCACCCCGCGCTGGTGGGCCACGTCGATGGCCTCCGAGTAGCCCGCGTCCACGTGCCGCAGCACCCCCATGCCCGGATCCGAGGTGAGCACGCGCTCGATGCGCCGCGCCGCCTCGGGCGTGCCGTCCGCCACGATGACCTGCCCGGCGTGCAGCGAGTAGCCCATGCCCACGCCGCCGCCGTGGTGGAACGAGACCCACGAGGCCCCGTTCACCGCGTTCACCAGCGCGTTGAGGATGGGCCAGTCCGCCACCGCGTCCGAGCCGTCCTTCATGGCCTCCGTCTCGCGGTTGGGCGAGGCCACCGAGCCGCAGTCCAGGTGGTCTCGTCCGATGACGATGGGCGCCTTCACCTCGCCCTTGCGCACCAGCTCGTTGAAGGCCAGCCCTGCCTTGGCGCGCTCGCCGTAGCCCAGCCAGCAGATGCGCGCCGGCAGGCCCTGGAAGGCCACGCGCTGCTGCGCCATCTCGATCCACCGCCGCAGCGACTCCTTCTCCGGGAACAGCTCCAGCACCGCCCGGTCCGTGCGGCGGATGTCCTCGGCGTCTCCCGACAGCGCCACCCAGCGGAAGGGCCCCAGGCCCTCGCAGAACATGGGGCGGATGTACGCTGGCACGAAGCCCGGGAACTCGAAGGCGTTCTCCTTGCCGCCCAGCTGCGCCTGCCCGCGCAGGTTGTTGCCGTAGTCGAACACGTGGCTGCCGGCCGCCTGGAAGTCCAGCATCGCCTGCACGTGGACGGCCATCGTCTCCCGCGCCCGGCGCACGTACTCCTCGGGGTTGCGCTGGCGCAGCTCGGCGGCCGCCTCCAGCGACAGGTCCGCGGGGATGTAGCCGTTGAGCGGATCGTGCGCGCTCGTCTGGTCCGTCACCAGGTCCGGCTTGACGCCGCGCCGGTACAGCTCGCGGAACACCGTGGCCGCGTTGCCGATGACGGCGATGGAGCGGCCCACGCGCTTCTGCTGCGCCTCCTTCACCAGCGCCAGCGCCTCGTCCAGGCTGCCCGCCACGACGTCCAGGTAGCGCGTCTCCACGCGGCGGCGCGCGCGCGTCGGGTCGATCTCCACCCCCAGGAACACGGCGTTGTTCATGGTGGCGGCCAGCGGCTGCGCCCCGCCCATGCCGCCCAGGCCTCCGGAGAGCACCAGCCGCCCGGACAGGTCCGCCGAGCCGAAGTGCATGCGCCCCGCCTGCGCGAACGTCTCGAAGGTGCCCTGGAGGATGCCCTGTGTGCCGATGTAGATCCACGAGCCGGCCGTCATCTGGCCGTACATCATCAGCCCCTTCTTCTCGAGCTCGTGGAAGTGCTCCCACGTGGACCAGCGGCCCACGAGGTTGGAGTTGGCCAGCAGCACGCGCGGGGCGTCCGGGTGGGTGCGCAGGATGCCCACCGGCTTGCCCGACTGCACCAGCAGCGTCTCCTCGTCGGTGAGCGACTGGAGGCTGGCGACGATGCGCTCGAACGAGGGCCAGTCGCGCGCGGCCTTGCCGGTGCCGCCGTAGACGACGAGATCCTCGGGGCGCTCGGCCACGTCGGGATCCAGGTTGTTCATCAGCATCCGGAGCGCGGCTTCCTGGACCCACCCCTTGCAGGTGAGGGTGTTGCCTCGGGGGGCGCGGATGACTCGGGACATGAGCGGAAACTCCGTAAGAGCAGAAGGGGTTGCCTGAGGGCCGGGCAGCCTAACCGAACTCGGCTGCCGGGCAGCGGGGAACCTCTACCCGAAGGGATGGGGCAGGAGGCAGCCAATCCCTAAAGGGGCCGCCGAATTGATCGTGAAACAACGTGTGATAACACCAGGGTTGAGGCCAGGGTGCCGTGAGGTGGGGGCACGTGTACTCAGAGAGATTCTCTGGGTGGGTGGGAGCGTAGGGGGCATTCCGCCCGGCTCGGCGCCCGGGACCCTTCCAGAGAAAGCCATGTCAGCCCAGAAGAAGATCCTATTGGTCGATGATTCACCCACGGTCCTCTTGATGGAACGGCTGCTGCTCCAGGATGGGCCGTACGCCCTGCTCAGCGCCACCAGTGGTCAGGAGGCCGTGGACACCGCGCTCGCCGAGCGCCCGGACCTCATCCTGATGGACGTGGTGATGCCGGGCATGGATGGCTTCGAGGTGTGCCGGCGCCTGCGGGCCGAGGCGCCCACGAGCACCACCCCCATCATCCTGGTCACCACGCGCGGCGGCTCCGAGCACGTGGAGCGCGGCTACGAGAGCGGCTGCAACGACTACGTCACCAAGCCCTTCGACGGCAATGAGCTGAGGGCGAAGATCGAGAGCTTCCTGGGACCGTGATGTCGAATGACGCACCCGGACATCCCCCCCTCCGCCCACGGGCGGCCGCCGCCCTTCAGCGACTGAAGAGCTGTCAACGCCCGGCCGAGGCACTGGAGGCCGTGGGAGAGATCGTCTCCCAGCTCATCGGGTGCGAGGAGTTCGTGGTGCTGGCGCGGGACTCCAGCGGGACGGGCTTCGCGCACGCCGCGAGCCTGGGCCTGCCCGAGGCGCGGGTCCACGCTCTCATGTCCGCCCCGGACCTGCTCGGCCAGGTGGCCCGCGAGGGTGGGGTGTACATCGCCGGCCGCACCCGCGGTGTCAGCTCGAGCGCTCAGGAGGCGGAGCTCTCCGCGTGCATCCCCCTGTCGAGTGGTGGGCAGGTGGGAGGGGTGCTCGCGCTCTTCCGGCTGCTGCCCCAGAAGCGCGGCTTTGATGAGGAGGACTTCGAGATCCTGGAGCTGCTCGCCACGCACGGCGGCGTGGCGCTTCCGGCGGTGGGCAAGGTCGCCCTGCCCGCCGGGGTTCCGCCGCCTTCCGTGGCCTCCGCTGCCTCTGATGTCCGCGGGGTGTTCCTCCATCCGGGGGAGATCTTCGTCTCCCGCAATCCCTCCGAGGTGACCACCATCCTGGGCTCGTGCGTCGCGGTCTGCTTGTGGGATCCGCACCTGCACATCGGCGGGCTGAACCACTTCCTGCTGCCGAGCGCCCCCGGGGCCTCGGGCGCCGCCGGTCGCTTCGGCGATACCGCCATCCCCGCGCTCGTGTCGGAGCTGGAGCGGCTGGGCAGCCAGCGCCAGCACCTGCGGGCCAAGGTGTTCGGCGGCGCGGCCGTGGGCGGCATCGCTCCCGGCGGGAAGGCGGGCCTGGGCCAGCGCAACGCGGAGCTGGCCCGGCAGCTGCTCGGCGAGCTGGGCATCTCCCTCGTCGCCGAGGATCTGGGGGGCACCACGGGCCGCAAGCTGCGCTTTCGCACGGATGACGGGTCGGCGCTGGTCAAGAAGTTGGGGGGTGGGTGATGCGTCCGGATCTGGAGATGGTCCGCGCGGTGTTCCGCGCCGAGGCCACCGAGCTGCTCGCGGGCATGGAGCAGACCTTCCTCTCCATCGAGACGTCCGCCGGGAGCGAGGTGTTCGAGCGGCTCTTCCGGTCCATCCACACGCTCAAGGGCAATGCCCTGTTGATGGGCTTTCCGGCAGCCTCCGAGCTGGCGCACACGGTCGAGGATCTGATCGAGAAGCTCTCGGCGCGGGCCGTGCCCAGGACGGCGGCCCTGGCGACCCTGCTGCTGCAGGCGGTGGATGCGCTCCGGCTGCTGATCGGCATCCCCAACGTGAACGAGCGGGCGGGCGTCGATCCGGGGGAGATCCAGCGTCGGCTGGTGGCCGCGGCGCGCGCAGGAGGTCCCCCCGAGGCGGCGTCGCCCGCGAGCTCCGCACCTGCCGTCGAGGGCGAGGCTCCCGCCGCCGAGCGGCTCACCGAGGCCGTGCCAGCCCCAGCACGGGAGCGGACGCTGCGGGTGGGGCTGGACCGGCTGGATCGGATGTTGGACCTCACGGGGGAGATCGCCATCGCCCGTGGGCGGCTGACGACGATGCTGGAGCAGCCCGGGCGCTACTCGCCCCAGGAGCTGCTGGCGGCCCACCGTGAGTCGGACCGGCTGTACCAGGACTTGCAGGAGCTGGTGATGAAGGCGCGCCTAGTGCCGATCGGCAGCGCCTTCCAGCCCTTCGCGCGGACGCTGCGCGACCTGAGCACGGCCACGGGCAAGTTGGTGCGGTTGGAGTTGAGCGGGGAAGAGGTGGAGGTGGACACCGCCGTGGTGGAGTTGATCCGCGATCCGCTCACGCACCTGGTGCGCAACGCGGTGGACCATGGCATCGAGCCGCCCCAGGTCCGCAAGGCGCGGGGCAAGAACCCCATGGGCACCTTGCGGCTCCATGCCCGCCATGAGGCGGGCGGAATCCTCGTCGAGGTCTCCGATGATGGGGCGGGGCTGGACCCGGGGCGCATCCGGGACCGGGCCCGCGCCATGGGGCTGCTCGGGCCCACCGAGGAGCGTCCGGACGATGAGCTCTACCAGTTCATCTTCACCCCGGGCTTCTCCACCGCCGAGCGCCTTACCGAGCTGTCCGGCCGGGGCATCGGCCTGGACGTGGTGCGCAGCAACATCGAGGCGCTGCGAGGCGCCATCTCCATCGACACCCAGGCGGGCCGGGGGACCACGCTGACGCTGCGCCTGCCGCTCACGCTCTCCATCATCGAGGGCTTCCTGGTGGGGGTGGGGGAGGAGACGTACGTGCTGCCCCTGGAGAGCGTCATCGAGTGCGTGGACCTGCCCCCCACGGAGCGGCAGCCGGGCCGCTCTGGAGTCCTCAACCTCCGAGGCCAGCCGCTGCCCTTCCTGCGCCTGCGCGACCACTTCGCCATGGAGGGTCCGCCCGCCGAGCGCGAGAGCGTGGTCATCGTCGGCTATGGCCAGGGCCACCAGGCCGGCTTCGCCGTGGACGCGCTGCTCGGCCAGACGCAGACGGTCATCAAGCCCCTGGGCCGGCTCTTCCAGCACCTTCCCGGCGTCTCGGGCTCCGCCATCCTCGGCAATGGTCGTGTCGCCCTCGTCCTCGACGTCTCCACGCTCCTGCGCAAGCTCCTGGTGGCTCCAGGGCCCACCGCCGCCGCCTGAGCCCGTGCCTCGACTCGCGAGAACTTCATGATCTGGTTCCGGAACTTCAAGATCACCACCAAGCTCCTGGTCGCGTTCCTCTCCTTGTTGGTGCTCTCCTCGGGGTTGGGGTTCTTCGCCCTCGATGTGATCGAGGACCTGCGCCGGGTGGCGGATGAGGCCGCCAACCAGTGGGGGCCCGGTGTCCAACACCTCGCGAAGGTGCGCGGCAGCCTGCTCAAGCTGCGCAACGCCGAGCTGAGTCACCTCGTGGCCTTGTCCCCCGAGGCGAAGGAGCGACTCGAGGGCGAGGCGGAGCAGTCCCGCCAGGAGTTCGAGCGATCCCTGAAGGGGTACGAGCAGAGTGTGCTGCCCGTGGCGGAGCGCCAGCTGCTCGAGGAGACCAAGAAGCCCTGGGAGGACTTCCTCGGTCGTCACCATCAGTTGATGGAACTCTCGCGGAAGAACGGGGACAGGCGGAGCATCGAGGCGCTCCAGGTCCAGTCGTCGAAGGACTTCGAGGTCCTCACGGGCAAGGTGGACGCGCTGGTGGCCACCTTCGTCAAGGGCGCGCGACAGACGACGGCCGAGGCTGCCACCGCCCACGACTCCGCCCGGCGGTGGATTGGCACCGTGATGGTGGGCAGCGTGCTGCTGGGAGCGGTCCTCTGCTTCGTCGTGGCCCGGAGCATCACCGCTCCCCTGGCGGCGGCGGTGAAGGTGGCCGACCGCATCGCCGAGGGCGACCTCACCGTGAGCATCGAGGCGACCACCGGGGATGAGGCGGGCCGACTGCTGGCGGCGATGAAGCGCATGGTGCAGCGGCTGGAGCAGACGCTGCGCGATGTGCGCGAGGGCGCTCGGGCGCTGGCCGCGGCGGCGGCGCAGGTGTCCTCCTCCTCGCAGAGCCTGTCCCAGGGCACCAGCGAGCAGGCCAGCAGCATGGAGGAGACCACCGCCAGCCTCGAGGAGATGAGCGCCACCATTCAGGAGAACGGCAACCACAGCCGGCAGATGGCGCAGATGGCCCTCAAGGGGGCCAGCGAGGCCGCCGACAGCGGCAAGGCCGTGACGGAGACGGTGGAGGCGATGAGCGCCATCGCCGAGCGCGTCACCATCATCGAGGAGATCGCCTACCAGACGAACCTGCTGGCGCTGAACGCGGCCATCGAGGCGGCGCGGGCCGGCGAGCACGGCCGGGGCTTCGCGGTGGTGGCCACCGAGGTGCGCAAGCTGGCCGAGCGCGCCCAGGGCGCGGCGCGGGAGATCGGCACCATGGCCGCCCAGAGCGTGAAGGTGGCCGAGCGCTCCGGCAGCCTGCTGGGCGAGCTGGTGCCCTCCATCCACAAGACGGCCCAGCTGGTGCAGGAGGTCGTCTCCGCCTCCACCGAGCAGGCCTCCGGCGTGAACCAGATGAACCGGGCGATGATCCAGATGGACCAGGTGACCCAGCGCAATGCCTCGGCGGCCGAGGAGCTGGCCTCCACGGCCGAGGAGATGTCGGCCCAGGCCGAGGCGCTCCAGGTGCTCGTGTCCGTCTTCCGGGTAGCGGCAGCCGAGGAGCCGTCGCGTCGCCCGGGTTGGAGCCCTCCGCCCGCTGGCGGTAAACTGGTGCCTCGCGTTCAGGTCCCTTCCGGCCCGACCAGTCAGGCCGCTGCTGCCCTGAAGGCCATTGCCAGCACCAGCCCCACCCAGGTACCTCGGGAGAACGCCCCTGCGCTGCCCGATGAGGACCGTGAATTCAAGCGTTTCTGATGAGGAGACTCCCGTGAGCCAACCTTCCACCCCCGCGGTCGTCTCGCAGTACCTGAGCTTCTTCGTCGCCGGCGAGGAGTACGCGCTGGGCATCCTGCAGGTGCGGGAGATCATCGAGTACGACACGGTGACGCGCGTGCCCGGTGCGCCCGCGTGGATCCGCGGCGTCACCAACCTGCGCGGCAGCGTGCTGCCCGTCATCGACCTCGCGGTGAAGTTCGGGCTCGCGCCGTGTACCCCCCAGCGCCGCAGCTGCATCGTCGTGGTGGAGGTGTCACTCCAGGGCGACAAGCTGGTGCTGGGCGTGTTGGCGGATGCCATCGGCCAGGTGGTGGAGCTCGGCCCCGGGGACATGGAGCCGCCGCCCGCGTTCGGCACCCCCGTGCGCGTCGACTACCTCGTGGGCCTGGGCCGGGCCGGCAAGAAGTTCATCCTCCTGCTGGACATCGATCGGGTGCTCCAGGGACAGGATCTGCTCGCCGCCGGCGCGCTCAAGGCCTCCGAGGCCCCGCCCGTCCAGGCGGAGACGTCCTCCAAGGAAGCCGCGCGATGAATGGGGCGCTATCGCTCATGTCCCGAGTTCCCGAGTCCGTGCCCTTCCCGGGCGCTCCCGAGGTGCCGGACCGGATCTTCCGCGGCTACCAGCAGCTCATCTACCGCGAGGCGGGCATCCACCTGGGGCCCGCCAAGAAGGCGTTGCTGGTGGGGCGGCTGTCTCGCCGGCTGCGGGAGCTGGGGGACATCTCCCTGAGCGAATACCTGAAGCGGGCCGAGGAGGATGCGGCCGAGCGGATGAAGCTCGTGGAGGCCATCTGCACCCACGAGACGCACTTCTTCCGCGAGCCCAAGCACTTCCAGTGGCTGGAGCGCGAGCTGCTTCCCCGCTGGCGCGCCCAGGGCGCCACGGATTCGGGCTCGCGCTCGGTGCGCGTGTGGAGCGCCGGGTGCTCGTCGGGCGAGGAGCCCTTCACCCTGGCCATGGTGCTGCGCCGCCATCTGCCGCCCGAGGAGGGCTGGAGGATCGAGATCCTCGCCACGGACCTGTCCACGCGGGTGCTGGAGCGGGCCCGGCAGGCGCTGTGGCCGCTGGACAAGGCGCGGGAGATCCCCACGGAGTACCTCAAGAGCTTCATGCTCAAGGGCGTCGGCAGCCAGGAGGGGCGGATGAAGGCCGGCCCGGAGCTGCGGGAGCTGGTGCGCTTCCAGCGCCTCAACCTGCATGCCGACGACTATGAGGTGAGCGGGCGCTTCGATCTGGTGTTCTGCCGCAACGTGCTCATCTACTTCGACGCGGCCTCCAAGCAGCGGGCGCTGGAGCGGCTGCTGAGCTACCTGGGGCCGGCGGGCTATCTCTTCATCGGCCACGCTGAGAGCCTGACGGGGCTGACCCACCGTGTCCGCCTGGTGATGCCCACGGTCTACGCGGTGCGCGCGAACCAGTAGCATTCATCTGGCAAAACCCTTGGGAGGGGCAGTGTCCGCGGCGAAGAAGATCCTACTGGTCGATGACTCACCCACGGTGCTCATGATGGAGCGGCTGCTGCTCCAGGTGGGGCCGTACGAGCTGCTCACCGCCTCCAATGGCGCGGAGGCGGTGCAGGTGGCCCTCTCCGAGCACCCGGACCTCATCCTGCTGGATGTGATGATGCCGGGGATGGATGGCTTCGAGGCGTGCCGGAGGCTGCGGGCCGAGGAGGCCACGCGCAACACGCCCATCCTCCTGCTGACCACGCTCAGCGGCGCCGAGCATGTGGAGCGCGGCTACGAGAGTGGTTGTACGGACTACATCACCAAGCCCGTCAACGGCGGCGAGCTGTGGCTGAAGATCGCCAACTTCCTCCGGGAGTAAAACCGGTTTCACAAGTCTGGCTGGACTAGCGCCTCTGGCCTGGAATGCGGTTCTAACTTGATGCTTCTGTAAAATTCGAGCATCATCGAATCATTCCACTGCGGGCTGATCTGGCCCGCTGAGACAGGAGCCCTGGATGACGCGCTTCTCGTTACTGGCCCTCACTCTGGCTGCCACCCTGGGCGTGGCGTGTAGCAAGGAAGCGCAGGAAAACGCACCTGCTCAGGCCACGAGCCTGAAGAAGGCCTCGCAGGCGGTGGGAGACACCTCGCTGGTGGAGGTTCCGGTGAGCGCCGAGGTGCTGGCCGCCGCCGGGGAGAACGCCACCGTGCGCGCCTTCCAGTTCGCCCCGTCGGCGGGGGAGCTCGCCTTCGCGGACGTGGTGCCCATGGCCTTCGAGGTGGGGGCCTCGGACCTGTCGAAGCCCTGGGAGCGGGACTCGGAGCACCCCGAGCGGAGCATGGAGGACACGCAGTCGGCGCTCCGGTTCCTCGATCCGCTGGTGCCGACCATCGAGACGCAGGTGGGGACGTCCGAGGCGTACCGCTCCGGCTACTACCACTGGTGGCAGGTGTCGACGGATGACTTCTGCCACCACGCCGATCTGCACATCCTGGTCTTCCCCGAGGCGCGCCAGGTGTTCACCATCGAAGCGGCGGGCGGAACCGAGTGCTGAGCAGGTTGCCTGGCGCGCTCTTCGCGCGGCCAGGACGTTAGAGTGGGGCGAGGGGCCACCGCACCGGCAGACGCCGGCGCGAGCTGCCCCCGGGAGACCCCATGGCGGACGCACGGAGAGACAAGCAGGCAGTGCCGGAGGAGGCCTCGCGCTCACCGGCGCCGCTCGCTCCGGAGCGGGTCAGCGCCCAGCCTCCGCCGGAGGCTCGGCCGCCTGACATCGGGCCCCCGCAGGAGGTAGCGGGTGGCGTTCCCGCGGTGGTGTCCTCGCTCCAGCACATCTGGAAAGAGATGGGCGCCGTGCGCGGCACCCAGCTGCTGCTCAAGGTCAACCAGAAGGACGGCTTCGACTGCCCCGGCTGCGCGTGGCCGGACCCGGACGCCGAGCGCTCCATGGCGGAGTTCTGCGAGAACGGCGCCAAGGCGGTGGCGGAGGAGGGGACGACGGCGCGGGTGACGCCGGAGTTCTTCCGCCAGTGGAGCGTGGAGGCGCTGTCGCGGCAGTCGGACCTGTGGCTCGGCAAGCAGGGGCGCCTGACGCACCCCATGGTGCTGCGCGAGGGTAGCGGGCACTACGAGCCCCTCTCCTGGGAGGAGGCCTTCGCGCTGGTGGCCAGCGAGCTGAACGCGCTGGGCTCGCCGGACGAGGCGTGCTTCTACACCTCCGGGCGGACCAGCAACGAGGCGGCGTTCCTCTACCAGCTCTTCGTGCGGCAGTTCGGCACCAACAACCTGCCGGACTGCGCGGATCTGTGCCACGAGTCCAGCGGCACGGCGCTCGGAGAGGTGCTGGGCTTCGGCAAGGGCACGGTGAAGCTGGAGGACTTCGAGAAGGCCGAGGCCATCTTCGTCATCGGCCAGAACCCGGGCACCAACCACCCGCGGATGCTCACCTCGCTGCAGCAGGCCGCGCGCCGGGGCTGCAAGATCGTCAGCATCAACCCGCTGCCGGAGACGGGACTCAACCGCTTCAAGCACCCGCAGGAGGCGATTCAGCTCCTTGGGCCCGGCACCGCCATCAACAGCCTGTGGCTCCAGGTGCGCATCAACGGAGACGTGGCGCTGCTGAAGGGGCTGGGCAAGGCGCTGCTGGAGGAGGAGGCGCGCCGGCCCGGACAGGTGGTGGCCCGCGACTTCATCCGGCAGCGGACCACGGGCTTCGAGGCCTACGTGGAGTCCCTGCGCGCCGTGTCCTGGGACGAGGTGGTGGAGCAGAGCGGCGTGTCGGCGGAGCAGCTCCGCGAGGCGGCGCGAATCCTCGCGGAGTCGGAGGGGACGATCTTCTGCTGGGCCATGGGGCTCACCCAGCACCGCAACGCGGTGGCCAACATCCAGGAGATCGCCAACGTGGCGCTGCTGCGCGGCAGCGTGGGCCGGCCGGGGGCGGGGCTGTGCCCGGTGCGAGGCCACAGCAACGTGCAGGGCGATCGGACCATGGGCATCGTCGAGAAGCCGAGCCCGGCGTTCCTGGACGCGCTCCAGCGCGAGCTGGGCTTCGAGCCTCCCCGCAAGCCCGGGCTGGATACCGTGGCCACGATTCACGCCATGCACGAGGGGCGGGTGAAGGTGCTCTTCGCCCTGGGCGGCAACTTCCTGTCGGCCACGCCGGACACCGAGTTCACCGCCGAGGCCCTGCGCCGCACGCGCCTCACCGTACACGTGTCCACCAAGCTCAACCGGGCGCACCTGGTCCACGGGCGGCGCGCGCTCATCCTCCCCTGTCTGGGGCGCACCGAGCGGGACATGGGGGCGGGCGAGGCGCGCTTCGTCACGGTGGAGAACTCGATGGGGGTGGTCCACACCTCGCGCGGCGCGGTGGAGCCGGCCTCCGAGCACCTGCTCAGCGAGCCGGAGCTCGTCTCGCGGCTGGCGCGCGCGGTGCTCGGCGAGCGCAGTCGGGTGGACTGGCAGGGGCTGTCCGAGGATTACGATCGGATCCGCGAGCTCATCTCCCGCGTCATTCCTGGCTTCGAGGACTTCAACCGGCGCGTGCGGGAGCCCGGCGGCTTCTATCTGCCCAACGGCCCGCGCGAGGGGCGCTTCCTCACGCCGGACAGCAAGGCGCGCTTCACCGTCCACCCGCTGCCGCGAATCGAGCTGGCTCCTGGCCAGCTGCTGATGATGACGATCCGCAGCCACGACCAGTACAACACCACGCTGTACGGCCTGGATGACCGCTACCGGGGCATCCGCAACGGGCGGCGGGTGGTGATGATGCACCCGGAGGACATCCGCGCGCGGGGGCTCACTGAGGGGCAGGTGGTGGACCTGACGAGCCACTTCCAGGGAGAGACGCGCGTGGCGCGCCGCTTCGTGGTGGTGCCCTACCGAATCCCGAAGGGGTGCGCGGCGACGTACTTCCCCGAGACGAACGTGCTGGTGGCCATCGACGACTTCGCGGAGAAGAGCCGCACGCCCGCCTCCAAGTCGGTGGTCATCAGCGTGGCGCCCTCGACTGAGCCGGCCCCCGTCGCCAGCTGAGGCGGCGTCATTCCGGTACGGGCGTGTCGTGGTACTGGCAGTCCGTGACGGGGCAGGTGCGGTCGGCGCGCAGCAGGCGCCCGTCATCCGGACAGTAGTTGGACTTGGGCTTCGACATCGCCAGGCGCACGGGCTCCGCGCTGGCCTTCTTGGCGGGGGCCTTCTTGGCGGGGGCCTTCTTCTGGGTCGACTTCCTGGCGGTCTTCTTCGCCCTCGTGGCCATCGTCTGTCTCCTCTACTCGCCTGAGTCGAACACGGTACTGAAGGGGACGACCACCGTGAGCCCTAGCGTGAGCTGGGGCTTGTCGGGAGTGAACGTGAAGGGCATGGCCGCCGCGGCGTGAGCCTCGAGGCCCAGATCCAATCCGGCCATGCGAGGAAAGCCCACGGTGAACCCGGCGAGCCAGTACTTCTCCTCGACCCCCGAGGCCGTGCGCACCAGCGCATCGAGGAAGCCTCCCACGAAGGGGCCGGCCTCGAAGCCATAGCTCGGGCCGTTGTACTTGATGAGCGCCAGGCCGAACTTGTCGACGACGGTGAGCGTGACGAAGTCGCTGTCGAGCTTGTTCGGGCGCACCCAGTTGACCCCCAGCCCCACGTTGAGGATGACGGGCGTCGAGGCCAGCAGGGGAGACTGGAGGAGCTGGCGGTAGGAGGTATCCGCCAGCCGGGCCGCTCCTGGAGCCGTGAAGCCTCCCTCGCTGAGGTAGTCCGCGATGGGGTGGTAGGCACTCTGGATGAGGAGGTGCGCCGTACAGGCCGCCTGGAGCCGGTTGAGGATGCTGCGCCACTTCGGGTCATCCTCCTGGCACCGAGCGGCATCGGCGCCCACGATCCGGATCGCCAGCTTGTCCGCCTGCGCGACGAGGAAGTCGGCGCCGATGCGCATCATCCGCCGGCGGGAGTCGTCGGTCCGTCGCTCCACGCCATCCTGGGCGGCCTGGGCGAGGGGCCCGATGGGCAGGGTGCCCTCGATCTTCTCCAGGATCTCCGGGGCGATGGCGCGCAGCAGGCCGCGCAGCAGCTTGAACACCTCCACGGCGCGCTGCTCCTTGGGAATCTCCAGGAACGCCCGGACCTCCCGGGGCTGGGGCAGGCGCTGCGAGCGGGACCGCAGCCCGGCAAGCTCGGCCTGCTCCGCCGCCGAGGGGTTCTGCTGGGCCTCGAGCTGGCGCTTGCGCGCGAGCCACTGTTGCCAGACGGGGGCGAGCCGGCCTTCGATCTCGGAGGAGACGCCATCGAGCATCAGCTGGACGAAGCGCTCCTCGGTGAGCGAAGGCCCACTGGCGGGGGCGGGCACCGTGGCGGCGAGGGCATAGGCCCGGGCCTGCAGCTTCGTTCGGGCCTCCATGTCCCCGGGGCTCGCGTTGAGGCGGACGAGGGCGTCGCGGATCTCCGGCCAAGCCTGGGTGACGGTGGGGGACTGAGAGCCCATCACCTCGCCAAGGAAGCGCTCGGACTCCTCGACCAGCCGCGCGAGCAGCTCGCTGTTCAACCCGCTGGCCGGCGTGTTCTGCTGGAAGTAGGCGTGCTTCAGCAACTGGGCGAAGGCCTTGGCCTCCACTTCGATGGGCGCGTCCTCTCGCTCGCCGAGGTCCACCAGATCGGTGATGCCCAGGACCGTCGTGCGGCTGTTCAGCTCGAAGCACCGGGGCGCGTTCAGATCGGCCACGGTGTACGGCAGGCCGAGCAGGGCGCTCACGCGCTGGAACTCACAGGTGCCCAGCACGTCGCCCGGCCCCACCATCGTCACGCCGGTCAGCCGGCTCTCGGGAGCAGGAGTGCGGCCCTGCTCGGCCTGGAGCCGCTGGGTGATCTGCTGGGCGGCCACGGACTGGGCCACGCCGAACACCGTCGTCCGGGTGATGCTGGCGCTCAGCTGCTCTTCGTTGGAGGAGCGCACGTAGTCGAGGAGCGCCGCCGCGCTGAGGGCGACGACCCCGTAGCGCCGGATCGCGCTCCGGAACTCCAGGGGCACCAGGAGGCTCTGCACCTGGTTGCGCATCTCCTGCAGTCGCTTCTGATGGTCCTCCGTGCCGGCGCTGCACTGCTTGTAGGTGAGCAGCGCGCTGAGCGGCTCGACCTGCTCCTGGATGTCGCTGCCGACGAGCAGGGACTGGCGCAAGGCGGGCAGGCTCGCGCGGGCGCGGATCCACCCATCATAGGCGTCCGTGGGCAGCCCACAGTCCCTCAAGAGCTGGAGGATCATGTCGTCCTCGGTGCCGTTGAGGAAGCGGTACTCGAAGAACGCGCCGCTGGCGATGGCTCGCTCCTCGACGCCGACCCGGTCCCAGATTCGCGACTTGCGGTCGGGGCTGGTGAGGAACGACCAGGTGGCGTCGTACAGCCCATGTTCGGGCGCCCGGGCCAGGAAGTCGCCGAGGCTGTACAGATAGAGGCTCTCGCGCTTGCGGTGGAAGGGAGCGCCCTCGACGATCTGGGACAGCCCGTACACCACCTCGTCCACCTTCACGGGGCGCTGCTCCAGCAGGTTCACCACCTTGTCCACGAGCGGGCAGGCCCGAGGATTGACGCGGCAGACGAGGCGCTCGGCCTCCGACTTCAGCGCCTTCAGCTCGTCCGGGTCGAACCGACACTCCTCGAGGGTCTGGCCTGCCTCCCGGCCCGCGATGACCGACGCGACCAGACACTGGCTGACGGGCTCGAGGGCCTCGGCGAGCCGGGGGTACTCACTCTGCTGGGTGTCGGCGAGATCGCCCAGGACGACCTCGACGAGCCCCGCCACCGAGCTCTTGACGAAGAAGGTGTTGAGCGCCCGTTCCAGCCCTGCTTGATCCTTCGAGATGGCCGCCTCGGTGGCGACCGCGAGCTGCTCGACGATCGGCTTGCACAGCGGCTTGTTGTCGGGACAGGCCGAGACGATGTGGCTCGTGACGAGCTGCCGCGAGGCCTTCTTGGCGACCGACTTGAACTGATCGCTCACGTACACGGGCAGCTCGGAGGTCTGCGCCCGAGCCGGCCCTGGCAGCAGGCCGAGCACCAGCGCGCAGCCCGCGACAACCCATCGGTGAAACCTCATGAGGCGCTCTCCCACGGGAAGACCCGCACGGATGGAGAGCTTAGCAGGGCCCCTGACCTGGCGAGCAGCGGCGCAAGCGCTCGATTCTCATCAATACGAAAGACAAACCTGGACAGCCCTCGGGGGAGGGCGCCGCCTGGGTGGACGACGCCCTCGCTCTCCGCTCCGGCACCTCAGGAGTGGAAGTGCCGCGGCTCATCCGTGAAGGGGAGCGACTGCTGTGTCTCGCCTCGCTGAATCCGGATCTGGTTGTGGATGTCGTGTATCCCCACGACGTCCTCGATCACGTCCTCGATGCCCCACTTCTCGGCGCGGTGGCGCACCGTGCCACTCAGGGTCACCTCGCCACCGGTGACGGTCACCTCCACCTCGCTGGCGTCATAGGGGCTGTACATCAGCCGCTCGCAGACGTCCTCGCGGATGCGCTCGTCCGAGCGGACGTAGCCCTTGGGGGCCTTGCCCGTGCCGCGTGAGCGAGCCGTTCGCCACTCGTCCCCGAAGGGCTCCCGGCCCATGCCCGCGGCGCCGGCGGCGTAGCCTCCGCCCTTGCCCCAGTTGCGCTCGTGCCAGTAGCGCTCGTCCTCGTCCCGAGGTCGGTCGTACTCCTCTTCATCGCCATAGCGGTTCGCCATCGTTGGGTTCCTTTCGTGCGGGGCCCCGTCACGTCACGAATGCATCGGGCCCTTCTCCGAGTCCTGGGCCACGGCCAGCTTGTCGCCGTGCGGCTCGGGACGCTCCGAGGCCCGGAGCGGGTCCGTACGCTCGACGCGCAGCATGTTGATGAGGTCCTTCACCCCCAGCACGGACTCGGCGAGCGCTTCGATGGCGCGCTTCTCGTCCCGGCTCTTCACCATGCCCTTGAGGGTGACTTCGCCGTTGCGCACCTCGACGTCGACGTTCTCCGCGTTCATCCAGCCCATCATCAGCCGGTCGCAGATGTCCTCGCGGATGCGCTCGTCCGAGCGCTGGTAGCCCTTGGGGCCCCGTCCCGTGGGCATCGGTGAGCCCGAGCGGTAGTTCCCCCCGCCGAGGAAGCCACCGTGGCCCATGTCATGATCATCACCGCGCGTGGTGCTGGTTCCATAGCCCAGGCGTGGCGCATCCATGTTCTCCACACCTGGGCCGTGGCCATAGCGTGGCGGGTAATCGTCGCGCTGCCGGCGGTGCTCCCGATAGCCCTCTCGAAGCTCCGACATGTCGTCCATGTCATGGAGCCCCGCCAGGTGCGAGTGGTCGCGCTCCCGGTGCTCCGGCGCTTCGCGATAGCCCCGCGACCCCATGCCATAGCGGCCACGCTCCGGGCCCATGCGGCTCTTGTCCTCATGGAAGGCGCCGCTCGGGCTGGCCCTCGGATCGAAGTCCCGGTCCCGGCTCGGCCGCTCGGCATATCGGCTCCCGCGCTCGCTCCGCTCACGTCGGCCCAGCCGCTCGCCCCCTCCATAGCCCCTCTCATCGGGACCCCGGTACATCTCCGCGCGCCGCTCGCCTCGCCGCTCCTCTTCGGGATCCCGTCTGCGCCGCTCGTCCTGTCCGCGTCTGTCGTCCTCGTAGCGCCTGTCTGCCATCGCAGCCTCCCCGGGTAACTCCAAGACGTTCAGGCTCCGGCTCGCGACCGGCAACGTACCCCTCCCGCGCCCGAGCGGCGGGCAGGGGAGGAGCGTGCCGCCAGGGAATGAAAGCCAAAGCCTCTCACCCGAAAAGACAGGGATGCCGATTGAGGCTGCTCGGTCGCTCGGCTACGCTAAGCGTGTCTTCGTGTCGTGGGGGCTGTGCGTTCGCGGCTGCAGCCCCGGCGAAGCGCTGGGGATTGGCGTGCCATCGGCCCCTCCCTTTTCTCTCCAGGAGGAATCATGCGTCTTATGGGGCCGGAGTTCGTGCGAATGCTCGCCGTCGTTGTCTGGGGTTGTCTGTTGGGGGCCTGTGAGCCTTCCACCGTCGACGACGCGCCTTCCCTGGCCGTCAGCAAAGCGGCGCTCGTGAATACCTCCTATATCGATCTCCGACTCCGGACGGGGACCGCGGTCGCCCAGGGGAGCACCTGTGGCGCGCGCAACGAGGTGACTCCCTCCTGCAAGAGCAACAGCTCCGCCTCGGACTTCAGCTTCCGCTGGATGGCCCCGTACACCGGCAGCTTCACGTACACCACCCACGGCTCCAACTACGACACGGTCCTGGTGGTCACCGACTGGAACTCCAGCGCGACACTCGGCTGCAATGACAATGCGCCCGGTGGCTCCACCTCGGGGGTGTCCGTCAACCTGTCGGCGGGGCAGGAGGTCAGCATCACGGTGGATGGAGCGGGTTGGTCCTGTGGCAAGTTCCAGCTCAACATCACAGGGGTGCAGCTGTCCTGTGGCGCCTGCAATACGCCTCCCAGCCCGTGCCATGAGCCCAATGGCACCTGCTCGGGTACCACCTGCCAGTATGCGCTGAAGGCCGAGGGGGCGAGCTGCGATGCCGGACCCCCGCCAGACCAGTGCTACGAGTCCACCGGCACCTGCTCCGCCGGGCAGTGTGTCCCCAACCCCAAGCCCGCCGGGACGTGGTGCGACTCGGGCAACCTGTGCATGGTTTCCGCCTGCAACGGAGCGGGCCAATGCGCGTTCGTGGAGAACGTCGTCTGTCCCTACTCCCCGTGTGAGCACTCTTATGGGTGCGATCCCTTCCAGGGATGCGTCTACGAGGACTGGTGCTCGAACGCGGGAGGGATATGCGCGTATGGCTGCTGCAGGGACGCCACCTTCAATTACTGCATCGCTCCCGTGGCGTGGTGAGCCCAGCGCGGGACTCTTGCTTGGATTCTCTTAAGCTGGGAAATCCAGTCATGCGAGAATAACTAAGAATCCTTGCACTCCCCTCATTTTCTCTGATAGTGAATATCGTCACGGGGTGCTCGCGCCGAGCGCCGGGCCTGAGGGCCAATCCCAACAGTTCGAATCCGGCAGGGACCGTGTTGCCATGGAATGGCGACACGGAAGGCCGTCCCATCTCGGCGTGACGCCACGCATGACAGGTATGGATGAAGAGGGAGGACGAATGAAGAACCAGAAGGTATCGAAGGCGTTGCGTTCCTTTGTCTCCGTGGGCTCGGTCTCCGCAGTCGCGCTGCTGTCGGCGGGGTGGACCAGCGCGCTGAACCCGCCGACCGCCAGCGTGGACAAGGCAAGCCTGCTCGCGGACTCGCAGTACATGAGCCGGAAGTTCCAGGCACGTGCCGAGCGGGCCTCGGACTCGATTCGCATCGACCTCGCGGACGCGGCGCAGTTCCGCTTCGTGGAGAACCGGCTCAAGGCGTCCGGAAAGACTCCCAAGAACTCGCCCTACCTCTTCCAGCGGCTGCGCGAGGCCCGGCTGAAGGCGCTGGCCAACCCTTCGCGCCCCGGTGACATCTCGACCCAGGAGTCGGAGGCGGGGCAGTGGTGCACCCACTTCCTCTATATGGGCAACGAGAAGGGTGACAGCACCAGCACCACCTATGAGCTGACCCCGGTGGTGGCCTGCGAGGGCGGCGCCAACTACATCTATACCGACGTCATCGCCTACGACTCGAACGCCGATCTCACGGACAACATCCCGGTCGACTCCGCGGCGGGCGAGGACTACGGCGGCGGCACGAACTTCGTGGGCGATCTCGTCATCTACCCGACCCTCCCGGCGGATGCTTCTCGGCACCTGAACACCGAGTCGCTGATGATCGCCATGGACGAGAGCACCGGGGCCGAGCAGTTCACCTACACCCAGGTGCAGTCGGCCGTCACGCCGGTGAAGCAGGGCATCCAGGTGTTCCACCCGGCGCAGCTGCTGGGCGGCGCGGGCTCGGACATCGTGATCTGCCAGCAGCGCGGTGGCTCGGACTGCGACTATGCCGTGTCTGGCTACGTCAACGGCGTGCTGCAGGCCTACCCGTCCGGCAGCCTCATCACCGGCATCGCGGGCGCGAAGCCCGACGGCACGCGCAACCCGAGCGCGTACTGGCCGGTGAGCAACTACTCGCAGGCGAAGGTCTACCTGCCCGTCAACGGCCTGTATGACGCGGGCGCGAAGGCCGCCGAGTGCCGCATCACCCAGTTCGAGTCGGCCAAGCTGCGCCTGCAGCTCGTGAACACCGGCAAGGTCTGCTACGTCGAGACGGACTTCCTCAACCAGCTGGTCTCCGGCTCGCGCGCCTCCGCGTTCTCGTTCCTGGCGGACTTCACCCGCACGGCCAGCGGCCCGGGCACCTGCAACAAGGACACGATCCTCAACGAGGCGGTCACGCTGTGGATGCAGATCAAGGCCAAGGCCGACTGCGGCGGGGGCCTGATCGAGGATCGCTTCACCTCCATGACGTCGGACATGAAGGCGCTGGTGACGCAGAAGATCTTCTACCGCAACAGCTGCATGGCCGAGGGCACCAGCATCCTGCGCGCCGACGGCACCAGCAGCCCCATCGAGCAGCTCGAGGTGGGCGACAAGGTCATCGCCAACGACAAGGGTGTGGCGCTGACGGTGATGGACATTGCCCGCGGCGGCGAGGACAAGCCGCTGGTGCGCGTGCGTGACAGCGCGGGCCACGACGTGCGCCTGACCGAGCAGCACCCGGTCATCACCGCCTCCGGCAAGGTGGTCCCCGCGGTGGCGCTGAAGGTGAAGGATCAGGTCAAGGCGAAGGGTGGCACCACCACCATCACCTCGATCGAGCGCATCCCCTACGAGGGCCAGGTCTTCAACCTGACCCTGGGCACGGACGCGGAGCTGGCCTCGCTGAGCAAGGAGGAGCGCACCATGTTCGCCGGTGGCTTCCTGGTCGGCGACAACGCGATGCAGCTCGAGCTCGAGACGCCGAAGCACCCGCAGGTGGCGGTCATGTCCAGCCTGCCCAAGGTCTGGCACAAGGACTACCTCAAGCGGCTCGACGTGAAGCAGGGCGCCGCCCGCAAGTAACGCGGTAGATGCTCGCCCCGGCCCCGGTCCTTCCCCGCGGAGGATCGGGGCCTCGTCGTTCGAGGGCTAGCGCGCCAGCTCCACCCGCTCCAGGTACCGGGGCACGTAGGCCTGCCAGCCCTGGGACTCGACGCGGCTCTTGAGCCCCTGGAGCGCCACGGGCTCGCCGTGTACCAGCAGCGTCTGGCGGGGAGGGGACTGGAAGCCCTCCATCCACCGCATCGTCTCCCGCCAGTCCGCGTGCGCCGAGAAGCCGCTCACCGTGCGGATCTCCGCCGCCACCGGCACCATCTGCCCGTGGATGCGGCTCTCCTTCTCCCCGTCCTGGAGGCGCCGCCCGCGCGAGCCCTCGGACTGGTAGCCCACGAAGAGGATGGTGTTGCGCGCATCCGGCAGCCGGTGCTTGAGGTGGTGCAGCACGCGCCCGCCCGTGGCCATGCCCGAGGCGGAGATGATGATGCCCGGCCCCTGGAACTGGTTGAGCCGCTTGCTCTCGTTGGGCGAGGTGATGAACCGGGTGCGCCGCGTGGCCAGCGGCGTGGCCCCCCGGTCCACCAGCGAGCTCATCCCCAGGTCATGCTCCTCGGGGTGCGCCAGGTAGATGGGGGTGGCATCGCACGCCATGGGCGAGTCCACGAACACGTCCACCTCGGGGATGCGGCCCTCTTCCTCCAGGTTGCGCAGGTGGTAGAGCAGCTCCTGGGTGCGGCCGATGGCGAAGGCGGGGATGACCACCACGCCGCCACGATCGAAGGCCCCCTTCACCGCGTTGCACAGCGCGTCGTGCGGCCGCGTCTCGCCGTGCTCCCGGTTCCCGTAGGTGCTCTCCACCACCAGCGTGGTGGCGGCGCTCACGCCCTGCGGATCCCTCAGGATGGGCGCGTTGTAGCGGCCCAGGTCCCCGCTGAACACCACGCGCTGCCCCGTGCTCTTCAGGTCGAAGGCGCACACCGCCGAGCCCAGGATGTGGCCCGCCCTATAAAAGGTAAGGGTGATGCCGGGGAGAATCTCCTTGGGGCGCTCGTAGCCGAACGTCTCCATCAGCTTCACGGCGCGCTGGGCATCCGCCACCGTATAGAGCGGCAACGCCGGCTGGTGCTTGGAGTAGCGCTCCTTGTTGGCGTAGCGCGCCTCTTCCTCCTGCAGGTGCGCCGAGTCCGGCAGCAGCAGCGCCGCCAGGTCCCGCGTCCCCGAGGTGGAGTAGACCGGACCGTTGTAGCCCTCGCCCACCACGCGCGGCAGCCCGCCCGTATGATCGATATGGGCGTGCGTCAGGACGATGGCGTCCAGGCTCGAGGCGGGCACGGGCAGCGGCTCCCAGTTGCGCCGCCGCAGCTCCTTGTGGCCCTGGAACAGGCCGCAGTCGACGAGCACCCGCCGGCCCTCGTGCTCCAGCAGGAACTTCGAGCCGGTGACGGTGCCCGCGGCACCCAGGAAGTGGATGGAGGCCATGGCTTTCCCCTAGTCGCGGACGTCCTGCAGGTCGGGCAACTGGTCCGGGTCTATCTTCAGCAGCACGCAGATGCGCGTCAGCGTCGAGACGCTGGGCAGCAGTCGGCCGCGCTCGATGCCCCCGTACGTCATCGGGTGCAGATCGATTCGGCTGGCGACATCCTCCTGCGTGAGCCCGGCGCTCTCCCGGGCGGCGCGGATGGCGACCCCCAGAGCGACGGCCCGCTCTCTCTGACTCATGCGGAACCCCGTTCAGTCCGCCAGCCTATGCCATACCCGGCACCGAGTCTTTCCACTCAATCTTCCATTCCAGGGCTACTCTCGAAGTAGAGTCGCTGTAAATTTACCCTCAGGGTAGTGTCCCAAGGCATTGAGCCATCTTTCCTGGAAAAGGAGCCCCTTCATGACCAGTCCGCCACTGGATCGTCCCCCCGCCGCCGGCCCCGCTGGCCCCGTGCTGCTGGAGTCCGGGCGCACGACTTATGAGCTCATCCGCCCCTTGGAGCAGACCGTCCATGGGGAGCTGCTGCTCGCCCGGCGGAGGTTCGACACCAACACCGGGGACTACGTCGTGCTCAAGCGGTTGAGCCGCGAGTGCCGGGAGGAGGATTACCGGCGCCTGATGGAGGAGGTGGCCATCACCGCGCGGCTGAGGCACCCCGGCATCGCCGGCATGCACGACGTGGACGGCAGCGTGGGGGACCCCTACCTGGTGTTGGAGTACGTGGAGGGGCACCGGCTCGACACATTGATTGAGGCGGCAGCGCAGGCGAGCAAGCCCCTGACCGAGGCGTTCGCCTGCTACGTGGGCAGCGAGGTGGCCGATGCGCTGCACCACGCCCACGAGCTCACCAGCGAGGAGGGCCGCTGGCTGCGCCTGGTCCACCGCAACGTGTCGCCGCGCACCATCATGGTGGGCTCGCGGGGCGAGGTGAAGCTCACCGACTTCGGCACCGTGTGGGCGGCGCTCCCGGGGCGCCAGCCCACGGAGGACGACGCGCTGCCGGGCAACCTCGCGTATGCCTCGCCGGAGCTGACGCGCAAGGGCACCATCGACGGGCGCACGGATCAATTCTCGCTGGCCGCCGTGCTGCTGCACCTGCTGACGGGCAGGCCCCTGGTCGAGGGCTCGGACCGCGTCACCCACGAACTGCACGAGCTGCGGCAGCGCATGGAGGAGGCGGTGGCGATGGGGCCGGGAGACGAGGCCGCCACCGCACTGGTGCGGGACTTGCGGGGCCGCATCCACAAGCTCACCTGGGGGTTCGTCGATCGGATCCGGGCGCTGACGCCTCGGGATGTGGCGGAGGCGACGCGGGCGGTGCCCGTGGGCCTGCGCCCCATCCTGCGCCGGGCCCTGTCTCCCCGGCGGACGGACCGCTATGCCTCGTGCGCGGAGTTCGGCCACGAGCTGCGCCTGCACCTGTGGCGCGTGGGCCAGTTCTACGGTCGGCCCGAGGCGGCCAGTGAGGTATCGGCCCTGCTGCGAGCCCCCTCGCGCGGCCGCTCCCGGAGCGCTGTGGCCCGCTCGAGCACCGCGGGGCACAAGAGCGGGGGAGCAGGCCAGGGCCGGCGCGCTGGCTCCTCGGCGGAGGGGCGCCGAAAGAAGGACACGCCGTCCCGGTGAGCCGGCAGGGGAGGCGGGGGTGGCACCCTGGCGGGGCCGTGCGCAGCCTCTCACCGGCAGTGAGAGGATTGGCGCCGGGCGTGCGCTGTGTTAGGCCGCCCCTCCCCCCAGGGAGAGACAGGAGAAGCGTATGGGTCGCCGTCAGATCCGCGTTGTCGGCGCGATGCTCCAGAACGACGAAGGGTGCTACCTCATCACCCAGCGGCCTCCGAAGGCCTCGCTGCCGTTGCTCTGGGAGTTCCCCGGTGGCCGGGTAGAGCCGGGCGAGGCGGACGCTCAGGCGCTCGCGCGAGAGCTCCGCGAGGAGATGGGCGTGGAGATCCGGGTGCTGGAGCAGGCGATGCACACGCTCCACGAGTATCCGAACTACGACATCGACTTCCGCGTCTTCCACTGCCGGCTGCGCGACGAGAAGGCCCCCATCCAGCACCTGCGCGTGCATGACCACCGCTGGGTGAAGCTCGAGGACATGGCGAAGTACCAGTTCCCCGACGCGGACGCGAAGACGCTGGCGAAGCTGCTCGACCTGGAACCGTGACGTGCGACGCCTGGCCCCGCTGCTGATCGCGGGCCTGCTGTGCGCCTGCTCGCGCTCCAAGCCCGTCACCCTCGAGTCCTCGGCTCCCGATGCGGGCCACTACGCGCCCGCCGACGGGGTACCCGGCTGCACGCTCTATGGTGAGCCCCGGCAGACGGGCACCGTGCCCGCGGAGCTGCCAGAGCTGTCCGGCATGGCGGCCAGCGCTCGGCACCCGGGCATCTTCTGGGCCCACAACGACTCGGACAACGACTTCCGGCTGTATGCGGTGGAGGACAGCGGGAAGGTGCGCGCCACCGTGACGCTGACGGGGGCCACGCCGCGCGATGTCGAGGACATCACCGTGGGGCCGTGCGCGCCGGGGGCCAATGCTCCGCCGTGCCTCTACCTGGCGGACACGGGGGACAACTTCCAGCGCCGCGAGCAGGTGCGGCTCTATCGGTTGCCGGAGCCGGAGCAGCTCGCGGACGTCAGCCTCCCCGTGGAGACGCTGGCGTTCACCTACCCCGAGGGCCCGCGCAACACCGAGTCCCTCATCATCGATGCACGCACCGGGCGGCTGGCCGTCATCACCAAGACGATGGACTCGCTCGGCGAGGTGTATGCGCTGGACGGCCTGAGCCCGGGCGGAGTCGGGAAGGCCACACGGCTGGGCACGCTGCGCGCGCCGCAGGAGGTGGACCGGCTGACCACGGCGGCGTCCCTGCACCCCTCGGGGGAGCGGCTGCTGCTGCGCACCTATACCCGGGTGTGGGAGGTCCGTCGGCCCCAGGCGCAGCGCCTCGAGGAGCTGATCGAAGGACAGGTGGCCGAAGTGCCCGGCGCGAGCCAGGCCCAGGCCGAGGCCCTGACGTTCACCCCGGGCGGGAAGGGCTATCTGATGGGCTCCGAGTTCACTGGCCAACCTTTCTATCGCACTGACTGCCGTTGACTGTCGTTCGCACCCGGACAGGACTGTGAGTACGGCGGGTTGACGGGCTGGCGGGGGTGACCATCTTTCGGCGGCAGGTGTGACGCCTCGCCACATGGGCGGGGGTTTGGGGAGGGGCGAGCGTGCCGACGATGAAGCAGCAGGATCCAACACCTTCCGGAGGGCTGGGCCCTCGTAACAGGAAGCCAGAGAAGCCGCAGACGCCCTCCAAGGGGTTCAAGTTCGGCTCGCCGCTGGGCTACATCCTCCTGCTGGTTTTGGGGTTCCTGCTGTTCCGCAACGTCTTCCAGGACGCGGGCGTGCGGCGGGTCAGCTACAGCCAGTTCCGCGAGGCGGTGGAGAGCGGCCAGTTCACCCGGGTGCAGGTGACCGATGAGTGGGTGAAGGGCTTCCTCAAAGAGAGCGCGCCCGCGCCGCAGGCCCAGCCGGCCCAGGAGCGGCCGCTGCGGGGAGAGCTCAACGCGCTGCCGTGGATGGCCTACCGCGTGTCAGGCGACGACAAGCTCGTCGAGCTGCTGCAGGAGAAGGGCGTCCAGTACGAGGCGGTGCCGCAGTCGGGCCTGTCCGAGGTGCTGTGGATCTGGCTGATCCCCATGGGCCTGGTGCTGCTCTTCTGGAGCTTCATGATGCGGCGGGTGGCCGGCGGCATGGGCCAGGGGCCGCAGAGCGTCATGAGCTTCGGCAAGACGCGCGCGAAGGTGCAGGCCGAGGCCGACACCGGCGTGGGCTTCAAGGACGTGGCCGGCGTGGACGAGGCGGTGGACGAGCTGCGGGAGATCGTCGAGTTCCTCAAGACGCCCGAGAAGTTCCGCCGCCTGGGAGGCCGCATCCCCAAGGGCGTGCTGCTGGTGGGGCCGCCGGGAACGGGCAAGACGCTGCTGGCCCGGGCCGTGGCGGGCGAGGCGGGCGTGCCCTTCTTCAGCCTCTCCGGCTCCGAGTTCGTGGAGATGTTCGTGGGCGTGGGCGCCGCGCGTGTCCGTGACTTGTTCGCCCAGGCGGCGGCCAAGGCCCCGTGCATCATCTTCATCGACGAGCTGGACGCGATCGGCAAGAGCCGCAACGCGGGCGTCGCCGGCGGGCATGACGAGCGCGAGCAGACGCTCAACCAGCTCCTGGCGGAGATGGACGGCTTCGATGGCCGCACCGGGCTCATCATTCTGGCGGCCACCAACCGGCCGGAGATCCTCGACAGCGCCCTGATGCGCCCGGGCCGCTTCGACCGGCAGGTGCTGGTGGATCGGCCGGACAAGCGGGGCCGCGAGCGGGTTCTGGAGATCCACTCGCGCAACGTGAAGCTGGGGCCGGACGTGGACCTGAAGGCCATTGCCGCGCGCACCCCGGGTTTCGCGGGCGCCGACCTGGCCAACGTGGTGAACGAGGCGGCGCTGCTGGCCGCGCGGCGCAACCGTGACGCGGTGACGCGCTCGGAGTTCGAGGAGGCCATCGAGCGCGTGGTGGCGGGTCTGGAGAAGAAGAACCGCCGCATGAACGAGCGCGAGAAGGAAATCGTCGCGCACCACGAGGCGGGCCACGCCGTGGTGGGGTGGATGCTGCCCTACGCGGAGCGGGTGACGAAGGTCTCCATCATCCCGCGCGGTCTGGCGGCGCTGGGCTACACCATGTCGCTGCCGCTGGAGGACCGCTACCTCATGTCGCTGGATGAGCTGCGCGACAAGATGGCGCAGATGATGGGCGGCCGGGCCGCGGAGGAGCTCTTCATCGGAGAGGTCTCCACCGGCGCCTCCAACGACATCAAACAGGCCACGGAGATCGCCCGGCTGATGGTGCGCGACTACGGCATGAGCACGCTGGGCCCCGTGGCGCTGGGGGCCGAGCATGGCCCGGGCTTCCTGCGGTCGGCGGGGGTGCCCGAGGTGCGCACCTACTCCGAGCAGACGGCGCGCATGGTGGACGAGGAGGTGCGCAAGCTGGTCACCGAGGCGCTGGATCGCGCCCGGAACGTGCTGCGCACCCACCGCGACAAGGTTCACGCCCTGGCCGCGCGACTCTTGGCCACCGAAGTCATCGAAGAAGATGCCATGACGCCGCTGTTGGGGCCCAAGGTGGTTCCGGATCGGGGCCTGCTGCATCCGGAGGCTCGGCAGGTGGTCGCCGCGCACCCGGCGGGAGAGCAGGAAGGCAGTCCTCCCACCCAGCACACCGAGTCCTCCCGGGACGTTTGATCGCCTGTTTGCTGGGCGATCGGACAAGGGGCCCCTGTCACGGGCTGCGGTGTCCAAAAGGCGAATTAACTTCTGACCAGAAGGAGGAGGCGCCGTGGAGAACAGGATCGGGAAGAGCTACATGGCTCGTAAGGCCCTCTTCGCCAAGGGATTGCGCGAGGGGCGGTTGACGGTGCAGGAGATCGAGAAGGCGCTTCCCGCCGGGACTCTGACGGCCGCGGAGCGGTGGTTGCTTTACTACTCGCTCCGAGCAGCCCAGGTGGAGATCATCGACGAGGTGACCGGACAGGTGGACCACGGCTTCCTGGAGCAGCAGGAGCCGGCACCTTCCGAGCACTAGCGTGACAGGTGCGTTGACAGGCCCTGACCGGCGGTTAGGTTCGCCCTGGTCAGGGATGTAGGACAACAACGACACCCATTACGGCGCGCTCTCTGGCGTCGGAGAGCGACGCAGGTTCGATATGGACGGCAACCCCCGCACTCAGGAAGGTACGCAGGAGCAGGCTCGCCCGGCGGAGCCCACGGCTTCGCAGCAGGCACAACCCGAAGGGGGCACCTCCGCCCAGGAGGCCTCGGGCGCGCCCGCGGTGGACGCGGAGCGCCAGCGGCTGGAGGCCGAGCTGGAGGCTTCGCGCCGTCGCGTGGACGAGCTGGCGCGGGCCTACCAGGCGGTCAACAAGGACCGCGAGGAGTTCAAGCAGCGCCTCACCCGCGAGCGCGAGCGGATGATGGACGTGGAGCGCGGCAACGTGGCCCAGTCGCTGCTGGAGGCCATCGATGAGCTGGACCGCTGCCTCAGCATGAGCGGGCCGGAGGCGGCCAGCACGGGGCTGGGCCAGGGCGTGAAGATGATCCGCGACGGGCTCCTGACCAAGGCGCAGGGGCTCGGCATCGAGCGCATCCAGGTGGTGGGCCAGCCGTACGACCCCAACACCGCCGAGGCGACCGACATGGAGATCACCACCCAGCCGGACGATGACCAGCGCGTCGTGGCCGAGGTGCGGGCAGGCTACCGGATGAAGGATCGGATCATCCGCCCGGCCCGGGTGAAGGTGGCCAAGTACGTGGCCCCAGCTCAGGCTTGACCGGCAGCCCGGTGGGAAATAGGCGGGGGGGGAGGTTGTTGCCCCGTCGCCATGTCCCCACTCATGGATCTTCCCTCTCTGCCGCGATGTCTGCTCCTCCTGTGCCTGGTGCTCGCCTCTACTGCGAGTGCGCAGTCAGGCCTGGAGGAGTGGATGCAGGCTCGCTCTCGCGAGCACTCCAACTGGTTCCAGGGGCAGGGCGAGCGAGCAGGCTCGGCCGGCAGCAGCCTGGAACTGTGGCGTGAGCGGGCCGCTGAGGACCCAGGCATCCCCGCCTTCGTTCCGCCCACCTCGCTGGCGCCGCTGATCCGCGCGGTGGAGGCGGCGGTGGTCAACATCACCACGGTGAACGTGCCGAAGAACGCGCTCGCGCAGGCGGGGCGTTCGACGGGCTCGGGCTTCGTGCTGACGCCCGAGGGGCTGGTGGTGACGAACAACCATGTGGTGGCCCAGGCGCGGCAGATCGTCGTTCGGCTGGGCGACGGCCGCGAGTTCCCCGCGGAGGTGGTGGGCCGGGACGCTTCCACGGACGTGGCGCTGTTGCGGCTGCGCGAGGTGGGACTCCAGCCCCTGCCGGCGGTGTACCTCGGAGACTCGGATCGGCTCGAGGTGGGGGACTGGGTGGTGGCCATCGGCAACCCGTTCGGGTTGGACCACTCGGTGGCCCACGGGATGATCTCCGCCAAGGAGCGCTCGCTGGGCGTGGGCATCTTCGATGACTTCATCCAGACCGATGCGCTGATCAACCCCGGCAACTCCGGCGGCCCGCTCTTCAACATGCGCGGCGAGGTGGTGGGGGTGAACACCGCCATCCTCAGCGGGGGCCAGGGCATCGGCTTCGCGGTGCCCATCAACATGGTGAAGGATCTGCTGCCCAACCTGCGCGAGAACGGGCGGCTGGAGCGCGGGTGGCTGGGGGTGAACATCGACGACCCGCGCCCCGGCGAGGTGGGGCGCTACCTGGTGGTGAAGGACGTCTACCGCCGCAGCCCGGCCGCCAACGCGGGTATTCGCCCCGGAGATCGCCTGCTGGCCGTGAACGGCAAGCCCATCGGCTCCTACGGGCAGATGCTGCGCAAGGTGGCGCTGCTGGCGCCCGGCTCCGAGACGAAGCTGACGCTGCAGCGCGATGGGCAGACGCAGGAGGTGACGGTGACGTTGGCGGCGCGCCCGGCGCCCGAGACGCAGCAGGCGCTCAACAGCCCCGGCAACATGGAGGAACTGGGCCTGGTGCTGAGGGATATGCCTCCCGAGGTGGCGGGGCCCCTGGGGTTCGAGGCGTATGTGGGCATCCTGGTGACGGGCGTGGTGCCCAACAGCCCCGCGGCGCAGGCGGGCGTGGCCGCGGGCGACGTCCTCCTGGAGGTGAACCGCCGCCGGGTGAAGGATGTGGCGGGAGTTCGCGCGACGCTGGAGAAGGGTGGGGCGGGCACCAAGGTCCTGCTGCGCGTGCAGCGCGGCGACGTCGAGCAGTACGTGGCGCTCTCTCCCTAGCGCACTCCAGGTCACCTTTCCGGATGACCGAGAGTCCGGGTTCTATTTGACTCGCTATTCTTCGGGTTTCACGATGGTGCCATGCGCGATGGACACCTTCGACCGTGGTTTTTGAGGCTATTCGTTGTCTCGTTGCTCGCCACCCTGGCCGGCTGTGTGGGAGACCCTCCGGACGGGAAGCCAGAGGACCTCAACTGTGGCACCGGGACGCTGCAGGCCGGTGAGGCCTGTGACGACGGCAACCGGTCGGATGGCGATGGCTGCGCGGCGAACTGTCGCAACGTCGAACCGGGCTGGTTCTGTGACACGCCCGGCGCGCCCTGTTTCGCCAACATCTGCGGGGACGGACGCCGGGGCGGCAGCGAGACGTGCGATGACCGCAACACCACCTCGGGCGATGGCTGCAGCAGTCAGTGTGCCCAGGAAGCGGGGTGGGTGTGCGCTCAGAACGGAGGTCGCTGCGTGGCCGCCCGCTGCGGGGACGGCATCATCGCTGGCGACGAGGAGTGCGAGGACGGGAACAACCCGCTGGCGGAGGGAGATGGCTGCGGTGTGACGTGCCGCCTGGAGAATGGCTACAAGTGCCCCACGGCGGGCCAGGCCTGCGTGCCCATCCGTTGCGGTGACACCCTCACGGAAGGCACCGAGCAGTGCGACGACGGCAACAACGACATGGGCGATGGCTGCTCGCCGCTGTGTACGCACGAGCCCCGCTGCACCAATGGCACCTGCACGGCCGTGTGTGGTGACGGCCTGATCCTCCCGGGGACGAACGAGGAGTGCGATGATGGCAACCAGCGCAACAACGACGGGTGCTCCTCGCTCTGCAAGCTCGAGCCGGGCTTCCAGTGCCGGCTCGTCGAGGAGGTGGCCCCGGACACCGTGAAGATCCCCGTCGTGTACCGCGATTTCCGCGGCAACGATCTCTCGGGCGGTCACGTCGACTTCGAGAACGCCAACGGAGCAGAGACGGGCATCGTCGCCAGCCTCCTGGGCGAGGACGGCAAGCCGGTGTACGCGAAGACCGGCGGTGGCAGCACCACCACCCACGGCGCCGGGCCTTTCAGCCAGTGGTACAAGGACACCGCGGGCGTCAACAAGACGCTCGTGGGCACGCTGACGCTGGAAAAGCAGTCCAACGGGGCGTACCAGTTCGACGAGCCGGACTTCTTCCCGCTCGACGACAAGGGCTGGGTGGCCACGGGCGAAGAGCCCGAGCGCAACAATCAGCACAACTTCAGCTTCACCAGCGAGGCGCGCTACTGGTTCGAGTACAAGGGCACCGAGGTGCTCGAGTTCCGCGGTGACGACGATGTGTGGGTCTTCATCAACAAGCACCTGGCCGTCGATCTCGGCGGCGTTCACTCGGCGCTCAACGGCAGCGTGACGCTCTCTCAGCGGGCCTCTCAGTTCGGCCTGGAGGTGGGCAAGGTGTACGAGGCCGTCGTGTTCCAGGCCGAACGCCACACCACGGCCTCCTCCTACAAGCTGACCCTCACCAACTTCGTCAGCCGCCGCACCGATTGCGAGAACACCTGCGGCGACGGCATCGTCCAGTCGCCCGAGCAGTGTGACGACGGGACGAACGCGGGAGGCTATGGCCAGTGTGCCCCCGGGTGCATCCTCGGTCCGCGCTGCGGCGATGGCATCACCCAGGAGGACCGCGGCGAGAGCTGCGACGACGGCAACCAGGTCAACGACGACCTGTGCAGCAACACCTGCCTGCCGTACATCGGCTAGCGGAGCCTGGGGGCGCGGCCATGTGCCGCGCCCCGGGCCCTTCGGGGGCGCCTACTTCTTCTTGCGGGTGTTGGCGTCCTTGCCGTCCAGCCACAGCCCCAGCTCCTGCCCGGTGCGGCCCTCGGTGAGGAGGATGGCCTCGATGCGGGCCGACACGCCGAACGTCTTCCCGCCCTTGGGCTTGGCCAGGCTCCAGATGTCCAGCGGGGTGAAGACGACCTGTACGCGGACGCCCTGGTTGGAGAACAGCCGGGTGAAGTACGGCCCCGTCCAGTCCGTGGGCGCCCGGCCCGTCACGCTCAGCAGCGGGAGGATGGGGTTGCCGGCCGCGTTCGTCTTCTTGGGCGTGCCGTGGGTGAGCGCGTAGCTGCCCCCGGAGAAGAAGGGCAGGATGTTGATGACGTAGTCGCCCGTGGTGGGCTGGTACGGGCCGGGCGACACCTGGTTCACCACGGCCTCGTCGACGATCATGTACAGCTTCTTGCCCTTGTAGTTCTTGCGGAAGGCGTCCGCCTTGGTGCGGCAGTCGGCCGAGGCGAACACATCTCCGCACTCGCCGATGTAGCGGCTGAGGAAGGCGTTGAGGCCTCCCAGGGGCTCGGCGGCGTCCCGGAGCCGGGCAAAGCGCGGATCCACGTCCGCGGAGGCGAGCGCGGGCAGCAGCAGGGCAAGGGTGACGAGCAGGCGGTTCACGGCGGGCTCTCTTGGAAAAGGGGGGCCGTCCATGGTGCCACCGGCGGGCGCTCCCGGCACGCTTCCAGGCAAGTACGTGTAGGTAGCGAGGGGTAGATAATTTGCCTACATGAAACCACCATGTAGTTTGTGGGCCTCAACGTCTTGGAGGCACCCCCGAGTGAACGAGCGGCGCGCACACCTTCGGTTCGACAAGGTCTTCACCGTGTACCTGAGCACGCATGACGGGATGACGCGGGGTATCGGTCGCAACATCAGCATGCGGGGGCTGTTCGTGGAGACACGCGAGCCGCTGCCTTTGGGAGAGCGGTTGAAGGTGACGTTCGCGGGGGAGGACGGCACGGAGATGACGTGCCTGGCGGAGGTGCGCTACCAGGTGGCGCTCTCGTACGGGCGGCAGGACGGGCGCGAGGGCAACAGCCGAGGCGTGGGCCTGCGAATCGTGGCGTACGAGACGCACGACGACGCGCCGCTGCTGCTGGTGGATCGCGAGCGGGTGATGCACTGAGGCGTTGAAATGCAAAGGGCTCGGCCCCCTGTGAGGAGACCGAGCCCTGGGTCACGCCGGAAGGCGTGAGCCGGTTACTGCGAGAAGCCCTCGAGCAGGTAGTGGGCCTCGATGCGCTTGAGCGCGAGGATCATCGCGGCGCAGCGCGGGTCCACGGTCTTGCCGATGGCGTAGTGGCGGCTGTCGTGCATCTCGGTCTTGCGCGGCTGGTTGCGGGAGATGTCGCGGATGATGCGGTAGTTGCGCTTCATCGCCTTCTCGAGGCGCTGATCGACTTCGGCCTCGCTCCAGCGCTCCATGCGCTTGTTCTGGATCCACTCGTAGTAGCTCACCGTCACGCCGCCGGCGTTGGCGATGATGTCGGGGATCAGGTCGATGCCGCGCTTCTGCAGGACGCGGTCGGCCTCGGGGGTGGTGGGGCCGTTGGCGCCCTCGGCGATGAGCTTGACCTTGAGCTTCTCGGCCACGTCACCGGTGATCTCGCCACCCAGAGCGGCGGGGATGAGGATGTCGGCCTGAACCTCCCAGAGGTCCTTCTTCTCGATGCGCTGGGCGCCGGGGAAGCCGGCGACGCTGCGCTTGAGGTTCTTCGGGTCGCTGACGTACGCCATGAGGGCGTTCACGTCGATGCCGTCGCCGTTGTAGATGGAGCCATCGGCGTCATTGACGGCCAGCAGGCGGGCGCCCATGGAGGAGAGGATGGCGGCGGCGTGGCTACCCACGTTGCCGAAGCCCTGCATGGTGAAGGTCTTGCCCTTCACGGTCTCGCCGCGGTCGGCGTAGAAGTCCTCGATGCAGTAGACGACGCCCTGGCCGGTGGCCTTGACGCGGCCCTCGGAGCCGCCGATGCGCACGTCCTTACCGGTGACGATGCCGCGCATGTTGTGGCGCTCGCGCTCACCGTCCGAGTACTGACGGTACATGAGGGCCATGATGTCCCCGTTGGTGCCCACGTCGGGGGCGGGGATGTCGATGTTGGGACCGATGAGGCCCTTGAGCTTGTACATGAAGCGCAGGGTGATGTTCTCCAGCTCCTCGCGGCCGTACTGGCGCGGGTCGATCTGGATGCCGCCCTTGCCGCCGCCGAAGGGGACCTCGGAGATGGCGGTCTTCCAGGTCATCTCCGCGGCCAGGGCCTTGAAGAGATCGAGGGAGACCTCGCGGTGGTAGCGGATACCGCCCTTGTAGGGGCCGCGGGCCTGGTTGTGCTGGACGCGGTAGGCCTTGAAGCGCTGGGACTCGCCGGGGACGAGCTGGTAGACGCCGCCATCGGGCAGGCGCAGGTGGCCGCGGCGAATGGATACGTCCGAGCCGAGCAGGGCGCGGCCATTGAGGATGATCTTCCCATCGGCCAGACGCTCAAGTCCGTCGGGGTTGCGGACCTGGGTGGCGGAGAGGTCAGAGAAGGCCTTGGCCTCCTCGGGGGCGAGGGGGACCAGACGGTCCTTCAGCTTGGTGGTGACGTAGAAGATGTGCTCGTAGTCGGGCTCCTCGAGCTCGAGGCGAACGCGTTTGTCCAGACCGATCAGGTCGGCGGCGCGGTGGAAGATCTCCATCGCCTCCGTGTAGACAGTGCGCTTCGGGCTGGGCGCCGGGGCGCGCATGAAGTTCTCTTCGCTGGCCATGGAAGTTGCTCCTCGCTTGAGGCGAAGGGGGGTTGAATCGCGGCCCTTATGCGCACAGGCCCGAGGGGGAATCAACCGCCGCTGGGTGCTGGTTGCCGCCCAAAACACCAGAGATGACGGGCACTTAGGCAACGCACTGTGTCATCTAGGCCCCGCCGACCGGTCGGTAGGTCAGGGGGCATGAACGAAACCGGTTGCCCTGCATGAGGGTGCATGGTATTCGCCCCGCCCACGTCGCGCCGACATAGCTCAGTTGGTAGAGCAACTGATTCGTAATCAGTAGGTCTCCGGTTCAAATCCGGATGTCGGCTCCAGAAAAATCAAGCACTTGAGGGCCGGCTGCGAAAGCAGCCGGCCCTTTTTATTAGCCCTGTTGGGGAATCTGTTGGGTAACGCTACCCAACACCCCTGCGGGGAGCAGGTAGTGAAGTCGAAGCGTCGAGGCGGGTTCAGGGGAAGTTGGGCCGGGGGGAGATCTACTGGAAGGACCTGGGGGAGCCCGAGGTCCCGGTGGATCAGGGGGCACCGGCGAAGGGCAACGGGGCCCTCCAGGTCGCGAGCAAGCGCGGCAGGAAGCCCAAGGGGCCTAGCGGGCCGACCTACTACATCTCCAAGCCAAGATGGTGAACAGTCACCGCTACAAGGTCTCGACCGGCGCCGACAACCTGAAGGACGCGCTCAACGAGTTGGATCGCTTCGTGGCGGACCCCGAGGGCTACCGCCCACCGGGCGAGCGGCGCCCTGAGCGTGCGCTTCCCATCTTGTTGAATGCGGACACGGCCTCGCAGTTCCTCACGTGGAGCCGGGACGAGAAGAAGAACAGCTCGAAGTGGGTCCACGAGCAGAAGGTGTACCTAGCGTGGTGGCAGGAAGAGCTCGGCTCGGTGAACCTGCGCGAGCTGAGCATCGAGCAGCTCCTGGAATCGCTGAACGGGACGAAGTGCCGGGCGCCGAAGATCGCGGTCATCAAGTGCCTCTACAGCTTCCTCCGCAAGAACGGCTTCCGGGATTCTGACGGCTGCGTGCATCGGCTGGCCGCTGATGATCCAGCTCCCGCCGCACCCGATAGCTCCCTGGCGCTAGCTCCAACTCCGTGGGGTGCCCGGTGGCTTCGTCAGGCCCACGACCAGCACCCCTGCCCCATCACGCACTAGGCTAGGAGGCAGCCATTCAGCTCCTCCGTCAGCACCAGAGCTGTAGTCGTCTCTGCGGCGGCCCTTCCCCCGCCAGCAGTATTAGCAGGCCCCTCAGTCGCGTCATGGAGAACTCCTTCCCGGTGCGGTACGGATGTTCTTCGAGCCTCGCAGTATCGCAAGAAATGCGCGAAGGCACCTTGCTGGCCTGCTCCTACCCATCCCATAGACCGTCGTGGGCGTGTCCAGCCGCACCTAGCCGTTGAACCTCCCATCAAAGTCGCTGAGTATCTCCGTCAGACGATGCCTCTTTAGTGGAGGAGGCGGCCTTCCTCGTTGTCTCTTTGAGCGTGCCATGTCGCAAAACAGCCTCCTCTCCGACCTCCGGGGTCTCATCAAAGGTGAGGTGATCGACTCTCCCTCGGAGCTTGCTGAGATCTCGCTCGATTTCGGCAAGATCATGCAGAAGACCCCGCGCGTCGCGGTTCGTCCTCGCAGCGCGCAGGAGGTCGCACGCGTCCTCAAGTATGCCTACGAGCACGACATCCCCATCACCCCGCGGGCGGGAGGCAACTCGTTCGCGGGCCAGTCACTCAACGAAGGGGGCATGAGCATCGACCTGCGCCAGCTCCGAGGCATTGGGCCTGTCAACGTCGAAGCCGGTTGGTTCGAGGCTGCGGCAGGGGCCATGTGGAAGGAGGTGGCCGAGGCTACCTTGCCACTGGGTGTGCTGCCGCCAGTCTTTCCCAGCTATTTGCGCACCACGGTAGGCGGGACGCACTCCGCCGCAGGCTTCGGCTCCTCGACGTTCAGCCGCGGCACCCAGATCGAGCACTGCCTCGAACTGGAGGTCGTCCTCTACGATGGCGAGATCGTCCGGTGCAGCGCGGACCAGAATGCCGAGCTCTTCTCGCACGTGCTCGGCGGCTATGGCCAGTTCGGCATCATCACTCGCGTCCGGCACCGCCTACGCCGCTTCCTGCCGCACACCCGCACCTATTTCCTCCTTTATGACGAAGTGGGCGCCCTCCTTGAGGATCAGGTGCGCATCATGGAGGAGCGGCGCTTCGATTACATCGACTCCTCGATTCAGAGCTGTTATCACGGCCCTCGGGTGGTGGACGGGCGCCAGAAGTCGCTCTTCTCGTTCTCCTACCCGATGAACGTCACTCTGGAGGCCCAGAGCGCGGACGCGATTGACGACGCGCGGGTGCTTGAGGGTTTGAAGTTCCGCCGGTGGATCCACACCGAGGATCTGAGCATGCCGGACTTCACCCTCATTGGGCGGGCTGACGAGCGTCCCTTCAGCCCCAAGGTGGCTCACGTCTTCACTGATGTGCTGGTGCCCTGGTCCAGCCTCGAGCGGTTCATCAAGGCGACGGAGGAGCACATCTACCCCAACATTGTCCACGTCGAGCACATGGTGCTGTGGCCCATGACACGCGCGGTGCTCACGCGGCCCATGCTCCGAGTCCCCAACGAATTGATGTTCACCGGGTTCGGTCTGTACTCGCGTGTTCCCCAGGCCTACGGGCAGGTCACCCTGGCGGCTGCCCAGGGCTTCGTCGATCTGGCCATGAGGATGGGGGCGACCTATTACCTCACGGGCTCGGTCAGGCTCGACGAGCCCCGCCTAGCACAGCAGTTCGGCGACGCATGGCCCGCCATTCAGGAGGCTCGGCGCAAATATGATCCCAAGGGCCTGCTCAACCGGAGCTTCTTCCCATCGCTCTCTACTTGACGAGGTTGTCCGGGCGTGGCTTCCGCAGATCAGGCGGAGCGCGGGCCCTGACTTGAGCTCACCCTCGCGGACGGTGGCGCGAGCGACAGCACCGACGGCACCCGCTCCGGTGCCGCGATCCGCAGCAGCCCCAGGCCGATACCCGACAACCCAACCATCAACCCGGGGGTCTCGACGCCCAGGGGTAGGCCAGACCGCGCGCCGCGAGCCTCAATGTCCTCCACGATCTTCGCGGCAAGCCGATCGAGCTCGCCCTGCACGTGCAGGCTGGGGAGCGAGGCGTTCGCAGCGAGCAGCAGGTCGAGGTTGCCGAGGTCGCCGTGGCACAGCGAGTGGTTCCTGCCGAAACCGTGGGCCAGGGTCGTCCTCACGGCTATCTCGATCTCGGCGCGGAGTTCCGGCGTCTCCTCGTGTCCCAGGATGCGCAGGCGCGCAAGTCCGATCCCGGGTGCTCCATGGCACCAGTTGAACCGCGCGAAGCGCTCGCTCTCGGTGCGTACATCCGGCCAGTTGCCATGCTCTGGCGAGAACAGGCTGCGCTCGTAGTGCAGCCCCTCGAGCGCCAGCTTCCGGAATCGCTCCGTGCCTTCGATGGCAGACAGCTCGAAGAGGGCTGCCGCGATCCCGGCCGCTCCGTGAGAGAGGCCCGTGAGCGGCTGATTAGACTCACCAGTGGTCAACCACCCAGTCCCTTGGGCTGTCTGCACGGCTCTCTGTTCGATCCGTTCGCCACAGCGGAGCATGAGGCCCCTAAGTTCCTCGGAGGGCTCGCGCCGCCACAGCGTCGAGAGCGCGAGAAGACACCCGGCCGCGCCTCCCATGACATCCAGCCGCTCATCTCCTTCGATCCGCTCCGATATGAGCCTGAACAGGCTCTGCGCGTCGGTCAGGAACTTGGGCTGATCCCACAGGGCTGCAAGGTGGTGGAGGGTGTAGACAATCCCTCCCAGCCCCTCGAATGCCCCTATCCCCTCGACCACGAGGCGTTGCTCCCGGAGCTTCTGAAGGATGGCGCGGCATGCCCTGTGGGCCATCTGCGTGTACCGGGCTTCCCCCGTGATCTGCCCGAGATAGGCCAGGAACAACGCAATCCCCGACGTGCCGCTGTAGAGGTTCTCGTTCAGGGAGGCGATGGTGTACTGGCGGTGCCGATTGGGGACGAGGCCCAGCCAATGCACGTCGTCGCCCTCCTCCATGGCTACATCACAGAGGCGATCACCTATAAGGGTGGCGAGCCGTCGCACCCTCTCTGCGGTGATGTGCCTCGTTGGCGCCGAGGTAGGCTCCAGGGCTGGACTGCGCTCGTGCTCTACGTTGCTCGTACTCAAGATCGCGAGCGACGCATGGATAAACCATAGCTGCTGCTTCAGATCACCCTCGCCCAGATCCTCCAGCCGCGCATGCACCTGGCTCATGGCCGATTCCGCGAGGAAGTCCGGGAGGCGCTCGCCCGTGCTCGTCCAGAGATCCCGGGAGCCCGGCAGCGTCATGAAGGCAGGAATGTCCCCGCGCCGCAGATCCGCCTTCTCTGCACTGATCACCCTGCGCAGGTACGCGCGCTCCTGCGCCTGCACCCAGAGCTTGTCGAAGAAGCGCTCCCGATCGAGTTCGTCACGCAAGAAGTCCGGGTGCGAGCTCTCCTGCAACATCAGGCTGTAGAGCACGGTGGGGCGCAGCAGCACGCGGATCTCGTCCCGCTCGAACCGCCGGAGCGGGCCGTCGTCGGCCAGCAGTTCGCTGCGTCTTGAGAGAATGAGCCGATACATGTCCTCGAAGCCGCCAACGATCTCCGCGACGTGTTCGAGCGCCGGGATTGGGCGCCCCTCGAACGTGGGGCGATGGTGGCCTTGGCCCGAGAACTTCCGGTGCTTGCGCGTCATACGCATCTGATCCGTCCCCGAGCCGGACCAGTAGGGGTCTGCGCGAGGCGTGAGCTGACCTTCCTCGACACCGAGGGCGCTCACGTCGATACCTGGTGAACTCTCATTCTCCCAGATGCGGATGGGCAGGAGCCCTACCTGGAGGATGGATTCGCTCAGGAAGTCCCCGGCGCCCAGATCATTGCGCTTCACTACCGGGTGAATGACCGACTCAAGATCGACGAGAGTGGGGTGCTCCCCATTGGCAATGATGTTCTCGAAGTGGATGTCCGTCGCCCGCAGGGTATAGAGGACGGCCAAGTACCCTCCCTGGCGGCGGTAGAAGCGTTGCACCTCGGCCAGCGAACCGCACCCCCGTGCGTCGATGCGCTCCACCCAGCCGTAGGCGCCCCGGTCCAAGACGCGGAGCCTCCGAAATGTCGGTTGGAAGCCCCATTCATTGAAGGTCCCTAGCAGCTCCTGGAAGTGGAGATCGACGGCTAGGGATCTCGGTTTGTAGACGAGCTGGAACCCCGTGCTGAAGCGCAGCAGGGCCACCGAGGCCCGACCCCGGTGCTTGTCACCCGCGCCGCCATCAATGCCTACCAGTACGCCGGAAGGATCGGCCTCCTCGAAGGCGCGAGTGATGAGCGGCCAGTCCTGGCAGAGCCTTTCGAGCAGTTCCAACGTCGTGCGGCACCAGTCGTCGGCGTAGGAAACGAGCTGCCGCGCCAGGATCGGGTACTCCGCGAAGAGCGCTAGCGCCGACTCGGCGGTTGAGATGCGCGCGGCGAACTCGCGGTACCGCTCCTGGGGACTCTGGCCCTTCAGTTGCTCCTGCAGCCGCGCGACGTTCAGCTCTAGGACCAGCGTCCGGAGCATCGCCTTGAGCAGATCGTCCGGCAGGCAGCTCATGAGCAGGTCGCCGAGCGACTCTCGCGAGAGCGGCACGTGGACGCGGGCGCGGAGCAGCTTGTTGGCCCCGGCTTCGAGCTTGGCATGAGCCCGCCGGATGAGAGGCTCGATGAAGCCCCAGAACTCGCCGCCGGGTTTGCTCTTCCAGTGCGATGGCAGGGCGAGCCGGGGGGATTCGGGGAGCCTAGCCTCCAGGCTCTCGCGCACTGCGCACGCCCACTCGGGCTCTGCAGCGCAGCGCTCCGCGGCCACCTCGATCGACTCGCCAAGCAGTGTGAGTAGCTCATCCCGGCTCACTCCATCAGCGGCGAGCCGCTGCTCGAAGGAGTCCCTCATGGAGAAGGGCGCTTGCGCCCTCCATCGCGCGAGGCGCTTCTCGGCACGCTCCAGATTCACCGGGGCCGGGGCACGGGCAGCACGTAGCAACCCAAGCCGCTCACGCAGCGAGAGGGCATGATACCAGGAAGACTGCGGCAGGACGGATGGGCTCACGAGGTTCCCGCTCGGGTGCGAATCCAATAGTGCCTCACGCCCAGGTAGGCCTTCGCGGCGATCTCCTGGTCTGACTCGTAGTTGATCTTGATGTGGTTCAAGGTCCTCGCGAAGGAACTCAGCACCTCGGGGCCAAGGCCCTCGGAGGCCTTGATCAGGTGAGCTGGCCAGCGCTCCCGATCAGTGCGCTCGGTGCAAAGCCCCAGCCACTCAAGGATGGCCGTCCCCTTGCCGGGGGTGCAATACCCTTCGGTGCTCAAGCGCTCCAGAAAGGCCTTGACCTTGTCTCGCCCATCACTGCCGTCACGAATGCTGCACTCGATGCCAATCTTGGGCAGCACGGACTGGCCGATGTCGAGATCGAGCCCCATACCATCTACCAGCGGCGCGATGGACTCGAGTTGGCGCTGCAGCACGGCCACTGAGCCCGGCCAACCGATGTGGCTCAGGTAGGTGGCGATCTGCTCGGCTGTGAGCCGCTTGATGCAGAGCCGTACCGCATCTGTGGGGCGAGAGAGCATCAGTCCAATTTGGAACACCTGCGCTCGCTGTGGCAGCTCTTTGAAGCAGGCACTCAGGGTATCGAGTCCGGCGCTCGGCAGAGGCGCCGCACGTAGCCTCTCCACCATGGTGCGGGTAGTATCCGGGTAGTTGTCGTTCCGGGTGTGATCGAACCCAAAGAAGAAGCTGGGGACGGGCTCCTCAGAGTCCTGCCCGTCCATGTCGAACTCCAGCCATGTGTCGTAGATGGGCTCGAAGCCGCCTTCGCTGCGCTCCCAGTCTGCCAGGAAGCGCTGAACCTTCTCCCAGGCCGGGTGCGAGCGTCGCCCCCGCGCCTGTCGGGCCTCTTCTGCCCATGCACCCCGGCTGCCGTCGGAGGCAATGACGGCGATCAGGAAGTCGGCCGTGGGCGCCGGGCTCCCCAACTTGCACTCGAAGCCGAAGTTCGAGGATGGCGGCAGTGTTGCGGCGAGTTCGGCGAGCCGGTTCATGCTGTTCACATCAATGAGCCGCTGGGGGACATGAGGAGCGACAATGTCCAGGTAATCTCGCGTCGTGTACTTCATGAAGGCTACCTCAGGCGATATGCCCCCTCACGTCCCAGAGGACACCTCCTCTTCGAGGGCAGCGAAAGAAAGAGAGAGGGACATGCCTGAGCGCGCCCCTCTCCCACCCTACTTATTGGCTTGGAAGCTCAGGTCTCGCCCGGCACCTCCTCGGAGCCGCAGCCGCTCCAGCACACACACGAGGGGCCGCCGACCACGTCGGACAGCGCCTCGTCGGTCAGCTCGACCATTCCGGCAGGGTTCTCGGGGATCAGCGCGCGCTCCTCGGCGCTCAGCTCCGTGCGGAAATCAGCATCCTTCCAGGCCTTGATGATATTCGACATGCATTTTCTCCTTGGTTTGAGTCTTGACTGCTGCTGCACAACCGGCCTCGTTTAGGGGCCGGGTCCTGGTCGACGAGGGGCGCTACGCCGCGCACCTTCCTCGAAAGCTCAGTTCTCCTTTTGCGTCTCGTCGGAGCCGCAGCCGCTCCAGCACATACACGAGGGGCCGCCGACCACCTCGGGCAGCGCCTCGTTGGTCAGCTCGAGCATTCCGGCAGGGTTCTCGGGGAGCAGCGCGCGCTCCTCGGCGCTCAAATCCGTGCGGAAATCAGCATCCTTCCAGGCCTTGATGATGTTCGACATGGTCTTCCGCCTTGGGGGTTGAGTCTTGATTGCCGCTGCACAACCGGCCTTGTTCGAGAGTCGGGGTCTTGACGAGGAGGGGCCACGCACCGTCGTTCTCCTTGGATTCGAGTGGCGGAAGGGCGTTCTGGTCCGCCTCAAGCTGCTTACTGATCAGCGAGGCATAGAAGCCGCCCTGGCGCAGCAGTTCTTCATGCATGCCCTGCTCGACGATCCTCCCGGCATTCATGACCAGGATGCGATCCGCATCGCGGACGGTGCTCAGCCGGTGGGCAATGACCATGCGCGTGCAGCGAAGCCGCGCCAACTCGCGCTCGATCTGCGACTCGGTCAGGACATCAAGGTGGCTGGTGGCCTCGTCCAGCAGGAGCAGTACGGGCTCGTTGAGGAGTGCCCGAGCGATGGCCAGCCGCTGCATCTGCCCGCCGGACAGAGAGGTCCCACGCTCCGATATGAGGGTCTCGTACCGCATGGGCATCTGCATGATCTCGTCGTGAACGGCGGACAGCCGGGACACCCGCATAACCTCCTCAAGCGGAACGTCTGGCCTCGTGAACGCGATGTTGTGGCGAATGGAGCCGGAGAACATCGACGGCTCCTGCAGCACCACGCCAAACTGACTGCGGACGTCGCGGTAGCTCAGGTCCGAGAGCGGGATCCCATCGTAGAGGATCTCTCCTTCCGTGGGCACGTGGAGGCCTAGCAGGAGCAGCCCCAAGGTCGTCTTTCCCGAGCCCGTCGGTCCCACGATGGCGATCTTCTGCCCTGGCTCGATGCGCAGCGAGATGTCCCGCAGCACGTAGGGAGCATGAGGGTTGTAGCGGAAGCTCACGTTGCGCAACTCGACTTGGCCGGAGAGCCTGGGCGTGGACGCCTCCTTGCGCGCGGCTTGCTCGGGCTCAGCCGAGAGGACGTCGAACAGTCGCGCGAAGTGGGCCGCGCCGAATTGGAGCTGCTGCACCACGGCGACCAGCGAGGAGAGGGGCCGCAGCACGGCAATGCCCAGCGTGTTGAGGGCGAGCATGGTGCCAAGGCTCAGTTGACCCTCCAGAACGAACCGGGCCCCGAGGTAGAGCAGCGCCAGGGGGGCGACCAAGCCCAGCGCGGATGTGGAGACGTTGATGAGCGCCGCGAGGTGGTTGCGCTTGAGGGACGTGTTAAGGTGATTGAAGAAGAGGTTCGACCATCGGTCGAGAGCGTGGTTCTCCGCGCCGGTGGCCTTGAGCGTGACCATCCCCGTCAGCACCTCCACCAAGTACCCCTGGGATGCCGAGTCGGCGGTGATCTCCTCCTGTAGGAGCGCATTGACCCGGCGCGCGGTGAGCACGGGCACTGCGGCCTGCACGGCGCCGATGACGAGCACGGCCGCGCCAAAAAGCGGCGCCAGGAGGAAGAGCACTGAGAGGTAGACCAGCACCAAGCTGCCATCGAGCACCGCAGCGAGCGTCTGGTTTGTCAGCACCTCGCGGATGATGCTGTTACTCTTCAGGCGCATGATCAGATCGCCAGTGCTACGCTGCTGGAAGAATGCGAGGGGCAGGCTGAGCATGTGCTCGAAGAAGCCAAGCATCATCTGGGCATCGAGGCGCGCCTGGAGGTAGAGGAGCAAGGCGGCGCGCAGATAGCTTGTGACGACCTGCATCACTACGGTGATGACGAGCCCCCACCCCAGGATCGTCAGCAGGTCCGGGATCCGTGCGGGGAGCAGGTAGTCGACGACGACCTTGGTGGCGATGGGCAGTGTCAGGCCCAGCACCTGCAACAGGAACGAAGCCGCGATGATCTGCACCAGCCCCGCGCGCAGCCCGGGGACGGCGAGCATGTGCTGGAGGTAGGTGCGCCAAGTGCCTATCGAGTCACCGGACTTGCGGGAGAACTGAACCCCAGGTTCGAAGGTGATGACCACGCCGGTAAAGCCGGCGTCGAACTGCTCCTGCGTCAGGCTCCGACGACCGATCGCCGGATCCACAATGTCCACTTGCTGGGGAGTCCAGCGCTCTACGACGACGTAGTGCTTGAACTCCCAGAATATGAGCGCGGGCAGCGTGATGTATGCGAAGTGCTCCGGCTGCCCCGAGTAGGCCCGGGTCCGCAGCCCCATCTCTCGCGCGACCCTAGTGATGACGTTCGCCTTGATGCCATCGCGACCGGCCCCGACGCACTCACGCAGTTCGGCGATGCTGGTCTTGCGGCCGTAGTACCCTAAGATCATGGCCAAGCAGGCAGCGCCGCACTCTGCGTTGGCCTGTTGCAGGATGACTGGGACACGGCGCTGACGTTGCATGAGGCCTCAAAGCCTTTCGTGAACTTGCTAATTAGAGAAACGAGTGGAGCCTTGGCACCAAGTCGATGATCCGGCGTGTGCCGGTCACCACCTCGATGTGGGAGATGCTGCCGGCGTAGGCCACGTAAGGGATTTCCCCTGGGATGAACTCGACCCTTGCCACCGCGACGGCAGCGGGCTCCGTCACGCTCCCTGACAATGCCGCGTCCAGAGAGAAACGCTCCCGGATGGCCTGAGGGCTCATGACGTGGGATTCCACGGACATTACGCTAGCGCGCAAGGGCTCACGGTTCGTAGCAAAGCGGGCGAGTAGGTGCTGCGCCGGGGCGAGGTCGACGCGGCTGTCGGGTGGAAGCAGAGCCAGAAGGACGAGTTCGGTCCCAGTGGGAGAATCTCTCGCCACGATCAAGCCGCGGCCCGTCACGTGAACCGGCACCTGCACGGACGAGAGGAGCCCGGCCCCCAACCCCAGCAGCGCGATGAGCCCCCAGAAATACCCCAACGCCCTCGGACGAATCAGTCGGGGAAGCACCATCTTCTGGCTGTTTGCCATGTAGAGACGAAGCGCTTTCTCTCGAAAGATCTGCTGCCGATCATCTGCCATGCACATGCTCGCTCGACGGCGGGTGTAGGCGGCTGTTGTATTCCCAGCGCGGAAATTATTCACGGACAGTGTAGGAACCATCCCGGTGCTGAGTCAAACCCGGCTTGCATGGAAAGAAGATACTCGTGGGCAATCAGACATCTGCGCGCCCCGCCTTCGTTCAAACTCGGGTCCTTAGTCAGGCCCTTTCGGAGCTGGCAAGAGACGTTGGCGGCGGACTCGCCCCCTGTAGAGCGACAGCAAGGTTGCCCCCTCGCGACACTAAAACTGACCCCCTCCCCGTGCCTTTACCTGAGCGGTAGGCAGAAATAGGAGGAATGGGGCCCCAGTTGAGGCTCAAGTGCTAGAGCAGAGAGGGAGGGGAGGGCTGCTGCGGGGTTCGCCAAGGGCTGCGCGCCGGGCTGGAGCAGAGGGCGGGCAATCCCGTGGGTCACACACCTGCCCAGGCTGTCCTTCCATGGAGGCGTGGCGGAGGTCGGGGGTCGGGGCTTGTGGGCAACTGCTGCCAAGCGCTCAATACCATGCGAGTTGCGATGGCCCCTCAACTGGAGCCAGTTCCACAGACCGAGTGGCCAGTCCCAGGGTAAGACCTCGCCGTGCCCCGTCGTGACGGGTTCTCCTTCTCGTGAGACCACCTGCGGCCACACACCAGGAGGTGGTCGGTGGAGTTGGAGAAGGAATTGGAGCAGTTCCGTCAGGAGGCGCAGCGGCTGAAGGCTGGGCGGCGCAGTGGCTCGTTGCCGTTCCCTGAGGCGCTGCGCGTCTTCGCGGTGCGCTATGCCGAGCACACCGTGGCGGCGGGAGGGACGGTGACGGACGCGGCGCAGAAGCTGGGGGTGTCCGGGCCGACGCTCTACGAGTGGCGCAACGCACCAGGGCCGGGCGAAGCGTCCCCGGAAGAGTCTCTTGGTGAGCAGCACCAGGCCTGTGCCGTCGAAGTGCAGCACCTTGGCCCGACGCCGGCACCGGCCCACGAAGAGGAACACATCCCCCTTGAGCAACTGCCTTTCCAACTGCTGCTCGACGAGGGCGCTCAGTCCATCGAAGCCCTTGCGCATGTCCACCGGGGCCGCGTACGCGAAGACGCGCACCGCGCGCGTGAGCGTCAGCACCCCAGTCTCCCCAGCAACTGCGCGGCGCTCTCCACGCTGAGGCCCTCGACTCGCCAGCCGCCTGGCGACACCAGCGCCATCGCCTGCACTCCAGCCACCTGGGCTTGGGCGCGACGCTCGCCGACGCGCACTGGCACCAGGGCCGCGCCCTGCTCGGTGGACTTCGGACGGCGGTGTCCTGCGGGACGGCCCTTGCGCCACTCGTAGAGCGTCGGCCCGGACACCCCCAGCTTCTGCGCCGCGTCCGTCACCGTCCCTCCCGCCGCCACGGTGTGCTCGGCATAGCGCACCGCGAAGACGCGCAGCGCCTCAGGGAACGGCAACGAGCCACTGCGCCGCCCAGCCTTCAGCCGCTGCGCCTCCTGACGGAACTGCTCCAATTCCTTCTCCAACTCCACCGACCACCTCCTGGTGTGTGGCCGCAGGTGGTCTCACGAGAAGGAGAACCCGTCACGACGGGGCACGGCGAGGTCTTACGCTGTTCCTGGAGGGGTGCGAGCTGGCAGGCCGCTGGAAGTTGTCGCCACCGGCCTTCGAAGAAAAAACCCTGGCGGTGGGCCACGCGTCGTAGCACCTGTAGAGTAGGATGGTGCTCATCGACGAATTGCCAGACTTAGACACGGCCAAACAGGTGGCTCGGCTGCTTCAGTCCGAGAATGAGCGGCTGCACCAGCGGCTGGAGCAGTTGGTGGCGGAGATTGCCCGGCTCAAGGGCAAGGACGCCCAGCAGCTGCTGCAGCGCGAGCTCACCCAGCTCCAGGAGCAGCTTTCGCTGATGCAACAGCGCCTGTACGGCGCCTCCAGCGAGAAGCGCCCCGTGTCGGCGCCCGAGCCGCCGCCGCAGCGCACGCGGCAGCAGCCGGGCCATGGCCCGCGAGTGCAGCCCGAGCTGCCCGTCCAAGAGGTGCTGCTGCCACTGGACGAAGCCGACCAGGTGTGTGGCCTATGCGGTGGTGCCCTGCACGAGTGGAAGGGGCAGACAGAGGACAGCGAAGAAATCACCGTGGTGGAGCGCCACTTCGTGCTGCGTAAGCTGCACCGTCAGAAGTACCGCTGCCCTCAAGGGTGAGCGCCGGTGACAGCGCCCACCCCGCCACGCTTGGTGGAGGGTGGCCGTTACTCGGTGGAATTCGCCGTCCACGTGGCCTTGCAGAAGTATGCCTTTCACCTGCCCTTGGCGCGCCAGCAGCGCATGTTCCAGCGCGAGGGCTTGGTGGTGGAGCGCCAGACGCTGTGGGATCAGCTCGAGGCATTGGCCCGCCACCTTCACAAAAGCTACGAGGCGTTGCTGGCCGAGGTATTCACCTCACCGCTGATCCACGCGGATGAAACCCTCTGGTACCTGTTGGACAAGGGCCCTGGAAAGAAGTGGTACGTGTGGACGGTGGCCTCGCCGGACGCGGTGTACCACCGCATCTTCCCCAGTCGCTCGGGCGCCACGGCCAAGACGGTGCTCGGAGACTTCCAGGGTGTTGTCGTGGTGGACGGCTACGCGGCGTACCAGACGGCCACCAAGGCCAGTGCTGAGGGGCCCGCGCCCGCCACCCTGGCCTTCTGCTGGGCCCACGTGAGGCGCAAATTCGTGGAGGCGCTCAAGTTCGAGCCTTGCTGCGAGCAGGTGCTGACGCTCATCGGTCAGCTGTATGCCATTGAGGAAGACCTCCCAGACTGGCATGAACTGGAGGAGAAGGCGCAGCAGGAGGTGCTGACCCATCGGCTCGCCGTGCGCCAGCAGCAGTCCACCCCCCTCATCGAGCGCATCAAAGCGTGGGCACTGTCTCAGAAGGCGCTGCCCGACAGCACCTTTCGCAAGACCCTTGAGTACATGCTGGAGCTGTGGAACGGACTGACGGTGTTCCTGCACAACCCGCGGGTGCCTCTGGATAACAACCACGTCGAGCGACAGATGCGAGACGTGGTGCTGGGTCGCAAGAACCACTACGGCAGCAAGTCCCAGCGCGGCACCGAGGTGGCCGCTCTCTTCTACTCGCTCATCGAGACGGCGCGCCTGCGCGGAGAGGACCCGGGGCACTACCTGCGGCGCGCTGCGCTCGCCGCCATCGAGAAACCGGGCACCGTCACGCTCCCGAAGAGCCAGGCCTGACGGCCTCTCCTGTCGCTCCTTCCTCCCGGGTCAGCTCCGAACCAGGATGGGGCACGGCGAACAGTTACGTTTCTCCTCCGCAGATGCTCACCCAGACCGCGCGACCTCAGTCGCCCGTGGCGAGCACCAACTCGCCATAGTGGCCGTATGCGATCGCTACGCCGTGTTCGGCGAGCAGATCCACGAGTTGGGCCCCATTGACCAGTTGGATCTGAGGAGCGAGCGATGCTGCCTTCTGGGCGTCCTTCGAGAAGTCGGAGGTCGTCACGAGGATGCCGGCAACGTACCTCTCGCGCACGATCGTCCCGAGCAGTTCGTCCACGGTCCTGCGTCCGAGCGACTTGCTGTACCGCTTGACCTGAACGGCGATGGGCGCGGCATGCCCCCATTGGTCGACGCGAACCGCGCGGACATCCACGCCTCCATCGCCGGGTCGTCCGGTGACTTCCACATCGCGATGGTTGAGGGCTTCAACGAGCTGGCCCACCAGGTTCTCGAACGCTGCGGGCTCCATCTTTGAGAGCCATTCAAGATATCGCTGTTTGGCGAGTGCGTTGTGCGTGGCGATGAGATGCGAGCTGACTGGTGAGGTTGGGGAGGTCCGGGCCGACCGCGGTCGACTCAGGAGCGCGCACATATTCACGCCAGCGCATGAGCGTCTGCGCGCGTCTGTCGGCGGTGGTCTTCGAGAGGCCGGTGAGCTGGGCGAGCCGGTGCGAGATCTCCTCGAAGGAGATCGTCTCGCCTTCGAAGAAGGACTGGAACGGTCTCAGCCCGCGCGCGGAAATGATCGCAGCGTGGAACTGGCGGCGTTCTTCGGGAGAGCGCTCCTTGGTTCCGAGAAGCGCACGCCCGTCCTCGGTGAGGTCGAGACGGCCGTCCTCTCGGTCTACCAGGAGCCCCAGAATCGTGGCGGCCCTGCGGTAGTATGCGAAATGGCGCTCATCGACTCCAAGTAGCTCGCGAAGGGCTGCGGGGTGTTGAATGCCCTCCTTCGCGGCTGCCATCAGCTGCCGGACGTTCTCGAGACGATCAGCCTGGGGCACATCGACGGTGCGATGAAGCCGGGCAGACTTGCTGAGCGTCTCTTCGGATTCGGGCTGGCTCGATGTCACGGAATGGAAGCGTGACATGAGCCAGTGATGCTTCATAATATCCCGATAGATCCTGTAGCTCAGGCTACAGCCGGATTCGCGATTTAGCTACGTCGAGCTTTGGCTGGGCAATCTCCACTTCAAGGCATTTCCACCAATATCCAATACTTGTTCAGGGCCAGCATCAGCTCCACGAAGGAGCCGAAAGTCACCGGCTTGAGCAGGTACCCCGCCACGTTGAGCTGAAAGCTCTCCATCCGGTCCTTGTCGTCGTTGGATGTGGTGAGCACCACCACCGGACTCGTGCGAAGCACCGGGTCAGCGCGTAAGGCTCGCAGGAACTCGATGCCGTTCATCTTCGGCATGTTGATGTCCAGCAGGATGAGCCGGTTCTGCGCGGGCACCTTGCCGCTGCGCAGCATCTCCAGCGCATCGACGCCATTGCCCGCCACATAGAGCGGATTGCTGATGTTGTTCTTCTTGAAAGACCGCTGGACGTTCATCACATCCACTTCATCGTCTTCAACCAGCAGGATGTTCAGGGTTCGCATATCTCGGGCTCCAGTTATTTCTTCGGGGCGGATTTGGGCCAGGTGAAGAAGAAGGTGGCCCCTTGCCCCGCGGCGGACTCCACCCTCACGGCTCCTCCACGGGCCTCGACGATCTTCTTGACCACCGACAAGCCAATCCCTGTCCCCTCCACCTCATCCCGCGCCCGCAGCGTCTGGAAGATTCCCCAGATCCGCTCGTGGTACTCGGCGGGGATCCCGGGGCCGTTGTCGGCGACGGAGAACTCCCAGCCATCGCCCGTCTCGGTGCAGCTCACGCGCACGAGTGCATCCGGGCGCATGGAGTGCTTGAGCGCGTTGCTCAGGAGGTTGAGGAAGATCTGCTGAAGGGGCACTCGCTCGGAGTGCAATACAGGCATTTGGCTCTCGACCTGGATGGAGGCTGGAGGCGTCGGGGAGAGCATCTCGATGGTCTCGGTCAGGAGCACTCCCACGTCGACGTTCTCGGGGTGTTCGCGCACCCGCCCGGCACGGCTGTAGTCGAGGATGCCGTTGATGAGCGCCTCCATGCGGTGGGCTCGCCCCATCAGCATCCGCAACTGCTTGCGCGTCTCATCGGTCATGACCTCCTGCAGGTCATCCCCGATCCACTGCGCCAGGTTGGTGATGCCTCGCAGGGGCGCCTTGAGATCGTGGCTCGCGACATAGGCGAACTGATCGAGCTCGCGGTTGCTGCGCTCGAGGGCGGCGATGAGCCGATCGCGCTCGGCCTCGGCGCGCTTGCGATACGAAATATCCAGGATCACGGTGGCCACCCCCAGATGGTGGCCATCCGGCGCGCGCACGGGCGCCGTGCATGCCATCCAGGTGAGCTCATCGTCGGAGGCGGGCGTCTTGCCGGTACTCTCGAAGACCACCGTCTTTCCCGTGGAGAGGACCTGGCGCAGGAGCCCTTCCGGATGGGGGTTCAACTCCGGGAACAGCTCGCGCGTCGTATGCCCGATGTGGGCCTCGACGGACAGGCCGTTGATCTCCGCCAGGGATCGGTTGATGCGCATGTAGCGCAGCTGATCGTCGAAGAGCGCCATGCCCGCGGGGACGGCATCGAAGAAGGTATCGAGCGCCGCGCGTACCTGCTCCGACTTGCGTTGTTCCTCCTTCGCCTGTTCGACGGCGGCCCGGCTTTCCTGGATGTCGATGCTGCAACCAAGCCAGGAGACGATGCGACCCTCCGCATCGCGCACGGGAAGGTTTCGGATGCGATGCCAGATCCAGGCGCCATCGTGCCGCCGGTAGCGGCACTCCATCTCGTAGGGCTCGCCGGTGGCCAGGCTATGGGTCCAGTTCTGGATGAGCTTGGGGAGGTCCTCCGGATGGATGATTTGCCGCCACGAATCGGGATCGATCGGGCCCTCGGGAAGGCCAGTGAACGCGTACCAGAACTGGTTGTGGTAGTCGGGCGCGCCGTTGGGTCGCACGGTCCAGACGATCAGCGGCAGATGCTCGAACAACGAGCGGAACCGGGCGAACTCCGTCTCGAGCCACTGCATCTGTTCCTGTGGCACTGGCGCCTGCTCGAGCGCCGCGAGGGTCACGGCCACACGAGGAGCGCCGCCCTCGCGAGCCAGGAGCGGCTGGGCGATGACCCGCAGCAGGGCCTGACCCACGGTGAGTTCCTGGGAGGCGGCCTTCCCCGTCTCCTGCGCCTGTCGGACCAGGGACAGGGCGGAGCTCCCCGACGAGAGAGAAAGCTCCTCGTACGCGCGGCCGAGGAGTTTCTGGGGTTGGGCTCCGAGCAGCTGCGCGAACTCCGCGCTGCACTCGGCCAGCCGGCCGGAGGAGTCAAAGATTGCCATTCCCTCTTGAGCGGGCAGGCCGTTGGAGGCCGAGAGAGCTGCCGGACGGATCATGCGCCGGGACCTTATTACAGCCAGGTCCCGCGCGCTTTTTTCGGCCGGCCTTTCGGCTGAACAGGAAAGACGAGGGAATCGCTCAATTCCAAGCAAGCTGCTTCAGTGATCCTTTGCTCCCTCGCTGTGTGGGTAGGCTCCCTGTTCGGCTCCTAGGAGGTTCTGGCGCACGAGGCGGGCCACGGCCGCGACATGGGGGAACTCCATCATGGTGAAGTGATCGCCCGGAACGTTGTGCATGGAGAACGCACCGTCGGTGTGGTTCATCCACCAGCGCTCGGCGTGGGACTCCAGCACCTCATTTCGCTCCCTGGCGCGGATATAGACGAGGGGGAGCTTGCTGCGCCTGGGCGCGTAGGAGGCCAGGGCGTGCGCATGCACCATGAGGAACTCCCGGAAGGGCGAGTCTTTGGCGACCGCGCTGGCAAGACCCGCCCATGCGGAGGGCGCCCGTTCCCGGAAGGGATCCGCCAGGCGCAGCAGATCCTCGGGCTGCTCGATCTTGAGCTGGTTCAGGGGCAGCGGCGGTGTGTCGAGGAGCAACACGGGAGCAACGTCCAGCCCCCGCTGGTGGAGCTGGCGGGCCATTTCGTAGGCCACGGCACCTCCGGAGGAATGCCCGCCGAGTTGGAAAGGCCCTCGAGGCTGTCGCTCCAGCAGTTCCGCGATGTGATGCGCCGCGATGGTCGGCACGTCGGGATGGATGGGTTCCCCTGGCTCGATGCCCGAGGCGCGAAAGGCATAGACCGGCTGCTGAGGACCGAGCAGGCGGGCCAGGTTCATGTATGAGTAGACCGTGCCACCAATGGGCTGGACCAGGTAGAAGGGAAGGGCCTCGGGGTCCCCAGCCTGGAGGCAGACCAGCAGGCGTTCCCTCGGGGCGGCCTGTTCTTCAGGGGCCGCTGGAGAAGTGGCGCTCGCTTTCCGGATGACGGCCAGCAACTGCGTGAACCGGGGGTTCTCCACCAGCGTGTGGATGGGCAGTACGACGCCGAGCCTCTCCTTCACCCGGGTGCGAAGCTGCAAGGCAATGAGCGAGGACCCGCCGAGATCGAAGAAGTGATCGTCCGGCCGGATGGAACGGACGCCGAGCACTTCCCGCCAGAGTTCCGAGACGACCTGCTCGATCGCATCCCGATCCAGCGGAGGGGGCTTCACGAGGGGAGCGGGGGGAGGCTGAACGCTCCGCGGCTTCTCGATGAGGTGCTCGACCCGTTCGAACGGGTAGGTCGGCAGGGGCACCCGCTGCCGGCGCTCTTGCCGAGAGAAGGCGGCCCAGTCGAGTTCGCCTCCCACACACCAGAGCTTCCCCACCGCGCCCAACAGGGTTTCCAGATCACCACGGTCCGAACTGGGAGTGGACAAGGTACTCGCTACCAGACGGGCCTGCCCCGTCTGCGCATGGAGGCGCGCCAGGGACGCCAGCACCTTGCCTGGCCCGACCTCGATGAGCACGGGGGCTGGCATCGCCAGCAGGGTGGAGAGTCCGTCGGCGAACCGCACCGTTCCTCGCAGGTGGCGGGCCCAGTAAGAGGGATCGCGCGCATCCGCAGGGCTCATCCAGGTGCCCGTGAGGTTGGAGACGAGGGGCGTGACAGGGGCCTGGAGCTTCATCGAGGCCGCGCGCTCGGTGAGGCGGGCCGCGAAGGGTTCCACCAGCGGCGAGTGGGAGGCTCCCGCCAACCACAAACGCTGGGTCTCGATTCCCCCGAGGCGCAGCTTCGCCTCCAGTCGATCGATCGCCTCTTTGCGGCCCGCGACCACGCAGTGCGCGGGCCCATTGATCGCCGCGATGGAGACCTCCTGGGCCCACTTGGCGGAGAGCGCCTCCTCTGGCAGGGGTACGCTCAACATGGCGGACTCGGGCATCGCGTCACACAGCCGCCCGCGCAGGGCCACGAGGGCCACCGCGTCCTCGAGCGAGAGCACACCGGCGAGGGTGGCGGCCGCGTATTCTCCCAGGCTGTGTCCGGTCAGCGCGGAGGGACGCACTCCCCAGGAGAGCAGGAGCTGCGCCAGCGCATACTCGGTGGAGAAGATGGAGGCCATGTTGAGCGAGGGCCGCAGGAGTTGGGAAGTGGCCTCGGCGCGGTGTGCCTCCTCGGCGAACAGCAGCGAGCGCAGGTTGCACCCCAGCTCCTGTCCGAAGAGGTCGGCACAGCGGTCGAGCGCCTCTCGGTAGACGGGCTCGCCCTGGTACAGCTCGTGTCCCATCCCCACGTGCTGAGTGCCGCCGCCCGGAAACATGAAGATGACTTGGGGCGGCTGCGGCGGGACGACCCCCTCGAAGACCTTCGCGCTCTCTCGTGAAGCCAGCGAGGAGATCGCGGCATCCCGCTTCTGGGAGATCACCACCCGGCGGTGCTCGAAGGCCACTCGGCCCTGCTGGAGGGTGAACGCGACATCTGGAAGCTGCAGCTCCGGCTGTTGCCGCAAGTGCTCGCTCAGCCTGTCGGTCATCGACTCGAGCGCCGTGGGGGTGCGGCCGGACAACGGCAGCAATTGCCAGGGGCGCGAAGGGCCGGACGGCGCGCGCGCCGGAGCCTCTTCCAGGATGGCGTGAGCGTTGGTTCCACCAATGCCAAAAGAGCTCACGGCGGCGCGGCGGGGGCGCTCTCCGCGCGGCCACGCGCGCGGCTGTGCATTCACGAAGAAGGGACTGTCCTCGAGCGCAAGCTCCGGGTTGGGGCGTTGGAAGTGCAGCGTCGCGGGGATGAGCTCGTGCTCGAGGGAGAGGGCCACCTTGAGCAGGCCGGTCACTCCGGCCGCCGCGTCCAGGTGCCCCAGGTTGCTCTTGAGCGAGCCGAGGGCGCAGGACTGCTTCGGAACCGCACCACGGCGAAACGCCTTGGTGAGGGCCGCGACCTCGATGGGGTCTCCCAGCGGCGTGGCCGTCCCGTGCGCCTCGACATAGCTCAGGGTCTCAGGGGTCACTGCCGCCGCGGCCTGGGCCTTGGCGATGACCTCGACCTGCCCCTCGATGCTGGGAGCGGTGTATCCCACCTTCTGGGCACCATCGTTGTTGATGGCCGAGCCCAGGATGACGGCATGGATGGTGTCGCCATCCGCCAGTGCCTCCTCCAGCCGCTTGAGCACCACCACACCCACGCCGCTGCCAGGAACGGTCCCTTGGGCCTGCGCATCGAAGGGCCGGCAATAGCCATCGGGAGAGAGGATCCCGCCCTCTTCGTAGGGATAGCCCGAGGGGGTGAGCGAGAACAGCGACACGCCGCCGGCCAGCGCCATGTCGCACTGGCGGGACAGAAGGCTCTGGCAGGCCAGGTGGATGGCAACGAGGGAGGTCGAGCAGGCCGTCTGCAAGCTCAGGGCGGGGCCACGCAGTCCCAGCTTGTAGGCCACCCGCGTCGCCAGGAAGTCGTTGCCATTGCCGACGATGGTTCGATAGTCGCCCGAGCTGCCTCGCGGAGAGCCCTGCATGGCCACCTGCTGCAACCAGTAGCGGGGCACCCCCGCGCCGCCGAAGACCCCGATGCCGCCAGGGTAGCGACGTGGGTCGTAGCCGCTGTCCTCCAGTGCCTCCCAGCTGCACTCGAGGAAGAGGCGCTGCTGAGGATCGGTGAGCTGCGCCTCCTGGGGGGAGTACCCGAAGAAGGCCGCGTCGAAATGGGCGGCCTCCTCGACCAGTCCCATGGTCGGGACGAAAGAGGGGTCCCGCCGAAGCTCCGGCGGCAGGTCGGAGGCGTCGAGCGACTCACGGGTGAAGCGGCTCAGGCCTTCGCGCCCATCGCTCAACAGCTCCCACAGCTCCCGCGGACTGCGTGCGCCCGGGAAGCGGCCGGCCATGCCGATGATGGCAATGGCGTGCTCTTGTCGCGCGAGGGGGGGGGCTGCCTTCTCCTGGGGGGCGGAGACCCTGGGCGCTTCTCCCTCGTTGGGACTCAGGTGTGCGGCAAGCTGGCGGATCGTCGGGTACTGGAAGAGCGTCACCAGTCCGATGTCTCGCTCCAGCCGTTCGCGGATCCGCACGCGGACCTGTGCCAGTAGCAGCGAGTGGCCCCCGAGATCGAAGAAGGCATCTTCGACGCCCACTCGCTCCACGCCCAGCACCTCTTGCCAGATGGCTCCCAACGTGTGCTCGAGCTCCGAGCGCGGCGCCACGAAGCTCTGCTCGGATCCGGGCCGGGTCGTGCTGGGGGCTGGCAGCGCGCGGCGATCGATCTTCCCAGGGAGTGTGAGGGGGAGCGTCTCGAGCCGCACGAGCGCTGAAGGCTGCATGTACCTGGGCAAGTGCTCCGTGAGGTGGGTGCGCAGCACGGCCATGTCCAGCTCGGGCGGGGCCACGACGTAGCCCACCAGGCGCTTCTGGCCGGGGGAGTCTTCGCGTGCCACCGCCACAGCCTTGGACACGGAGGGGAAGGAGAGCAGGGCGGTCTCCACCTCCGCGAGCTCGATTCGATGGCCCCTCACCTTCACCTGGGTGTCCAGGCGACCGAGGAACTCGAGTGCGCCATCGCTCCGCCAGTGGACCCGATCTCCGGTCCGATAGAGGCGCCCCCCGGGCTCGGAGCCGAAGGGGTCGGGCACGAAGCGCTCGGCGGTGAGCTCCGGCTGGCCCATATAGCCGCGCGCCAGACCATCCCCTCCGAGGTAGAGCTCTCCAGCCACGCCGATCGGCACCGGCTGCATGTGCTCATCCAGGACGTAGCAAGTGGTGTTGGAGATGGGCTGACCCAGCGGCACCGGGTCCTCCACGCGCGAGTGTGGCTCCATGCGCCAGGCCGTCGCGAAGGTGGTGCATTCCGTCGGACCGTAGGCATTCGTGACGGTCACTCCCAGCTCCACCATGCGGCGGGTGTGCGGGGCGGACAACACATCTCCGGCGACAACGATGTGGCGCAGGCTGGGGACGCTCGCCAGCCGCTGCGCGGCCACGTCCACCGCCTGCGCGAAGAGGCCGGACGACAGATAGAGGCAGGTGACGCCATGGCGAGCTACCACCTCGGTCAGCTCCAGCGCATCCGCGGGAGGGTGGGGCGGAAAGACGGCGAGGGTGGCTCCCGTGAGCAGGCTGCCCCAGAGCTCGAAGGTGGAGGTGTCGAAGGAGAGGATCGAGGCCAGCAGGAGCGTCTCCCCCGGGCCCAGCTCCGCGTAGCGGATGTTCTTGACCAGCCGTAACACCGAGCGCTGCTCGATGCAGACCCCCTTGGGCCGACCCGTGGAGCCGGATGTGAAGGAGATGTACGCGAGATTTCGAGCCGTCACTCCCGAGTCCGGGGCGGAAGTGGGTTCCTCCTCCAGCCGAGCCTCGTCCATGAGCAGGTGACCCAGTCCCTGCGCGGGGACCTTCGGCAGCAAGGCCGTGGTGGTGATGAGGGCATCGGGTCGCGAGGCCTCGAGCATGAGGGCCAGGCGCTCGCGAGGGTAGTCCGTGTCGAGCGGAACGTAGGCGCCGCCTGCCTTGAGAATCCCCACCAAGGCGATGACGAGCTCCAGGGAGCGCTCCATGGCGATCGCCACGCGAGAGTCCGGGCCCACGCCCATACGGCGCAGCCGCCAGGCCAACTGGTTGGCGCGCTGGTCCAGTTGCCGGTACGTGAGCTGCCGCGAGCCGAACCTTACGGCCACGGACTCTGGAGCCCTGAGGACCTGTTCGGCGAAGGCCTCGGGAATCGTGGAGTCGCGGGGGTAGTCGACAGCGGTGTCATTCCACCGCACCAGCAATTGCTGCCGCTCTTCTTCTGCCAGCAGTGGCAGTCCCGAGAGCAGCGCGTCCGGTTGCCGGACGGCGCCCTCCAGGAGTCTGCACAGGTGCCCCGCCATGCGCTCGAGCGTGCTCCGATCGAAGAGCGCCGTGGCGTACTCCCACTGGCCCGCGAGCGTGTCGGCTTCTTCCCAGGAGAGCAGGGTGAGGTCGAAGGGTGCGCGACCCGGATCCAGGTCGAGCGGCTCGACGCCCAGCCCGTCCAGCTTCAGTTGCCCCAGCTTGGAGACCTGGGGGGCGAACATCACCTGCACCAGCGGCAGCGTGCTGAGGTCTCGATCGGGCCGTAACGCCTTGACCAGGCGCTCGAAGGGGACCTCCGCGTGTTCATGCGCGCCCAGGCTCGTCTCGCGTACCCGCGCCAGCAGGGTCCGGAAGGAAGGTGCTCCCGAGAGATCGGCCCGCATCGGCAGGGTGTTGACGAAGAAGCCCACCACCCCCGCCAGCTCCGAGCGCTCCCGGCTGGCGTGAGGCATGCCGACGAGGAACTCCTCCTGGCCGGCGTAGCGGTGGAGCAACGCTTGGAACGCGGCGAGCAGCACCATCGTGGGCGTGACGCGCTCCTGGGCTGACAGGGCCCGCAGCGCCGCGGTGGTCTCTCGGCCGATCTGGAAGGGTACTCGTGCGCCGCGGAAGTCCTGGACGGGGGGCCGAGGCCGATCCGTGGGCAGCTCAAGGACGGGAGGAGCCCCGGCGAGCTGGTTCTTCCACCAGGTGAGCTGCTCCTCCATTGCTGGCGTCTCGGCCCACTGCCTTTGCCAGGCCGCATAATCGGCATACTGCAGAGCGAGTGTCGGCAAGGCGGGAGGCTGCCCCTGGGGCAAAGCACCGTAGAGGGCTTCCAGCTCGCTGTAGAGCACGTCCATGGACCAGCCGTCCGTGACCGAGTGGTGGAGGTTGAGCAGCAGCACGTGCTCGTCGTCACCCAGCGTGAGCAGGTTCGCTCGCAGGAGCGGTGCCCGGTGGAGATTGAAGGGGCGCCTCGCTTCGGCCTCAGCGCGTCGATGGACCTCCTGCTCCTGCTCTTCTCGCGGCAGGGACCGCAGCTCGATGCGCTCGATGCGCAAGGGCAGGTGCGCTGCAATCACTTGCATCGGCTGACCATCGATCTCCGAGAAGCGGGTTCGTAGGGACTCGTGACGGGAAACGAGCACCTGGAGGCTCTTTTCCAGCGCATCGGCGTCGAGTGGCCCATGCATTCGGAAAAACGCCGGGTAGTTGTACGCGGCGCTCGCGGGTGCAAGCTGTTGAAGGAACCAGAGTCGCTCCTGGGCGAAGGAGAGCGGCACGACGGCGCCACGGGACGCGGAGGTGATGGACGGAGCGGCCTGCTGCCCGCCCTGAGTCTGGCTCACAAGGTCGGCCAGACTGGCCAGCGTGGGATGGGAGAAGAAGGAGCGCAGAGGAACGTCCACTTGGAAGTGCTGGCGTATCCGCGACGTCACCTGCAGGGCGCGCAGCGAGTGCCCTCCCAGCGCGAAGAAGTCGTCGTGGAGCCCGACCCGGTCCAGCGAGAGGATCTCCTTCCAGATGGTCGCCAGCGCCTGTTGCGTGGGGGTCCGTGGGGCGACGAACTCCTGCTCCAACTCCGGACGAGTTTCCTCTGGAATGGGCAGGGCCCGCCGGTCCACCTTGCCATTGGGGTTCAAGGGCAGGGCGTCCAGCATGACGAAGAAGGCTGGCACCATGTAGGCCGGCAGCTTCCGCGTCAGGTACTCACGCAATTCCGTGATGGAGGGGGACGGACTCGCCCGCGGAACGACGTAGGCCACGAGCTGCTTGTCACCCGACCCGAGCACGCGTGCGGTGACGACGACCTGCTTGACCGCCGGGTGTTCCACGAGCACGGCTTCGATCTCTCCGAGCTCGATGCGGAAGCCTCGAATCTTGACCTGATGATCGATGCGTCCGAGGAAGTCGAGCAGTCCTCCAGGCTGATATCGGACGAGGTCTCCCGTCCTGTAGAGCCGGGCGCCAGGCTCTTGCGAGAAGGGGTGGGGGATGAAGCGCTCCTGCGTGAGCTCCGGTCGGCGCCAGTACCCCCGCGCCAGGCCTGCTCCGCCGACATAGAGCTCGCCTGGCACGCCCCGAGGAACGGGCTTCAGGTGGCGATCGAGCACATAGACTTGCACGTTCGGAATGGGGCGTCCGAGCGGGATGGAGGTGGCCCCCTCCGGCACCTCCGTGATGGGGTGGAGGTGAGTGAAGACGGTGGTCTCGGTAGGGCCGTACCCGTTGAAGAGCCGCGTGTTCCCCGCCTGGAGCGCGACTCGGATCCAGTGGGGATCCAGCACATCGCCAGCGACGATCACGGTCCGGACGGGCTGGAAGAGTCGAGGTTCCTCCCGGACCAGCGTGTTGAACATCGCGGGAGTCAGGCAGCACACGGTGATCGCTTGACGCCGCAGCTCTTCCCCGAGCGCCTGGGGAGACAGGGTGACGTCTCGCGCGCCGATGACGACGCGGGCTCCCTTGAGGAGCGCGCCCCATATCTCGTACACCGACATGTCGAAGGAATAGGTCGCCCCCTGCAAGACGCGATCGTCAGGGCTCAGGTCGGCGTGGAAGGCAAGCTGGACGACGGAGCGTTGGATGATGCCGACACCCTTCGGAGTCCCCGTTGAGCCCGAGGTGTAAAGGATATAGGCGAGATTGTCGCTGCGGGCCTCGCTCGGCAGTGGAGCCAACTCCTCGTCAGCGGCGGGAGTTTCCGTTGCCTCGATGCGAAGGAGCTCGAGGCCCTCAATCGACAGAGGGAGCGGGGACGAGCCGACCGCCACCACCAATCGGGCTTGGGCGTCCTCGATCATCCAGGCCAGACGCTCGGCGGGAAGCTCTGGGTCGAGGGGGACATAGGCTCCCCCTGCTCCAAGAATGGCGAGCATGGCGATGATCGTCTCGGGCGAGCGCTGGGTAAAGAGCGCCACCCGGTCATCGGCCCTTACCCCTCGATCGCGGAGTTCACAGGCGAGCCGATGAGCCCGGCGCTCCAGCTCTCGGTAACTGAGCTGCCGGCCACCGGAGACCAAGGCCACCGCCTCCGGGGCACGACGGACCTGTTCCTGGAATGTCTCGTATATCGTTGAATCCTTCGGATAATCCGCTTGCGTTTGATTCCACGCATACAAGAGTTGATGCGACTGCTCGGCAGAAAGCAGCGGTATTTCAGAAATACGCTGTTCCGGTGTCTCGAGGGCACCGTGTAGCAACGCCTCCCAGTGCCCGAGCAATTGTTCAGCGGATTCAGGAAAGAACAGCTTGCGGTTGTATTCGAGCTTCAAGCTCAGGTCGGTCCCCAGGTCTCGGACAGACGCGATGAGTTCATAAGCGACGAACGGTAGCTCGATGTCCACGGGCGTGAGGGTGAGTGCCGGGCTCGTGAGAGGGGAGAGCCACGCGTCTCTCAGGACGAAGAGCACCTGGAAGAGCGGCGGTCGGCTGAGGTCTCTCGCGGGGGCCAGCGCCTCGACGAGGTCCTTGAAGGACAGCTCACCCTGAGCTTGAGCGTGGGTGAAGTCTTGCTGTGTGCGAAGAACAAGCTGACGGAAGGAGGGATCATCGCCTACTCGCCCACGCAATACGACAGGGTTTCCGAAATAACCCAAGAGTTGTCGCACGCCTGGATGTTGCCGCCCAGCCAAGGGTGTCCCCACGTTGATGTCATCCTGGTGGGTGTATCGGTGGAGCACGGCTTGCAAGCCCGAGAGCAGCACCGCGAAAAGCGTGACACCTTCCTTCTCCGCCAGTTCTCTTGCGGCCTGTCCAAGCGCCGGAGACATGCGCCGCTCCACCGTTCCTCCCGCAAAGCCTTGCATGGAGGGGCGAGGCCGATCCACAGGGAGGTCCAGGGCAGGGGACACCCCCTGGAGTTGTTCCCGCCACCATGTGAGTTGACGTGCGATCTTCTCCCCGCGCAGGTGCTCGCGCTGCCAGAGCGCATGATCCCGATATTGGAGCTGGGGTATGGGAAGGTCCGCCGAGCGCCCTTCACAGCGTGCCGTGTACAGCGAAAACAATTCGGAGAAGAGCAGGCCGAGGGTCCAGTCTCCATCCGAGATGAGATGATGCATCGTCACCACGAGCAGATGCCGCTGTGGCTCCAGCTTTATCAGACAGACCCGCCAAAGAGGACCATGCTCCAGGTCAAACGGGCGGGAGACCTCCTCGCGCGCGACGGACAGGGCCTCTTCCTCTGTCGTTCTCGCGTCTGCCTCGCGCCAGGGAAGGTCAATCGTGTCAGCGATTCGCTGAGCGGGTTGCCCATCCACTTCGACAAAGGTTGTCCGGAGGACCTCGTGTCGCTGCGCCACCTCAGCGAGTGTTTGTTTCAACACAAGGAGGTCGAGTGGACCCTGGAGCCAGGCTCCGCCTCGCTCGTGGAAAGCCGGTGCGGCGCCATGGAGTTTGGACAGGAACCACATGCGTTCCTGCTCGAATGAGAGAGGGAAGAGAGTAGGATGTTTCATGATCAGAGATGAGAGTTCGGAGTTGGTGTTTTTACTCTACTCACTCATATTATTAATTGCTGTATCAAGTTCCGATTTTTTGTTTCGTGCAGCGCGGGTGTGAAAAGAGCATTCCGAGTTCATTTCCCGTGCAGTGCTGACGGGAAAGAAGAAACAGACAGGAACTGGAAGACCTGCGCGCAGAAGGTGCTCCCGTGGCGAGCGACTGCTTGCTCCCGAGGTCGCCCTCCAGGAAGTCCTCGTGCATGGGGTGAAATTCGAGACACTGTCGGAGTGTGTCCCCAGAGCGTCACCTACATGACAGTTACAGAGGGATGGGCGTATATTGGAGGGCCCTGGCTTCTTGAGGGGTTATGCCACACTCTACTACCGTGCCCTCCGCGCCTCCTGCGGACCTGCTCAACGAAGAAATCCTCCAGGCCGAACACCGGCAACTCCTTGGGTCTTTCCTGACCACGGTCTCCGACGGCGTCTCCATCGCGGATGCTCGGGGAACCTGCATCTATTCAAGCCCCTATGCGCGCCAGTTGTTTGGCGCCGGCGGCACGGCCAGCGCTCCCATACAAGGGAATGCCTTCGGGCTCTTCCACGCGGATGAGCAGACACCCTTCGAGAGCGATCAACTGCCCATTCGGAGGGCGTTGAAGGGAGAGGAAGTCCGGGATGTGGAGATGTTCATCCGCAACGAGAACGTGCCCCAAGGCAGGCACGTGCGGTGCGATGGCATCCCGCTGCGAGACGAGCAGGGGCGCGTCATTGGTGGCGTGTCGCTCGTGAAGAACCTGGCCCCGGCCCGCCGGAGCGAAGGTGAGGAGCTCGAGCGACGCATCACCGAGCGCACCGCCCAGCTCCAGCTTGCCAACCGCGAGCTGGAGGACTTCGCCTACTCCGTGGCGCATGACCTGCGTGCCCCGCTGCGCGCCATCACGATCTTCAGCGATGCGTTGATAGAGGATTGCTCCAAGCAGCTGGACGCGACGGGCGTGGACTACGTGAAGCGCATTCGCGGCGGGACCCAGCGCATGGCCGATCGCATCAATGGCATCCTTGCACTCTCGAAGGTCAACCGCGCGACGCTGTCGGCCAGCGAGTGCGATCTGTCAGCCCTGGCACGGGTCGTCTTCGAGCAGCTCCAGGCCCAGGATCCCAAGCGCACCGTGCGACTCACCGTCCAGGAGGGACTGGTGGACCGGGGCGACCCGCAGCTGCTGCGCTCCGTGCTGGAGAACCTGCTGGGCAATGCCTGGAAGTTCACGCGCGAGCGCCCCGTTGCCGAGGTCGAGTTCGGTGTCACGCAAGCGCAAGGAGCCCGCGCCTACTTCGTGAAGGACAACGGTGCCGGCTTCGAGATGGCTTACCAGCACAAGCTGTTTGGCGTCTTCCAGCGGCTGCACTCGCCGTCGGAGTTCGAGGGCAGCGGCGTGGGGCTGGCGACGGCGCAGCGCATCATCCGCCGTCATGGCGGCCGTATCTGGGGCGAGGGTGAGCCAGGCCAAGGCGCCCGCTTCTTCTTCACCCTGAACGAGCAGCCCCTTCCTTCCGCCACCACCGTTGCCTCCGGAGCTCCCCATGACTGAGGCCCTCCAGAGTGCGCAGCCCCTGAGACTGCTCCTCGTGGAGGACTCCGAGGACGATGCCATGGCGTTGCTGCGCGAGCTGCGGCGCAGTGGCTACGATGTCTCCCATACTCGTGTCGAGACGCGTGAGGGGCTGGAGCGCGCGCTGGGCGCGGGGGCTTGGGACGTCGTCATCGCGGACTATGCGCTGCCCCGCTTCGACGGCCTGAGCGCGTTCTCCCTGGTGCAGCAGCGCGGGCTGGATGTGCCGTTCATCATCGTGTCCGGGACGATCGGCGAGGACGTGGCGGTGGCCGCGATGAAGGCGGGCGTCCACGACTTCGTGCTCAAGGATCGGCTGGGGCGGCTGGGCCCGGCCGTGGCCCGCGAGCTGCGCGAGGCCGAGCTGCGCGCCGAGCGCCGCAAGCTCCAGGAACAGGTGATGTTGTCGGATCGGCTGGCCTCGCTGGGCATGCTCGCCGCCAGCGTGGCGCATGAGCTCAACAACCCGCTCGCCTCGGTGATGATGAACCTGGAGTTCAGCCTGACCAACGCCGAGGAGCAGGGAAACTTCCAGGAGTCCATGGAGGCGCTGCGCGAGGCCTTCTCATGCACCGGGCTCATCCGGGACATCATCCGAGACATCAAGATCTTCTCACGCCCCGAGGGGCAGCACTTCGGACCGACGGACTTGCACCGGGTGATGGACTCCGCCCTGCGCATGGCACACAACCAGCTCTTCCACCGGGCCCAGCTCGTGAAGGACTACGGGGAGCTTCCCCCCGTGTACGGCGGTGAGGCACGGCTGGGGCAGGTCTTCCTCAACCTGCTCATCAATGCGGCCCAGGCCATTCCCGAGGGCCGCCGGGACGCGAATGAGATCCGGGTGGTGACCCGGCGGGTGGGGGAGCAGGTGCGGGTGGAGATCCGCGACTCCGGGGCGGGCATTCCGCCGCAGCTCCGCGAGCGGATCTTCGAGCCCTTCTTCACCACGAAGCCGGTGGGAGTGGGCACCGGGCTGGGGCTGTCCATCTGCCGCCGCCTCATCACCGAGATGGACGGCAGCATGGGCGTGGAGAGCGAACCAGGGCAGGGCAGCACGTTCTGGATCCTCCTGCGCGTGGCCCAGGGGCAGGAGGTCGTGCGGGAGATGAGGCCGAAGTCCTCCGCTCAGGGGCTGGGCGTGCTGGTGCTCGACGACGAGGCGGCCGTGGGAATGGCCTTGCACCGGTTGCTGAGCACTCGGCACCAGGTCACCACGTTCGAGCGTGCCCAGGATGCGCTGGCGCACATCACCTCCGGCCGTCGCTTCGATGCCATCCTCTGCGATCTGATGATGCCGGAGATGAGCGGTGCTCAGTTCCACCACGAGCTGGAGCGGCTGGCTCCGGAGCAGGCCCGGCGGGTCATCTTCATGACGGGAGGGACCTTCACGGAGGAGACGCGCGCCTTCCTGCGCACGGCGCGCAACCCCTGCATGGACAAGCCCCTCGACATCCCGCGGCTGCTCTCCCTGTTGGAGGCGCGGCCCGCGTGAAGGTGCGGCTCAGGCCGCCTCGTCCTCGGCCAGCAGCGCGGCGAAGGGAGAGCTGCCTTCGCCCAGCTCCTTGTAGAGGGCTTCCACCTTCTCCAGCTCGCGCTTGAGCACCTTGTGGTGGTTGCGGTTCTTCAGCAGGTTCTCCCGCCCCAGCAGCCGGAAGGCCTCTTCGCGGCCCAGTTGCTGCACGGCCTGCCCCAGCACCACGCCCACCATCGCCTCTGCCATGGCCAGGTCCAGCGGCGTGCCCCGGCGCCTGGCCTCCGCGATGAACGCCGTCGCCGCCGCGCGGAACGCCTCCACCAGCGAGCTGGCGCCCTTGTCCGCCGCGTCACCCGCTCTGCCCTCGTACTCCAGCGCCCGTGCGACGTGGCCCTCTTGCAGCATCAGCTCGGGCACCGCCCCGTGCTCCACCAGCGCCAGCGTGTAGGCCCGGCGGATGATGTTGTCGAGCTGGCGCAGGTTGCCCGGCCACTTGCGCCCGCTGAGCAGCTGCTCCGCCTCGGGCGTCAGCCGCGCCTGCCCGTTGGGGAACTGCTCGCGGTGCCGCCGGTTCACCATGTAGTTGCCCCACATCGGCAGCTCATCCCGGCGCTCGTCCAGCGAGGGCACCCGCAGCGGGAGCACGTTGATGCGGTAGTAGAGGTCCTCCCGGAACCGTCCCGCGCGCACCGCCTCGCGCAGGTCGGCGTTGGTGCCGATGACGAAGCGTACGTCCGCCGGTCGATCCCCGACTCCGTCTCCCAGCACGCGATAGGTCCGCTCCTCCAGCACGCGGAGCAGGCCCGCCTGGGCCTTGAGTGACAGCTTGTCGATCTCGTCGATGAAGAGCGTGCCACCTTCCGCGCGGCCGATGCTGCCCAGGCTGTCCTTCACCGCGCCCGTGAACGCCCCTTTCTTCCACCCGAAGAGCTCCGCCATCTGAAGCTCTTCGGGAACGGCGATCAGATCCAGCACCTCGAAGGGGCCCTTGCGCCGGTTCGAGCGCGAGTGGCACCAGCGCGCCAGTCGCGACTTGCCCGCGCCCGTCGCCCCGCTGATCAGGATGCTCTCTTCCTGCTGGGCGAACACATTCAGGATGGGCAACAGGCTGGCCATCGTCGCGCCCACCACCGGGAGATACTCGTCCACCTCCACCTGACCCACCGGGCGGGCCGGCAGGCCGGTGAGGTAGGGCGAGGCGATCTCGGAGATGAGCTGCAGGCGCTCCACGCAGTCGCGCCAGATGAAGTCCTGGCCCATCGCCGTGGGGCAATCGGCTTCCAGCGAGATCATCCCTCCGAGCCCCGCGCCCACTGTGCGCAGCGGAATGACGCACACGTGCGAGGCCTGTCGGCTCAGGAAGCTCTGTCGGCTCTCCTGGCTGTTGAAACTGCCCGGCAGTTGCTCCTCGATGTTCTCGGAGGACTGGGGCGAGTAGGGCCGCAGCGTCCCCAGGCTCGCGTCGATGAAGACCGGGCACCCGTGCTGCACCACCGAGCGCCACGCCGTGGCCGACACCAGGCTGGGCGCTCCCTTCGGTCCGGCGCTGCCCGCCGACTGCACCGTGGTGGCGCCCTGCTCGAGGATCGCCAGCCGCAGGTACCCGCCCGAGGGACGCAGATGCACCATGCCGCGCAGCACCTTGGCGCGCCCCTTGTACTTACCGGCGGCGATCGTCTCCTCCGTGAGGTGCATCAGGCTGCTCAGCGTCCGCGCCGCCGCTTCCTCGAAGTCGCCTGCCTTCGAGAGCGCTACGACGAGCGAGGACAGATCGTCTTGCATGAAGTCACCCAGGGTGTTGATTTCCGAAGCAGGGACTCGGGCGCCCCTGCTGACGCAGTGCCTCCATCCTCTCAGAGCCAGGGCGCTCCTTGAAAGCACCTCCTTGGCAGGCACCCGAGCGCCCAGGCGCACCGGCACACATCGCGTCCGTAGTAAGTAGGGAGCCGCGATGGCGAATGAGAATAGTAAGGCGGACCGCCCGATGAGGGCCGCGGTGGCGCTTCCTCCACTGCACTTCAAGGGCCTGTCTCAGTGGTTCGAGGCGCACCCGGAGCGGCTCGGGCAACTCTTCGAGCTGCGATCTTTTCCGCGAGAGACGACGATCAGTGTTTCCCAGGCGCAGGGCGGTTCGCCCGAGCCCAGGGCGCTGGTGGTCATCTCCGGGGAGCTGGCGCTGACCCAGGTCTTCCCTGGGTGCGCGATGCCCCACCGACCCCTCTATCGCGGGGACCTTTGGATCAACCTCAACCCCTCGGCCGCCAAGCGGCGCGAGCCGCGCGCCTCGTTTCGGGTCGAGTCGATGGCACCCAGTGAGGTGCTGCTGCTGTCCCAGGCTGCGCTGGACTCCCTGCCCGAGCAGGAGGCGAAGGAGCTGGAGGACTTGCTGGAGGGCTACACGCGCCTCGAGCGGTCACGGTCCACCTTCTTCACCGCGCTGCGCAAGACAGTCCAGCTCCAGCGGGTCGGCACGCGGCTGCTGCACGCCCTGGTCGACACGGCGGACGTGCGCTCCATTCGAGAGGCAGAGGGAGTCGTTGTGCCCCAGGGCAGCTCCGAGGAGGAGCACCAGGGGGCGTTCCTGGTGCTCGATGGGCACCTGGGGGCGTGGCGGGATCCCGAGGGGAAGGAAGGGGACTCGGTGCTCACGCATGCCCTCTACCCGGGGAGCCTCTTCGGCGATGTGGTGCTGCACAGCGATGCGCCTGCTCCCTCCACCGTGAAGCTCCACTCCAAGGCGGCTCGGGTGGCCTTCATCCCCCAGCGCAACAGCGAGCGGCTGAGCCTCCGGTCCGCGCTCTATGCGGGTGCCATCGCTCCGTCGCCCAACGAGACCTGGCAGCGTGGGTTGCAGCTCCTGCACGAGCTGCTACCGGCGCCGGAGGTGGTGCTCTTCCGAAGTGAAGTGCCGGACGCGCCCCTGGAGGTACTGGTCCAGGACGTGGCCGAGGCCACCCATCAGGCCTACCAGGACCACATCCTCCGAGTGGATCTGGTCTTCTCATCCAACGCGGGGTCGCCCGAGCCTCGACCGCGCTGGCAGCCCGGGGAGGTGCCGTGCTACCGGCTCCGGGTCGCCAATGGGCAAGCCGCGGCCGAGGCGCTGGCGTCGCTGGCGGAGGACTGCCGAGGCGAGTGGGACTACCTCTTCGTGCATGTGGATCCCCGCCTGTGGCCTGGGCTGCTCCCGCCCCAGAACCGCGCGCACGGCTTCCGTCCCATGTCCGAAGGGGAGGTGACCTGGAAGCTCGTCCTGCTCTCGCGCGATCCCCTGGCCTCGAAGCCGCCTCCGGGCTTCGATCGCGACTCCACCCTCTACACGGCGCTGCTGGCACCGCGCTCGGAGCTCCTCCCTGGGCCTTCTCTTCCGGCCGGGACGGTGCGGCTGCGCCTCGAGCTCGAGCGCTTCTACAGCCACCGGCCCTTCTCCCAGCTCCCCGTGGAGGATCAGGAGCGCTTCCGGCGCTGGGGGCGAGGCATCACCGAGCGCGTCGTCGGCGTCGCCCTGGGAGGAGGCGGAGCCTGGGGCTTCGCCGAGATCGCCCTCATTCGCGGGATGCACGAGCGCAACATCCCCATCGACGTCGTGAGCGGCACGAGCTTCGGGGCCGCGGTGGGCGCCTTCTACTCCGGCATGGGCCTGGCGGGGCTGGACCTGATGTTGAAGCAGGGCCACGTCTTCCCCTGGGTCATGGTCGCCAGCGTCGTCAACTCGAGCGCCATGTCCCTGTATGTCGATCGGGTGCTCCATCACCAGCGGCTGGAGCGGGTCGAGATTCCCTTCTTCCCCGTGGGGACGAACGTCTCCGAGTCCCAGGCCTACGTGCGCCCCAAGGGAACCTTGGGCTCGGGCGTGCGCTCCAGCGGCATCATGCCCGGCCTGCTATCCCCGGTCTTCACGGACGATCACTGCCGAGTCGTCGATGGCGCCTTCATCAACAGTGTGCCCGCCAGCGTGCTGCTGACCCAGCGCGCCAACCTGACCGTGGCCGGCAACGTCCTCTCCGACCCTCCCGACCACAAGGATCCGGGCCCTCTGCTGCCCGGCCCCGCGGGGCGGTTCATTCACGGGCTCAACCCCCTCGGGCGCTTGTCGGATCTGGTGCGCTCGACCCTCATCCTGTTCCACACCGGTGGAGAGCAGAGCAGCTCTTGCGCCGATGTGCTCTACGACAGCCCGTTCGTCCCGATCGCCCCCTGGTCGTTCGCCGAGGGGCAGGCCTTCGTGGACGCGGCGAAGCAGAACCTGGGGCCCTCCCTCGATGACATCGAGAAGCGGTGGAAGGGGATGGCTCAGCGACGCGGGGATGTCCTCTCCCAGGTTCGGGAGCGGGTGCGGTCCAAGATGAAGGAGGCGGTCCTGCGGCTCGGGGCGAAGGAGTCGGCATGATCCCCGTTCGCATCCTGGGGACAGCCAGCATGCTGCCCGGGAGAGCGGTGACGACGGAGGAACTGTCTCGGCAGCTGGGGCGTGAGCCAGCGGCCATGATGCGGCGCACCGGCATCCGCACCCGCCACTGGGCCGAGCCCGAGGCCAAGGTGGCGGAGCTGGGCGCTCAGGTGCTTCGCCAGGCGCTGGAGGTGGCGGGCCTGGAGGCCAGGCAGTTGCGCCGCCTGCTGTTCGTCAGCTCCACGGGGGGAGAGATCCTCATCCCCGCCAGCGCCAACCGGGTGTCCGCCGCGCTGGGGCTCGCGGGGACGTGCGACGGCATCGATCTCAACAACGCCTGCATGGGCTTCTTGTCGGCCTTCGATCTCGCCTCGCGCTGCGTGGCCACGGGGCTGTCGCCGGTGGGCATCGTCGTCGTGGAGCTGGGCTCGCGCATCGTGGACGCGAGCGATGCGCGCCCGTACCTCGTGTTCGGGGATGCCGTCGCCGCCGCCGTGCTCGGCCCCGCGCGTCCGGGCGAGGGGCTGCTGAGCTCGGTGCTCGCCAATGATGGCACCCTGCCGCCGGACACCGTGCTGGAGCACCCGGTGTTCACCGGTCGCCCCGAGAAGGTGCGCTTCCATGTCTCGCGGGACGAGATCCTCCAGATCGCCATGAACGCGCTGTCCACCGCCACCCGCACGGTGCTGGATCAGGCCCGCGTGACGCTGGCCGACATCCAGTGGGTGCTGCCCCACCAGCCCAACGGGGCCATGCTGCGCGCCATCGTCGAGGGGCTCGGCATCGCACCGGAGCGGATCGTCCCCGTGGTGGAGGAGACCGGCAGCGTGGGCGCGGCGTCGATCCCCGTCAGCCTCGATCGACTGTGGCGCACGCGGCCCGTGAAGCCGGGGGATCGGATCCTGATGGTCGGAGTAGGGGCGGGCGTCTCGCACGGCGCGCTGCTCTACCAGGTGGGGGAATGAGTCAGGCTCATGGCGTTCCCCTGAGCACGTGGTTGGCGGCGTTCCGGCTGCTGCGCGCCTGGCACCGCTATGAGGTGAAGGGACTGGGGACGCTCTTGCGGCCAGGGGCGAAGCTGATCGTCGCCTACCATGGCCGGCCGCTCGCGCTCGATCAGTGCATGCTCACCGTCACGCTCTACGAGCGCCTGGGGTATCTGCCGCACGGCATCATTCATGGCTACTTCGGCCACAACCGGCTCTTGCGGTGGGTGATCGACGGCCTGGGCTTCGTGACCGGGGACGGACAGGGAGTGGCGGACGCGGTGGCGCGGGGCGAGCACATCCTCGTCCAGCCGGGAGGTACGCGGGAGGGGTGCCGCAGCTTCCGCCACCGCTATCAGGTGGATTGGGGAGAGCGACTCGGCTACCTGCGCCTGGCGATCAAGTACGGCCTGCCCATCGTCCCGGTCGCGGGTGAGGGCGTGGATGATGGCTACCTGGGCCTCAATGATGGCTATGCGCTCGGGCGGCGGCTCGGCGTGCCCTTCGGGCTTCCGGTCTGGCTGGGAATCGGCGCGACGGGGGTGTGGCCGTTCTCGCCCCCTCTGCCGGTGAAGATGACGCAGTGGGTGGGGGAGCCGATCGAGCGGCACCTGAACGGGCGGATCGATCCTGGAGACCGCGAGGCGTTGCTGCGACTGCACCAGGAGGTCCGTGGCGCGGTGCAGGCGCTCATGGATGGCGCGCGGAGCAGAGGGGAGGGGAGATGAGTCAGGAGCAGTGGGCGGTCATCCTGGGGGCATCCTCGGGGACCGGGGCCTCCATCGCGGTGGAGGTGGCGCGTACTCGGGGCCTGAACGTGTTCGGCATGCATCGCGGGCGCTATCTCGAGCAAGCCGCCCAGGTGGAGCAGGAGGTCGCCTCCACCGGTCGCCGCATCGTCATGCACCGGGGCGATGCGGGCACCAGTGAGGGGGCTATCCAGGGAGCGGAGCTCCTCCTGGCGGCGGCGGGGCCGCGCAGCGTCAAGCTGTTCGTCCACTCGCTCGCCAGCGGCTCCGTGGGGCTCTTCGTCCCCGAGAAGGGAGAGCCCCTGCATTCTCGGCAGCTGGAGCGGACCTTCACCGCCATGGCCCACTCGTTCATTTATTGGGCCCAGGCGCTGGTCGCGAAGGACTTGCTCGCGCCCGGGGCCCGGCTGTTGGGGCTGACCAACCCGCTCACCGAATCGCTGCTCCACAACACGGGGGCCATTACCGCGGCCAAGGCGGCGCTGGAGATCTACGTGCGCCACCTGGCCCTCGAGCTGGGCCCTCGTGGACACCGGGTGAACCTGCTCAAGTTCGGCACCGTGGTGACGCCGGCCATTCGCCACGTCTACTCGCCCGAGGCGATGGCTCGGCTGGAGGAAGCCCACCGCCAGATGAACCCCTCGGGGCGGATGTGTACCGTGGAGGAGGTGGCGCGCTTCGTCTCCATCCTCGTGGGAGAGGACGTGGACTGGTTCAACGGTGCCACCATCGACTTCACGGGCGGCATGACGCTGAGGCTGCTCGATCTGGTGCTCAACCCTTCGCGCTGAGCCCTACGCGCGGTCGAGCTCCGCCTGTACCCGCGCGACGTCATCGACCATGTTCATTTGAGCGAAGAGCGCCCGAGCGCGCAGCAGGTGCTCCTGTCGGGCGGGCTCCTGCGGGTCCATGTGGCGGCCGAGCTCGTAGCGGGCCCGGGCCTGCTCGAAGGGCATCGCGAGCCGCTCGGCCTGGGCCAGCGCCGAGCGCCACGCCTCCCGCGCCACGGCCTGTCGCCCGGAGAGCCACGCTTCGTTCCCCCGGGCCAGACGCGCATAGGGGCGGGCGAACGGGTTGACCAACGCAAAGGTGCGCAGGATCCCCAGGGCCGCCTTGGCCTGCTGCTCCAAGGGCGCACGCTCGGCGGGAGCCTGCGTGGAGGCCCTCTCCCACAGCGTGAGGTATGCCTCCACCATCCCGAGGATGCCGGGGTAGAGGAAGAAGGTGACGGGCTTGATGGAGCGGAGTACCTCCAGCGTCCGCCCCGCCGCGTGTAGCGCCTTCTCGGTGTCTCCCAACCGCAGCCGCGCCAGCGCCAGCGGGCCGTAGGCCACGATCTTCTCCGAGGACTCGGCTTCCGCGTCGATGCCCGGCAGCTCGGGTTCCAGCAATGCCACGGCCTCGGCCGAGCGGCCCAGTCGCATCAGCGGCCCCACGCGCATGATAGGACCCCAACGCTTGGTCTGAAGGGCCCCACGCCGGCGTGCCGAGGCCTCCACCTGGTCCAGCCGCTCCAGGGCGTACTGGTACCGGCCGCGAATGGTGTTCGCGCAGGCCAGCATCGCCTGGGTCTCCTCCGCCTGCCGGGAGTAGCCCAGGCTCTGCGCCAGGGCGATGGATTGGTTGCCCCATGCCTCCACCTGCTCCCAGCGCGCCAGGGCGATGCCGCACAGGGCGTGCTGGCTGAGCGCGTAGGCCTTCTCGACGGGCGCGCCCACCTGCTCGGCCATGCCGAGAGCGCGGGCGAGCCACCGCTCGGAGATGGGACGCGTGGGGGGGACGCTGCCCGTCACGATGGCCATGAGCGCATAGCCGCGCGACAGATCCGAGGACGGCCCCACGGGCGCGTTGAGGTTGAGCATCCGCAGCCCGGACCAGAGCATCCGGGGCAGGTCCTGCGCGTAGACGGAGATCTCCGCCAGGCGCACCATCAGGCGTCCGGCTTCGAGGCGGCGTTGCTGCTTCTCGGGAGCGGTGATCTCGAAAGCCTCGGGCACCGCCGCCTGCGCGATGCGGTAGACGATCTGCCACAGCACCCCCAGGCCCCAGCGGGCAGGGGAGTTGGGCATGCGCCAGCCGAAGTGGCGCAGGGCGCGCTCGGCGTGTACGCGGAAGCGGTCCGGGTGCCCGAGCTGGAAGGCGGCCTCCGCCAGCCGCGCCTCGAGGCGGGCCACCGTGTCACGCTGCTCGGGCTTCAGGGCCTGAGGAGACTCGGCGGGCAGGCTCAGCGCCAGGGCCCGCTCCAGGTGCGGGATGGCCTCGCGGCAGGCGTAGACCGCCAGCGCCTGCTCTCCCGCCTTCTGGGTGTAGAGGATCTCCTTGGCCGTGTCGCCCGCCTTGCCCCAGTGGGACGCGAGCGCCACCGTCCAGTCCGGGGAGTCCGGGTACAGCGCCTCGATGGCCACCGCGGCCTGGCGGTGCAGCAAGGGCTCGGCGCGTGGCGGCAGATCCGCGAGCACGCCCTCGCGCAGCTTGTCGTGCGCGAAGCGCCACTGCCCATCGGAGACATCCAGCACCGCGGCGCTCGCGCACTCGTTCAGCCACGCGTCCATGCGCATGGAGGGGGCGCACACACGCAGGAGCTTCGGATCGATCTGGCGGCCGATGACCGCGGCCAGCTGGAGCAGCTCCCGCGCCGAGGGGGGGAGCTTCGCCAGCCGCCGCTGGACGATCTGCCGCACGCCACCGGGAAACACCTTGTCCGGCAGCGGCGCGGAGCCGACGCGATCCAACTGCCCGGTCTCCTCGGCCAGCGAGCGCACCACCTCCACCAGGAAGAAGGGGTTGCCCTCCGTCTCGCGGCGCAGCAGCTCGACGATCTGGGGCGAGCGCCCAGCCGCGCCGATCATCGACTCGCTCAGCACGGTCATGGCCTCCGTGTCGAGCCGGGGCAGCTTCAGCACCTCCACCTCGGGCAGCTCACCCGGCAGGTCCGGGCGCTCATCGTCCCGGTAGGTGGCCAGGATGAGCAGCGGCGTCGCCCGCGCCAGCGTCGAGAGGCGCGCCAGCAGGCGCAGGGAGTCGCTCGCCGCCCAGTGCTGATCCTCGATGATGAGCACGGTGGGCTGGGGGACGCGGCGGAAGAGATCCGCCACCACCGTGAACAGGCGCGCCTGCGCCATCTCGGGGTCGATCTCCACCAGCCCGGGCACCGCGCGACCCAGCAGCACCTCGATGTCCTCCACCAGCGGCTTGAGCACGCTGGCCTCGAAGTCACTCGGCTCGGCCAGCAGCACCAGCCAGCGCAGCACCGCGCGCCACTCCTGGTAGGGGATGCCGCCTTCGCTGACGGCCTGCCCACGCACCACCACGGCGCCTCGTACGAGCGCCAGCGTGCGTACCTCTTCGAGGAGCCGCGACTTGCCCACGCCGCTCTCTCCGCCGACTAGCCACGCACCTCCGCGACCGCTGAGCGCCTGGCTCAGCACTGCCTCCAGGCGGGCCAGCTCGCGCTCGCGGCCCACGAAGCGGGCGCCCTGCAGGAAGCTCTCGCGCGTGGCTGACGTCTCGATGACCACCTGGTGGCCGGTCGCCTCCGTGAGCGCGGCCAGGGCCTCCTCGGCGCTTCGGTAGCGCTCCTGGGGATCCGGGGCGCTCAGCCGGCGCAGCACCTGTCCCAGCGCGCTCTCCTCGAGGCCGGGGGGCAGCCCCGTGGGGCGGCCGGGGGCCACGGGCATCGCGAACAGTCGGTAGGCGATCATCCCCAGGCTGTAGAGATCCGAGGCCGCAGAGGCCGGCTGGCCCTCGAAGAGTTCCGGAGCCACGAAGCCGGGCGAGCCCACCGTGGCCTGACCTGGGAGCCCCTCCCGGGCGATGGCCAGGCCGAAGTCGAGCACCTTGACCTGCCCATCCACGACGAGCACGTTGCCCGGCTTGAGATCGCGGTGGATGACGCCCCAGCGGTGCATGTAGGCCAGCGCCTGGAGCACCTGCGCCAGCAGCCCGACGCGCGCCTCATGCGGCTGGTGCTTGCCCGCCTCGGTGATGGTCTTCGCCCCCTTGAGCAGATCCATCGTGTAGTAGGGGCGCTGCTGATCGTCGAACCCGTAGTCCAGCACGCTGATGACGTGCGGGTGGTGCAGCGAGGTGAGGACCTTGAACTCGTCGGCGAGCCCCAGGGCGACCTCGGGCGCGGCGGTCTTCGAGCCGAAGCTGCGCGAGGCGTCGTTGGCGATCTCGTCGATGGAGCGGTGGAGCCGCTTCAGGGCCACCACGCCGGCGAGGCGATCGCGCGCGAGGTAGACGGTGCCCATTCCGCCCCGACCGACGACCTCCAGGACGTGGTAGCGCCGGCCCAGCACCTCGGTGCTTGCCGAGAGCGGAGCCGAGGTGTCTCCAAGCGCGCTCCCCTGCGCCGCTGCGTTCATACCTTCCCCTTACCGGTCATCGGCGCCCGATTTAAACACTTCAGGAACTCGGCGAGCGTCGAGGCGCGAGAGAAGGGCAGCGCGCCCGAGGCAGTTGGCGTTGACACTGGACGGATGTCCGTTATAACGGATGCCCATGAAGGCGCCGTCGAGAGAGTGGCTGAAGGCCTTGTGTTGTCGCTGCGGCTGTTGAGCGCCCAAGAGGCGCCCGGTTCGCAGCGGTTCAACTTTCTCCACGGATTCTCTCATGTCTCGCCTGGCAGCCTCCGATGCGGGGGCTTCGCAATTCAGTGCTCAGCAGGAATGGAACGTTGGTTTGGATGAGGTGGGGCCGGACGGGCTCCTGGGGCTCGATCGGCTCCGCGAGCAGTTGCTCGCGCTCGCCTCGTGGCTCGGAGCGAAAGCGGTGGGCCGGAAGGTCGTGCCGCTCAAGGTCGACAATGTGCAGCTCCTGGCTCCCGTCAGGGCTCACCAGAGGCTGATCGTCACGACGGCCGTCGAGAGGCGGTCGGCGACGGGCGCCGTGGTGTCGGTGGTCGTCAGCCGGCCACAGGCAGGACAGGAGGTCCGCCAGCTCGTCGCGCTTGGCATCGTGTCGCTGGGGATCAGCGACGCAGGCCCCAGGTGGGTCGAGCCCCGAGGGCTCCAGTGATTCGGCTGCGGAACCTGGTGAAGACCTTCTCCACTCCCAAGGGAACGGAGCGGGCGCTGGACGGAGTCTCGCTCGAGATCGCCTGGGGCGAGATGTTCGGGATCATCGGGCGCAGCGGGGCGGGCAAGACGACGCTCTTGCGGACCATCAACCTGCTGGAGCGGCCGGAGCAAGGCTCCGTGGAGGTGGACGGGCGCGAGCTGACGCGGCTCGGCGAGTCGGAGCTGGCCAGCGCGAGACGTCACATCGGCATGGTGTTCCAGAACTTCGGGCTGCTCTCGCGGCGGACAGTGGCCGGGAACGTCGCCTTGCCGCTCGAGCTGGCGGGCTATCCCCGTTCGGAGATCCTTCCGCGCGTGCGCTCGCTGTTGGCGCGAGTCGGGCTGAAGGACAAGGAAGAGGCGTGGCCGTCACAGCTCAGCGGAGGCCAGAAGCAGCGCGTGGGGATTGCGCGGGCGCTGGCCACCGCTCCCAAGCTGCTCCTGTGCGACGAGGCCACCTCGGCGCTCGATCCGGAGACGACGAAGCAGATCCTCGAGCTGCTCCGCCAGCTCAACGAGGAGCTGGGGCTGACCATCGTCTTCGTCACCCATGAAGGGGATGTCGTCCGGCGACTCGCGGACCGGGTGGCGGTCATGGAGGGCGGGCGGGTGGTCGAGCAGGGACGTGTCTTCGACATTTTCTCATCGCCCCGCTCGAGGACGGCGCGGAGCTTCGCCGCGGAGCTGAGCGCCACGCCCGTTCCCGAGGCGCTTCGCTTCGAAGCGCAGAGCCAGCCCGGCGTCGGAGCGGCCACGTTGATTACGCTGGCCGTACCTGGCGAGCCCTCGCGCGAGGCGCTGGTCAGTGCGTTGGTTCGTCGATTCGAGCTCAATGTCGATGTGGTGGCTGGACGTATCGAGCACATCCAGGGGCAAAGCTGGGGGAGCCTGTCGCTGCTGGCCTCCGGAGCCCCCGAGCGGATTGGCGCGGCGATCCACTTCCTGCGCGAACGCCACATTGGAGTCGAGGTGCTGGGCCATGTCGGCCGCGATGCTTGAGCTATTGTGGAAGTCGTTCCTGGAGACGCTGGTGATGGTAGGCGTGTCCAGCGTGCTCGCGGTCGCTGCTGGACTGCCCCTCGGGGTCGGGCTGTTGCTGACCGCGCCTGGCCACCTCTACGAGCGGCCGTGGCTCCACCGTGGCCTCGCGCTCATCGTGAACGCCACCCGGTCAACGCCGTTCATCATCCTCATGGTCAGCATCATCCCGCTGACACGGCTCCTGGTCGGCACCGCCATTGGCACTCGCGCGGCCATCGTCCCGCTCGCCTTGGCCGCGGCCCCGTTCGTGGCGCGGCTCTTCGAGGCGGCGCTCAAGTCGGTGGATCGCGAGCTGATTGACGCGGCCCGCTCCCTGGGCGCGACTCGCTGGCAGATCGTCTGGAAGGTACTGCTCCATGAGTCGCTGCCCGGCCTGGTCGCCGCGACGACCGTCATGGTCATCAGCCTGATCGGGTCCTCCGCGATGGCTGGCGCGGTGGGCGGAGGCGGGCTGGGAGATCTCGGCATTCGCTATGGGTACCAGCGCTTCCAGCCGTGGGTGATGGCCGCCGTGGTGGTGGTGCTGATGGGGCTGGTCAACGCGATCCAACTCGCCGGCGACGTCGTCGCGCGCCGGCTCTCTCGAAAGTAGGCTCCTGTGCTTCGCAGCCTCCTGCTCCTCGCTCTTGCCACTTCCTCACTCGCCTCCGCACAGACGCGCACCTTGAAGGTAGGCGTCACCGCTGGTCCGCACGCGCAGATCCTCGAGGTGGTCGCCCGCGTCGCCGCCCGCGAGGGCGTGACGGTGAAGATCATCGAGTTCAACGACTACGTGCAGCCCAACGAGGCGCTGGCGGCCGGTGAACTCGATGCCAACAGCTTTCAGCACCAGCCCTACCTCGACCAACAGAACCAGGATCGCGGCTACCGGATTGTCTCCATCGCACGCACGGTCACGTTTCCTATCGGCATCTACTCGCGCAAGCACGCCTCGCTGCAGCAACTGCCCAAGGGCGCTCGGGTGGCGATCCCCAATGACCCGACCAATGGCGGGCGTGTCCTCAAGTTGCTCGAGAGCGAGAAGCTCCTTCGTTTGCGAAAGGGGGTGGGCGTGGGCGCCAGCGTCGCTGATGTCGAAGGGAACCCGAAGCAGCTCGAGTTCGTGGAGCTCGATGCCGCCCAGCTGCCTCGCGTGCTCGACGATGTCGATGCGGCGGCGATCAACACCAACTATGCGCTCGAGGCAGGGCTCAACCCCCTCAAGGATGCGCTGGTGAGAGAGGCCGCCGCCTCGCCGTACGCCAACGTGATCGCCGCACGCGAGAGCGAGCGCGCGCGCCCCGAACTCCAGGTTCTGGTGCGGGCCTACCAGTCGCCGGAGGTCAAACGCTTCATCGAGGAGACCTTTCGGGGCGCCGTCGTGCCGGCCTGGCGGTAGGGCAGGGCGGTTAGCAGCCGAGCGGGTGAGGGCCGGCCCGACGGGCTCTGACTCACCAAGCGCTCACAGCCTCTCCATTCTCAGGAATCGGAGGAGTGAGATGCAAATGGACTCGGCTCCCAGGATGCATTGGTCGGAGGAGCCCGATCGGCATGAGGCGCGGCACGCGGCGAAGGTCGAGCGGATCGCGCGGCAGTTGCGGCAGCGCACGAGCACCCGGCCCGTGTCCCTCAAGAAGAAGACGCCGCCGCATCAAGTCCCCAAGCGCAACGACCAGCGGCGCAATGACGAGAAGATCGATCTGAGCGACCTCGATCAGATCATCGAGATCGACCCCGTGGCGATGACCTGCACGGCCGAGCCCGCGGTCACCTTCGACGAGGTGGTCCGCGCGACGATGCGCTACGGGCTCGTGCCCATCATCGTCCCCGAGCACAAGACCATCACCCTCGGGGGCTCCATCGCGGGCTGCTCCATCGAGTCCATGTCCTTCCGGTACGGCGGCTTCCACGACACCTGCCTCGAATACGAGCTCATCACCGCGAAGGGAGATGTGCTGCGCTGCTCCCCGCACCAGAACCCGCTCGTGTTCCAGATGATCCATGGCTCGTTCGGGACGCTCGGCATCCTCTCGCGGCTGCGCTTCAAGCTGGTGCGCGCCGCGCCCTGTGTACACGTGACGTATGAGACCTACGCCACGCTCGAGGACTTTCAGCAGGCCATCTGGCGCCACTTCACCGCCCAGGACGCGGACTACCTCGACGGGCAGATCTTCTCACCGACGAAGCACGTGCTGTGCGTGGGCCGCTTCGTGGAGCGCGCTCCCTACGTGAGCCGCTACGACTGGCTCAAGGCGTACTGCGAGAGCATCCCGAAGCGCGCCGAGGACTACCTCACGACCTACGACTATCTCTTCCGCTATGACCGAGGGGTTACCCACGTCAAGCCGAGGAGCCTCCTCGGCCGGGCCTTGTTCGGCAAGCTGGTGCATTCGGACAGCGTGCTGAGGGCCGCGGACCGCTTCCACCGCTTCCTGCCGGAGAAGAGTCCGCAGGTCATCGTGGACGTGTTCGTCCCGTTCTCGCGCACAGCCGAGTTCATGGACTGGTACCACCGCGAGATGCACTTCTACCCGGTGTGGTGCGTGCCCTACCGGCGCATGCGGGACTACGAGTGGCTCACGCCCCGCTGGTGGTGCGGTGTGCAAGATCCGTTGTTCCTCGACCTCGCGGTCTACGGGCTCAAGCAGCAGCCGGGCCGCAACCTCTACAAGGAATTCGAGGACGTGCTGCCGCAGGTCAACGGCACCAAGACGCTCATCTCGTACAACTATTACGACGAGCAGACCTTCTGGAGCATCTGGAACAGGGAGACCTACCAGGCGGTGAAGCAGCTCACCGATCCGGACAACATCTTCCGCGACCTCTACACGAAGACGTGCCGGGCAGCGCTTGGGTTGCGGAAGCAGCCCCCCGACTCGGTTGCCTCGGTGCATTGAGGAGGTCGCTACCGCTCCGGCAGGGGACGCCATCAGTGCGCGGTCTGGTCGTTCACATGATGGTAGGGCTCACCCGCGGCGACCGGGACACCTTCGATCTCCCGGTCCAGGCTGGAGATGCTCCAGACGTCGGGATTGTCCTTGGGGTTGTTGTCGTCGTCCCCGGCGCATGCCGCGATGAAGTCGCAGTCCGGGCAGGCTCCTTTGAACCCGATCTGTCCGGCCAGGTCCAAGGGGAGGTCCCGTGGAGTGAGCGCGCGATCGCGTGGGAATTTGAAGGTGTCGACGCCAATGCCCATTTGTCCTTCCACGCTCACGGCCTCCATGCCGCTGCGGTCCTCCATGGGCCCCCACCCCAGGAAGTAGGCGTAGTGGTTGGAGCGCTCCGGAGAGAAGCCGATCTCGAGCAGGGTGGGGTGGGAGCCGCGTGTTCCCTGTGGCCCTGGATGAAAGGTCCTGAGCGCGGTGAAGAGGGACTTGAGGTTGGCCTTGCACTCCGATTGCCTGGGCCTGTGGGCGTCACGGGCGATGCAGGGGATGTTGATGCACAGGAGCCCAAGCGCCAGGAGGCGAAAGAGTCGCGTGCGCGGGATGTCCTGCTTCGGCGCCGCTCCTCCGTGACCGGGGCGCGGCCAAGGCAGCGCCAGTGGGTGCGGGTACTTCGGATAATTCACCGTCATGAAGCCTCCCTCTGAGGAGGGAGCGAGCAATCGTCATGCCCGGCGCGGTTGCACGTGCGCACCGAGAGGGAGCGGCTGACGGCCCGGGGTTCTTCAGGTAACGCGTGGCAGAGGTAGGTAACGCGTTACACAGAGGGCTCCAGCTTTTCCATCAGCTGCACCAGCTCCGCCACCGACTCCACGGCCAGCTTCTCCATGGCGCGGCTGCGCTGCAGGCGCACGGTCTGCTCGGCCGTGCCCAGCTCGGCGGCGATCTGCTTGTTGAGCCGCCCCTGGGCCACCAACTGGCAGACCTGCCACTCCCGGGGCGACAGCACGGAGAAGCGGGCCCGCAGCGCCTCACGCTCCCCTTGCTTCGCCAGGGCCTGCCTGTCCTGGGCCAGGGCCCGCTCCACCGCACCCAGCAGGTCCGCCGCGCTGAACGGCTTGGGCAGGAAGTCCACCGCCCCCGCTTTCATCGCCTTGACCGCCGCTGGCACGTCCCCATGTCCGCTGATGAAGACGATGGGGTGGCTCCATCCCGCGCGTCGCAGCTCCTCCTGCAACTCCAGGCCGTTGAGCTCCGGCATGCGCAGGTCCATCACCACACACCGAGGCCCCTGCGCCGGGCTCCGCTCCAGCAACTGTCGCGGATGGGAGAAGGTCTCCACCGCATACCCCTCGACTTGAAGCAAGCGCTCCAGGCTGCGTAGGACTGAAGGGTCGTCGTCCACGACGAGCACTACCGGGCGCTCCTGATTCATGGGGGCCAGTCTAGCAAGGCGCGCTCAGGCAGGAGGTGTGGGTGCGCACCCAGGGCGAGGGCGACAGGCACAGAAAGGCCCTCTTCAGGCCGCGGGCAGTGAACACCGGAACAGGGTGCCGCGACCTGGCCGAGGCTCCGCCTGAAGCCGGCCCTGATGCAGCTCGAGGATGGAACGGCTGATAGACAGGCCCATGCCGAGTCCCGCCGGCTTGGTGGTGAAGAATGGCTCGAAGAGGCGCGCTTGCACCTCCGGGCTCAAGCCCACGCCCGTGTCCTCCACCACCAGCTCCACGCGTCCCTCCATTCGCTGGGTGCGCACCCGCACCTGCCGCTCCTCGGGCTCGCACGAGCTCACCGCATCCAGCGCGTTGATGATCAGGTTGAGCAGCACCTGCTGCAGCTGAACTCCATCGCCCCGCACGGACAGGGGGCCGTCCCCCAGGCGCAGCGTGAGGGTGGCGCCCCGGAGCTGCACATCGTTGCCGACCATCTGGGCCACCTGCCGTACCAGCGCGTTGAGGTCCAGGGAGGCAAAGGGCACCTCGTCCTTCTTGAGCAGCGCCCGTGTGCGGCGGATGATCTCTCCCGCTCGCGTGCCATCGGCGATGAGGTCCTGAAGCAGCTCGCGCAGCAGGGGGTGGTCGGCCGGCGTACGCTGGAGCAGCCGCTGTGCCGTCTCGGCGTTGGTGACAATGGCTGAGAGGGGCTGGTTCAGCTCATGGGCGATGGAGGCCCCCAGCTCGCCCACCGCGGCCACCCTCTCCAGGTGGGCTCGCTCGTCCCGGGCCCGGCGGGCCTCCAACTCGGCGCGCCTGCGCGGCGTTGCGTCCACCACCGTGACCACCGCGCCGCCGCCCGGCAACTCCAGCCGCCGGGCGCGCAGCTCGAACCAGGTGTCCGCCCGGGGACCTCGGAACTCCACCATGCCCTCATCCACCCGGCCCGAGAGGATGTCCTCCAGCAGCGTGGCCACCTCCGCTGTCTCCTGCTCCCCCGCGTGCGCGAGCTTCTGGAGTGCCTGCAGGTAGGAGCGGCCCGGGAAGAGGAGCCGCTGGGTGGACAGCGCGCCCAGCCCCTCACGCTGGGCCGAGGGGGCGCTGGCGCGTAGCACGGCTCCGCTCGCGTCCAGGATGGCCACCGCGCCCGGGAGCGAGTCCAGCACGGCCAGGTTCAGCCGCTGGGCGCCCATGCGCCGCCGCCGCTCCATCAACAGCACGACGATGAGCGCCGCCTGGAGCACACCTGCCGCCAGCACCGCGATCACTCCCCAGCGGTAGCGCGCCCAGAGCTCAGGCTCGCGGAGGCCCATCCGGCTGTCCGGAGTGGACGCGCTGGCGGCCAGGGCCGTGTGCCGCGGTTCCTCCCCGGGGAGCACCGTCTTCACCCGCTCGGCGGCCACGAGCGGGGTGGTCATCAGCAACACCAGCAGGACGCCCAGGGCACGTATGCCCACGCTCCGCGGCGGCTTTCCGCCCCCTTGTTGCCATCGCTCCCGGCATCCCATCTAGTGCGCTCTTGGTTGCATGGACTGGCACGCGGAGTTGTGGATGGGCTGCGCCCCATTCGCGGATCACGTGAGGAGCCGCGCGGATGAGTGAGCCCAAGCAGGAAGAGAGCACGTCGGCCCTCGGGGAAGCCAGCACTGTCATCAGCCCGCGGGCAAGCCCTGCCCCTGCCGCGGGCGCGCCCCCCGCCTCGCCCCCGCTCTCTGCCTCCTGGGCGGAGGGCTCTCGCTTTGCTCCCGGGCAGGCCCTGGCGGGCCGCTACACCGTGTTGGACGTCTTGGGGCAGGGCGGCATGGGCGTGGTGCTGGCCGCCTATGACGCACGGCTGGATCGGCGCGTGGCGCTGAAGCGGGTGCATTCGCGCGAGGCCAGTCGCGGCGGCGATGGGTTGGCCCAGGTCCGCATGGTGCGGGAGGCGCAGAGCATGGCCCGCCTCAACCACCCCCACGTGGTGGCTGTCTATGACGCGGGGACCTTGGAGGATGGCTCCGTCTTCATCGCCATGGAGTACGTCAAGGGACAGACGCTTCGGAGCTGGTGCCAGCACACCCCGCCGCGGCCCTGGCGGGAGGTCGTCAAAGCCTATCTGGACGCGGGGCGCGGGCTGGTGGCCGCGCATGCCGCGGGCCTCATCCACCGCGACTTCAAGCCCGACAATATCCTGGTCGGTGAGGACGGCAGGGTGCGCGTCACGGACTTTGGCCTGGCACGGGCCGGAGCCGAGCCGAGCGACGCCTCGCAGCCCGTCACCGCTCTCTCCGCCTCGGCCCTGGAGGCGTCGCTCACTTTGCCGGGCGCCGTGCTGGGGACGCCCGCGTACATGGCTCCAGAGTTGCTCCAAGGCCAGACAGCGAACGTGCGCAGTGATGTGTATGCCTTCTGCGCCTCGCTCTACGAGGCGCTCTATGGGCGAGTCCCCTTTCCCATGGACTCGATGGCCTCGATCCTCCTCTTCAAGGAGGGCCGGTCGCCGGTTCCCCCCTCGGACTCGCAGGTGCCCGCCTGGGTCTCTCGCGCGGTGTTGCAGGGACTGCACTCCGATCCGCTGCAGCGGCCCGGCTCCTTGGAGCAGGTGTTGCGGCAGCTGGAAGACGATCCCGAGCTGCGGCGCCGCACCTGGCTGCGGATGGGGGGACTGGCGGCGGCCGTGGCGCTGTGCGCGGGGGTGGCGGTCTGGACCTGGGGACGGCAGGGCCCCGGCTGCGAGAGCCTGGAGCGCCGCCTGGAAGGTGTATGGGACGCGCCCGTGAAGCTCCGTGTCACCCGGGCGATGGAGGCCACGGGGCTGCCGTATGCGAAGGACACGGCGCAGCGCGTGGAGCGGCTGCTGGATGGATACGCCCAGGCCTGGGTGAAGCAGCGGGTGGAGGTGTGCCAGGTGGCGGCCGCGCACGCGGTGGCGGCACCGCAGGGACAGAGCCTGGGGCTGTTGCGGGAGGCCTGCCTGGAGCGGCGGCGCAGCCAGCTCCAAGCCCTCACCGAGCTGATGGGGCGTGGACCGGATCCAGAGCTGGTGGATAAGGCGGTGCCGGTGGCGCAGGCGCTGCCGCCGCTGGAGTACTGCGCGGATGCCCAGGCGCTCACGGCAGCGGTGCCGCCTCCCGAGGATCCCCAGGTGCGCGCAAGGGTCGAGGCACTGCAGGCCCAGGTAGAGCCGCTGGCGGTGCTGCTCGCGGCTGGCAAATACAAGGAGGGGGTGGCACTGAGCGAGCAGCTACTTCCCAAGGTGGAGCCGGTGGGCCACGCGCCTCTGCACGCGCGGCTGCTGCTGCTCAGAGCCCAGCTGCAAGATGGCGCGGGCGACTACAAAGCCAGCGAGAACACGGTGTCGCAAGCCATCTCCGAAGCGGCTCGGGGCAGGGATGCGGTGCTGGCGGCGCAGGCATGGAACCTCCGGCTGCTGCTGGTGGGCGTTCGCCAGGCACGTCCCAAGGACGCCGAGCTGCTGGGACCCATGGTGGAGACCGTGGTGGAGCTGGCGGGAGACGAGGCGACCCGCGCCAGCTCGCTCCAGGTGCGCGGCCGGTTGCTCGAGAACTTGGGCCAGTTCAAGCAGGCGCTCGAACACTACGAGCGCGTCCTGTCCCTTCGAGAGAAGCTCTTTGGAAAGAGCCACCTCCAGGTGGCCCTGGCGCTCATGGATCTGGGCAACATGCTCCGGCGGATGGGCCGGTACGCGGAGGCGAAGGAGAGGCTCGAGCGCTCCCTGGTCATTCAGCAGGACACGGTGGGGCCCACGCACGTGACGGTGGCCCACGCGCTGGCCACCCTGAGCATCGTGTACAAGGAGCTGGGCCAGTACGAGGAAGCCCGGGTCCAGGACGAACGGGCCCTGAACCTCATGGAGGAGGCACTGGGCCCCGATCATCTCCAGACGGTGGTTCTGCGCCAGCATCTGGGGAATGTGCTCCTGGACCTGGGAGCGTACGCGGAGGCCCAGGTCCAGCATGAGCGCTGCCTGACCTTCTTGGAGAAGGCGCTGGGACCCGAGCACCCCGACGTCTCCAAGGCGCTCGTCAGCCTGGGCATCGCATTGGCAGGCATGGGCCGGTATGAAGAGGCGAGGCTGCGGTTCGAGCGTGCGCTGACGCTCCAGGAGAAGACCTTCGGTTCCGAGCACCCGGATGCGGCGATCATGCTCATCAACCTGGGGGGCGTGCTCGCGGACCTGGGCCGGTATGAAGAGGCCAGGGCCCAGCTGGAGCGCGCGCTGGTGGTGCTGGAGAAGGCGCTGGGGCCCCAACACCCGGTGCTCTCCATCCCGCGCACCCTGCTGGGCCGGGCCCTTACGGGGCTGGGGCGGTATGACGAGGCACAACGCCAGTTGGAGCGCGCGTTGGCCCTGCAACAGCAGCCCCAAGAGCACCCCGGGCTGGTGGAACCGCTTACGGGCCTGGCGTGGCTCCAGCTGGCGCGCGGCAGGCCCGCGGACGCCGTGCCATTGCTCGAGCGGGCCTTGAAGCTTGCGCCCGAGCAGGCGGGCACGGAGGTCCGGTTCGCGCTGGCTCAGGCACTCTGGGAGTCGAGCCAGGATCGCCCCCGCGCCCTCGAGCTGGCCACCCACGCACGCGAGGAATGGCGCCGCCGTGGCCACGCTTCCAAGGTGGCGGAGGTGTCACAGTGGTTGGCGGCGCGGATCGGAGGCAGTCCATGACCCGATCCGCCGTGCTCGTCTTGCTGCTCTGCGGTTGCGCGACACCCAAGGGAGACGCAGCGATGGGAAATGACGACGCGACCGCCGAAGGACAGCGCCCCATGCGCAAGGGCGATCCAGAGCCGGTCTATGAATTCGAGCCGGGGCCGATGGTCACTGACACAGAAGGCCTCAGGGCATGGCTCGAGGCCAACCGGGGGAAGCGTCTTCGGCTGCCTGTCGTCATCGAGCTTGGAGAGGTGGGCCACGGCTTCAAGCGCTCGCGTGTCGGAGACGTCGAGCTGCGGGTGACGGACCTGGCACTGGGCGTTCCGCTGAGCGAGCGAATCGCGCAGAAGTGCGGCCGGGACGCGAGGCGCTGTGCGCTCTGGCTCGAGGGGCGGTACGGCGAGACGCCACCGCTCCCCGACACTCTTCCTCAATACGAGGTGGTCAAGGTTGGTGAGCTCGTTGACGAGAAGGCGGCGCTGCAGGCAGAGCGCGCGAAGTGACCTCGCTGCGCTGCGCGCCACGCGCAGGGGCTGCGGCTGTACCTGACACGCCCGCAAATCTTGCGCCCTGTCGAGGAGGGGTTCTGGGCTGCTGGCGGTGGCGCGGGGCTTGCTGTGAGCCGGTGTACCGGAGGGCCTGCCCCCGGTGGATGGAGCCCTCATGTTTTCTCGCAGTGCCGCGCTGACCTTCCTCTCCACGCTGCTGCTCGCCCCCCTCAGCCCGGCGGCGGGTGTGGAGCCGGGCTCGCCGCTCGTGGTCCAGCCCTCGCGTCCGCGCCCCGCGCCTCCCGCCCAGCCCCAAGCGCGAAGCATCAGCCTGCCGCGCTTCCTCGAAGCGCCTGGCCGAGAGGAGCCGCGCATTCAACTGTGGCTGCGCTTCAACCGCGAGGCGCGTGGGCTCGAGGAGGGCGTGCGCAACTTCTTGGAGACGCTCCTGGCCATCACCGCTCAGACTCCTTCGGACATCATCTACTCGCATGAGCGCGTGCAACTGGAGGCGGAGTCACTCGCGGCCGAACAGGAGATCGAGGCGCTGGTCGACGCCCGCGCGGAACTCCTCGTGGAACTGGGACGGATGGATCCGGAGCTTGCCCTCCTGGAGGGCGAGCTGCCGCCGCCCTGGTCTCCGGACGGGAAGCTGGAGCCCGAGGCGCTGGTCGGGCTCGTCTTCGCTCGCACGGGGCGCTCAGGTCCCCTGAACTCGGAGGTCGAGCGGATGCTGGCGCGGTTGGACACCGTGGAGCGCCGCCTGGACGCCGTGGAGCACCAGCTCCTGCCCACCGCGGAGGAGGCGCTGGGCTCGGCGCTGCTGGCGCTCTCCTCGGCCGAGGCCAGCATGCTGGAGGTGGTTCACGGCCTGCACTTTCTCAAGCACCAGCAACGCACCCGGCTGGAACTGCGCGTGCATCGGGAGCTCATCCTCATGGAGCTGGCCCGGCAGCTGGGGTGCCGGGTGGACCAGCTCCCTTGGCGCCTGTCGCCCGTGGCGGGCTGAAGTTCGGGCGAGCAACACGTCCCTGGGCAAAAGCCCTTTCCCGGAGCGCGGCTGGCGTTAGGCTCACCCCTGCATGGCAGAGACATTGTTCGAGGAGCTCAAACGCTATGTGGGCTTCAGCCCCGAGGACACGCAGGCGCTGCTCGCCCTGCACTCGGTGACGCGCGAGCACTTCGCGCGCATCGCCGAGGTGTTCTATGCGCGCATCCTCGAGCATGAGGGTGCCCGCAAGGCGCTGGAGGGTGGCGAGAGCCAGGTGGGCCACCTCAAGGGCACCTTGCAGGTGTGGATGGACCAACTGCTGCGCGGCCCCTGGGACGAGGCCTACTATGAGCTTCGCTGCCGCATCGGCCGCATTCACGTGCGCATCGCGCTGCCCCAGCACTACATGTTCGGCGCGATGAACGTGTTGCGGCAGGAGTTCAACGCCATCATCGACAGCCACTACCGCGAGCGCCCCGCGGAGCTGAACGCGGTACGGCGGGCCCTGGGGAAGATCCTCGATCTGGAGCTGGCCATCATGCTCCACACCTATCGCGAGGATCTGCTGGCCCAGCAGGCGCGCAACGAGCGCCTGTCCACCTTCGGCCAGCTGGTGGGCTCCATCGGCCACGAGCTGCGAAACCCGCTGGGCGTCATCGAAACCTCGCTCTTCATCCTCAAGGGGCGCCTGCAGCCCGGGGACGAGCGCACGGCCAAGCACCTGGAGCGCATCGGCGAGCAGGTGACCATCGCCAACCGCATCGTCTCGGACCTGTTGGACATGATCCGCGATCGGCCACTGAAGTCGGAGCCGGTGCGGCTGGCGGACGTCTGGCTCAGCGCCACCATGACGCTCCAGCGACCGCCCGGGGTGAGCTTGAGCGAGCGGGGATTGTCCGAGCTCCCCTTGGTGCAAGGAGACGCCAACCAGTTGCGGCAGGTCTTCGTCAACCTCGTGGAGAACGCCATCCAGGCAGTGGGGGAGGCGGGATCGGTGGAGCTGACGGCCCGTGCCCTGCCGGACGCGGTGGAGCTGATCCTCGAGGACTCGGGGCCGGGTGTGAGTGACACCATCCGTCGACGTCTCTTCGAGCCGCTGATGACCACCAAGGCCCGTGGCATCGGTCTGGGATTGCCGCTCGTCAAGCGTATCCTGGAGCGCCACGGCGGCTCCATCGCCTATGTCCCCCGGCCCCAGACCAGCGCCGGCGCACGTTTTCTCCTCCGACTGCCGCTCCACTCCTAGATCCACCGTTATGCGACGCTACTTGCTGCTCGATGACAACCAGGCCTTCGCGGAGAACATCGCCGAGATCCTGCGCGACGCGGGTGACTCGGCGACGGTCGTGACGGATGGCGCCGATGCCCTGGCGCTGGCGAAGACGACCCGCTTCGACGCGCTGCTCACCGACATGAAGATGCCGGGCATGAGTGGGGCGGCGGCCGTGCATCACATCCGCCGGGTGGATCCGGGCATCGCCGCGCTGGTGGTTACCGCCTACCCCGGGGAGAACGACCTGGAGGCGGCGCGGCGCGAGGGGCTGCTCGCCGTGCTGCCCAAGCCCGTGCCGGTGCCGACGCTGATGGGGCTGCTGTCGACGGCGCGCCGCGATGGGCTCATCGCGCTGGTGGAGGACGATCCAGCGCTGAGCGACAACCTCTCCGAGGTGCTGCGCGGCCGGGGCTTCTCCTGCGCCACGGCCCGCTCGGTGCTGGAGGCCGACCAGCTCTCCATGGTGAAGCCCTTCGCCGCGCTGGTGGACCTGCGCCTGCCCGGCGGGCCCGATGGCGAGGCCCTGCGTCGGCTCAAGGCCCGCTTCCCGGACATGCCGGTGTTCGTCATCACCGCCTACCCCGAGATGATCCCGGAGTTGCCCACCGACCGCGTCTTCTCCAAGCCCTTCGACACCGCGGCGCTCGTGGAGGCGCTGGAGCAGGCTCACGCCGCGCGGCTGGCCAGCGTATGAGCCGCCCGGATGCCCGCCTCCCGCGTGTCCTCGTGGTGGATGACAACGCGGCCTCCTTCCTCGACAACCTCCAGGAGTTGTTGAGCGACGCGGGCTACCAGGTGAGCGTGGCGGACAGTTGCCGCGCCGCCCGGGAGCGGGCCCACGCGGGCTTCGACGTGGCGCTGGTGGATCTGCGCCTGCCGGACGGGGAGGGCACCTCGCTGGCTGCCGAGCTGAAGTCGGGGATGCCCGAGTCGGAGGTGGTGCTGCTCACCGGCTTCGCCACGTTGGAGACGGCGGTCGCGGCGGTGCGCGCCGGTGCCTGCGCCTACCTCATGAAGCCGTGCTCGCCCCAGGATCTGCTGCTCACGCTGGAGCAGGCCATGCGGCAGGTGCGGCTGCACGCCGACAAGCGCGAGCTGGCGCGCCGCGCCCAGATGACGGAGAAGCTGGCGGCGGTGGGGACGATGACGGCGGGCCTGTCCCACGAGATTCGCAACCCGCTCAACGCCGCGGCGCTGCAGCTGTCGGTGCTGGAGCGGCGCCTGCGCAAGCTTCCAGAGAGCCAGCAGGGCCCGCTGATGGAGCCGCTGAGCCTGGTGCGCGACGAGATCCGTCGGCTGGATCACATCCTGGAAGACTTCCTCCAGTTCGCGCGGCCCCGGGAGTTCCGCCCCCAGCCGGTGGAGGTGGAGCCGCTGTTGCGCCGGGTGGTGGATCTGCTGGGCAGTCAGGCCGAGGTGCGCCGGGTGCGGCTCGAACTGGTGGGGCCCGTGCCCGCCTCCCGCGTCCCTGGCGAGGAGGAGCGGCTGCGGCAGGTGCTCATCAACCTGGCGCTCAACGCCCTGGAGGCCACGCCGTCCGAGGGTCAGGTCCGCCTGGCCGCGGGTGAGGACGAGCAGGGCGTGTGGGTGACGTTGGACGACTCGGGCCCGGGAATCCCGGTGGAGATCCGCGACCGCATCTTCGAGCCCTTCTTCACGACGAAGGCGCAGGGCTCGGGGCTGGGGCTTTCCATCGTGCATGCCATCGTCACTCAGCACGGGGGCACGTTGGTGGTGGGGGATGCGCCCGGGGGCGGCGCGCGCTTCGTGCTGCGCCTGCCCAAAGCGGCTCCCGCTCCGCCCCAGGGTGTGGGATAGCTTGTCCCCCTCATGGTTCGTTACGCCTTCACCCTCTTCGCCAGCGCCTTCCTGCTCTTTGGAGTCCAGCCGCTGGTGGGGAAGTTCGCGCTGCCCTGGTTTGGCGGCACGCCGGCGGTGTGGACGGCGTGCATGCTCTTCTTCCAGGCGGCGCTGCTGGCGGGCTACGCCTACGCCCACGCCGTCGCCACGCGACTGACGCCGCGCTCCCAGGTGCGGCTGCACGTGGGGTTGCTGGTGCTCACGGTGGGGGTGCTCGCCGTGCGCGCATGGCTCTCGGGTTCGCCGGTGACGCCGGAACCGGAGTGGCGCCCCTCGGAAGTGGAGGGGCTCACGGGTCGGCTGCTGGCGATGCTGGCGGTGACCATCGGGCTGCCCTTCTTCGTGCTGTCCACCACGGCGCCGCTGGTGCAGAGCTGGTTCTCACGTGCCTGGCCGGGTGTCTCTCCCTACCGGCTCTATGCGCTGTCCAACGCCGGCTCGCTGCTGGCGCTGCTGAGCTACCCCTTCCTCGTCGAGCCCAACGTGCCGCGCACCGTGCAGGGCTGGGGCTGGGGCGTGGGCTTCGTGCTCTTCGCCGTGGGGTGTGTCGTGTGCGCCAGGGACGTGTGGCGCCGGGCCGGGGAACCCGCCGCGCAGGAGGTGGCCGTTCGCGTCGAGCCGGAGGAGGGCGCGCGGCCGGGGCTGGGGCGCACCCTGCTGTGGCTGGTGTTGAGCGCCTGTGCCTCGGTGCTACTGCTGGCCACCACCAACCAGCTCTCCCAGGACGTGGCGGCGGGCCCCTTCCTCTGGGTGCTGCCCCTGGCGATCTACCTGCTCACCTTCATCATCGCCTTCGAGCGGGAGGCGCTCTACTCGCGCGCCTTCTTCTCCCTGCTCCTGGTCCTCTCGGTGGCGGGCGTCACCCGCGTGGTGCTCGAAGGCCCCCACACGCCGCTGGGCTTCCAGCTCCTCGCGTATGGGGCGGCGCTGCTGGCCGGCTGCATGGTGTGCCACGGCGAGCTGTACCGGCTGCGTCCGGCGCCACGCCACCTGAGCGCCTTCTACCTCTCGGTGTCCGCGGGTGGAGTGCTCGGAGGCATCATCGTCAGCATCGTCGCGCCTCGGGTGTTCCACACCTATGCGGAGTACCCGCTGGCGCTGGTGGTGTGCTGCGTGGTGGCGATGGTGGCGACGCTGCGCGATCCACTCGGCCAGGAGGGCGCGGGGCGGCTGCGGCGACTGATGCGCATGTTCCTGTTGGCCTTCGTGGTGGTGGGGCTGGGCGTGGCGATGGCGGATTTCCGCCGCGAGGTGCGGCTGACAGCGCGCAACTTCTTCGGAGTGGTGCAGGTGCTGGAGCAGGGCCGCAAGGATCCCGCCGAGCACCGCTTCACGCTCAAGCACGGCGCCATCGCCCACGGCGTGCAGTACACCGAGCCCACGCGTCGTCGCATGCCCATGTCCTACTTCACGCCGGAGAGCGGCCTGGGGCTGGCCATCGGCGAGCACCGGCGCCTGCGTGAGGCCGTGGGGCTGCCGCCGGGCCTGCGAATCGGCGTGCTGGGGCTGGGGGTGGGCTCCACCGCCGCGCTCGCCGAGGCCGAGGACTCGGTGCGCTTCTATGAGATCAACCCGAAGATCATCTCCCTGGCGCGAGGTGAGGGCGGCTACTTCAGCTACCTGGCGGACACACCCGCGCGGGTCGAGGTGGTGGAGGGCGATGCCCGCATCTCCCTGGAGCGTGAGCTGGAGCGGCGCGAGGCCCAGGGCTTCGATGTGCTCGCCGTGGACGTGTTCAGCTCGGACTCCATTCCCGTCCACCTGCTCACCGAGGAAGCGGTGGCTGTCTACCTCCAGCACCTGGCGCCCCACGGCGTGCTGGCGCTGCACATCAGCAACGCGCACCTGGATCTGGTGCCCGTCACGCTCTCGCACGCGCACGCCTTCAGCATGTACGCCACGCTCGTGGTCCACGAGCCGAAGGATGACGGGGCGCGCAGTGTGTGGATGATCCTCAGCCCGGATGCCGAGTTCTCCTGGGGCCGCACCTTCCGTCGGGCGACCTCCAGTGTGAGGCGCTTGAGACTGGCTGGAGCCCCGTTTGTCACCTGGACAGACGAACAGGGCAGCGTTCTCCCCCTGCTTCAGAAGAGCCGCTGGACGCAGACAACCCAGGAAATCACCGAGCAGCCAGGCGAGCCCTGAACCCCCGGGTCCTTTCAAGGACCCGTTGGGTAGAATGCGCCAAAAGCCACTTCATTTCGGGAGATAGTGTTCAGCAATGAGCCTTCCTGCGCGCCAGTTGGTGCAAACCCCAGCTCGTCCCTCGGCGGTCCGCCTCGCCGTCGTCCCAGATCTTGCTCCGAAGCTTCCCCTCTCCCTGGGGCTGGGCACACGCCTCCGCGGTGGGTTGATGGCGCTGGCTCATACCCACGTGCTCATGTCCGGCGCTGCGGCGCTCGGTACGTGGATGGTGCAGGTGCTGGCGGGGCTGCCGCTGTCGATCGAGCCGTGCCTGTCCGTCTTCCTCGTCTTCTTCTCCATCTACACGCTCGATCGGGTCGCGGCGGAGCCCGAGACGGACGCCATCAACCACCCGGATCGCGAGCGCTTCGCCCGCCGGAATGCCCGGGTGTTGCTAGGGCTGGCCGTCGCCGCGTACGTGGGTGCGATCGCGCTGGCCGCACGGGGTGGGGTGGCGCGCGTCCTGGTCATGCTGCTGCCACTGGCGGCGGTGCTCGTCTACAGCTTCCCCTTCGTGCCTCGCCCATGGGTGCGCCGGCTGGGCTTTCGCCGCATCAAGGAGATCCTGCTGGCCAAGAACCTGGTGGTCGCGGGCACCTTCGCCATCACCCTCACGCTGGCCGCGGTCCCCGCCGAGGGAGTGGCGGACCCCGGCAAGCTCGCGCTCGTGTGCGGCTTCCTCTTCCTGCGCTACTTCATCAACGCCGTCGTCTTCGACATCCGGGACGAGCATGGCGATCGGCTCAAGGGCATCCCCACGCTGCCTGTGGTGCTAGGGCCGGACCGCACGCGGCGGCTGCTCCATGTCCTCAACGGGGTGCTGGGCCTCTACCTGGGCATCATCCCCGCGCTCGGCCTGGCGCCGCTGGCCTTCGCCGCACTGGGCATCGGGACTCCGCTGGCCTCGTGGTACCTGAACCAGACCGGACAGCGTGAATCGCTGCACTTCCTCTGTGACGTCGTGGTCGACGGAGAGCTGTACGTGGCAGGGCTCGCGCTCCTGCTCACCCTGGGCATGGCCTGAGACGCGTCGACTCAAGAGCCCGACTTGGGGCGCTTGTCCTTGGCATCATCCGACTTGTGCAGTTGCAGGCGCGAGCTCCACAACCCCGGCACCAGCACGATGATGAGCGCGGTCATCAGCACGACGCCCAGTAGCATCTCCAGCCACATTCCCGCTCCTCACTCGGTCCTTTTCCTCTTCTTTTAATCGATGACCGCGTCCTCCGCATGCTCCTCGGTGGCGTGAGTAGTCTTGCCGCTACTGTATTCTTTAAGTCGATACTGGATCTTCCGCACGCTGATGCCGAGGATCTCCGCGGCGCGGCTGGTGGAGCCATGCACCATCTCCATGGTGCGCAGGATGGCCTCCCGCTCGATGGCGGCCATGGAGGCGCCGGGGATGAGGTTGCTCGAGGTGGAGCCGAGCGGCCGGGGCCCCCGCAGCACCGGCGGCAGGTCGTCGGCGGTGAGCTCGGTGTCCTGGGCCAGTACCACCGCGCGCTCGATGGCGTTCTCCAACTCGCGGACGTTGCCGGGCCAGTCATGCGCCAGCAGCGCTTGGAGCGTGCCGGGCGCCAGCGCCTTCACCTCCTTGCCGTAGCTCTCGCTGTACTTCTCCAGGAAGTGGCTCACCAGCGTGGGGATGTCGCTCTTGCGGTCCCGCAGGGGCGGCAGGGTGACGGAGACGACGTTGAGTCGGTAGAAGAGATCTTCCCGGAAGCGGCCCGCCTTCACCTCGGCGGTCAGATCCCGGTGGGTGGCGGCGACGATGCGCACGTCCACCTTGAGCGTCTGCGTGCCTCCCACGCGCTCGAACTCGCGCTGCTGTAGCACCCGCAGCAGCTTCACCTGCACGGCGGGGGAGATCTCGCCGATCTCGTCCAGGAACAGCGTGCCGCCGTCGGCCAGCTCGAAGCGGCCCTCCTTGCGCGCCATGGCGCCCGTGAAGGAGCCCTTCTCGTGGCCGAACAGCTCGCTCTCCAGCAGGTTCTCGGACAGCGCGGCGCAATGCACGCGGATGAAGGGCTTGTCCTTCCGGGGAGACTCCTGGTGCAGCGCCTGGGCGATGAGCTCCTTGCCCGTGCCGGACTCACCGAGGATGAGCACCGTGGCCTTGGTGGCCGCCGCGCGCCGCACCACGTCGTAGATGCCCTGGAGCTGGGGCGAGTCGCCGATGATGTTGTGGAAGCGGGTGCGCGCCCGCACCTGATCCCTCAGCGACTCCGCCTCGCGACGCAAGCTGCGCTTCTCCAGCGCCTTGCTCAGGATGACGAGCACCGCGTCCGCGTCCAGCGGCTTGACGAGGTAGTTGTCGGCGCCCGCGCGCATGGCCTCCACGGCCGTCTCCACGCTGGCGAACGCCGTCATCATCACGAAGGTGGCGTCCGAGCCCTGCTCCCGCGCCTTCTTCAGCAGGGTGAGCCCGTCCATCTGGGGCATGCGCACGTCGGACAGCACCACTGCGGGCGAGAAGTCCGCCAGGCGGGTGAGGGCGTCCATGCCGTTGGAGGCTTCGGCGACCTCGTAGCCCTCTTCACCGAGAATGGTGACGATGGCACGGCGGGCGTTGTCCTCATCATCGACGACCAGGATGCGTTCAGCGGCCATGGTTGCTCAAGGTAACAGAGGTGTTCATACCGCGAGCCGCAAAGACGTCTCGCTCCGAGGCGCGTGCCTCTTCCCAGATCTCCACGACGGGCTCGATGCGCGGCAGCAGCCGCATCATGGAGCTGGGAAAACATCCGCGCGGCAGCTCCTCGAAGATGTGCCGCGCCCGCTTCGCGTCCTCCTCGTTTCGGACCGCCACGTGGGGCCGGACGATGATGTCCGTGAAGTGCGGGGTGGCGCCCGGGTTGTCCACGCGCCGGCCCATGGCGGAGCTCTGGTAGAAGAGGATCTCGAGCCCCTCGGTCTTGGCGCGCTCCAGGAAGCTCAGCAGGGTGCGTCCCTCCACGGCGCCCACCAGCAGCGCCTCGGGCGTCCAACAATCCAGAGATGACTGCCCGCTGGCCATGTAGCCGAGAGGCAGCGATGGGGCCTGCTCGGTGCGGCTCTCCGCTCGCTGCGCCCCCTTCCATTGGAGGCGAGTCTCGAACTCAGTGATGGCGATCGACGTCATAAGGACCTCCAGAGGGAGCAAGGAGACATGGATTCAACCCGCGTGCGAGGGGGCTCACGGCAGTCCGAACAGGCGAAGGACCCAGGGCCCGGTGAGGGTGATGACCAGGCAGCCAAGCGCCATGAGCGGCAGCCCCAGGCGCATCATGTCCGACGATTCCACGCCTCCCTCTCCGGCCACCATGGCGTTGGGGGGCGTGCTGATGACGAAGGGGATGCCGAAGGAGCACCCCATCGCCACGAGGACGGGGATGGAGGCCGAGGGGAAGAGTTGCAGGGAGATGGGGATGAGGAGCGCCGAGGTTCCGGTGTTGCTCATGAGCGCCGAGAGCACGGCGGCCAGCGCCACGAGCAGGCCGACCTGGGCCACCTGGGGCCAGGCGCTCCAGTCCACCCCTCCCAGCGCCGTGGCCACCACCCCCGAGCGCTCCACGAGCCGGCCCAGGGCGATGCCGCCGGCGATGAGGATGAGGGTGGACCAATCAATCCGGCCCAGGTCCTCACGCCGCAGCAGTCCCGTGCCGAAGAGGGCCACCGTGGCGCCCAGGGCCACAATGGGCGCGGGCAGGCCGTGCAGAGGCTCGGTGAGCCACAGGGCGGCGCACGCGATGAAGATGCCGAGCACCTGGTGCGCCTGGGGCGTCAGCTTCTTCGCGGAGGCGGTGGGCGGCTCGAATCGGCCTCGGACCCGGTAACCCACCACCAGCAGCGCGTAGCCGACGGCGAGCATGAGCCCGGTCAGGGGCAGGGCGAAGGCCATCCACTTCACGAAGGTGACCTGGGCGTGTGGGCTGGCCGCGGAGATGGCGATCGCGTTGGGGCCGCTGCCCACCGGCGTGGCCATGCCGCCGAAGTTGGCTCCGAGCGCCACCGACAACAGCAGGGCGCGCCGCAGGGCACTGCCCTCGGGAGAGGACTGGAGCAGCGGGCGCAGGGCGGCCAGCATCATCGCCGCGGCGGCGATGTTGGACATCCACATGGAGAGGAAGGCCACCCCGCCGATGACGAGCAGCATCAGCAGGCGCTGGCTGCCGCGCGCGAGCCGGACGACATGCTGCGCCACCATCGCGTCGAGCCCATGCCGCGAGGCGGCCACCTCCAGGGTGAAGCCTCCCAGGAAGAGGGCGAGCACCGGATCCGCGCACCACCCGAGCACCGAGGGGAGCGTGTAGCCCGGGCCCTGTGCGCCGAGCAGCGCGGGGGTTGCTCCCAGGAGCAGCAGCGTGGGGACGAAGGGAGGCACCAGCTCGGTAAGCCAGAGCGTCAGGCACACCCCGGCGATGAGGACGGAGCGCGCCACGATGGGGCTGTCCACCCCCAGCCAGGCCACCAGGACGCTGACAGCCACGCCAACCAGGGCGAGGGCAGGGCGCACCCAGCCCTTTCGGGAGTCAGGGAGTGCGGTGGAGTGGGGGGCGGGCTCTTCGTGGATCTCGTGGGGGGAACTCAGGCTCATCACTCACTCGTTCGGCGAGGGGCGCACGATGAACACCGGTCGGCTGCCACGCAGAAGCACTTCCTGGGCCACCGAACCGGCCAGGGTGCGCGCCAGCCCGGAGCGCCCGTGCGTGGCCAGACAGATGACATCGCAGTCCAGGCGTTCGGCGGCCTGGCAGATGGCCTCGGAGACCTTGCGTCCGGTGACGAGCTCCACGCGCGTGGTGATGCCGCGCGCGGTGGCCTCGGGGGGGATGAGGGCCCGGAGCTCCGCGGTGAGCTGATCCCGATCGCTGCGCTCCTGAGCGGTGGAGGGCTCGGGCAAGGCGTAGCCGGTCCCCATGGGGGGCGCTCCGGCGGGAAGCGGGAGCACGTGGAGCAGGTGGACCGTGCCGCCGGCGGGGGCCAGGGCATAGGCGTAACGCACGGCCTCGGAGCCCTCCTCGGAGAGATCCGTGGGCGCCAGCACCCGGCGCGTGTGGGGGATGGCGCGCGTCGAGGCGGCGCTGGTAGGCACGCAGAGCACGGAGGTGGGTGCCTCGTGCAGCACCCGCTGGGACACGGAGCCATGCCACCACCGGCTCGCTCCGGCGCGCTGGTGCGTACCGACCACCACCAGATCCACCGCCTCCTTGCGCGCCAGGTGGACCAGCGCCTCCGAGGGGCGCCCCAGCCCGGGCTCCAGGTGTACCCAGACGGCGCCGCTGCCCGGCATGTCGCCCAGGCGCGCCGTGAGATCCCGGCGCAGGGCCTGCTCGGCCTCGGGTGCTACCTCCGCTCCCGAGTGGAGGGGAACGCCATAGCGTGCGTGCGCATCCGCGCCCCAGTAATGGTGCGCGGCGATCACCTCGCAGGGGCCGAGCGCTCGCATCCGGCGCACCCACGCTACCGCGGCATCCGAGGGCGTGGAGAAGTTCAGCCCGAGCAGCACCCGTAGCGAGCGCTCACCGCGAGCCCAGGCCTCGATGGGGTGAGGGGAGCGCAGTACGAGCACCGGGCAGCGTGCCGACTGCACCACCCGCTCCACCACGCTGCCGATGCGCCAGCGCGGCGCCCGCTGCCCGTGGTGGGAGAGCACCAGGAGTGGGGCATGGACCTGGGCGGCCAGCTCGATGAGCACCTCGTCCGGGGCGCCGTCCAGCAGGTGCGTCGTCACGGGGACTTCCCGGCGCCGCAGCTCCACCGCCTGCTGTTCCAGGCGCGAGGTTGCCTCCCGGCGCAAGGTCTCTTCCGTGGCGGATGAGCGACCCGCGCTCCCAAAGTCCAGCACGTGCGCCAGGTGGAGCGCCTCGCCCCCGCGATGGGCGAGGGCCGCCGCGGCATAGGCCGCGACAGTCGCCTGCTCCGAGAAGTCCGTTCCGAAGACGATGGCCATGGGAGCTCCCTTCCATGCTCCTTCCCGTGCCCGGGGGAGCGCCTGGCGCTATGCGCGTTACTCGTACTCGGCTGCCTCGCTCAGGCGGTCCAGGTCGGCGATGAGCTGTTGCGCGTAGCGCACCAGATCCGCCTCGGTGACGATGCCCAGCAGCGCGTCTTCCTCGCCCACCACAGGCAGGCAGCCAAACTTGTTGTCCAACATCACCGCCACGGCCTCGCGCAGCGGGGTGTCCGGACGCACCGTGCGTACCTCGCGGTTCATGATGTCCGCGGCCCACAGCGGCTGCCGGGCCGGGTCCGGACACTTGAGGCCCGTGGCCTTGAGCAGGTCGCGGTGGGTGATGAGCCCCACCAACTTTCCACCCCGGACCACGGGCAGGTGCCGGATGCGGTTGAGGCGCAGCAGCTCGTCCGCGATGGCCAGGTTCTGCGTTTCCTTGAGCGTGACCAGCTCTCGGGTCATCAACTCGCCGACAGTCTTCATGATGAAGTGACTCCAGCTCGAAATGGCTTCGAGATTCGGCAATGCACTTTCGGGTCCAGGCCACGGTCCCCCAGAAGGACGGTGGGACCGAGGCGGGAGGGGCGCAAGGTTTGCGTCCCCAACGGACACTCCGCAGATCCTGCGGGGCAGGTTGAATGGTGCTCCCCCGTGCGCTACACCCTCGCCTCGTCGCTAGGGGTGCCCCCCATCAAGGGGCTGAGACGGCCGTGGGAGCGGCCAGACCCTTGGAACCTGAACCGGTTAATACCGGCGGAGGGAAGCGGCGGGCGCTCCACGCCACGCCTGCCTCTTCCCCGTCGTGAGGAGGAGTCACATGAGCGGAGCGTCCAGGAGCCTCAAGGTCGACGGCAAGGTCCTCGAGGGCATCACCCAGGGGGCGTTGCCAGCCTCTCGGAAGGTTTATGTCCCTGGCGAGCGGTACCCGGAGCTGCGGGTGCCCCTGCGCGAGATCAGCCAGACGCCCACCCGCCATGGCCACGGCCCGGACGCCTCGGTGACGGCCAACCCGCCGGTGTTCGTCTACGACTCCAGCGGTCCTTATACGGATCCCGACGCGCGGATCGATCTGCGCCAGGGGCTCTCGCCCATCCGCTCCAGCTGGATCGCATCGCGCGGGGACACCGAGGAGCTGACCGGTGTCACCTCCGAGTATGGCCGCACGCGGGAGGAGGATCCGCGCCTGGCCGGGCTGCGCTTCGGCCACCGGCGCAAGCCGCGGGTGGCCCGGAGCGGCGCCAACGTCACGCAGATGCACTACGCGCGCAAGGGCGTGATTACTCCGGAGATGGAATTCGTCGCGGTGCGCGAGAACCTCAAGGTGGAGGCGGCGCTGGCTGCCCAGCACCCGGGCCACTCCTGGGGCGCGGCCATCCCGAAGAAGATCACCGCGGAGTTCGTGCGTGACGAGGTGGCTCGGGGGCGCGCCATCATCCCGGCCAACATCAATCACCCGGAGCTGGAGCCGATGATCATCGGCCGCAACTTCCTGGTGAAGATCAACGCCAACATCGGCAACTCCGCCGTCACCTCCTCGATCGAGGAGGAGGTGGAGAAGATGGTGTGGTCCATCCGCTGGGGCGCCGACACGGTGATGGACCTGTCCACCGGGCGCAACATCCACGAGACGCGCGAGTGGATCCTCCGCAACGCGCCGGTGCCCATCGGCACGGTGCCCATCTACCAGGCGCTGGAGAAGGTGGGCGGCAAGGCCGAGGAACTCACCTGGGAGATCTACCGCGACACGCTCATCGAGCAGTGCGAGCAGGGAGTGGATTACTTCACCATCCACGCGGGCGTGCGGCTGGCGTACATCCCGCTGACGGCGAAGCGGCTCACTGGCATCGTCAGCCGGGGTGGCTCCATCCTCGCCAAGTGGTGCCTGGCCCACCACCGGGAGAACTTCCTCTACACGCACTTCGAGGAGATCTGCGAGATCATGAAGGCGTATGACGTCAGCTTCAGCCTGGGCGATGGCCTGCGTCCCGGCTCTATCGCGGACGCCAACGACGCGGCCCAGTTCGGCGAGCTGGAGACGCTGGGCGAGCTGACGCAGATCGCCTGGAAGCACGACGTGCAGGTGATGATCGAGGGGCCGGGCCACGTGCCCATGCACCTCATCCAGGAGAACATGACGAAGCAGTTGGCGGTGTGCGGCGAGGCGCCCTTCTACACGCTGGGGCCGCTCACGACGGACATCGCGCCGGGCTACGACCACTTCACCAGCGGCATCGGCGCGGCGATGATCGGCTGGTTCGGCACGGCGATGCTCTGCTACGTCACCCCCAAGGAGCACCTGGGCCTGCCGGACAAGGACGACGTGAAGGAGGGCGTGATCACCTACAAGATCGCCGCCCACGCCGCGGACCTGGCCAAGGGACACCCAGGGGCGCAGGCGCGCGACAACGCCCTGTCCAAGGCCCGCTTCGAGTTCCGCTGGGAGGACCAGTTCAACCTCTCGCTGGACCCTGAGCGCGCGCGGGCCTTCCACGACGAGACGCTGCCGGCCGAGGGCGCCAAGGTGGCCCACTTCTGCTCCATGTGCGGCCCGCAGTTCTGCTCGATGAAGATCACCCAGGAGGTGCGTGACTACGCCCAGCAGCAAGGGGTCGCCGCGGAGGCCGCGCTCCAGAGCGGGATGGTCGAGAAGAGCGAGGAGTTCAAGAAGACGGGCAGCGAGATCTACCGCTGAGACCCTGGGCCCGTTGACACACTGCGCTACCCGTTGCGTGACATTTCAGCCGGGCACTGGCAAGAATGCGGCGAAAGGGCGCGGTACACGCGCCCGTACACTTTTGTAGGGGGTTTCCATGGAGCAGCAACAGCAGGGCTCGCCGTTCCTGACGGGCTCACCGGCACCGACTGAGGATGACAAGACCATGGCGCTCCTGGCGCACATTGGTGGCATCGTCTTCCCGATCATCGTGCCGGCCATCATCATGGCCACCAAGGGCGAGCAGTCGCCCTGGGTGAAGTCTCAGGCGGTCGAGGCGCTCAACTTCCAGATCGGCGTCTTCATCGGCTACGTGGTCTCCACCGTGCTCACCGCGGTGTGCATCGGCGCGCTGCTGCTGCCGGTGGTGTTCATCGGGGCCACGGTGCTCGGCATCATCGCCGGGCTGAAGGCCAAGGAAGGCCAGTTCTACCGCTACCCGGCCACCATGCGGCTGGTGAAGTAGCTCGGGACAGCGGCTCTCGCGGGCGAGGCGGCTCCCCTCGGGGCGCCGTGCTCGCCCGTGGCGTTTGTGGCCTCAGCCGCCGATGCCCATCATCGGCAGGAGCGTGGCGCCGTTGCCGGCCTCGGTGAAGCGGTGGCCTTCCGGCTTCTCGCCAAGCGCGCCGCGAATGGCCAGGGCCAGCTCCGTGTCCGTGGCACCGCCGCGGATGAGCTGGTGCAGTGGGGCCTGCGCGCGGCCGCCCAGGCAACTGCGCAGGTCTCCGTTGGAGGCCACCCGCACGCGGTTGCACCCGCCGCAGAAGTTCTGGGTGAGGGGAGAGATGAAGCCCACTCGGCCCGTGGGCGCGCGCCAGTAACGCGCCGGGCCCGAGGTGGCGCTGGAGGCGTCCTCCGCAGGCTCCGAGACCAGGGCGAGGCCTGAGGCCTGTAGCCGCTCGACCAGCTCCGCGCTGGGTACCGGCGTGCCCTGACCAAAGGGCATCAGCTCGATGAAGCGCGGGGTGATGCCCCGCTCGTGTGCGTGCCGCACCAGGGCCGGGACCTCGTCGTCATTCACGCCCCGCATGACGACGACGTTGAGCTTGAGCGAGGAGAAGCCCACCCGGGCCGCAGCGTCGATTCCGCGCAGTGTGGTGGCGAAGTCTCCCTGCTTGGAGATGCGGCGGAACGTCTCCTCGGAGAGCGTGTCCAGGCTCATGTTGAGCTGGGTGACGCCCGCCTCGCGCAGCGGCGCGGCCAGTCGCTCCAGGTGGCTGGCGTTGGTGGTGATGGCCAGGTGCCGTACGCCGGGCAACGCCGAGATGCGCTGGGCGATCTCCAGGATGTCCGGGCGGATGAGCGGCTCGCCGCCCGTGAGCCGCACCCGCTGGATGCCCATGCTCGCGAAGACGGAGACGATGCGCTCGAACTCCTGCGCGGTGAGCAGGTCCTTCTTGCCTCCCCAGGAGGCGGGCGAGCAGTAGGTGCAGCGGAAGTTGCAGCGGTCGGTGATGCTCAGCCGCAGGTACGTCATCCGCCGTCCCTGGGCGTCCAGGAGCGGGGGCGCGAGCGGCGAGGGGGTGGACTGCGAGGCGGCGGGCATCACGGGCTTCTCTTTAACAGCCTTCCACGCGGGGAACAGTCCTCCGCGCGGGGAAACGTTCAGCGGTGCCCGGGAGCCTTAGTTCTTGGGGAGGTAGGGCAGGGCCGATTCGGGAGCGGGCGTCAGCTCCATGTCGTCGTCCTCGGTGAGCTTTTCCAGCTCGGCCTCGGCCTCCTGGGCCTGCGCCTCCACCTCGAGCGGCTTGAGCTTGCGCTCGGCCATCTCCATCTTGATGCGGACCAGGCCCTCTTCGCCGATGTCCAGGAACGCCCGCACCACCTCGGGATCGAACTGCGTGTTGGCGCAGCGTTTGATCTCCTGGATGGCGTTGGCGAACGTGGTGCCCTTGCGGTACGGCCGGTCGCTCGTCATCGCGTCCAGCGTGTCCGCCACCGCGAAGATGCGCGCGCCGATGTGGATCTCGTGCTTCTGCAGGTTGCGCGGGTAGCCGGCCCCGTCCCACCGCTCCTGGTGCGACAGGACGATCTGCGCCGGCGTGTCCAGGAAGGGGATGTTCTGGATCATCTGGAAGCCGATGTCCGGGTGCTTGCGCATCTCCATCCACTCGTCCGGGGTGAGCTTGCCCGGCTTGAGCAGCACCGCGTCCGGCACGCCGATCTTCCCGATGTCGTGCAGCAGCGCCCCGCGGCCGATCTCGTCGAGATCCTTGCCGCCAATGCTCATGCGGTGGGCGATGGCCGAGGTGTAGGAGACGACGCGCTGCGAGTGGTCCGACGTCTCGTGCTCGCGCGCGTCCAGCGCCGCCACCAGCGCCAGCAGCGTGTTCTGGTACGTGTTGGCGATGTCCTTGAGTGCCGTGCGCAGCTCGGCGGTGCGGTCACGCACCTTGCGCTCGAGCTTCTTCTGGTACCGCTTCCGGGCCAGCTCGATCCGGCGCTTGGCCAGGGCGCGCTCGATGGCGCGGATGAGGTCCGTCAGCTTGGGTGGCTTGAGCAGGTAGTCCACCGCGCCGCGGCGAAGACAGTCCACCGCGGACTCGGTGTCGCCGTAGCCGGTGAGCATGATGACCGAGGTGTCCGGGAGCCGCTCGCGCAGGTTCTCCAGCAGCCAGAGACCATCCCGGCCCGGCATCTTCATGTCGCTGATCACCAGGGGCGTCTCGGCCTCGCTGGCGACGTCCAGCGCCATCTCGGCGCCGCTGGCGACGACGCAGTTGTAGCCCTCCTCCGTGAGGAGGACGGAGATGACGTCGCGGACGGAGTCGTCGTCGTCCACGATGAGGATGCGGGGAGGAGCGGGGGGAATGGCTTCCACGGGGGGGGATTCTAGAGGTTTCCGGGTTTCGATCGCCAACAGGTACGCGTATTTACCACCTTCCCTGCCTTGCCGGTCGCCCCCCTATCCGGGATGCGGCAGGTTGCTTCAGGGTGCTTCAGGCTGGTGCCCTAGCACTGAAACGGTCATACCGGAAGGGTGTGAGGTCCACCGAGGGGCGCTCTCCCAGGAGGCACTGCGTCACGAGCTTGGCCGTGAGGGGCGCCAGGAGGATGCCGTTGCGGAAGTGGCCGGTGGCCAGGAAGAGGCCGGGCAGGGGGCCGGGGCCGAGGATGGGCAGGCGATCCTCGGTGTAGGGGCGGAAGCCGGCCCAGGACTCGGTGACGGAGGCGTGGCCGAGGGTGGGGCACAGCTCCACGGCCATGGCGAGGATGCGAGCGAGCCCTTCGGCGGTCACCTGCTTGTCGAAGCCAGCGAACTCCATGGTGCTGCCGGCGATGAGGCGCCCGTCCGTGCGAGGCACGAGGTAGCCCTTCTCGGAGGTAAGGATGTGGGTGATGACGGGCAGCCGTGTCTGGAGCTGAACCATCTGCCCTCGGGCGGGGCGGACGATGCGCGGGTCGAGCGCGCTGCCCTGCACGAGGCCGGACCAGGAGCCGGCGGCGATGACGACGGCGTCGGCTCGGAGGGGCTCTCCGTCGAGGTCCACGCCGACGGCGCGGCCGCGCTCTTCGATGACCCCGCGCACGTAGCCGCTGCGGAAGGTGGCGCCCACGCGCGCGGCGGCCATGGAGAGGGCGCGGACCAGGAGCCGGTTGTCGACCTGGTGGTCGTCGGGGAAGCGCAGGGCGGCCAGGACGAGCGGGGAGAGCTGGGGTTCGACCTCGCGGGCCTGAGCGTTGTCGAGCAGCTCCGCGCGCAGGCCGATGGCCCGCTGCCAGGCGGCGGCGGCCTCCAGGTGGTGGACCTCTCCTTCGGTGAATGCGGCCTTGAGGACGCCGCAGGGGAGGTAGGCGATGTCCACGCCGGTGAGCTCGCGCAGCTCGGAGGCGAGGCCGGCGTAGAGGGCGCGGCTGCGCAGGCACAGCTCGAGAAAGGGGCCAGGGCCTTCGGCTTCCATCTGTGGGCCGAGGATGCCCGCAGCGGCGCTGGAGGCCTCGGCGCCGGGGATGGAGCGCTCCAGTACGGTGACTTTCACACCGGCCTGGCGCAGGCGCAGGGCGATGCCACAGCCCATGACTCCGCCGCCCACGATGATGACGTCCGTGACACTCATGGCGCCTGCTTACGACGCTTTGGGGTCACTGTCCTTTGTCTTCCAGCACATCCGAGAGGCGGGTGGCTGCCAGGGCGCGGTCGAACCAGCGATCGAGGGTCGCCAAGTCTGTGCATGCCAGTATGCGTTGCCGGGTGGTGTCATCCACCTGCACGCCGCGCGTGGCCAGAATCCGGAGAACACCCTCGGCACGTCCCTTGGCTTGCCCCTCGGCCAATCCCTTGAGCCAACCTTGCTGGCGGCCTTTTTCAAGGAATTCCTCACCCCAGGTTCCCATCAACTCCTCCGCTCGTTGCACCCCCACCACAGAACGTAGCATGCCCACTACGAGGGTCTGTGAGGAGGGAGTTCCTACCCGTAGTAGGTAGTGTACCACCGTACCTACCTCTTCGACCCCGCCCGGAGCCGCGCTCACCTGCTCGAAGAGCGCAGTCCAACCCGGCAACTGCTGAGCCAGTTCCAGGGTGCGCCCGAAGCGCAGGGCCAGTAACGCCAGCCGCACCAGCGGTGGGCCGGGACGCGCCATCCATGCCTCTGCTCGCTCAGAGGTCAGGTCATCCACCCGATATCCGAAGTGCGGCACCAGCGCTTTCCAGGTCTCTGGGCGCGCACCCTCTTGAGGGAAGTCGAAGAGTTCTTCGATACGGCGAGGCGCGGACCAGGCGCCTTCGGGCCCGTGGTACATGACCAGCGGGATGATGACTGGCAGCCGCACGCGCTCAGGGTGCTGTTTGCGCCAGTGGTCGAGCTGGCGAACGACATAACGCAGCATGCGCAGGGCCATCCACGGGTCCACCGACGACTGGTGCTCCAGCAACACATAGAAGAGGACTGAACGGCCACTCCGAACGCGGGCTGAGAACAGCAGATCGCTCTCGGTCTCTCGTAGCTCCGGGTCCACCACCGAGCTTGGCTCACGATTCAGCGTGGACCAGTCCACCTGGGCCACCACCTCGGGTGGCAGCACAGCCCGCAGCTCGGCGGCGGCTCGCTCGGGGTGGCCGAAGGTGAAGCGAACAAAGAGATCGTGCGGGCCGGACATCGCCCGCAGCGCTCAAGCATGAGACGGGCCAGCGCTGGCGTGCAGGCAAACGGCAGCGTTGAGGACTTGCCGCAGACAGCGACAGTCCCGCTCGGGAGATGCTGAGTCTCTCATTCGGGACGCTTGGGTTGGGGGGCGTCCTGGTTGACGGGTCGGGGCGCTTTCCGATACTCATGGAGCCGTGCGTCTCTCCGTGCATCACCATCATGCGCATCATCGGCTCGGCCCTGACGGGACCGCTCGCCGCGCGCATGCCTGGGTGACTGCCTAGAAGAACCACCCTCCCGGCCCTGCCGCAGTGACCGAAAGCCCGTCCCCCCAGGACGGGCTTTTTTCGTTTCAGCGTTCTCTCCACACACCACCCTGGAATCCCCCGATGCTGAAGATCGCCCTCCCCAACAAAGGTCGCCTCTCCGAAGAGGTTCGTGAGCTGTTCAATGACGCCGGACTCGAGGTCCGCGTCCGTGGCGAGCGGGCGCTCACTGCCTCCCTCGGCGGTGAATTCGAAGCCATCTTCGTCCGCGCTCAGGACATCCCCGAGTTCGTCGCCGATGGCGCCGCCCAGGCCGGCGTCACCGGATGGGACCTGGTCAACGAGGCCGGCCGTGAGCTGGACCTCCTGATGGACCTGGAGTTCGGTAAGTGCCGACTCGTCGTCGCCGCCCGTGAGGAGAGCGGCATCACCTCCGCCGACGATGTGAAGAATGGGATGCGCGTGGCCTCCTGCTTCCCCCGGCTCACCCAGGAGTTCTTCGAGAAGCGGGGGCAGCAGGTCACCGTGGTGCCCGTGTCCGGAGCGGCGGAGATTGCTCCCCACCTGGGCATCGCGGACATCGTCGTGGACCTGACCTCCACGGGCTCCACCCTCAAGATGAACGGTCTGCGCGAAGTGGTCACCGTGCTGGAGTCCAGCGCCCGGTTGGTGGCCAGCAAGAGCAACACCCCAGAGGCCGCTCGCAAGTTGGAGGAGCTGAAGCAGGCGCTGGGCTCGGTGCTCGCCGCTCGGGGCAAGCGCTACCTGATGGCCAACGTGCCTCGGAAGGCGCTCTCCGGCGTACGGGAAGTGCTCCCCGGACTGAATGGCCCCACGGTCGTGGACATCCTGAACAGTGACTACGTCGCCGTGCATGCCGTCGTCCCCGCCAAGACCATCTACCGCACCATCAACGCCCTGAAGGCCCTGGGCTGCGAGGGTATCCTCGTCACCCGCATCGAGAGGTTGATGCCGTGAGCGCCGACGCCCTCAAGTACCGCGGCCCCCTGGCCGCCCTGTCCACCGAGGACCGACGTCGCCTCCTGGACCGCTCGGGCCAGTCCGACGCCCAGGTTGCCTCCCGCACTCGCGACATCATCGAGCGTGTCCGCCGTGACGGGGACCGGGCGCTCCTGGAGATGGCACGAGAGTTCGACCGTGCCACCCTTACCGCCGTGGAGGTGCCTCGGTCCCGCTGGGAGGCGGCGCTCGCCTCGCTCGATCCGAAGGTGCGCCACGCCTTGGAGCGCGCCGCTCGTAACATCTCCAAGGCGCACGCCGCTCAGCGCCCCCACGCCACCGAGGTGGAGACCGAGCCTGGTGTCGTCGTGGGTCGGCGGCCCGATCCGCTCGGACGCGTGGGCGTATACGCACCAGGTGGCCGGGCCGTGTACCCCAGCAGCGTGCTCATGGGCGTGGTGCCGGCGAAGGTGGCCGGAGTAGGGGAGGTCATCGTCTGCTCGCCTCCAGGGCCGGATGGGCTGCCCGCGGCGGGTGTCCTCGCGGCGGCGGCGCTCGCGGGCGCGGACCGAGTCTTCGCCCTGGGCGGAGCGGGCGCCGTGGCGGCCATGGCCTATGGCACCCAGAGCGTGCCGCGCGTGGATCGCATCGTCGGCCCCGGCAATGCCTATGTCGCCGCGGCCAAGCTCCAGGTGGTGGACGCCGTCGCCATCGACGCGCCGGCCGGGCCCAGTGAGATCCTCGTCGTCGCCGACGGATCGGCGAATCCAGAGGCCGTGGCCCGCGAAATGCTCGCCCAGGCCGAGCACGATCCGGACGCCTGCTGTGTGACGCTCGCGGTGGGCTCCGCGCTGGCCGAAGCCGTGGCCTCGGCGGTGGAGCGCGCGGCGGCCCGGGCTCAACGCCGGGAGATCGTTGCTACCGCCCTGCGCGAGCGCGGCGCCGTGCTCAGTGTGGGCTCTCTGGACGAGGCGTGGCCCTTCGTCTCGGACTTCGCGCCCGAACATCTGCTGATTGCCACCGCCGCACCCCAGGAGCACCTCTCCCTCGTGCGCAACTGTGGCACCGTGTTCCTCGGCGAGCGCGCCTCCGTGGCCTTCGGTGACTACATGACGGGCGCCAACCACGTGCTTCCTACCGCGGGCCTGGGGCACGCCTACTCGGGGCTGTCCGTGCTCGACTTCTACCGGTGGACGACCTACCAGCGCGTGGACCGGGACGCGGCGGCGCGGCTCGCCGATGACGTGGGCGCCCTGGCCGACAGTGAGGGCCTCTTCGCTCACGCCGAAGCCGCCCGGGCCTGGAGGAATCCATGATCCGCACCCGACCCTCCTACCGGGACATCTCGCTCTATGCTCCGCCCGTGGTGCCGTGCCGTGTCGACCTGAGCGACAACACCAACCTCTTCGGCATGCCCCCGGCCGCCGAGCGCGCCCTTCGCGACGCCGCCACCTCCACCGTCACCCGGTACCCGATCAGTTACGCGCCGGACCTCAAGCAGGCGCTCTCCGCGTACACGGGCTTCGAGCCCTCCTGGCTGACCACGGGCTGCGGCTCGGATGATCTCATCGACTGTGCCTTGCGCGCCTTTCTGGAGCCCGGCGAGCGCATCGCCGTGCCGGATCCTTCCTTCTCGATGATGGGCTACTTCGCGAAGGTGAACGGCCTGCATTTCACCCCAGTGCCGCTCCGCCCAGACTTCGACATCGACGTCGATGCGATGCTCGCCACGGGCTCCCGGCTCCTCTACGTGTGCTCACCCAACAACCCCACCAGCACGGTGGCCTCGCGCGCCGCCCTGGAGCGGTTGGTGGACGCGGCCCCCGGCATCGTCCTCGTGGATGAGGCGTATGTGGAGTTCGCCAGCTCCAGCAACGTGGACCTGGTGCGCTCGCGGCCCAACGTGCTCGTCACCCGGACGCTCTCCAAGGCGTTTGGCCTGGCGGGCATGCGCGTGGGCTATGCGATCGGGCGTCCCGAGCTGGTGGCCGAGGTGGAGAAGGCGCGCGGCCCGTACAAGCACAGCGGCATCGCCGAGCGCATGGCCATCGCCGCCCTCACCGAGGATGTCGCTTGGATGAAGGCGCGCGCCGAGGAGGCGAAGGCGAATCGCCAGCGGATGGCGGAGGCACTGAAGGCACAGGGCCTCGAGCCCATGCCGTCCGAGGCCAATTTCCTCTTCGTCCCGCTGCCAGACGCGCCTCGGATCGCGTCGCGCATGCGGGAGCTGGATGTGAACGTCCGGGCATTCCAAGGCTTGACCGGGGTAGGGGATGCGCTCCGAATCGGCTGTGGACCCTGGCCCATGATGGAGGCGGCGCTCCAGGCGCTGCGGGAGGCACGGCGGTGAGGAGAGTGACCCTGTTCGACTATGGCGCGGGCAACCTGCACTCGCTGGCCAAGGCAATCGCCACGGTGGTGGGCGCGGACGTGCGCGTGCAGACTGACCCGGTGAAGGCACTGGACACGGACGTCCTCGTGCTGCCCGGTGTGGGCGCGTTCGGCGCCGCGGCGGCCCGGATGGAGCCCGGTCGCCAGAAGATGCGCCAGGCTCTGGAGAATGGACTGCCGTGTCTCGGCATCTGCCTGGGCATGCAACTGCTCTTCGAGGGCAGCGACGAGGGCGAGGGCCAGGGGCTCGGCGTCTTCAAGGGACGGGTGACGCGGCTGCGTGCCAGGCATGTGCCCCATATCGGCTGGAACTCCGTGGACGAGGACGCCGCCGTGCAGGGCACGAAGCTGGACACCGTCTACTACGCGCACAGCTTCGTCTGCCGCGCCGAGGAGCCCGAGGTGGTGGTGGGCTGGACCACCCATGAAGAGGACCGTTTCCCCGCCTCGGTGCGGCGCGGCAAGGTGCTCGGGGTGCAGTTCCACCCGGAGAAGAGCTCCACCGCCGGCGTCGCCTTCGTGCAGGCGTTCCTCAAGGAGGTGGCGCCGTGATCGCCATCCCAGCCATCGACTTGCGCGAGGGCGCCTGTGTACAGCTCGTGGGCGGCTCGTATGACGCCGAGAAGGTGCGGGTAAAGGATCCGATCGACGCCCTGAAGCGCTGGCGCGGCTTCGGTTTCAGCACCTTCCACGTGGTGGATCTCGACGCGGCGCTGGGCAAGGGCTCCAACATGGAGGTCATCACCCGGCTGCTGGGGCACGAGCCAGGCATCACCTTCACGGTGGGCGGAGGCGTACGCGAGACGGCCCGGGTGGAGGCAGTGCTCGCCAGCGGCGCCTCGTACGCCGTCGTGGGCACGCGCGCCATCGAGGACACCGCGTGGCTCTCCGAGATGGCGAGCCGCTTCCCTGGCCGCGTGGTGGTGGCCGCGGACGTGAAGGGCCGCGAGGTGGTGACGCGCGGCTGGACCGCTGGCAGCGCCCGGGACGTGGCCGACGTGCTGGCTGTCCTGGACCCGCTGCCCCTGGGAGGGCTGCTCGTCACCGCCGTCCACAAGGAGGGACAGATGGGAGGCGTGGACCTGCCGCTGATGCAGGAGGTGGTGCGAGGCTGCCGACACCGCGTGTACGCCTCGGGCGGCGTCACCACCCTGGAGGACCTGCGCGCCCTGGCGGAAGCCGGGGCCTATGGCGCCGTTATCGGCATGGCGCTCTACACCGGCACACTGGATGCGGCCACGGTCGCACGGGAGTTCGCATGACGGTCGTGACTCGAGAGACGAAGGAGACGCAGATTCGCGTCGAATTGGTGCGCGGCAAGGGTGTCGCCGAGGTGGACACCGGCCTGAAGTTCTTCGACCACATGCTGGGAACCTTCGCCCGCTACGCTGGCCTGGACATGAAGCTTCACGCGCGCGGGGACCTGCGCCACCACATCATGGAGGACGTCGCCATCGCCGTGGGCACCGCCGTGTACCAGGTGATTCCGCCCACCGCCGCCCGATACGGCGAGCGCACCATCCCCATGGACGATGCGCTGGTGCATGCGGCCATCGACACCTGCGGGCGCTTCTATTACCGCGGCCCGCTGCGCAACAAGCTCTACAACCACTGGATGCGCTCCTTCTGCGAGCACGCCAAGGTGACGCTCCACGTGCGCATCCTCCGGGGCAAGGACAGCCACCATGTCACCGAAGCCGCCTTCAAGGCCGTGGGCCTGGCGCTGCGAGACGCCATGGTGGACTCAGGCACCGTGTTCAGCACCAAGGGCTCGGTCGCCCTGGAGGTGAAGTGATGCTGACGCGACGGCTGATCGTCTGCCTCGACATGAAGGGCGGGCGCGTGGTCAAGGGCGTCCAGTTCGAGGGGCTGCGCGACGTGGGCGACCCGGTGGAGCTGGCCACGCGCTACGAGGCGGCGGGAGCGGACGAGATCACCTTCCTGGACATCTCCGCGACCGCCGATGAGCGCGAGACACTCTGGGACGTCGTCCAACGCACCGCCGAGCGCCTCTTCATCCCCCTCACCGTGGGCGGCGGGGTGCGCACGGTGGACGACGTGGGCCGCGCCCTGCGCGCCGGCGCGGACAAGGTGAGCATCAACTCGGCGGCGGTGACGAACCCCGAGCTGCTCACCGCGTGCGCCGAGCGCTTCGGCGCCCAGTGCGTAGTGGCCAGCATCGACGCGCGGCGCGAGGGCACCGGCTGGCGCGTCTACACGCGTGGAGGTCGCACCCCCACGGACCTGGAGGCCGTGGCCTGGGCCCGCGAGTGTGTGAAACGCGGCGCCGGGGAGATCCTCCTCACGAGCATCGATCGCGACGGGGCTCGTTCGGGGTATGACCTGGAGCTGACGCGGGCCGTCGCCGAGGGGGTGGACGTCCCGGTCATCGCCTCGGGGGGAGCGGGGAACGCACAGCACGTGCGCGACGCGCTCACGGAGGGCAGGGCGGACGCGGCACTGGTGGCCGGCATCCTTCATGACGGCCTCACCACCGTCGGGGCGATCAAGTCGCTGCTCCAAACGAGCGGCCTGAAGATCAGGAGCGTCGCATGACGACCGAAGCGCAAGGGTTGATGCAGGCCGCCGCCGAGGTGGCTCGGAAGTCCGGGGACGTGGCCCTCGAGTTCTTCCGCCGAGGCGTCACCGTGGACATCAAGGGAGACGGCACCCCCGTCACCGTGGCCGACCGCACCTCCGAGCAGACGGCTCGCGACTGGATCGAGGCGCGCTTCCCCCAGGACGGCATTCTCGGCGAGGAGTTCGGGGAAACACGGCCCGGCGCCCGGCGCCGGTGGATCCTCGATCCCATCGACGGGACCAAGACGTTCATCCGCGGCGTGCCGCTGTGGGGCACGCTGGTGGCCGTGGCCGAGGGCGAGCGCATCCTCGCGGGCGCCGCGTACTTCCCGGCCGTGAATGATCTGCTGGTGGCTGCTCCCGGCGCTGGCTGCTTCTGGAATGACAAGCGCACCCAGGTGTCCTCCGTGGCCCAGCTCTCCCAGGCGGTGGTGCTGTCCACGGACGAGCGCTTCCTCCAGTTCCCCGAGCGGGGCAAGGCGTGGCGGGAACTCGCCGCCAAGGTGTCCATGGATCGCACGTGGGGCGATTGCTACGGCTACCTGCTCGTGGCCACCGGTCGTGCCGAGGTGATGGTGGACGAGCTGCTCTCGCCCTGGGACGCGGCGGCGCTGCAGCCCATTATCGAGGAGGCTGGGGGCGTCTTTACCGACTGGGCGGGGGCGCGCACCTCGTTCGGTGGCAATGGCATCGCGACCAACGCGGCGCTCTCCTCCCAGGTGCGTGAGCTGCTGGGCGCGAACAAGAGGGCCTGATGCTGGACATCTCCAAGCTCGACTTCACCAAGGGCAACGGGCTGGTCACCGTGGTGACGCAGGACGCGGCCTCCGGTGACGTGTTGATGGTGGCGCACGCGGACCGCGAGGCCCTGGAGCGCACCCTGGCCACCGGCGAGATGCACTACCGCTCGCGCACCCGAGGGCTGTGGCACAAGGGCGCCACCAGCGGCAATGTGCAGCGCGTGGTGTCCCTCAGCGCCGACTGTGATGGAGACGCTGTCCTCGCGCGCGTCCAGAAGGCGGGCCCTGCCTGCCACACCGGCGAGGAGACGTGCTTCGGCCCGGGCCGGTTCGATGCCCTGGTGGCGCTGGATGCCACCATCTCCGAGCGGGCCGCCAAGGCGCCCGAGCCCGGACAGAAGCCCAGCTACACGCGGCGGCTCCTGGACGACCGGAACCTGCGGCTGAAGAAGATCGGCGAGGAGGGCGCGGAGCTCGTCACCGCTTGCGCCGATGGTGACAAGGCGCGCGCGGTGGAGGAGGCGGCCGACGTCCTCTACCACCTGCTCGTGGCCGTGCGCCCCCTGGGCCTTACCCTGGAGGACGTGAAACAGGTGCTCTCCAAGCGCGCCGCCAGTCCTCCCCGTTGAGGGGAGCCTTCCGAGGAGCCCGTGGCTCGCTGCCCACGCAGCCCGTGGGCGCCTGGAGCGCGGGCTCCTCTTTTCGCGGGGTTGAAGACCGGTTCGATTCCTGCAGCGCAGCGTCACCATGCACTGGAAACGATGGGGTGTGGGAGTCCTGCTCGTCCTGGGAGGGCTGATCGGCCTGTGGCGCCTGTCGAACGCGCGCGGCTTCCAGCTCTTTGGAGCGCTGCACCACCGGGTGGAGATCTCCGAGCGCGTGGTGGCGCTCACCTTCGATGATGGGCCCGGCCCTGCCAATACGCCGGCCGTCCTCGAGCTGCTCTCGCGCCACCAGGTGAAGGCCACCTTCTTCATGGTGGGTCGGAACATCGAGAGCCACCGGGAGCTCGCCGCCCGGGTGCTCGCCGAGGGGCACCAGCTCGGCAACCATTCCTACTCGCACGAGCGGCTCGTCCTCCGCTCTCCCTCCTTCGTCGAGCAGGAGATCTCCCGGACCGATGCCCTGCTGCGTGAGGTGGGCGTGCGCGGGGACATTCCCTTCCGCGCTCCCTTCGGCAAGAAGCTGTTCGTCCTGCCCTGGGTGCTCTCGCGCCAGGGGCGCCCGCACGTCACCTTCGACGTGGTGCCCGATGACCATGCCACGCAGGATGCCGCGCTCATCACTTCCCGGGTGCTCGAGGCCACACAGCCCGGCTCCATCATCCTGCTGCACGATGGCTGGGCCCCGAAGCCGGGCTCCATCGAGGCCGCCGGGCGCATCATCGAGAGCCTGAAGGCCCAGGGGTACCGCTTCGTCACCGTGTCCGAGCTGCTCGCTCTGGGGGGCGTGGCCCCGGCACGAGGTTGACCCTCGGAACCTGGGCTCGACGCGCTCGGTCAGGCTACCCAGCAGGTTGACTGCGAGCAGCTTTCCTTGTCAGCTCCCGATGGCTGAACTGCAAGGCAGCTTCGAGGTCCCGGCTCCTCGAAGCTCCTGGCCGTGCCACCGGAGAGGGTGTCCTTGGAGCACTCGCTCCGGTGGCGCGCGCCAGTCTTGTCCCAGCGAGGACTGACCGCCTCTGGGAAGCGCCGTCCCATCACTGGACACGGCGAAGTGTCCGATATTGGGACGCGCCTTCTCGCAAGCGGGCAGGTTCTCCGGGCAGGACGCCTCAATCCCGAGGGATTCCAGGGACTTACAGTCTCATTCACTTTTGGCACGGCCTTCGCTCATGAGGCGTGCCGTGGACATTCCTCGGACTCGCAAACCCAATCGCAAGCCCTGGCTCTTCGCGGCTGCCGGAGTGCTCGCGCTGGTGGCCATCACGGTGGGCCTGTCGCGGCTGCGGGCCGCCGCGCCCACCGTGGAGCGCGGCAGCGTGTGGCTGGATACGGTGAAGCGGGGGCCCATGCTGCGCCAGGTGAAGGGCGCGGGTACCCTCGTCCCCGAGCACATCCGCTGGCTCACCGCCGACACCGCCGGCCGCGTCGAGCGCATCCACGTGCGCCCCGGCGCCCCCGTGGAGGCGGACACCGTGCTCATGGAGCTGTCCAACCCGGACGTGCAGCTGCAGGCGCTCGAGGCCGAGCGGCAGCTCGCCAGCGCCGAGGCGGAGCTCATCGCCCTGCGCACCACGCTGGAGACGCAGCGCATCTCCCAGGAGGTCGCCCTCGCCAGCCTGGAGGCCGACTCCGCTCACGCCAGCCGTCAGGCCCAGGCCACCGTGGCGCTGCTGGACCGGTCCTATGTGCCCACGCTGGAGGCCCAGCAGGCGCGCGAGAAGGCCGGCGAGATGGGCCAGCGCCTGGCCCTGGAGCGCAAGCGCCTGAGCGTCCTGCAGGCCAGCTCCCAAGAGCAGCTCGCGGCTCAGCGGGGGCAGATTGAAAGATTGAAAGCGGTGGCGCGCTTCCGCCGTACCCAGGTGGAGTCGATGCAGGTGAAGGCCGGGGAGGCGGGGGTGCTCACCGAGCTGCCGCTGGAGCTGGGGCAGTGGGTCACGCCGGGCACGGTGCTGGCCAAGGTGGTGAAGCCCGAGCGGCTGAAGGCGGAGCTGCGCATCGCGGAGACGCAGGCGCGCGACATCCAGGTGGGCCAGAAGGCCCAGGTGGACACGCGCAACGGGGTGGTGGAAGGCACGGTGTCGCGCGTGGCGCCTGCGGCGAGCCAGGGCACGGTGCGGGTGGAAGTGACGCTGCCGGGAGAGCTGCCCCGGGGCGCGCGGCCGGATCTCACGGTGGAGGGCACGGTGGAGCTGGAGCGGCTGGGCGAGGTGCTCTCGGTGGGGCGGCCGGCGGGCGCGCAGCCCAACTCCACCATGACGCTCTTCCGGCTGCTGCCGGGCAGCGACGAGGCGGTGCGGGTGCCGGTGCAGCTGGGGCGGGGCTCTGTGAACGCCATCGAGGTGGTGCAGGGCCTTACCGAGGGTGACCAGGTGGTGCTCTCGGACATGACCGCGTGGGACGCGGTGGAGCGAGTGAGAGTGCGATGAGTACGACGGTTTCTGAGAGCGTGAAGCCCGAGGGCGTGACGGTGACGGCGGCCTCGAGCGCGGCGGAGGTGGTGCCGCAGAAGGCCCTCATCCAGCTGGAGGCCGTGACGAAGGTCTTCGAGACGGAGGAGGTGGAGACCCACGCCCTCTCGGACGTCCACCTCACGGTGCGGCCGGGCGAGTGGCTGTCCATCGTCGGCCCCTCCGGCTCGGGGAAGACGACGCTGCTGGCGGTGCTGGGACTGCTGGATACCTCCACCAAGGGCACCTACCTGCTGGACGGCAAGTCGGTGCTGGACTTGTCCCCCACGGAGCGGGCGCTGGTGCGCAACCGGCACATCGGCTTCATCTTCCAGAGCTTCAACCTGATCGGCGACCTGTCCGTGTACGAGAACGTGGAGCTGCCGCTCACGTACCGGGGCATGGGCGCGGACGAGCGGCGCAAGCGGGTGGAGAAGGCGCTGGATCGGGTGGGGATGAGCCACCGGGCGCGGCACATGCCCGGGCAGCTGTCGGGCGGTCAGCAGCAGCGCGTGGCGGTGGCGCGCGCGGTGGCGGGCGATCCGCTGATCCTCCTGGCGGACGAGCCCACGGGCAACCTGGACTCGAAGAACGGCGAGTCGGTGATGCAGCTCTTGTCGGAGCTGCACCAGGGTGGGGCGACGCTGATCATGGTGACGCACGATCCGGCGCAAGCGCGGCTGGGCACGCGCACGGTGAGCCTCTTCGACGGACGCATCGTCCAGGACGAGCGCCTGCGCTAGGCGCGCTCTCGCGAGATCTCCCGACCTCTATATATGGATAGCTTCCTCCAGGACGCCCGCTACGCGCTGCGCGTTCTCCGCAAGAGCCCTGGCTTCGCGCTGGTGGCGGTGCTGGCGCTGGCGCTGGGAATTGGCGCCAACAGCGCCGTCTTCAGCGTGGTGAATGGGGTGCTGCTGCGCCCGCTGCCCTTCGCCGAGCCGGAGCAGTTGGTGCGCATCTTCGGCAACTTCCGCGCCGCGGGCCTGGAGCGAATCTCCGTCTCGATACATGAGTATCGGGACTACCGCGATCTGCCCCGGGCGCTGCGCTCGGTGGCGGCCTACGACCAGGTGGACGTGACGCTCACGGGCCAGGACACGCCCGAGCGGCTGAACGCCATTACCGCCTCCGCGTCCCTGATGCCCACGCTGGGCGTGGCGCCGACGCTGGGCCGCAACTTCCGCGAGGAAGAGGAGTCGCCTGGCCAGGATCGGGTGCTGCTGCTGACGCACCGGCTGTGGCGCGGGCGTTTCGGTGCCAACCCGAACATCCTCGGCACGACGGTGAGCCTGGACGGAAACTCCTACACGGTGGTGGGCGTGCTGCCCGAGGGCTTCGAGTACCCCCGGGGGACGGACCTCTACATCCCCTTGGCGCCCCCGACCAGCTCGCTCGCGCCGGGGTTCCGAGGGCGGCGCTTCCTGGACGTGGTGGCGCGGCTGAAGCCCGGGGTGACGCTGGAGGCCGCCCAGCGGGACATGGACCGTGTCTCCGGCGAGCTGGTCCAGTCCCACCCCAACAACTACAGCCAGAGCAGCGGGTGGGCGATCTCCGTGGTGCCGATGGGCGAGCAGATGGTGGGCAACGTACGGGGCACGCTGTGGGTGCTGTTGGGCGCGGTGGGCTTCGTGCTCCTCATCGCCTGTACGAACGTGGCCAACCTGCTGCTGGCCCGGGCGGCGGCGCGCGGTCGGGAGATCTCCATCCGCGCGGCGCTCGGGGCGGGACGCCAGCGGCTGGTGACGCAGTTCCTCACCGAGAGTCTGATTCTCGCGCTGGCGGGCGGGGCCCTGGGGCTGTTGCTGGCGATGTGGGGGCTCGACGCGCTGCTGGCCCTCATTGGCGACGGGCTGCCGCGGGCCACCGAGGTGCGGCTGGATGGCCGGGTGGTGTTGTTCACCCTGGGCGTCTCGGTCCTGACGGGGGTGATGTTCGGCCTGGTGCCGGCGCTGCAGGCCAGCCGCGCGGATCTCCATGGCGCGCTGCGCGAGGGGACGCGGGGAACGGGGGGCCGGGCATCGGGACGGACGCGCGCCGTGCTGGTGGTGTCCCAGGTAGCGCTGGCGTTGGTGCTGCTGGTGGGCGCGGGTCTCTTCATGCGCAGCTTCCTGGCGCTGCAGGCGGTGGACGCGGGCTTCGACTCCCAGGGTGTACTCACCGCGCGCCTGTCGCTGCCCACCGAGCGGTATCCGGAGGTCGCTCAGCGCGCCAACTTCATGCGTGACTTCGTGGCACGGGTGCAGGCGCTGCCCGGCGTGGAGAGCGCGGGCGTGGTCAACCTGTTGCCGTTGACGGGCCACTCGGACCGGAGCTTGGACGTGGAGGGCAAGCCCAAGGGGCCGACCGACACGCCCTGGCCGGCGGTGGAGTACCGGGTGGTGAGCCCCGACTACCATAAGGTGCTGCGCATCCCGCTGCTCCAGGGGCGGCTGCTGACCGAAGCGGACAGCTTCGAGGCGCCTCACTCGGTCGTCATCAACGAGAGCACCGCCAAGGCCCTCTGGTCGGGGGAGGACCCGATCGGCCGGCGCATCCGGCTCCACCGCAACGACGGGGAGGGGCCCTGGGCCACGGTGGTGGGCGTCGTGCAGGACGTGAAGGAGTGGGGACTGGATCAGCCCGCGCGCCCCGTCGCCTACCACGCGGCGCTGCAGCAGGGCATGTCGGGCGCCTACCTCGTGGTGCGCACCCGCCAGGGCCCCGAGGCGCTCCTGGCCTCGCTCCAGACGGAGCTGCGCGCGGTGGACTCGAACCTGCCGCTGTTCGACGTGGCGCCCCTGGAGTCGGTGGTGGACGACTCGGTGAGCCAGCGCCGCTTCTCCATGCTGCTCTTGATGATGTTCGCGGCGGGAGCGGTGGTGCTCGCCTCGCTCGGCATCTACGGCGTCATCGCCTACACCGTCACCCTGCGCACCCGGGAGCTGGGCATCCGCATGGCCCTGGGCGCGCGGCAGGGGGAGGTCCTCTCGTTGATGGTGGGGCATGGCTTGCGCCTGACGCTGCTGGGCGTGGGCATCGGCCTGGCGCTGGCGCTGGCGCTGGGGCGGCTGTTGAGCGCGATGCTCTATGGCATCCAGGCCCATGATCCGCTGACCTTCCTGGGCGTGGCCGCGCTGCTGACGGGCGTGGCGCTGGTGGCAAGCTGGCTACCGGCACGTCGCGCCGCGAGGGTGGACCCGGCCATCACCCTGCGCGCGGAGTAGAGCGGCCTTATGTCCAACCTCCTGCGGGACATTCGCTACGCCCTGCGGCTGATGCGCCAGGCGCCGGGCTTCACGCTGGCGGCGGTGCTGGCGTTGTCGCTGGGCATCGGCGCCACCACGGCGCTCTTCAGCGTGGTGTACGCGGTGCTGCTGCGGCCGCTGCCCTTTCCGGAGGCGGACCGGCTGCTCGTGCTGGGCGCGGACACGGTGCGGCCGCAGGCTCAGCGCTTCAGCTTCTTCCAGTTCGATGCGATCGCCGAGCAGAGCACACAGTTCTCCTCGCTTACCGCCTACGGCAACCAGCTCTTCAACCTCACGGGGGAAGGGGACGCGGAGCAGGTACGGGGTGCGGTGGTGGAGGGGGCCTTCTTCGAGACGTTCGGGATTGCCTCGCTGCTTGGACGCACGCTCACGCCGGAAGAGCGCGAGGCGCCCCAGGTGGTGCTCAGCCAGTCCCTGTGGCAGCGGCTCGGAGGACGGAGGGAGCTGGTGGGGCGCACGCTGACGCTCGGAGGCCAGCCCTACACCGTGGTGGGGGTGATGCCCTCCGCCTTCCAGGTCCCTGACGCGAGGACGCTGCTCTGGGTGAACCACGCCAGCCTGCCCGGTGCCGCGAGCTCGCCAGCGCGGACCCTGCGCTCGTTTCATGGCTTCATCGTGAACGGTCGGCTCGCGCCCGGCGCCACCCTGGCGTCGGCCCGTGCCGAGCTGGCGACCATCGCCGCGCGGCTCGCTCAGGAGTTCCCGGACACGCAGTCCCAGCTTCGGCTGAGCGCGGTGGGCTACCGGGATCAGTTGGTGGGCAACGTGCGCCTGCTGCTGTTGGTGTTGTTGGGGGCCGTGGCCCTGGTGCTGATGATCGCCGCGGTGAACGTGGCGCACCTGCAGCTGGCGCGCGCCGCGGGACGGGCGCGCGAGTTCGGCATCCGCGTGGCGCTGGGGGCCAGCCGGGGGCAGCTCGTGCGCCAGTTGCTCACCGAGAGCATCATCCTGTGCCTGCTGGGAGCGGGCGGGGGCGTGCTGCTGGCCATGTGGGGCACGGATCTGCTGCTCGCCCTGGGGGCCAGCGCGCTCCCTCGGGGACATGAGGTGACGGTGGATGGGCGGGTGCTGCTGTTCGCCGTGGCCGTGGCGCTGGTGACTGGAGTCGGGGTGGGGCTGATTCCGGCGCTCCAGCGCAGCCGGCTCACGCCCCAGGCGATGCTGGGCCACAACGCCACCGAGGTCTCGCGGGGCCGCACCCACGGAGGCCTCGTGGTGGCCGAGGTGGCGCTCGCGCTGGTGCTGGTCATCGGCGCGGGGCTGATGCTCAAGAGCTTCTGGCGCCTGCACCAGGTGGAGCCAGGAGTGGACTCCGAGGGCGTCTTCGTGGCGAGGCTGGTGCTCTCGCCGGATCGCTATCAGGAGCCCGCGCGCATCGTGGGCTTCTACACCGCGCTGCGGGAGCGGCTCGCCATGCGTCCCGAGGTGGCCTCCTCGGGGTTGAGCTTGAGCCTGCCGCCGGGCGGAGATCAGCGCAGGACCAGCTTCACCTGGGAGGGTGCCCCGGAGAGCAACGCGCCGCCTTCGACCCTCTATGTCATTACCACTCCCGGCTTCCTGGAGACGCTGCGCGTGCCGCTGCGGGAGGGCCGCACGCTGGCGGAGGCGGACAAGGCGAGCACGGAGCCGGTGCTGGTGGTGAGCGAGGCCTTCGTCCGGCAGTTCTTACCCGGGCAGGAGGCGGTGGGGCGTCGGGTGACCTTCCGCGCGGTGGGCGGCCAGCCCGAGTGGCGTACCATCGTCGGTGTGGTGGGGGACGTGGCGTACTCGGGCTTCGAGCAAGGGCTCGAGCCCACGGTGTACGTGCCGCAAGCGCAGGATCCCCATCCCGGGGGCTTCCTGGTGGTGCGCGCCGCGCGAGGGCTCGAGGCCTCGAAGCTGGCCTCCGTGGTGCGCTCGGAGCTGCGCGCGCTGGACGCGGGGGTTCCGCTCGCCCAGGCCGACACGCTGGAGGCGATGCTGGAAGCGGGCCTGGGGCAGCCCCGCTTCCGCACCGTGCTGCTGGGCACGTTCGGCCTGCTGGCGCTGGTGCTGGCCGCGGTGGGCATCTACGGCGTGATGTCCTACGCGGTGGCGCAGCGCTCGCGCGAGATGGGGATCCGGATGGCGCTGGGCGCCCGGCGCGAGGACGTGCTGCGCCTGGTGGTGGGCCAGTCGCTGCGCCGGGTGGGGCTGGGCGTCGGGGTGGGGTTGGTGGGGGCGGTCGCCGCGCGCCACCTGCTGGAGGGCTTCCTCCATGGCGTGGGAGGGCTGGATGCCTCGGTCTTCGTGGGGGTGCCGGCCCTGCTCACGGCCGTCGCGCTCGCGGCCAGCTGGCTGCCGGCGCACCGGGCCGCCAGCGCGGATCCCGCCGATGTGCTGAGGCGAGGGTGAGCCCCCGTCTGGCCTCCAGACGGGCCGGGCACACAGCGCCCCCAATCGCCTTTCCCTGCCTCGGGGCTCTTCTGGCAGAGTCTCTTTCTCCTGGGTGTCGTCGTGTCCGAAATCGCCCCCGCAGTCGCTGACAGTGCCCCCCGCGCCCGCATCCTCGTCGCCGACGATCAGGCCGACGTGCTGGAGGCGTTGCGCCTGCTGCTCAAGCGCGATGGGTACACGGTGGTGACGGCCCAGTCCCCGGCGGGGGTCCTGGCCACCCTGGAGGCCGAGGACGTGGACGTGCTGCTGATGGACCTCAACTACGCGCGCGACACCACCTCCGGGCGAGAGGGGCTGGACCTGCTCGCACGCGTGCGCCAGCTCGACGCGACGCTGCCGGTGGTGGTGATGACGGCGTGGGGCAGCGTGGAGGGCGCGGTGGAGGCCATGCGCGGCGGCGCCCGGGACTACGTGCAGAAGCCGTGGGACAACACGCGGCTGCTGGCCCTGCTGCGCACCCAGCTCGAGCTGCGGCGGGCGCTGCGGCGCTCCCGGCGGCTGGAGGAGGAGAACACCCACCTGCGCAAGGGCGGGGAGCGGCCCTCGTTCCTCTCCGAGTCCCGGGCGATGCAGACGGTGCGCCGGCTGGTGGAGCGCGTGGCGCCCTCGGGGGCCAACGTCCTCATCACCGGAGAGCACGGCACGGGCAAGGAGGTGGTGGCGCGCGCCCTTCATGCCGCCTCGGGCCGCCCGGACAGCCCCTTCGTCGCCGTCAACTCGGGCGGGCTGTCCGAGGGCGTCTTCGAGAGCGAGCTGTTCGGCCATGTGAAGGGCGCCTTCACGGACGCGAAGACGGACCGCATCGGCTGCTTCGAGCTGGCCGACGGCGGCACGCTCTTCCTGGACGAGATCGGCAACATGCCGCTCGGCCAGCAGGCCAAGCTGCTGCGCGTGCTGCAGACGGGCGAGCTGCACCCGGTGGGCTCCTCCAAGGTGCGCCGGGTGTCGGTGCGCGTCATCTCCGCGACGAACGCGGACCTGTCCCGGGCCGTGGCCGAGGGCCGCTTCCGGGAGGATCTGCTCTACCGCCTCAACACGGTGGAGGTGCAACTGCCGCCGCTGAGGGACCGGCGCGAGGACATCCCGCTGCTGGCCGCGCACTTCCTGGGCGAGCAGGGTCGACGCTACGGGCGTCCGAACATGCGCCTGTCGCCGGGAGCCCTGGAGGCGCTGATGGCCTACCCCTGGCCGGGCAACGTGCGCGAGCTGGAGCACAGCGTGGAGCGCGCCCTGCTCATGGCCAGCGGGGACGAGGTGACGGCGGAGGACCTGCTCTTGCGGCGCGCGAGCCGGGAGGGCGCCTCGCGGCTGGAGGAGATGACGCTGGAGGAGGTGGAGCGCTACCTCATCGAGCGCGCCCTCACCCGGCACGAGGGCAACGTGAGCGACGCGGCGAAGGCGCTGGGCCTGTCGCGCAGCGCGCTGTACCGCCGCATGCAGCACTACGGCATCAAGGGCGCGCGGTGAGCCGCCGCCAGCCCCTCGCGCATGACCTGAAGATCTTCCTGCTGGCGCTGCTGGCGGGGTTGCCGGGCTCGGTCGTCACGCTGGGGCTGCTGTGGGGGCAGGACACGAGCGCCAAGGTGCGCTGGACCTTCTCCGTGCTGGTGGTGGCGGTACACCTGGGCGCGGCGCTGGCGGTGCGCGAGCGCGTGGCCCGGCCGCTGCAAACGGTGGCCAACCTGCTCGCCGCGCTGCGAGAAGGGGACTACTCGGTGCGCGGGCGCGGGGCGCGCGCGGACGATCCGCTGGGTGAGGTGCTGCTGGAGGCCAACGCGCTGGGCGACACGCTGCGCGAGCAGCGGCTGGGAGCGCTGGAGGCGGGCGCGCTGCTCACCCACGTGATGGAGAAGATCGACGTGGCGGTGTTGGCCTTCGACGCGGAGGGCGCGCTGAGGCTGGTGAACCACGCCGGCGAGAGGCTGCTGGGGCTGCCGCGTGCGCACCTGGTGAACAAGGGTGCGAGGGTGTTGGGGCTGGCGGATCTGCTGGAGGGCCCGGTGCCTCGGCGGCTCACTCGCACGTTCGCGGTGGAGGGCGGACCGTACGAGCTGCGGCGGAGCACGTTCCGGCAGGGGGGCCTGCCGCACCAGCTGGTGGTGCTGGCGGACCTGCGGCTGGCGCTGCGCGAGGAGGAGCGCGAGGCGTGGCGGCGACTGGTCCGGGTGCTGAGCCACGAGATCAACAACTCGCTGACGCCCATCCAATCCATCGCCGGCGCGCTGCGCGACGCGTTGACGCAGGCGCCTCGGCCCTCGGACTGGGAAGAGGACGCGCGCGGCGGGCTGGGCATCATCGAGCGGCGCAGTGAGTCGCTGGCGCGCTTCATGTCGGCGTACGCGAAGCTGGCGCGCCTGCCGCCGCCGAAGCCAGGGCCGGTGGAGGTGGAGCCCTGGGTGCGGCGCGTGGTGGCGCTGGAGACGCGGCAGGCGGTGGAGGTCCGCCCCGGTCCGGCGCTGACGCTGAGCGGGGATGGGGATCAGCTCGAGCAATTGCTGATCAACCTGGTGCGTAACGCGGTGGACGCGGCGAAGGAGCGGCAGGGCCGCGTCTGGGTGTCCTGGACGATGCCCGGGCCGGACGATGTGGAGCTGTGGGTGGAGGACGAGGGCCCCGGGCTGGCGGACACGGGCAACCTCTTCGTGCCCTTCTTCACCACCAAGCCTCAGGGCAGCGGGATCGGCCTGGCGCTCAGCCGGCAGATCGCCGAGGCGCACGGGGGCACGCTCCGGCTGGAGAACCGGACCGAGGGGCCCGGGTGCAGGGCCAGACTCCGCCTGCCAGTGCAGCTGGCAGTCACTGCTCGTTGAATTCCCGGTACGCTATTGTCCGCAGGGCCAGTAGTACGCGCAGGGCCGGGAGCGTACGTCTGGAGGCCGCGCCGAGGGAAGCCACCATGAAAGTTGCGCCACTGCGCCTGCTCCTCATCGAGGACGACGAGGAGGATGCCGCGCTGTTGTTGGATGAGCTCCAGCGTGGCTTCAGCGTGAACCCTACGCGCGTGGAGACCCCCGAAGAGCTCGCGAGTGCGCTCAGCGGAGGGACGACGTGGGATCTCGTCATCGCCGACTATCTGCTGCCGCTCTTCAATGGTCTGGAGGCCTTTGCCCAGGTGCAGCAGCGAGGGCTGGATGTGCCCTTCTTCATCGTGTCGGGGAAGATCGACGAAGAGGTGGCCGTCGCCGCGATGAAGAGCGGGGTCCACGACTTCCTGCTCAAGGACCGGCTGGGGCGGCTGATCCCCGCCGTGGCCCGGGAGCTGCGCGAGGCGGCCCTGCGCGCCGAGCGCCGCGGCATCCAGGAGCAGCTGCTGCTGTCGGACCGGCTCGCCTCCCTGGGCCTGCTGGCGGCCAGCGTGGCCCATGAGATCAACAACCCGCTCGCCTCGCTGATGATGGACCTGGAGTTCGCCCTGAGCTCGATTCGGGGCGAGACGATCCCCGACGAAGGCGTGCAGGCCCTGCGCGACTCGCGCGACTGCGCCGTGCGCATCCGGGACATCATCCGCGACATCAAGCTCTTCTCCCGCTCGGACGAACACCGGCTCGGCCCGACGGACCTGCACCGGGTGCTCGACTCGTCGCTGCGCATGGCGTGGAACCACGTCTTCCACCGCGCCCGGCTCTCCAAGGACTATGGAGACATTCCTCCCGTCCATGGCAGCGAGGCCCGGTTGGGGCAGGTCTTCCTCAACCTCATCATCAACGCGGCCCAGGCCATCCCCGACGGCCGCGTTCACGAGAACGAGATCCGCGTGGTGACGCGGCGTGAGTCGGCCGAGAGCGTCCGGGTGGAGATCCACGACACCGGGCCCGGCGTCCCCGTCGAGCTGCATGAGCGCATCTTCGAGCCGTTCTTCACCACCAAGCCGGTGGGGGTGGGGACCGGGCTCGGCCTGTCCATCTGCCGGCGCCTCATCGTGGAGATGGGGGGCAGCGTCGGCGTGGAGAACCACGAGGGGCGGGGCAGCGTGTTCTGGGTCCGCCTGCGCACGGCCGAGGCGGCGGTGAGCGCCGCGCCCGGCGAGAGCGTGGAGCAGCTCGCGCGGGGCCTGAACGTCCTCATTATCGACGACGAGGTGCCCGTGGCCCGCGCCATCAAGCGCCTGCTGGGAGAGCAGTGCGAGGTCACCGCGCTCGCCCGCGCGCAGGAGGCGCTGCGGCTCATCACCTCCGGGCGCCGCTTCGACGCCATCCTCTGTGACATGTTGATGCCCGAGATGAGCGGCCCCCAGTTCCACGAGGCCCTGGGACAGCTGGACCCGGAGCAGGCCCAGCGCATCACCTTCATGAGCGGAGGCGCCTTCTCAGAGGAGGCGCGGTCCTTCCTGGACCGGACCCAAGCCTCGTGCATCGAGAAGCCCATCGATATGCAGAGGCTGGCCCATTTGTTGGATTCCGTACCTCGCAAGGCCCCTGGGAACTAGGAGACGCTCCTTCCAGGACAGGACAGATCCAAAGATCGCGGCGAGTGCCAATAGCTCAGTGCCCCGAGGGTTGGAGCCTCGGCCCCATGAATGACGCACCGCCTCCCGCGTCGCCCTCGGACAAGCTGGGCGAGGAGCTCTTCCACGCTCGGCACCATGCGCTCATCCGGGCCATCCTCGACAACATCTCCGAGGGGGTCTCCATCTCAGAGGCGTCGGGGAACTTCATCTACAGCAACCCCTTCGCCAGTAGGGTGTTCGGGGTAGGTGAAAGTGAGCGCTCCGTCTCGGAGGAGTGGAGCTCCCGGTACGGCATCTTCCTGCCCGACGAGCGGACACCGTTGCCCATTGAACAGATGCCGATCTGGAAGGCCTTGAAGGGCCAGGAGTCGGGCGAGGTGGAGCTGTTCATCCGCAACGCGGGTTCGCCGGATGGCATCCACGTCAGCGCCAAGTGCATCCCCGTACAGGATCAGCAGGGTCGCTTGCTGGGCGCCATGGCCCTCGTGCGGGACGTCGACACGCAGCGTCGAATCGAAGAGGAGAAGCGCCGCACCGAGCAGCATTTCCGGCTGCTGGTGGAGACGGCCCAGGAGGGGATCGGGACCATCGATCCCGAGTGGCGCATCACCTACGCCAACCGCTACATGGCCGAGATGTTCGGCTATCGCGTCGAGGAGATGCTGGGCATGCACCTGTCCTCGTTCATGGACGAGAAGGCATGGCAGGTGGCCCAACGAGGGCTCTCGCTCAAAGGCCGGGCCCCCCCGGTCAAGGCCCAGGACACCGCCTTCCTGCGCAAGGATGGAACGGTCCTCTGGACCAGCATGTCCACCACGCCCTTGTTCAACGACGAGGGGGGCTATGCCGGCTCGCTGGCGATGCTCACCGACATCACCCGGCGCCGGGAAGCCGAGGCGCAGGTGCGCCAGCTCAACGCGGATTTGGAGGGCCGTATCGCCCAGCGCACCTCCCAGCTCGAGTTCTCCCACCGCGAGCTGGAGTCCTTCGCCTACACCGTGGCGCATGATCTGCGGGCCCCGCTGCGCAGCATCTCCAGCTTCAGCCAGGCGCTCGTCGAGGACTGTGGGGACAAGCTCGATGAGGTGGGCCGCGACTACGTGCGGCGCATCGTGAATGGCGGCCGGCGCATGGCCGAACTCATCGACGGCATCCTCCAGTTGTCGCGCGTCAACAGCACCCCGCTGTCGGCCCAGGCGTGTGACCTCTCTCGCATGGCGCGCGGGGTCATCGAGCAGCTCCAGTCCGAGCAGCCCGAGCGCATCGTGAAGGTGAACATCCAGGAGGGATTGATCGATCAGGGAGACCCGAACTTGCTGCGCGCCGTGCTGGAGAACCTGCTGGGCAACGCGTGGAAGTTCACCCGCGAGCGCGACGTGGCCGAGATCGAGTTTCGGGCGACGGGCGAGGCGGGGGGCGCGCGGACGTACACGGTTCGCGACAACGGGGCTGGCTTCAACATGGCCTACCGCGAGAAGCTCTTCGGCGTCTTCCAGCGGCTGCACACCCAGAGGGAGTTCGAGGGCAATGGGGTAGGGCTGGCCACCGTGCAGCGCATCATCCGCCGCCATGGCGGGCGCATCTGGGGCGAGGGTCAGCCGGGGCAGGGCGCCAGTTTCTTCTTCACCCTGAATGAGTTCCCGCGGCCGCCGCGGACCACCGCCTCCCCGAGCGACCCATGACCCTGCTGCCGTTGCGACTGCTGCTCATCGAGGACTCGGAGAATGACGCCGAGCTGGTGCTGCTCGAGCTGCGTCGTGGCGGCTATGAGGTGAGCCACACCCTGGTGGAGACCCCCGAGGGGCTCGAGGCCGCGCTCGACGAGGGCGGGTGGAACGTCATCATCACCGACTACGCGCTGCCGCGCTTCGATGGCCTGGCGGCCTTCGCCCAGGTGAAGAAGCGGGGGCTGGATGTGCCCTTCATCATCGTGTCGGGGAAGATCGGCGAGGACGTGGCGGTGGCGGCGATGCGGGCGGGGGTCCACGACTTCGTGCTCAAGGATCGACTGGGGCGGCTGGCGCCCGCGGTGGCACGGGAGATCCGCGAGGCCCAGGAGCGCGCCGAGCGCCGGAGGCTCCAGGAGCACCTGCTGCTGTCGGATCGGCTCTCCTCGCTGGGCATCCTGGCCGCCAGCGTGGCTCACGAGATCAACAACCCGCTGGCCTCGTTGATCATGAACCTGGAGGTCTCGCTGGGCTCCCTCCAGCGACAGGACATCTCCGTCGAGGGGACGCAGCCGCTCCGGGAGGCGATCGAGTGCGCCGAGCGCGTTCGGGACACCATCCGCGACATCAAGGTCTTCTCGCGCCCGGAGGTGCAGCAGTCCGGCCCGACGGATCTGCACCGGGTGCTCGACTCGTCGCTGCGCATGGCGTGGAACCACGTCATCCACCGCGCCCGCGTCGTCAAGGACTTCGGGGAGATCCCCCGCGTCCAGGGCAGCGAGGCCCGGCTGGGGCAGGTCTTCCTCAACCTCATCCTCAACGCGGCGCAGTCCCTTCAGGATGGTGGCCTGCGCGGGCACGAGATCCGGGTGTCGACGCGTGCCGAGGGGAGCGACACCGTCGTCGTGGAGGTCCGGGACACGGGGCCGGGGATCCCCCCCGAGCTGCAGGAGCGCATCTTCGAGCCGTTCTTCACCACCCGGCCCGCCGGCGTGGGGACGGGCCTGGGCCTGTTCATCTGCCGGCGGCTGATCTCCGAGGTGGGGGGGAGCATGGGCCTGAAGAGCGAGCCGGGGCAGGGCACCACGTTCTGGGTCCGCCTGCACGCGGCTCCGGCCCCCGTGCCCAAGGCTCGCGAGAAGTCTCCAGAGCAGCTCGCCCAGGGGCTGCGGGTGCTGATCATCGACGATGAGGTGCCCGTGGGGCGGGCCCTGCAGCGCTATCTGGGCCGGCAGCACGATGTCACCGTGTTCGTGCGCGCGCCGGACGCGCTGGCGCTCATCTCCACCGGCCGGACCTTCGATGCGATCCTCTGTGACTTGATGATGCCGGAGATGAGCGGCTCCCAGTTCCATGTGGCGCTGGAGCGGGTCAACCCGGAGCAGGCCCGGCGCGTCATCTTCATGACCGGGGGCGCCTTCACGGAGGAGACGCGGACCTTCCTGGGCACGGTGTCCAACCCGCACGTCGAGAAGCCGCTCGACCTGGACCACCTGGGGCGCCTGCTGGAGGCGCTGGCCCCGCGCGCCACGCCTACGGTGGTGGGGGGCCCTTGATGATCGTGATCTGCCTTTCGTGCCACCGCCTCCAGTTCAGGGGAAGCCGGCGGGGGACGTATTCCTTGTAGCCCGGGTCGAGCGCACGGCGGGCAAAGCCTCCGAGGAGGTCCTTCTTCCCGGCCAGGGCTTGCTCCGCCCCCTGGCTCTTCTCGTCCTCGAGTTCGTGGGCGCGGATGAGGTGTGCGGCGGCGACCAGCGTCGGGGGCAGCAGCGCGAAGCGAGGCTTGCGCACCCCGGTGAGGACATAGGTCTCCAGCGGATCGCGGGCGAGCCACAGGGCGAGGTGGGACCTGTAGACGCGCCGGGCGCTCCGGGTGTCTCCGGTATGGGCGAACTCCAGGGCGAGCACCGTGGCGGCTTCCAAGGGGAGGCGGTGAAGCACAGCATCCGAGGTGTCTCGGGCCCGCGTCGTGGCCTTCTCCAGGTCGGTGAGCAGCGCGCGCGTGATCTCCAGGGCCTCGCGGAGCTCGGGATCGGCGACGGCCTTGAGCTCCTCATCCTTCACGGTGCTCTCGCCGGTGAGGAGGCTGAAGACCAGCATGTGCTCGTGCGAGCGCGCGACCTGAGGAGGGATCAGATCGCGCGTGACGTACTGGGAGCGGGTCGGCCCCGTCAGGCGATCGAGCCGGCCCGCGAGCACAGCGAGCTCCCAGGTGCGGTTGCGAGGTTCGCTCGCGTACTGGCGCACGGCGTTGGAGGCATCCCGCATGCGATTGAGGGAGACCAGGGTGCGCACGCGAAACTCGAGATCCTCCAGGGAGGACTCGGGCGCCTTGGCCTGCGCGAAGTCGAGCAGCTCCAGGGCGTGCTCCGCATCGCCGTCGTCGAGGTGGAGGCGGGCCAGCGCGCGCTGAGGCTCGGGGGACTCGGTGAAGCGGTTTCGCAGCACCCAGTAGGCCTCCATGTGCTCCTTGGGCGGACGGCTTCGGACATGGAGGAGGGCGCGGAACAGGGAGTCGGGAGCCTGGGCGGCCCACTGGGCGTAGTGCTCGCGCGAAGTCTCCTCATGGCCCAGGGCGAAGGCGACATCCTGGGCGAGGTGGTGGACGGTGAGGTCGTCGGGGTAGCGCTCGGTGAGCTCCTGGGTGAACGTCTCCGCGCGATCCCATCCGTACGGAAGGGACCAGCGCAGCGCCTCCTCCCGGGCGCGAAGCGCGGTGGGGTCGGCGATGGCCACGTCCTGGGCGAGCTCCGCGGCTTGCTGCCAGTTCCCCGCCTCGGCGTACTCGCGCACCAGAAGCTCCCAGCCGCCGCGATCCGCGACCAGCTCCTCATGGGGCGCGAGGCTCGCGATGGTCCCTGGCAGCCGCCGGGGCGCGGCCGAGTCACTCGCGTCATCCACCTGCAGGGGGGCCGCGCCCAGGACATTGTAGACGGCGCGCGTGCCGCTCTGGATGGAGCGCGTCTCGAAGGGCTTGGGCTCACCCGGCCACCGGGCTTCGAGCTGGTGCGTGGCCTCCAGGCTGAAGATCCGCTCCTTCATCACGACGCCGGGCTCCAGCGTGATGGGCCGGCCGTTCAGACTCACCTGCACGGGCCGGGAGAGGCCGTTGGCGAGGCTCACCTCGTGGAGGGCGGCCGGAAGCAGCCCGACGACGAGCCCCGTGGTGACCAGGCCCACCGTGGCCAGTACGGCCACCCCACGCGCGAGGCCGAGGCTCGAAGGAACGCGGCCGAGGACCTCGAACTGCCCGTCCCGTCCCCGGCGGACGAGGTGCTGGCTGAGCGGCCAGATGGGCACTCCGAGGATGCGCAGGGCGCGGGTGGCGACGAAGGGCGCCTCCTGCTTCTCCACGGGAGGGAGACCGACGAACGCGAACCCCGTGCCCAGCGCGCCGCCCAGTCGGGGAGGGCGCTCGGACACGGCGAAGAGCTCGGGTCGGGCGAGCAGCCGCTGGAGCGTGTCCCGCGCGGGGCCCTTCGGCTCACGTTCGAAGCGAGCGGAGAGGGCGGCGTGTACGGCGAGCGCGTCTCCCCGCGACAGCGCCAGGGAGAGGGCCGTGTCCGGCAGCAGCGAGGCGAGGTCCGGAGCGCGCTCGGTGAACCCGCTCGGGTCCGCCTCCATGGGAAGGGACGGAGGGGCGGGGCGGACCTGGTCGCTCGATACCATCGAGAGGAGTCTACCCCCGAAGCCTCAGGGCGTGCGCGTGCCCTGCACGTCCACCTCGAGCACGGTGATCTTCGGGTCCGAGGGGAAGATGCTGAGCGCCTCCACCTCCAGCAGCGGCAGCGGCAGCGTACACAGCTCCCACTGGCCCGTGCCCTGGAACTGGCACACCGTGGGGTTCACGAAGGAGGTGCCGCGCTCGTCGTCCCGCAGGCCCATGCCCGCCGGAGCGCGGACGATGGCGCGCAGCGTGCCAGCCCCCTTGGCGCTGATGCGCAGGGCGGTGAGCTGCTTGAGCGGCGGCTTGAACTGCGCGCGCAGCGCTCCATCCGCCTCCCAGCGCGGCGTGCTCGCCTGACTCAGCTCCACACCCTTCCGGTCGCTCCCATCGAACGCCTGGCGAGCGTTCTCCGCGCCCGTTATCTCCGAGGGAGCGATGTAGGCGGGGCCCGCGATCACCAGTCCGGACAAGTCACCGGCCTGGGCGCCACGCTGTATCACCGCGGCGTTCACCAGGGCGGTGGGCAGGTGCCCGGCTTTCGCGCACACGGGCGCGAGCATGCTGAGCAGGGGAGGATACGTGGGCTTCAAGTCCCCACCCGTCACCGCCGCCGGGGCGAGCGCGGTGCTGGCCAGCGCCTCACAGGCCGAGGCCGTCCCGGGCCCGGCGTTCTCCAGGTTCCAGCGCAGCTCCTCGGGGCTTACCTGCCGCCCGATGAGGCCGCCGTGCAGCGCGCGGGTGACGACTCCAGCGCACGTGTTCGCCTCGGCGGGGCAGCGCTGGCACAGCGCCCCCAGCAGCTCCCGGCCCGCCGAGGGCTTCTCCGTCAGCGGCATGCGGACATCCAAGGCCCCGCCCAACTCACACGCTCGGGCGGGAGGCCGCGCGCAGGCCTCCACCTTCTTCCGGGCCTCGGCCAGCACCGTGGGGTCCTCCGTCTTGCGCACCACCGCCTCCAGCGCTCGCTCGAGGCTGTTGCAGGCGGGCGAGGGCGCCACGTCCACGGCCATTCCCGAGGCGGCGGCGGGGGGCTGGCCCGCCTCTGGCTTCTCGTCCTTGTGGGTGGTCCACCACAGGCGTCCGAAGACGATAAGGGCCAGGGCCATCAGCAGAAGGGTTCGGATCGGAAAGCGGCGCAAATGCAAACTCCTTGATTCCCACCGTGAGCGGGGGTTATCAGCCCCCGCGAGTTCTACCTGTAACGGAGGCGAGCGTGGCTGAGTCGTTCGACGTGGTGATCATCGGTTCCGGTCCTGGTGGCTACGTGGGAGCCATCCGAGCGGCCCAGCTGGGCCTGAAGACGGCCATCATCGAGAAGGACAAGCGCCTGGGTGGCACCTGTCTCCATCGCGGCTGCATCCCTACCAAGTCCCTGCTGTGGACCGCGGAGCTGTTCCACCACATCCGCGAGGCCTCGGACTTCGGCATCGACGTGGCCAGCCCGACCATCAACTGGGCCAACGCCCAGAAGCACAAGGAGAAGGTGGTCACCAAGGGTGCCAATGGCATCGACTTCTTGATGAAGAAGAACAAGATCACGGTGGTCAAGGGCCATGGCCGCATCTCCGGCAAGGGCAAGGTCGAGGTGACCGCCGAGGATGGCTCGAAGCAGACCCTCGAGACCAAGAACATCATCATCGCCACCGGCTCGGTGCCCAAGTCGCTGCCCAACGTCCAGGTGGACCACAAGCGGGTGCTCAACAGCGACTCCATCCTGATGATCGATCGCATCCCCAAGAGCATCATCGTCCTGGGTGCTGGTGCCGTGGGCTGCGAGTTCGCCTCCGTGTTCAACCACGTGGGTAGCCAGACGTCCATCGTCGAGTACATGCCCAACCTGCTGCCCATCGAGGACATCGACGCCTCGAAGGAGCTGGAGCGGTACTTCAAGAAGCGGAAGATCGACGTGTTCACCGGCACGAAGGTGGAGAAGGTCGAGCACACCGCCTCCGGCGTGAAGGTCACCATGGCGGTGGGCAACGAGACCAAGACGCTCGAGGCCGAGCTGCTGCTGTCGGCGGTGGGCCGCGCGCCCGTCACCGAGGACATCGGCCTGAAGCAGACCAGCATCCAGACCGACCGTGGCTACATCAAGGTCGACTCGATGATGCGCACCTCGGAGCCCAACGTCTACGCCATCGGCGACGTGATTCCGACGGCGATGCTGGCGCACGTGGCCAGCGCCGAGTGCGTGCTCGCGGTGGAGCACATCGCCGGCAAGAACCCGCAGCCCATCAACTACGACCTGGTTCCCTCGGCCACGTACTGCTACCCCGAGGTGGCCTCGGTGGGCCTCACGGAGAAGAAGGCCAAGGAGCGCGGCTACGACGTGAAGGCGGCCATCTTCCCCTTCAGCGCCGTCACCAAGGCCTCCATCTCCAACGAGGGCCACGGGATGATCAAGGTCGTCTCCGACAAGAAGTACGACGAGGTGCTGGGCGTTCACCTCGTGGGCCCGCACGCCACGGAGCTGCTCGCCGAGGCCTGCGTCGCGCTGCGGCTGGAGATCACCACCGAGGAGCTCGCGCACACGATGCACGCGCACCCGACGCTCTCCGAGATCATGAAGGAAGGCGCTGAGGCCACGCTGGGTCACCCGATCCACATCTAGGCTTCGCGCGGTTCTCCCCGGGTTGAGAGGGGCTGACCCTCTCCCCGGGGCCCGGAGGTGCAATGCCTCCGAGGGCTCCAAGGCATTGAAATCCCGACAGATTTGCTGTCTTTTTCCAGGTGGGACATAAAAATCCTGCCTTGAGCGATTTCCTGCTTGCCAGAGAATCCGGTCTTGCGGTAAAAATCCAACTTGAAGGTAGCAAGCTGGTGTCCCGCAATTCAGTGGTGCCTGCCTGGCAGGGGAGCTCATGAGCGCAACGACTCGAGGCAAGAAGGCGGCGGTTCGGAACTGGAAGTTCGGTCACGGCTTGGGGGCAATGGCCCTGCTGGTAACGGCCTCGTGCGGCAGCACGGTGGAGGGCGAGGCGCAGGCGGCGGATCAGCGCGCGCGCGTAGTCGCCTCGGCGGATGCGTGCGAGGTGCAGCCGCCCTTCACTCCGAACTTCCAGCCCGAGCTGGAGTGGAAGTGGCCGGCCACCTCGGCGGGCGCCGCGGTCATGCCGCAGTACAAGCAGGTGATGATGACGCCGGTGGTGGTGGAGGTGAACGGCGACGGTGTCCCCGACGTGGTGTTCAACTCCTTCGCGAGCACCAACTACACGACCGACGGTGTCATCCGCGCCATCAGCGGCGCGGACGGCAGCGAGCTGTGGACGGTGACCAACACCGCCCAGCGCGTGCGCGGCGCCTCCAGCATCGCGGCCGGCGACATCGACAATGATGGCCGCGTCGAGCTCTGCACCATCCCCGAGAGCGGCAACGGCATCATCTGCTTCGAGCACGACGGCTCCCTCAAGTTCCGCACCAGCGTCCCCGCCAACAACTGGGGCGGCGTGTCCTTCGCGGATCTGGAAGGTGACGGCAGCGTGGAGATCCTCAACGGCAACCACGTCTTCTCCGCCACGGGCGCGCTGAAGTGGGTGGGCTCCGACGGCATGGGCGGCGTCAACGGCGGCACCGGGCCGATCTCGTTCGCGGCGGACATCGACGGCGACGGCATCCAGGAGGTCGTCAACGACCGCGCCGTGTACCGCGCCAACGGCACGCTCAAGTGCATGAGCAACTCGGTGGGCCACGGCCTGGCGGGCGTGGGCAACTTCGATGGCGACTCGCACGGCGAGATCGTCGTGGTGTGGAACGGCAACGTGTCGCTGCTGGACGACAACTGCGCGCACCTGTGGACGCGGCTCCTCCCGGGCGGCGGCGTGGGTGGCGCTCCGAACATCGCCGACTTCGACAATGACGGGCAGGCGGAGATCGGCGTGGCCGGCGCCACCAACTACTCCGTGTTCGAGACCAACGGCACGGTGAAGTGGTCGCGCGCCACGCAGGACCAGAGCTCCAACCGCACGGGCTCCTCCACCTTCGACTTCGAGGGTGACGGCAAGGCCGAGGTCGTCTACGCGGACGAGACCCGGCTGCGCATCTATGACGGCGCCACCGGCGCGGTGCGCTTCGATGTGGCGCACAGCTCGGGCACCACGTACGAGAACCCCGTCATCGTCGACGTGGACGCCGACGACAGCGCGGAGATCGTCATCGCCGTCAACGACTACGGCGCTGCCTCGAACTCGGGCATCCGCGTGTTCCGTGACCGCACGGACGGCTGGGTGAACACCCGCCGCATCTGGAACCAGCACGCCTACTCGGTGACCAACGTCAACGACAACGGGACGATCCCCGCCCACCCGGTGGAGAACTGGCGCGTGCCGGGCCTCAACACCTTCCGCTCCAACAGCCAGGGCACCGGCACCACCAGCCCCTTCGCGGCGCCGGATGTGATCGCCTCCGAGGTGCAGGCCCAGTGCAACACCAGCGAGGAGATCCTCACGCTGGTGGCGCGGGTGACCAACCAGGGTGACGCGGCGACCTCGGCGGGCATGAAGGTGGCCTTCTACATGGGCAACCCGGCCGCTGGCGGCACGCTGCTGGATGTGGTGACGCTGTCGAACGTGCTGGCCCCCGGCACCAGCCGCACCGTGACGTACCAGATGAGCCCGGCCCCGGGCGGCCTGCACCAGGTGTACGTGGTGGCGGATGACGACGGCACGGGCACCGGCCGCGAGCTGGAGTGCCGCGAGGACAACAACGTCGCCTCGGCCACGCTGGACCTGACCTGCAGCGCCGAGCCGACCGATCCGTGCATCCAGGTGCGCCTGAACGACTACAACCTGTTCCTGCTCGAGGACTACAACCTGGGCACGGACGTCGAGGGCAAGGTGGCCGCGGGTGGCAACATCACCATGAACAACTTCGCGGTGGGCTCGCGCCTGCCGGAGACCGACACGGCCAACGTGCTGGTGGCGGGTGGCAACCTGACGCTCTCCAACGGCGCGGTGTGGGGCGAGGCGGCGTACGGCGGCACCCTGACGGCCGACCAGACCGTGCTCTTCCCGCGCGGCCCCGCCACGCAGGGCACCCCGATCGACTTCGCGGCTCGCGGTAACGAGCTGCGCAGCCTGTCCTCGTCGCTGGCCAACCTGGCCGTCAACGGCACCACGACGCTGGAGACCTGGGGCGGCATCATGCTGCGCGGCACGGACGCCAACGTGAACGTCTTCACGGTGAACGCCAGCTCCTTCACGGGCGCCACGCTGCTCTACATCGAGGCCCCGGCCAGCTCGCTCGCGGTGGTGAACATCTACGGCGCGTCGGCCCACTTCAGCGCCTTCGGCCACTCGTTCTCCGGCGTCGATGAGCACGGGGTGCTGTACAACTTCGTGGACACCACCAGCATCACCGCCAACGGCTTCGGCTTCTGGGGCACGGTGCTGGCGCCCTACGCCGACGTGAACTTCAGCAACGGCAGCTGGGACGGTGGCATGTACGCCAAGTCGCTCACGGGCTACGCCGAGGGTCACATCAACGCGCTGAACCCCCGCGACATCTGCGTCGAGGAGCCGAACTAATCGGCTAGCCTCTCAGCTCGGGAAGTAGCTCAGGGCCAGCGCCACCCTCGGGGTCGCGCTGGCCCTGTTGTTTTTTGGAGCCCGCCGATGGGAGCAGCCAGCGCCTGAACGGCCGCCTGGCATGGGCAGGGCTGCCCAGGGGGTGCAGGGCCGCCAGGGGGTGCAGGGCTGCCGTGGGGGCCTTCGGGCGTTAAGGAAAACAGCGCGTTCCAGAAGCCTTTGTCTCGGCTGATGCGCCGCGTTAGAGGCTTCTCGCTTGACCCTGGTTTTGACCCCAACCTACAAGGCCCGCGATCCATGGCGACTCCCGATCGGTTCCCGCTCCCCCAGGTCTCCGAGAGCACTCGCAAGCCCGAGTGGTTGAAGGTGCGCCTCCCTCATGGCGAGGGGTACGAGCGGGTGAAGGCCATCGTGAAGCGTACGAAGCTGTCCACCGTGTGCGAGGAGGCCCGCTGCCCCAACATCGCCGAGTGCTGGGGCGGGGGCACCGCGACGGTGATGCTGATGGGCGAGGTCTGCACCCGCGCCTGCCGCTTCTGCCACGTGAAGGTGGGCGCGCCTCCGCCGCTGGACCCGATGGAGCCCATCCACCTGGCCCAGGCCGTCAAGGAGATGGACCTCGAGTACATCGTCGTCACCTCGGTGAACCGGGATGACCGGCCGGACGGCGGCGCCAGCCACTTCGCCTCGGCCATCCGCGAGCTGCGCCGCGAGTCGCCCAAGACGATCGTCGAGGTGCTCATCCCCGACTTCAAGGGCGTGGAGAAGGACCTCGACACGGTGGCCGAGGCCCGGCCGCACGTGGTGGCCCACAACGTGGAGACGGTGGAGCGGCTGACGCCCACGGTGAGAGACCGGCGCGCCGGCTACCGGCAGACGATGCGGGTGCTCGAGTACCTCAAGAAGCGCCCCGAGGGCCTCTACACCAAGAGCTCGGTGATGGTGGGCCTGGGCGAGACGGACGCCGAGCTGGAGCAGACCTTCAAGGATCTGCGCGCCGCGGGCGTGGACGTGCTCACGCTGGGCCAGTACCTCCAGCCCTCGCAGTACCACCTTCGGGTGGAGCGCTTCGTCACTCCGGCGCAGTTCGACGAATACAAGAAGCTCGCCGAGTCCTTCGGCTTCCTTTACGTCGCCAGCGGCCCGCTGGTGCGCTCCAGCTATCGCGCCGCCGAGTTCTTCATGAAGGGGCTCATGGAGCGCGAGCGCCTGGAGCGCATCGGCTAGCCCCCACAAGTTCCTCGTCTCACAGGCAGGACGGACCCACTCCCCATGGCTCTCTTTGAATTCAAGCTCCCCGATCTCGGCGAAGGCGTCATGGAGGGCGAGCTCGTCAAATGGCACGTGAAGGAGGGCGATCTGGTCAAGGAGGACCAGGTGCTCGCCGAGGTGATGACCGACAAGGCCACCGTCACCGTGCCCAGCCCGAAGGCCGGCCGCGTCCTCAAGACGCACGGCAAGGAGGGCGAGATGGCCAAGGTGCATCAGCTCATGGTGACGCTGGAGGTGGAGGGCGCGGCGCCTGCTCAGGCCGCGGGCCACGGCGCTCCCGCGAGCCATGGCGCTCCGGCCGCCGCGCAGCCTCAGGCCGCGCAGGTGGCGGCCCCGGTGGGCAATGGCGCGACTCCCGCCTCCAAGGTGCTGGCCACGCCGCTCACCCGCCGCATGGCGCGTGAGCACGGGCTGAACCTCGCGGAGATCTCTGGCTCCGGCTCCCAGGGCCGGGTGACGAAGGCCGACGTGATGGCGGCGCTGGAGGGCAAGTCCTCCGGCAACGTCGTCGCCCCGGCGGCCCAGGCTCCGGCCGCGGCCCGGCCCTCGGCGCCGCCCGTGGCTTCGGGGCAGGGCGACGAGCGCATTCCCCTGCGCGGCCTGCGTAAGAAGATCGCCGAGAAGATGGTGCGCTCGAAGTTCACCATGCCGCACTTCGCCTTCGTGGAGGAGGTGGACGGCACGGACCTGGTGGCGCTGCGCAAGCGCCTCAACGCGCAGCTCCAGGCGACGGGCGACGACACGAAGCTGACGTACCTGCCCTTCATCGTGAAGGCGGTCATCGCCGCGCTGAAGAAGTACCCGCACCTCAACGCCAACTTCGACGAGTCCGCGCAGGAGTTGGTGGTCCGGGGCGATTACAACATCGGCATCGCCGCGCAGACGCCGGACGGCCTCACCGTGGCGGTGGTTCGCAACGCGGACCGGCTCACGCTGCGGGACCTGGCGCAGGAGATTGCCCGTCTGGGCACGGCGGCTCGCGAGCGCAAGCTGAAGATGGAGGAGCTGACGGGCGGCACCTTCACCATCACTTCGCTCGGGCAGAGCGGTGGCCTGTTCGCCACGCCGATCATCAACCACCCCGAGGTGGGCATCATGGGCGTGCATCGGCTGCGCAAGCGCCCCGCGGTGAAGGACGATGAGATCGTCATTCGCGAGATGATGAACCTCTCGCTGTCCTGCGATCACCGCGTCATCGACGGCGCGGTGGCCGCCGAGTTCGTGTACGAGGTCATCAAGTACCTCGAGCACCCGGACATGCTCTTCCTGGCGATGGCCTGACCCCTGATGCGCGCATGGCCAATCCTCGCGACCACATCCGTGCGGCCCAGGCGGCGGAGCTGAGAGGGGACAAGGCCAGCGCCATCGCCGAGCTGCGTCAGGCGGCGGAGCTCTACCGGAGCTCCGGTAACCCGGCCCGCGCGCTCCACCTCCTGCGCCATGCGAAGGGGTTGGATCCCAGCAGTGAGGAGCTCTCCGAGGAGATCCGCCAGGCCGAAGAGGCGCCCGAGACCTCCGAGGATGGGGAGCGGGTGCTGGAGCTGAAGCCTTCCCCCGAGGAGCTGGCCGAGCGCCAGCGGCTCATCGAGGAGGCTTTGCGCGAGGCGGGGGTACACGAGGCAGGGAAGGGTGCCCAGGACGAGGTGCAGCGGTGGCTCGTCGAGGAGCCTTCGGCGGCCAGGCGAGGGGCGCCGAGGGATCTCCTCTCCGCCCGGGAGCGGGCGCTCAAGTGGGCCCAGCAAGAGGCGGAGGAGGAGGAGGCCCTGCGCGAGTGGTCAGGCGACGCGGCGGAGGCGCTCCCCGTGGGTACGCCTCCCATCGCAGGAGCCCCGAACCCCGCCAGCGTGTCGCTGGAGGTGAAGGCCCTTGTCGGGGCCGATATGAAGGCCCTCGTGGCGGAGGTGGAGACCCTCACGTCTCTGTCCGACCCCGAGGAGCCGTTCCCCGAGGAGATGATGTCCTCCGAGTCCGAGCCCGCGCGGGAGCCTTCGCGCGCCGACCCGTCCCTCTTCGACCGAGGGCCGACCCGGGCCGATCCGTCGCTGGATGCGTGGTGCTCGTTCTGCTGCCGCCCTCGCGCCGAGGTGGGCGAGCTGGTCGCGGGGCCGACGGGCTCCTTCATCTGTGCCGCCTGTGTGGGCGAGTCCCAGGGGCTGCTCGGACTGGAGGGGGCCGCCCCCGCCGCGCGCCCCCAGCCCGCGCGACGCAAGGATGACGCTCGGGTGCTGGAACTCGTCGGTCAGGCGGAGGCCCGCGCGCTGCTGGAGCGAGGGCTTCAGGCCGGAGCGCGCCGGTTGCTGGTGATGGGCCCCGAGGGCTGCGGGAAGACGGTCTGGCTGCACGAGCTGGCGAGCCAGGAGCGCGGGGCGTTGATGACGCTCGAGGCGCTGGAGCAGGGCGGTGGCGGCCCCGTGGCGCTCGTGGAGGACGTGGACCGGCTCTCGCCCGAGGAGCAGGCGCGGCTGGGGGCCTTCCTCGCCCGTCATCCGGAGCGCACGGTGGTGATGAGCGCCCGGGGCACCTCGAACGTTCCCAGCCTGCGCTTGCAGGGGGCCGCAGGCAGCCTGCCCGTGTTCACCACCAGCGCGGTGTTCCCGCTCCTTCGCGGCGCGGTGCCGATGGCGCTGCTCGATCAGGTCCAGCTCGTCATCCCGCTACGGGAGCCCACCGAAGCCGAGTTCATCGAGATCGCCCGGCGACGGCTGGCCCTTCGTGGGCCAGAGGTTTCCCTCTCGGACGAGGTGCTCGCCGCTTTCGCCTCCGAGGCCGCACGCTCGCCTCGCTTCGGGCATGAGCTGAGCGCGCTGCTCTCCCGGGTGCTGGCGGGCTCTTGGAGCCTCCAGGGGGCAAGTCCGGACTCGCAGGATGATGCGGGAGGCAAGCCACCGGCTCGGCGCGGACGCCGGAAGGGAGCGCCGTGAACACGCTGACGGTGTACCAGCTCGGGCAGGTGGAGTACGCGGACGGCCTGACGCTCATGCAGCGCTTCGCGGATGCGCGGAAGCAGGGGCTCATCGGCGACTCCCTGCTGCTGCTGGAGCACCCGCCCGTCCTCACCCTGGGCCGGGGCGCGAAGCGGGAGAACATCCTCGCCAGCGATGAGCGCCTCGCCTCCGAGGGCGTCGAGCTCTTCGAGACCAATCGCGGCGGAGATGTCACCTACCACGGCCCCGGTCAGGTGGTGGGCTACCCCATCTTCCTGCTCCCGAAGCACCGCCAGGATGTGCGCCGCTACGTGCGCGACGTGGAGTCCTGCATCATCCGCACGCTGGCCGAGTACGGGCTCTCCGCCGGCACCATCCCCAAGTGGCCGGGGGTCTGGCTGGGGCAGGAGGGCGATCCCAACGCACGGAAGATCGCCGCCATCGGCATCCATATCTCTCGCTGGCTGACGACGCACGGCTTCGCGTTCAACGTCAACACGCACCTGCCGCACTTCGAGCTGATCGTCCCGTGCGGCATCCGCGAGGCGGGGGTCACTTCCCTGAAGCGCGAGCTGGGCCACCCTGTCTCCATGTCGGACGTGCAGGAGGCCCTCGCCCGTCACTTCTGCGCTGTCTTCGAGAGCGAGCGCCAGGAGCCCGCCGCGCCCATGCGCACGGTGAGCGTCGCGCTGGTGCGGGGACGAGGGCCCGAGGCCCGTGTGCTGGTGGTGCGCCGCACCCCCGAGCGCGGTGGCTTCTGGCAGACCCTCACCGGGCGCGTGGAGCCGGGTGAGTCTCCCGAGCAGGCCGCCGCCCGTGAGCTGGAGGAGGAGACTGGGCTTCGTGTCCCGATGCGAGCCCTGGGCTACCGGCACTCCTTCGCCCTGGGAGAGCGCCTGCCGCCGGTGTTGGCGGAGGAGACGGGCTTCGTCGCGTGGTGCCCGGAGGATCAGCAGGTGCGACTCGGGCCCGAGCACGATGCCTACGAGTGGCTGGAGCCGCGCGCCGCGATGGAGCGGTTGCCGTTCCAGGGCCTGCGCGGAACCGTGAAGCGCGCGGTGGCGATCTCGGAGTGACGAAAGCTCCCTGGAGAGGAGAGGCAGGAGCATGACGGAATCGATGCGCTCCAAGGTCGTCGTTGTGACGGGCGGCGTGCGTGGCCTTGGAAGGACGATGGCGGACTTCATGGCCCGAGAGGGCGCGGCCGTCTGGGTCACGTCGCGACAGGCGCCGCCGCCGCACCCGTCGCTCGTGGCCGCGGCTGGCGAAGTGCGCGCCGTTCGGCTCGATGTCACGGACGAAGCGAGCGTGAAGGAACTGTTCGCGCAAGTCGACGCGGCCTACGGGCGGCTCGACGTGCTCGTCAACAACGCGGGCGTCGGCGTCTTCAAGCCGGTGGTCGAGACGACGCTGGCGGAGTGGGACACGATGCTGCGGACGAATCTGACCGGCACGTTCCTCTGCTCCAAGGAAGCGTTCCGGCGCATGCAGCGCCAGGGCGGAGGCCGCATCATCACGATTGCCTCGGTGTCGGGCTACATCCCGATCGTGGAGAACGGCGCATACGGTGCTTCGAAGTACGGCGTGCGCGGGTTCTGCAAAATCTTGAATGAAGAGGGCAAGGCGCACAGCATTCGCGTGTCGCTGGTGAGCCCGGGGGCGGCGTACACGGACATCTGGGAAGGGCGCGAAGGGTTCGACCCGCGTGACATGTTGCAGCCAGAGGACATCGCTGAGTCGGTGCTGGATATCGCCCGCAGGCCGCTGCACGTGCGCATCGATGAAGTGAAGCTGCTGCCGCCCAAGGGCGTATTGTAGCGCACGGAGAGGAAGCGAAGCGTGCCTGAGACAAGGAGAGGGTTGACCGCCATCGTTACCGGGGCTGGCCGCGGCATCGGCGCGGCGACCGCCAAACGGTTGGCCGCGGGCGGCATGCGCGTCGGCGTCGTCGACATTCGCGAGGAGGAAGCGGCGCAGGTCGCCGCGGACATTACCCGCGAAGGTGGCAGTGCGCTCTCGCTGCGCGGCGACGTGAGCGTGCGGGAAGACGTCGAGCGAGTGATCGCGACGCTGGAGCAGCGGTGGACGACACCGCTCGTGCTGGTCAACAACGCCGGCGTCGGCGGCCCGTTCCATCGCGTCGACGAAGTCAGCGACAAGGAGTGGGACTGGATCATCGGCACGAACCTGCGCAGCGTGTTCCTGTTCACGCGCGATCTGCTGCCCAAGATGAAGCAGCAGGGGTTTGGCCGCATCGTCAATGTCGCGTCCATCCAAGGCCTGCTCGGTTCGGCGCACTCGTCGACCTACGTGGCCAGCAAGCACGGGATGATCGGCTACACGAAGACGATCGCCGCCGAGTGGGGCCCGTATGGGATTACGTGCAACGCCATCTGTCCCGGCTACGTCGATACCGCACTCGGGGTCCAGCCTGACGCGATCGCCGATTACATGAAGCGGGTCATGGCCAAGAGTCCGGTGAAACGGACCGCGCAGCCGGATGAAGTCGCCGCGCTCATCGAGCATCTCGTCGGTCCGCACAGCGGCTATATCAACGGCGCCAGCTATACGATCGACGGCGGCATCTCGGCGCACGTCGGCATCACGGACGATTTGGAGGGGTCATGAGGAAGCTGTGCTGGGTTGGGGTGCTGGGGTGCCTGGCGGCGCTGAGCGTGCTGGGCTGCAGCAAGGACAAGGCTCCACCCCCGGCGGCCGGGGAGGGGACTGCCGCGGCCGCGAGCCCCGCGCCGGCGCCGGTCCGGATGAAGCTGGCGCTGGACTGGGTGGCCGAGCCTGAGTTCGGCGGCTTCTACGCCGCGCGCGAGAGCGGGGCCTTCACCCGGCATGGGCTGGAGGTGGAGGTCATCAGCGGTGGCTCCGGCGCCCCGGTCAACCAGATGGTGGCCATGGGCCAGGTGGAGTTCGCCGTCACCGGCGCGGACCAGCTTCTGGTGGCGCGCGCCCGTGGGCTGGATCTGGTGCCGCTGTTCGCCGTGTACCAGAAGACTCCGCGCGCCATCATGGCCCACGCCTCCCGGGGGCTCACCTCGATGGCGGAGGTGTTCTCCAGCGGGACGGTGTCCCTGGAGCCCGGGGCGGCCTTCGCGATCTTCCTGAAGAAGAAGTACGGCTTCGACAAGGTGAAGGTGGTGCCCTACGACGGGGGCGTGGCCCGCTTCGTGGCGGACAAGGACTTCGCCCAGCAGTGCTTCCTTACCTCCGAGCCGCTGGCGGCCAAGAAGGAGGGCGCCAACCCTGTCGTCTTCGCGCTGGCGGACGAGGGTTTCAACCCCTACGCCACGGTGGTGATTGCCCGGAAGGATCTGGTGCAGAAGTCGCCCGAGCGCGTGCGCGCCTTCATCGAGGCCGTGCGCGAGGGCTGGCGGGCCTATCTGGACGACCCCAAGCCGGCCAATGACGTGATGGCGAAGCTCAACACCACCATGGATCCGGAGACCTTCGCCGCCGTGGCCGAGGTGCAGAAGCCGCTCATCGAGACCGAGGAGACGAAGGCCAAGGGCCTGGGCACCCAGAGCCGTGAGCGCTGGGAGACGCTGGGCCAGCAGTTGGTGGACCTGGGCCTCCTGGAGAAGGCCCCGCCCGTGGACGAGTACCTGCTGCCGGAGTTCACCCGCGCCGCCCCCGCCGCCAAGGCCCCGTGAGCCACCCGGGGCTCAGGGCAGCTTGAGCACCATGTCTTCCTTGGCCGCGATGGCCTCGGGGCGGTGCTTGCGCACCTGACGCAGCATCCGGTTCATGCTCGCGTCGTCACGCCCCGGATCATGGTGGAAGAGCACCAACGTCTTCGCCTGGCACTCGTTGGCCGCATGCACCGCCGCCTGGAACGTCGAGTGTCCCCAGCCCGTGCGCGGCGGTCCGTGCCGCCCGCAGTACTCATCCTCGGTGTACATCGAGTCGTAGATGAGCAGGTCGGCGCCCCTGGCGAACTCGAAGAAGCGCGCGTTCTCCTCGTCGCTGTGCTCGATGTCCGTCGCGTACACCACCGAGCGGCCCTCGCACTCCACCCGGTAGCCCAGGTTGCCGCCCGGGTGGTTCAGCTCCACCGTGCGCACCCGCGCCGGACCCACCGTCAACACCGAGCCCGGCTGGATGTCGTGGTAGCTCAGCTGCGCCCGGAACACCCCTTCCGCCGTCACCGGGAAGTAGGGCTGCGTCATCTGCCCCGAGAGGATCTGCTTCACCGACTGCCCGTTGCGAGGCGCGCCGTAGAAGGTGAACCCGTTCTGCGGCACGAAGATCGGCTTGAAGAACGGCAGGCCCTGCAGGTGGTCGTAGTGGTAGTGCGACAGGAACACCGAGGCCTGCACCGGCTTGCCCGACGCCAGCAGGCTATCGCCCAGCGGCAGCGCGCCCGTGCCCAGATCGAACACCAGCAGCTCGTCCCCCACGCGCATCTCCACGCACGGGGTGTTGCCGCCGTAGATCCGCGTGTGCGGTCCCGGAGAGGGAATCGAGCCACGCACGCCCCAGAAGCGCACGTGGAACGGCACCTTGCCGGCGCCGTCCTTCGAGGCGCGCTCAGCGGCCTGGACTCGGCGTGCCGACTCGCGCGCGCGGTACTCGCGCAGCGGCTTGTCAGCCGGCTTTTGCTTCCGTGTCTTCCTCGGCGAAGAGCTCAATCAGGTGCCCCGTACGCTCGCGCTTGGTCTTCAGGTAGCCGACGTTATGCGGATTGTGCTCGGTCCGGGAAGGGATTCGACGCCGCACGGGGATGCCTTCCTCCACCAGCCCCGCGATCTTCAATGGGTTGTTCGTTATGAGGTCCACCGACCGCACGTCCAGCGACCGGAGCATCTCCGCGGCGATATCATAGCTGCGAAGGTCGTCCGCGAAACCCAATTGCCGGTTGGATTCGTACGTGTCGTACCCCTTGGCCTGCAGGGCGTACGCCTTGATCTTGTTGCCCAGGCCGATGCCTCGGCCTTCCTGGCGGAGGTAGAGGACGACCCCACATCCCCCCTGGGAGATGAAGTCCAGGGCCCGATCCAGCTGCTCCCGGCAGTCGCACTTCAGGCTGCCGAAGACTTCCGAGGTCAGGCACTCGGAGTGAACCCGGACCGGCACGCCCTCCACGCCCGCCACCTCGCCCACCACCAGCGCCACGTGCTCCCGCCCGTTGCGGCGATCCTTGAAGACGACCGTCCGCAGCACGCCCCGCTCGGTGGGAATGTCCGCTTCGGAGTAGCGCTCCAGGTGCTGAGTGGGCTTGCGGGCCGGGAGGACCTGGGGTGGACGGGTGTCAGACATGGTGAACCGTTCTCCAGTCGAGAGAGCCCTTTTCAGGGTTCGTTGGGGTTCAAGTCAAGTGAGGCCCACGGGAACCAACAGGTTGGATGAGCCAATCCCCCCGATGTTCTTCAGGCGCTCCAGGAGACCGGCAAGAGTTCCACATGCGCCCCATGAGTCAGACTGTTGGCGGAGCGGGGAAAGTGCAGCAGGTGAGTGGCCGATGCCGCGGAGCGCAAAGCCCCGGAGGTCTGCGTGGCGAGCGGACGAACCCAGAGCTCGCCCTCCCGCCAGGAGGCCGCTACACGGATGTAGTGCGCCAGCCCAGGTGGCTTGCGCAGCTCTCCCTCCAGGCGGCCGGGCACGCGAGGGGGCTCCACGTCGGTGTGGCCCTGCAGGCGGCGGAGCACGGGCCGGACGAACAGCTCGAAGGTCACCAGGGAAGAGGTGGGGTTGCCCGGTAGCCCGAAGTACAGCGTGGCACCGCGTCGGCCCACGGCCAGGGGCTTGCCGGGCTTGATGGCCACCCGCCAGAAGTTCATCTCCACGCCCTGTTGCTCGAGGGCCGCCTTGACGAAGTCCCGCTCGCCCACCGAGACGCCCGCGCTGGTGAGCACCACGTCGAAGCCCTGCGCGGCCGCCAGGCGCGAGGACACCTCTTCCAGCGTGTCCCGGGCGATGCCCAGCACGGTGGGCAGGCCGCCCGCGCGAGAGACGGCCAGCGCCAGCGCCGGGCCATTGGTGTCGACGATGCGGCCCTCGGGGGGCTCATCCGCCCGGCACAGCTCGTCTCCGGTGGAGAGGATCGCCACCCGGGGGCGGCGAGGCACGGGCACCAGGGACATCCCCTGGCCGGTCAGCAACCCCACCTCCGGAATGCCCAGCGGCGTACCCTGGACGAGCAGGGGCTCTCCGGCCCGGGCATCCTCTCCTCGGGGGCGGACGAAGGCGCCCGCCGCGACGGCCTCGAGGATCTCCACGGTGGGTGGCGTCTCGCCTGGGGCTCCGGGCTTCGTGCGCTCCTGCATCACCACCGCATCCGCCCCCGCCGGTAGCGGCGCGCCGGTCATGATCCGGGCGCAGGTGCCAGGACGCAGCTCGTGGCGGGGCGTGCCGCCAGCGTGGATCGTCTCCAGAATGGTGAGCCGCGCGGGCAGTTGCCCGGTAAGGTCCGCGCTACGCACCGCGTAGCCGTCCATGGCGGAGTTGTCCCACGGGGGCAGCGTCCGCTGGGCGCGGACATCCGCCGCGAGCGCCCGGCCCAGGGCCTCCTCGAGGCGGGCCCACTCGGCGGGTAGGGGAGAGGCGAGGGCGAGCGCGCGCGCACGCGCGTCCTCCACCGGCAACAGATCGGATCCAATGCTCATGGGGGGCACTGAGATCGAAGTCTCTAGGAAATTCAAGACTTTGTTTGACAGTCCCGCTGATCACCGTTACAAGCTCCGTTGATCGCGTGACACGCCTCAAGTCGGGGAGGCGACCCGCCAACCCGTTGAAATCACACGGGAAACCCTAGGGAGACAGCGTCGATGGCCAAGCCCAAGTCCGGGGCCAAGAAGGCGACCTCCGCAGCCAAGAAGGACAAGGCAGCGCGGCTGGAACTTCTCAAGAACGCGAGCAAGCGGGTGGCGAAAGTGGCGACGAAGGTGGCGAAGGCCGTGAAGGAGAAGGTCACTGGAGGCAAGGGCGCCAAGGCTCCCGCCGCCAAGACTCCCGCCGCCAAGGCTCCCGCCGCCAAGGCCCCTGCCAAGGGCAAGGCAGCCAAGGCCGAGAAGGGCGAGAAGGCTGAGAAGGCCGAGGCCACCAAGCCCGAGAAGGCTGAGAAGGGCGAGAAGGCTGAGAAGGCCGAGAAGGCCGAGAAGGCCGAAGCCACCAAGCCCGAGAAGGCTGAGAAGGGCGAGAAGGCCGAGGCCGCTCCCAAGGGGAAGGCCGGGGGCAAGGGCGCCAAGGCCGCGGCCGCTCCGGTCGCGCCGCCGCCCGAGCGCCAGCGGCCGCGCGCCACGAAGCTGCCTCCTCCGGGAGATCCGCTCACCAAGCGTGAGATGGAGCAACTGCTCACCGCCGGCGAGGGCCGGGGCGTCTTCGGCGAGGGCAGCCTCAAGGGCCGCCTGGTCGTCCAAGAGGGCCTGCCGCAGCTGATCGTCGTGGGCCGCGACAAGCGCGAGCTGACGTTCCTGCTGATGGGCCCGGATCAGGAAGTGCTGCCCGCGTACGTGGACCACAAGGTCTCCGTCAGCGGGCTGATCCGCAAGACGACGAACTACGGCGGCACGGTGGATGTCCGGAAGTACTCCGCCAAGAAGCCAGAGGCCGAGGTTCCTGTCGTCGCTCCGGTCGAGACGGAGGCCAAGCTGCGCTTCCTGTCGCCCGGCGAGGTGTCCATGGTGGTGAGCGCCGGAATGGGCGCGGGCATCAAGGGCTTCGCCTCGCTGCGCGGCAACCTGGAGATGACGGGCGAGGACTTCGTGCTCGTGGTCTCCAACGCCGGTACCCGGCAGCAGGTGTCCTTCATCCTCGAGGGCAAGGGCACCAAGGGCATGCGCCGCAACGTGGGGCAGCTGCTCCAGGTGACGGGCGTGGTGGAGAAGGCCTCCGGGTGGGGCGGTCGGGTGAGCGTGGAGAACTTCGAGCCGCGGCCGGTCGAGGCGCGCGTGTCCCGCGAGGACATGGAGATCGTCCACGTGGAGGGCGAGGTGCCCACCTCGGTGGACGTGAAGCTCAACAACGGCCTCACGGTGCGCCTGCAGGAGCAGCCCGGTTACACCTGGGCCGTCGAGCCGACGATGGCCAAGCGCGTGGGTCTGCGCGAGGCGCGCTTCGAGCCGGGTACGGGTGAGGGCGGCACGGCCACCCGCGAGTTCTTCTTCACCCCGCGCAGCCCCGGGGCCAGCGAGATGGAGTTCTTCCTCGCCAAGGCCTTCACGCCGGGCGTGGTGGAGCGCTCGTTCAAGATCAACGTGACGGTCAAGCCCTGAAGCCCGCTCCCGCTGGGGCAGGCCAGGAGTCAACCGCTCGCTGGGGGGTTCCCCTCCAGCGAGACAGGGCCTACCCGTTCTCGTAGCGGACAGGTCCACGCTACGAGTCCTTGTGAATCCTTCGCCTGAACAGCTGAAGCAGATCCTCTCCGATGCCGATCACCCCCTGGGAGTGAAGGAACTCCTCAGGCTCGCCGGTCTTCACCCCGGGCAGCAGACCGCCCTCAAGCGCGCCCTTCGCGATCTGGTGCGCGGCGGGGAGATCCTCAAGGAGGGCAAGCGCTTCCGGCTCGAGGAGCGGCGCCCCGCGCCCGCCGAGCCGAAGGGTCGCAAGGGTCGCAAGGAGCCCCTGCCTACCCGCCCGGAGCGCAACCAGGTGGAGGGCATCCTCTCCGTTCACCGGGACGGCTTCGGCTTCGTCCGCCCGCTCTCGGGCGAGGGGGACGATGTCTTCCTGCCGCCGGCGGAGGCCGCGCGCGCCCTGGACCAGGATCGCGTGGTGGTGGAGGTCGCGGGCCGGCCGGGCCGGCTCGAGGGCCGGCTGGTCACCGTGGTGCAGCGCCGGCGCGAGCTGGTGGTGGGCGAGTACCAGGAGCAGGGCGGGCGGCACGCGCAGGTGGTGCCGAGCGATACGAGCCTGCAAGGGCCCATCCGGGTACCGCGCACGCAGATGGCGCGGGATGGGGACATGGTGAAGGTGCGCCTGGGCGTGGGCGCGCGGATGCTGGACCCGGGCCAGGGGCTCTTCGGCGAGGTGGCTGGCTCGCTGGGACGACCGGGAGACCCGAGCGTGGAGGTGCTCTCCATCGCCTACGGGAAGGGCTTCAACGACGAGTTCCCGCCCGAGGTGATGGACGAGGCGGACGCGGTGGGCGCGGCGGTCTCCGAGGAGGAGGCGCGCGGCGAGGCGCGGAAGGACTTGCGCACCCTGCCGCTCATCACCATCGACGGCGAGGACGCGCGCGACTTCGACGACGCCGTGTACGCCGAGCCCCACGGAAATGGCTGGCGCCTGGTGGTGGCCATCGCGGATGTGACGCACTACGTGCGCGAGGGCAGCCCGCTCAACGCGGAGGCGCTGCGCCGCGCCACCTCGGTGTACCTGCCGGACCGCGTGCTGCCCATGCTCCCGGAGCGGCTGAGCAACGGCATCTGCTCGCTGCGCCCCGAGGAGGATCGGCTGTGCATGGTCGCCGACATGGTGTTCGACGCGCGCGCCCAGCTTCGCTCCTATGAGCTGTACCCGGGCGTCATGCGCAGCGTGGCCCGGTGTACCTACAACGAGGTGCAGGACGTCCTGGATGGCAAGGACGTGCCCCACCGCAACGCGCTGCGCCCGCTGTTCGAGCGGCTGCTGGCCGTCTCCCGCGCGCTGCGAAAGATGCGCAAGGAGCGCGGCGCCATCGACTTCGACCTGCCCGAGCACAAGGTGGTGGTGGGCGAGGATGGCATGCCCGAGCGCATGGAGAAGCGCGAGCGCAAGGAGAGCCACCGCCTCATCGAGGAGTGCATGCTCGCGGCCAACGAGGCCGTGGCCAAGTTCTTCCAGGACGAGGGCCTGCCTTCCGTCTACCGCTTCCACGGCGAGCCGGACGAGCAGAAGCTGGCCGCCTTCGCCGCGCTGGCCCAGGCGTACGGCTTCAAGCTGCGCTTCGACGACGGCGTCACCTCCAAGGAGCTGGATGCCTTCATCTCCCAGCTCGAGGGCCACCCGGAGCAGCGCGCGCTCAACCAGCTGTTGCTGCGCTCGATGATGCAGGCGGTGTACTCGGCCTCGCGCGTGGGGCACTACGGCCTGGCCGCCGAGCACTACCTGCACTTCACCTCACCCATCCGCCGCTACCCGGACCTGCTGGTCCACCGGCTGCTCAAGGCCCACTGGCTGCGCAAGGGCAAGAAGCGCTCCCAGGCGGCGCTGGATCGCGAGGAGTCCCAGCTCGAGGACATGGCCGAGCAGAGCTCCGAGCGCGAGCGCGCCGCCATGCAGGTGGAGCGCGAGGTGGTCTCCTTCTACGCCACGCTGCTGATGCAGGACCGGGTGGGCGAGGAGTTCGACGCCACCGTCTCCTCCATCACCGACTTCGGCTTCTTCGCGGAGCTGGAGGTCGAGCACGTGGAGGGGCTCATCAAGACCGAGTCGATCGGCTTCGGCGGGCGGCTGGACAAGCTGCTGCACGCGCTGGTGTTCCCGGACGGGCGGCGCATCCGCGTGGGGCAGCGGTGCCGGGTGCGGCTGGTGTCCGTGAACCCCGAGCGGCGGCAGATGGACTTCGAGGCGCTGGAGATCGACGGCAAGCCGGTGACGCGCCGCGAGCGGCCCCAGCGCCGTGGGCCGCGCGAGGAGTGGCAGCCTTCCGCCCGCTTCGACGAGGCGCCGCGGTTTGGCGTGGTGCGGCCCCAGGCGCGGCAAGAGGCGCCTCGGTTCGAGGAGCCTCGCCGGGGGCGGTTCGTTCGCGCGGGGCAGCGCGAGGAGGCGGCGCCGAGCAAGGCCGAGCGCAAGCGCTGGAAGGCCGAGCGCCCCACGGAGCGCTACGAGGAGTCCCGGCGTGCCCCTCCCAGGGAGCAAGCCCCCGCGTCCGAGGGGGGCCGCGGTCGCCGGCGCTTCCTCGTGCGTCCGGCGGAGGAGTCCCCGTCCCCTCGGGAGGCCGAGGACACGCGGAAGCCCTGGCGCCCCGAGCCTCCGCCTCCGGAGGGAGATCCGTTGGCGGCCTTCATGGCGGATGCGCCCCCGCCGACACCGCCTCCGGGGTTCGATCGGCTCCGGGCCCTGGCCGCGCGCAGCCTGCGGCAGGGCGGAGAGCGTCCCGCGCCGGCGTTCTCGCACGAGCGGCCGTCTGAAGAGGCCGGGGAGAAGCGGCCTTCGCGCCGGCCGGCGCCAGAGCGGAAGAAGGCGCTCAAGGCCGCCCCCGCGGGCAAGCGCAAGGGCGCTCCGGGGAAGGGCGGCGGGCCCAAGCCCCGGGGCAAGGGCAAGTTCAAGCCGGGTCGTCGCGGGCGCTAACGTCCGCTACTCGAGCGCGCTCGCCAGCAGCTTGAAGTCTTGCCTGCGCATCCGCGTGCTGAGGGCCCGGTACGTCACACCATTATAGGTGCAGGTCTTGTAGGAGGGCCCCGCCAGCAGGTCCGCCTGGCAGTGTTGCCAGCACGAGCCGGCGTACTCGATCGGCGCGCAGCTCGAATCCGAGCCTCCCGAGACGGTGCAGGCCCGGGTGTGGATGGCGCCATTGAGGGGCAGCCGATCCACGCCGAAGAAGAGGCCCTGCTGGGTGAAGAGGTTGCCGAAGAAGCAGGCCTCCTGGACCGGATAGCTCAGCAGCTCGTGGGGGGTGAAGGGGATGGGCTGGCCCACCGCGCTCCGTCCAAGGACGGAGATGTTGAGGTTCGCGCCCGCCTGGTTCACATGGGCCAGCAGACAGGCGGTGAGGACCTGTTGCTCGGCAAAGCTCGCGGGCTGGCCGTTGCTCCAGCCGGGCGTGAGGCCCAGCGCTCCGTTCCAGCTATAGCTCTGGCCCGTTTCGGCATCGGTATAGGAGCGGCTCTGGCCCGCGGGAACCGCGCAGCGGACCAGGTACGTCATCACCATGGTGGAGAGGATGGGGTCCTGCGCGAACCAGCTCGCGAACTCGGCGCTCGCCAGTCCGTTGGCTGACAGCCCGTTGAAGGAGAGCCCATTGAAGGAGAGCCCGTTGGCCGACAGCCCATTGGCTGACAGCCCGTTGAGGGTGAACCCATTGTCAGAGACCAGCTCCTGGCTCTGGCTCTCCAGCGCGCCTTCCTCCGACTCCTTGGGGAACTCCTCCGGGCCGCAGCCTGGCGCCCCAACCAGCAGGAGCACAGCTGCACACAGCACCCTGGCATTCACTCGCGCTTCCGTACAGGCGCTTCCGACCGGCCTCTTCGTCGCGTTTGTCATGGGGGTCCCTTTCCAGGGCCAGAGTGCCAAGGAGTGAGCTGCTGCAACTTTCCAAGGCGCTCTGAGTTCCGGTTCCGAACGAGTTGGACGTGCGCTGGCCAACAGCCCACCGATCATTCGTCCAGTTCTCGATATCTGGGGATGCCTCGGCGTGGGGGATGGCTCTCTTCTTGGGAGCCTTGCGGCACCGTTGAGGCGTCACTGAAGCTGGCCCATGAACGCACTCGCCATGCCTCTGGAAGCCCCGTCCGGGACGGTGGCCCTCGTCTTCACGGACATCGAGGGCTCGACCCGGCTGTGGGAGCATTGCAGCGAGGGCATGCGCGTGGCGCTGGAGCTCCACGATCGGATCCTCCGCACCTTGCTGGCCTCCAGCTCGGGCTATGAGGTGAAGACGCAGGGCGACTCCTTCATGGTGGCCTTTCCCACCGCGCTGGAGGCCATGCGCTGGTGCCTCAACGTGCAGCAGATGCTGCTGGAGGCGCCCTGGCCGGAGGAGATCCTCGCCGAGCCCGAGGCGGCACCCGTGCGCGGCCCCCGGGGGGTGTTGCACCGGGGCCTCCGGGTGCGCATGGGCATCCACGTGGGCGAGCCCGAGCGGCGCCTCAACGCGCGCACCGGGCAGGTGGACTACATCGGTCGGATGGTGAACGTCGCCTCCCGCGTGGCCGAGGCGGGCCATGGCGGCCAGGTGCTCGTGAGCGGGGCCGCGTGGGCGCAGGTGGCCGGCCTGCTGGATCGCCTGGACCGGCCCGTGGTGCGCGTGCTGGGCAGCTTCCGCCTCAAGGGCATCGCCGAGCCCGTGCCGCTGCTGGAGGTGCTGCCCGTGGCGCTGGCGGACCGGCGCTTCGAGACGCTGCGCGTGCGCGAGGAGCGCCGGGGCAACCTGCCCGAGGATCCGGGAGACATCATCGGCCGCGAGGAGGAGCTGAACACGCTGCGGCTGTGGCTGGGGGAGGGTGCCCGGCTCATCACCATCCTGGGCCCGGGCGGCATGGGCAAGACGCGGCTGGCCGCCTACTTCGGCAGCCTGCAGATGGGCACGCGCCAGTGGGATGGTGGCGTCTGGTGGTGCGATCTCACCGAGGCGGCGACGGTGGAGGACATCTGCCACGTCGTGAGCCAGGCGCTCGGGGTACACCTCAGCAGCGGCGGGGCGACCGAGCTGGTGGGGGTGCTGGGCAGCGCGCTGAGCGGCCGCGGGCAGGCGCTGATCATCCTCGACAACCTGGAGCACCTCACACAGCACATCCCGGCCGCGCTCCGACGCTGGATGGTGATGGCGCCGCAGGTGCGCTTCCTCATCACGTCCCAGGAGTCGCTGCGCCTCGCCGGGGAGCGCATCCTGGATCTGGCCCCGCTGGGGCTGCCGAGCGAGGCGGACAGCGGGGTGGAGGCGATCGCCCGCTCGGAGGCGGTGCGCCTGTTCGTCCGCCGGGCCCGCGCGGCGCGTGGGAGCTTCGAGTTGTCGGAGACGGAGGCCCCCCTGGTGGCCGACATCGTCCGGCGGCTGGATGGCATCGCCCTGGCCATCGAGCTGGCGGCGGCGCGCACCGCCCTGCTCGGGGTGTCGCAGATTCGCGAGCGGCTGTCGCGGCGCTTCGATCTGCTGCGCGGTGGGCAGCGCGACGCGATGTCGCGCCAGGCGACGCTGCGCGGCGCCATCGACTGGTCCTGGAACCTGCTGGACATGATCGAGCAGGCGGTGCTGGCGCAGTGCTCGGTGTTCCGGGGCGGCTTCTCCCTGGAGTCCGCCGAGGCGGTGCTCGCGCTGCCCCCAGGCGGCGTGGACGTGCTGGAGATCGTCCAGGCGCTGCGCTCCAAGTCGCTGCTGCGGGCGGACGCGCCCGAGGGGCTGCCCGGCGAGCTTCGCCTGGGCATGTACGAGAGCATCCGCGAGTACGCCTCGGCGCGGCTGGCGGAGACGGGCAGCGGCCCGGCGCTGGTGGCGCGGCACGCGGATTACTACCTGGCCCTGGGCCGGGAGCTCCACGAGACGGCGCGCCGGGGCGACGCCGAGGCGCTGCGCCGCCTGTCCCTGGAGCGCGAGAACCTGCTGGCCGTGTGTGACCATGCGCTCGCGGCGTGGCCTCCGACGCCCGAGTCCGTGCTGCGCGCGCTGGAGGCGCTGGTGGTGCTCGAGCCGGACATCGCCTCGCGCGGACCGGTGGGCATCACGCTGCCCCGCCTGGATCGGGCCCTGGAGCAGGCGGCCACGCTCTCGGAGAGCTCCCTGCCGCGGGCCGAGGCGCTCGCGGTGCGGGGCCGAGCCCACTTGGAGACGGGCGAGCTCGCCGCCGCGCGGAGGGATCTGGAGCTGGCGCGCACCTCCTTCCAAGCGCTGGGAGAGGTGGCTCGGCAGAAGCGCATCCTCGTCGATCTCTCCATCGTCGCCCGGCACGAGGGGAATGTGGCCGCGGCCTGGGAGCTCGTGCAGCAGGCGCAGCACCTGCCCTCGGGACGGGATCGCTGGCTGGAGGCCTACGCCCTGGGCAACCTGGGCATCACCGAGCAGGTGCGCGGAGGCCCCGCCGGCGCCGTGCCCCACCTGCACGCCGCGCTGGAGCTGTTCCGGGTGGTCGGCGACAGGACCTTCGAGGTGCTGTTCCTCAACAACCTGGCCCTCGCCATCGGCGAGGCCGGAGGCACCTCGGAGGCGGTGGAGTTCCTGGAAGAGGCCATCGCCAAGGCGCTGGGGACGGGCAACCGCTCGGGCTATGCGATCGCCCGGCTCAACCTGGGCTGCTTCCTGCTCGACGCCGATCGCCCCATGGAGGCCTGCGAGCACCTGGAGGCGACGGTGGAGCTGGGGCGGCAGCTCGGCCAGCGAATCGTCGAGGGCTGCGCGCGAGGGGAGCTGGGGCGGGCCTTCCTCGCCTCGGGCGCCACGGAGATCGCCCGCATGCACCTGACGCACGCCACCTCCACCCTGGCCCACGTGTCGCGCTGGCACGCGCTGCGCTTCTCGCTCCACCTCGCGGCGGTGCAGGCCCTCCAGGGGGCCATGCAGGAGGCGCGTCGCGGGTTCGCCGCGCTGGGCGGCACGTCCGAGATCCAGACGGATCCGGTGCTGCGCGAGCTGGCGGAGTTGCTCTACGCCACGGTGGAGCTGGCCGAGTCCCAGAACGGGCCCTCGGGCAGCGCCGATGCGGGGCGGAGTAGGGAAGGCGTACACCGCCGCTTGGAGCGGGCGCGCAACGTTCCTCCCGAAGGGGCCTCGTCCGATCTGCGCGGCTGGGTCAGGCTGCTGGAGCTCGAGTCGAGCCCCGAGACATGAGGCCCTCAGGGGCCCTGGCGCAGGCCAGAGCCCCCGAGTCCTGAAGCCTGGCGCGGTGCCGGGCTACTGGAAGAACGACGGCGGGAAGGCCTCCGCCGGCGGTGGCTGCGTGTCCTTGAGGTTCTTGTCGTCGAGCGTCGTGGGCAGCGCCGTGTCGTTCGTCTGGTTGAGGATCAGATCCTTGACCAGATCCGTGACTTCGGTGCCCGCGTCGGGCGTCGGGTTCGTGCCGCCATCCGTCCCCGCGTCCGGCGTCGGCATCGGCCCCACGGGCGGCAGCGAGTCGTCGCTGCACCCCAGGTAGGTGAGCGCGGCTCCCAACGCCAGCAGGCAGGTCAGTGAGCGAAGCCTGTGCATGGCATCACGTCCCATCGCCGTTGGCGCCCGCCTTCGGCGTCTTCAGGTAGGGGAAGGCGTTGTCGAACTGCGAGGCGTCCTGGAGCACCGCGTCGTGGAACGGCACGTTGCGGGCCGGAGCCTGCTCGTCGGTCGCGAGCAGGTAGCCCATGGCCACGCGCAGCGCCACGTCCACCACGTCATCGCCCGGCCGGCGGCCGTTGGGGAAGCCCGCGGGATCGCACCCGGGGTTGGTGAGCGTGAGCTGTCCGTTGACGAAGCACGCGGCGGCGCCCAGGTTGTTCTGGGTGGCCCGGGGCGTCGCCGGCAGCGCGGTGTTGAGCCGCTGCATCTCCGCGGCGGGGGAGCCGTTGGCGTTGACGTTCGGCACGCCCGTGAGGAAGGCCGCCACCAGGTCCGCGCGCGGGAAGACGGTGGGCGCCCGGACGCCCGCGCTGCCGAAGAGGAGCTCCAGCACCGCCGGCAGCGTGGGGTGGGTGACGTAGTCGGCGAACTGGCCGTCGTTCTTGGGCTCGCTCGCGTTGAAGCGATCCTTGTCCTTGATGCCGATCACCACCTCGTTCACCAGGGGCATGCCCAGGCGGCTGACCTGCGTCCACGCGCCGCCAGTCCGCGAGGGCTTGTCGTAGGAGGCCGTTGGGTTGAGCGCGCGCGCCTGACGCACGCTGGCCGTCGTCCATCCGCCGATCACGTCATGGGTGCCCGCCTTGAGGCAGGCGATGGGGACCTCGAGCGCGATCGTGGTGATGTTCTTGTTCTCCAGCGGGTTGGGCACCGCGTCGCGGGCGCCCGCGTCGGTGATGACGCTGGGAGGCGCGTTCACCAGGTCGAACACCGGGCCCAGGTTCACCGCGAAGGGCTCGCGGCGCTGGCCCACGAACAGCTTCGAGGTGCCGGTGCAGCCGGGGACGGTCACCTCGTAAAGGTGCGCGCGCGCGTAGGCCTCGTACTCCGTGGCGGTGCCGAACGTCTTCGTGCCGATGTAGTCCACCGGCTTGACGAACGTGGCGGCGTTGCCGCTCGCGTTCGTCACGTCCGCCGCGGTGCCCGCGCGCCGGGTGCCCCGGACGAGCTTGACGGTGTAGCTCTCCTGCACGTTGAGCGCGCTGCGGTCGGTCGCGGTGACCTTGCCCACGTTGAAGAAGGGCACCGACACCGTGCGCTGGTTGCTCGCGGGGCCGATGGGCAGCGAGATGCTGTTCTGGCCGTTCAGGGCGTTGGTGAAGCGGAACTGGAACGTGAGGTCCTCTACCGCATCCCCATTGTTGTCGATGTGGATCTCATAGAGCGCGTCGGGATCCAGCACGAAGTAGTTGGGGCCGCCGTACGCATCCTGGAGCGGGAGGTAGTTGGCGATCAGCGTCACGTACGCCTCGCGCCCCGGCTCGTAGCTGCGGAACATGTAGAAGTCGGTGGCGTCGACCTTCGGCATCTTGCTGATGAAGGGCGCCTCTCGATGACTCGATGCGTCGGCCGCGGGAGCGGCGCCCAGTGCGGCTGCGAGCGTGAGCGCGCTCGCAAGGTGTCTGACTCTCATCCTCTTCCTCCAAGGGGCTGCGGTTGGGGTGACGAAGAGGCTCTCTACGGATGCCGACCCGATTTGGATGTACACGCGTTCACGCCAGCGGGAGCTTCAGGTCCAGCGCGCGCTCGGCGAGCCACACGCAGGCCACGAGCGCGATGGCCACCGAGCCGCCGATGAGCAGGGCGCGGCGGTAGAGCAGCGAGCCTCGCAGGAGGAACGCCAGCGGCAGGAAGGCCACCACGCACGCCAGTTGCCCCAGCTCCACCCCCAGGTTGAAGCCCAGCAGCGTGGCGGCGAGGCTGCCCGCAGGAAGCCCCAAGTCGGCCAGCACGGAGGCGAAGCCGAAGCCGTGCAGCAGCCCCAGCGCGAAGGCCGCCACCCAGCGCCCACCCCGCACGAAGGGGAAGACGTTGTTGAGCGCGGCGAAGATGACGCTGGCGGCGATGGCCGACTCGACCAGCCGCGAGGGCAGCGCCACCAGCCCGAGCGAGGCGGCGCTCAGCGTGAGCGAGTGGGCCAGGGTGAAGGCGGAGACCACGCGGATGACATCCAGCAGCGCGGGGCCGAAGCGCGACACGGGCGCCCACTTGCCGTTCTCGTCCCGGCGCAGCACCGAGGGTAGGAGCAGGGCGAAGAGGAAGAGCAGGTGGTCCACGCCCTCCCAGATGTGGTGCATCCCCGAGGCCACCATCTCCCCGAAGCGGCGCCAGGGGGAGAGGCCCGCGAGGGACACGCGCGCGGTGCGGCTCGTGGCGGAGAGGATGAGTGGCTCGCCCACCTCTCCGCTGCTCACGCGGACGATGCCGCGATGCTGAGGATCGCGATCGAACAGGAGCGTGTAGTCCAACCCCAGCTCCGAGGGCGGGGCAGGGCAGCGCACGGTGAAGCCGAGGACCGCGTAGGTGCCGTCCGAGTGCCCCACCACCCGCAGCTCCCCGTCGGGTTGGCTCGCGCAGGCCGCTCCATCCGCCGCCAGTGACAGCCGCCCGAGCGCATGGGCGGCGATGTCCGGCTGGCGCGCGCGCACCTCTCTCCAGGTGAGGGCCCCGTTGCCGTCCGCGTCGAGGCTCAGCACCTCGTCCAGGTCGCGGAGCGCGATGTCCCAGCGGCCCGTGAAGCCCTCCGCCGAGCGCTCCAGGGAGAGGTAGCTGTCGCTCGGCTTGTGGGCGAGCGCCGCCAGGGGCGCCAGGAGCAGCACCAGCAGAAGGGGGCGGGCAGGGAGCTGTCTCATGGGGCGGCCTTCCGAATCTTCTGGGCGAGCGCGGCGAGGCCCGGATCCTCACACCCGCTGGCCTCCAGGAAGCTCAGGGCGGGCTGGGCCGCCGCGGGCTTGCCGGCCGCGAGCGCTGCTTCGAGCAGCAGGCGCGTGTCCCAGGGCTCGCGCTGCACCCGCCAGTTGGCTTCGGCGAGCGCCAGGGCTCGGGGGAAGTCCTTCTCGATGTGGAGCGCGAAGCGGGCCTCCTCGCGGGCATGCACCGCGTCACCGCGCAGCCGGCTCGCGGCATAGCGCGAGGCCAGCTCCGCCACGAGCGCGGGGGCCTGGGGCGAGTCGAGCGCCTTCTCGGCCAGCACGCGGCGCAGCAGCATGGCGTCATCGGCGCCGTGCTCACGCACCAGCTCGGCGGCCTCGCGCGGCCGGCCGAGATCGATCAACAGATCCGCCCAGGCCGCCCGGGTATAGGCGTCGCGCGGATCCAGGGCCATCGCCCGGGAGAAGAGGTGCTCGGCCCGAGGTGCGTCCCCCGCGCGCGCGGCCGCCTCGGCCAGCGTGGAGATCGCCCAGGCTTGCTGCTCCAGGGACGCTCCCTCCCGGCTCGCGCTCGCCAGGGCCTCCGAGAGCAGGGTGTGGGCCTGGCGCGAGCGGCCCGCGAGGCTGTGTACCTGGGCCTGGCACACGGCCGAGACGAGCGCTCCGGCGAGGCGGGTCAGCGGCGCACAGCTGCGGGCCGCCTCGGCGTGCTCGCCACGCACCCCCAGCACCACCGCGCGGGTGAGCCAGGCCTGGGCGTCTTCGGGCTGCTCGCGCACGGCGAGCTCCAGATCGGCCAGCGCGGCCTCGAACTCGTGGCGGCCCTGACGGATGGTGGCCCGCAGCAGGAGCACCTCGTGAGGCGGCTGAGGCGCGTCCCACCATGGCGCGAGCGCCGCCTGGGCCCGGCCCAGGTAGCGGGGATCCCCCCGGGCGCGTCCCTCCTCGATGTCCAGGCGCGCCAGCCGCAGGGCCTGCTCGAGCTGCTCCGGGCGGGTGGTCAGTTGCCGACGGAGGGCGGCCCGCTCTCGTGCGCGCTCGTCGAGGGCGGTGGCCGGCACCTGCTCGAGCACGGTCTCATCCGAGGCGGGGGTGTAGGGCAGGCGCTCACTCGCGGGGGCATTGCTGCACCCGCCGCCCAGGACGGCCGTCAGGAAGAGGAGTGACAGCGCGGCGCGCCACGGCAGCCAGGTCTCGGGCGACATTCACGCCCTATACGGGAGCGGGCTTCTTCCGGATTTCTACTGCCCGCAACCCGGCTACTCGACACTCCTACCCCCCGAAGGGACGCCTCCGTCCAGAGCCTCGCGCCCCTTTCTCCGTGCCCTGTCTCCTGGGCGATGGTGGCCTTGCTCCAAACGGGAGCTACTGCACCCTCGCGAGAGAGACGCCGCCAGAACGGGCCTCTGTCGCGTCCTCTTCTGAGCAGCCTCGCGCCTCGCCGCGAAGGAAGTCCGCGAGAGCCTTCCGAAGCGCCGCGCCGACCCCCCACTAATGGGGGAGCGCTGAAATCCCACCGCACTTCCTGTGGGCACCCGTCTGGACTTCCCGAGAGCCCTGGCTGTGCTCGGAGCCCGTGCTTACCGTTTTCTTCGACCACCCGGGCCCCCCGCGCCCCGCGGTTCCCTGCCTTCGTGGTGGTCGATCCCTAGCAGGAGGAAAGCCGTGAAGAGACAGTCCAGGGGCTGGTGGGTGTTTCTCGCTCTCACCGCAGCCGCTTGTGGTGTGCCGGAGTCCGCGGACTCGGGTTCGGCGCGCGAGACGTCGGATCCGCAGAACCTGTCCCAGGGGGCTCCCTCGGGGGATGAGTTCGACATCACCCCGCCGGTGAGCGTCGCAACCCTCAACTCCGTACCGGATGTGAACGGGGTCCACCACGGGCCCGTCACGGTCTCCATCGTGGCGACGGATGACCTCAGCGGCGTGGCGAGCATCTCCTATTCCTTGAGCGGCGCGACGACGGGCTCGGGCTCGGTGGCGGACGCCTTCCTGGAGCTGCAGCTCCTCAACGAAGGAACCACGACGATCACCTTCTTCGCGCGCGACTACGGGTACAACGAGGAGTACGCCCAGTCGATCGACGTCACCATCAACCTCGAGTCCCCGCCTCCGCCGCCGCCTCCTCCTCCGCCTCCGCCGCCCCCGCCTCCGCCGCCGCCCGAGCAGTGCTTCGTTGTCGATCTGAACGATTACAACCTCTTCGTGACCGGCGACTACACCGGCGGCACTGATGTGCAGGGCAAAGTGGCGGCTGGCGGCAACATCGCCATGAACAACTTCTCGGTGGGCGCGGTGCTGCAGCCCACCGACACGGCGAACGTGCTCGTGGCCGGTGGCAACCTGAACCTCACCAACGGCGGAGTCTTCGGCAACGTCTCCTACGGGGGCAGCTCCACCACCAATGGCACGGTGACGATCCACCGAGGCGTCCTGGCGCAGGGCACGCCCATCAACTTCAGCGCCGCGGCGAGTGCGCTGCAGCAGCTGTCCTCCAACCTCGCCGGGCTGGCCGTCAGCGGGACGACGCGCACCGAGACGTGGGGAGGCCTGTTCCTGGAGGGGAGCGATCCGGTGCTCAACGTCTTCCTCGTGAACGCCGAGCTCTTCGCCACGACCCGGTACCTGTCCATCCACGCGCCCGCGGGCTCGCTGGTGGTGGTGAACATCGTCGGGACGACGGCGAGCTTCTCCGGCTTCAGCACCAACTTCAGCGGGGGCATCAACCAGACCGGCGTCGTCTACAACTTCGTGGACGCCACCAGCATCACCGCCAACGGCTTCGGCTTCTGGGGCACGGTGCTGGCACCGCTCGCGCACGTCAGCTTCAGCAACGGCAGCTTCGACGGCGCCATCTACGCCGCTTCGATGTCGGGCAACGCCGAGGGTCACCTCAACCCGCTGATCGAGGTGGATCTCTGCGCGTCCGAGCCGCTCTAGAAGTAGGGTAGCAGCACCGGAAGTCCTCCGACCCGGTCGTGGAGGTGGCGCCTGTCAGGCCATCCCGCGATCGGGTCGGTCCTTTCTATGGAGCTTCGAGAGGCCGTTATGAAACTCTACGAAGAGCTGGCCGAGTGGTGGCCCCTCGTCTCGCCGCCCTCCCATTACCGCGAAGAGTCCGGGGAATACCTCCGGCTGCTGCGGAGCGGGGCGTCCGGCCCCCTGGAGAAGGTGCTCGAGCTGGGCAGCGGCGGCGGCAACAACGCCAGCTACCTCAAGCACGCGTTCTCGCTCACCCTGGTCGATCTGTCCGAGGGGATGCTGAAGGTGAGCCGCGCGCTCAACCCCGAGTGTGAGCACGTCCCCGGCGACATGCGGACCGTGCGCCTCGGGCGCGAGTTCGATGCCGTGTTCGTCCACGATGCGGTCGAGTACATGACCACGGAGGCCGAGCTGCGCGCGGCGCTGGAGACGGTCTCCACCCACCTGCGGCCCGGCGGGGTGGCGGTGGTCGCACCCGATGCCACCCTGGAGACCTTCGAGCCCGGCGAGTCGGTCGAGGGCGAGGATGAGCTGCCCGGTCCGGACGGGCGCTCGCGCTCGTTGCGCTACCTCATGTGGACGCTGCCCCTGGAGCCGGGCGCGACCTCGGGGGCCGTCCACTTCGCGCTGCTGCTGAAAGAGCGCGATGGAAGCGTCCGCTGCGTACACGACGAGCACCAGTTCGGCGTGTTCCCGGAGGCCACCTGGTTGCGGCTCTTCGACGAGGTGGGGCTCGACGCCCGCCCCGAACCGCGGACGATCGAAGGCACCGTGTACCCCACCTTCGTCGCCACGAAGCGCCGCTAACCCGGAGCTCAGTTCACCTTCACGGTGATGGGAGCCGAGGTCGTCACGTTGCCCGCCGCGTCGTAGGACTTGACCGTCAGGGTGTGGTTTCCCTTGGTCACGGAGAGCAGGCCCCAGCTGAAGCTGTAGGGGGCCGAGGTGTCGGTGCCGAGGACCTTGGTCCCGTCGTAGAAGACCACCTGGGTGACGCCCCGGTTGTCGCTGGCGCTGGCCTGGATGGTGGCGCTCAGGAAGAGCGAGGCCCCATTGGCCGGCGAGGTGATGGCCGCGGTTGGGGCGGCGTTGTCCACGGTGACGAGGGTGCCGATCCACTCGGTGAGGTTGCCAGCCGTGTCATAGGCCTTGGTCGTCAGCGTGAAGCTGGTGTTGGCGGCGGTCGTGGTGTCCCAGGTGATGGCGTAGGGGGCGGTGGTGCTCGTGCCGAGCAATGTCTCGCCCGCGTAGAACTCGACCCGGGCCATCTCCAGGTTGTCGCTGGCGGTGGCGCTGAGCAGGGCGGAGCCTCGGAGCACGGCGTTGTTCGCCGGCGTGGCGAGGACCGCTTCCGTCGGCGCCGTGTTGTCGATGAGCACCTGCGCCCCCGAGGAGGTGCGGGCGTTGCCGGCACGGTCATAGGCCGTCGCCGTGAACGTGTGGGTGCCGTCCGCCACCAGCGTCGTGTTCCAGCTCATCTGGTAGGGCGTGCTGTAGACGGTGCCGAAGTGGACTCCGTTGATGGCGAACTCGACGCGCGCCAGCGCCACGGTGTCGCTGGCGGTGGCCTCGACCACGATGGTGCCTCGAAGCTTCGTTCCCGGCGCGGGGGAGAGGAGCGCCACCTCCGGCGGGGTTCTGTCCACGTTCACCGGGACCGCGGCGGAGGTCGTGACGTGGCCGATGCCGTCGTAGGCCTTCGCGGTGAGGGAATGAGGCCCTTCGGCCCAGCCGAGGCTGTCCCAGCTCGCGTGGTAGGGCCAGCTGGTGTCGGTGCCGATCAGCGCTCCGTCCACGTAGAACTCGACCCGCGTCACCCCGAGAGGATCGCTGGCGCTGGCGCCGAGCAGGACCCCTCCCCGAATCTGGGCGTTCCGCACCGGCTCGGTGAGGGAGACCGTCGGCGCGACGTTGTCGATCGTCACCGACGCCGTGGAGGAAGTGCGAACATTGCCGGCTCCGTCGTAGGCCCGCACCGAGAGCTGGCGCGAGCCTTCCGGCATGCTCAGCGTGCTCCAGAGCAGCGTGTAGGGCGCGGTGAAGGCCGTGCCGAGCAGCGTGCTGGCGGCGTAGAACTCGACCCGAGCCACCCCCAGGTTGTCGCTGGCGCTGGCCTCGAGCAGCACCGTGCCTCCGATGAGCGCGCCCTGCGTGGGGCTCGTGAGCGCCACGGTCGGCAGGGTGTTGTCGATGATCACCCCGACCGCGGTGGAGAACCCCACGCGTTCCCCCGCGTCGTAGGCCTTCGCGGTGAGCGTGTGGGCACCGTCCGCCAGGGTCGCGCTGTTCCAGCTCGCCTCGTAGGGCGCGCTGGTGTCGGTGCCGATCAGCGTCCCGTCCAGGAAGAACTCCACCCGGTTCACCCCGAGGTTGTCGGTGGCCGTCGCCGTCACCGAGACGGTGCCCTTCACCAGGGTGTTGCTGGCGGGCGCGGTAATGGCCACCACGGGGCTCGACTCCACCGCGAAGACCAGGTCGTCATGGTCATCCTGGGCGCCGGTGCTGCACGCCGAGCTGCTGTTGCCGCCCACGCGGAACTGGGCCCGCACCGCCTGGAGGATGCCGGCCGGCAGCATGTACTCCGTGGAGAGCACCTGGGGTCCCGTCGTGCTCGGCATCAGCGTGGTCAGGTACGTCCACGCGGGCGTGTTCGCGTCGCTGGCGTAGAACAGGTCGAGCGCGTCCATGGCGGTGTCGTGGGCGGTGACGTGGACCTCCACCCGGACGGGCTTTCCCTCCTCGAACGGGGCGCCATCGACGGAGGACAACTTGATGCGCCGGATCTGCTGCATGGCGGGGTAGAGCGTCCCGTCGGCACAGCTGGAGCGGATCGTGTTGGGCGGGGAGGGCTCCTGGTAGGCGCGGCCCTTCACCAGGGTCGTGGTGTCGCAGATGCTGCTCGGCAGGGAGCAGCGGGACACCGCGAGCGCAGCGTCTCGCGTGGCGCTGCCGGGCTGGGACACTGTCACGGGCAGGTAGATTCTCGCGCTCGCGTTGTTCGTCGCGTCATAGGCATGGGCGTACAGCGAGACGGTCCCGTTCTGCCATTCGGTGGTGTCCCACTCCGTGCCGTAGGGCGCCGTCGTGTCGCTCGCCAGCAGCGTCCCTCCTTCCAAGTAGAAGTCGACCCGGGTCACCCCTTCGTTGTCCGTGGCCTCCGCCTGGATCAACACCCGGCCCGACACGGTCGCCCAGCGGGCCGGGGAGGTGAAGGTCAGGGTGGGCGCAGCGTTGTCGATCACCACGCTCACCTCGGACGAGGTGCGGACGTTGTCGTAGATGTCCGTGGCCCGAACGCTGATCAGGTGACCGCCGTTGGCCACCGTCTGGGTGTCCCAGGGGAAAAGGGAGTAGGGCGCCACGGTGTCGGTGGCGAGCAGGGCGCCGTCCAGCAGGAACTCCACCTTGCTCACTCCGGAGGCATCCGTGACGTTGGCCTCGAGCGATGTCATCCCGCGAAGCCGGGAGCCCTCCGTGGGCGATGTGAGCGACACGGTGGGCGGGGTGAGTTCGGGCAGCGCGGTCACCTCCACCGGCGGCGCGAACCCCACGTTGCCGGCCGCGTCGTAGGCCCGGGCGCTCAGGATGCGCTGGTGAGGTCCGCCGAACCGCGTGGGCCAGTCATAGCTGTAGGGCGCGGTGGTGTCGGAGAAGAGCATCCGCTCACCGTCATAGAACTCGACGCGGGTGACCCCGAGGTTGTCCGTGGCCTCCGCGGCCAGTGCCACCGTCTCTCCAATTCGGGCACCTGGGACAGGCGCGGTGAGGAAGACCTCTGGTGGCGTCAAATCGTTGTCCGCGATCACGGTCACCGGCAGCGAGGTCATCCGGTTCCCGGCCAGATCGAAGGCCATGGCCGTCAGCGTACGAGGGCCGTTGGCGCCCTGCCGGCTCTGCCACGTCACGCTGTACGGAGGCTCGGTGTCGGTGCCGATCAGCGACTCGCCGTCATAGAAGTCCACCGACACCACGCCGAAGTTGTCGCTCGCCTGGGCCGTCACCGTGAGGGTCTCGGTCACCGTCGCGCCGAAGGCGGGAGAGGTGATCGCCACCATCGGAGGCTCGGCGTCCGTCTCCTGGCCGACCGGGAAGGCCACGTCATCGCGATCCGTGAACAGGCCATAGTCGCAGGGCTTGGGGGGCAGTCCACCGATGCGGTAGACGGCGCGCACGGCTTGCAGACTGCCCACGGGCAGAACGTACTCCGCCGAGAGCCGCTGGACCGTCTTGTCGGGGGCGGTGGGCGTGACGCTGGTGATGTACTTCCAGTTGGGCTGGGCCGCGTTCGACGTGTAGTACAGGTCCAGGACGTCGATCTGGGTGCTGAAGATGAACACGTCGACGTCGATCCGGACCTTCTTTCCCTCCGCCAGGGCGGTGCCGTCCTCCCGGATCACCCGGACCCGCTCGACGGACTCGTCGAAACGGTAGCGGCCCCAGTAGCCGTCGTAGCAAGTGTCCAGGGTGTTGGGCGTGTTGAGCTCGGGGCCCAGGTGGCCGCGGCCTCGGACCTGGTTCTGGGTGTCGCAGCGATCCTCCACGGAGTCGCACCGCGGCACCCTCAAGCTCGGGTCGAAGCGGGTATTGCCCGCGTTGTTCACCTCCACGATGACGTGCGCGCTCGTCCCCTGGTTGCCTCGGCCGTCATCCGCGACGGTGTACAGCCGGTGGAGGCCGTTGAAGACCGTGGCCGAGTCCCAGACCAGCCTGTACGGCGCCGTCGTGGCGGTGCCGACCCGTTCGTCGTCCACGTAGAAGTCCACCTTCGCCACCTGCCGGTCATCGCTCGCGTCCGCCTCGATGGAGACCGTGCCGCTCAAGAGCACCCCGTTCACCGGCGAGGTGATGGAGGTCTGGGGCGGGAAGAAGTCGTTGTCCACGTGGACGGTGACCGTGCGCTCCAAGGTGTTGCCCATGGCGTCCTGGGCGATGGCGGTGATGACGTACATCCCGTTGGACACCGTGCGGGTGTCCCAGCCGATGCTGAAATACTCATACGAGCCCAATGAGTGGCCGATAGGGGCGCCGTTGGCGTAGAAGTCGACGCGCGTCACGCCCCGGTTGTCGCTGGCCCTGACCTGGATCCCGATCTGGCGGCGCACGAACGAGCCGTCCACGGGCACGTCGAACACCATCTGCGGCGGCGTGTGGTCATTGTTGATGAGGACGTTGACCGCCGTGGAGACGGCGACGTTGCCCGCCACGTCATACGCCCGGGCCGTGAGGACGTGGGCACCGTTGGGCACCGGCCAGGTGTCCCAGTTCATGGCGTAGGGCGCGCGGGTGGCGGTGCCGACCCGGGTAGCGCCGTCGTAGAACTCCACGCGCTGCACGCCGAAGTTGTCGCTCGCCGTCAGGGAGACCGGGACGAGGCCCTCCAGCGTCGCGCCCTCGGCCGGAGCGGTGAGCTCCACGCTCGGCAGGGTGGTGTCCTGCTCCACGCCCACCGGGAAGACGAGATCGTCATGGTCGTTGAAGGGCCCCGGGACACAGGCCGTGCCGTTGCCGGCCCCCGAGCGGTACACGCCCCGGATCGCCTGCCGCGTACCCGAGGGGAGCAGGTACGTGGTGGAGAGGACCTGAGCGCCGACGGCCGTGGGCGTCAGGGTGTCGAGGAGGGTCCAGGTGGGGTTGCTCGCGTCCGGCGCGGCGTAGAGGTCCAGGGCCTCCTGGGCGAAGTGGAGGCTCGCGTGGACCGTGGCTTGGATCACCACCTCCTTGCCCACCGCGAGCCGGGTGCCATCGCTTCGAGAGACGACGAGGCGCTCCAGGGAGGGGCTTTCGCGGTACACGCCCGCCGTCCCATCCGTGCAGGCGCCCTCACCCCCGGCCAGCGTGTTGGGTGCGTTGCGCTCGGGGCCGAGGTTCGCTCGCCCCGCGAGCAGTCCTCCCGAGTCGCAGCGGCCGTTGTAGGCCAGGTGGGTGCAGGCGGGGGCTCCCAGCGTGGGGTCGAACGTGGGGTTCTGGGCGTTCGCGATCGTCACGTTCACGGGCGCGCTCACCCCCACGTTGCAGTTGGCGTCGTAGGCCCGGGCGGTGATCACCTCGGGGCCGTTGCTGAAGAGGGCGCTGTCCAGGGACTGCAGATAGCGGCCGGAGTAGAGGTATCCGGGGCCGAGCGAGCGGTTGCCGACGAAGAACTCCACCTTCACGACGCCGGTGTCGTCCGTCGCGTTGGCGAACAGATAAGACCCACCGCTCAGGATCGCTCCCTGGGTGGGCGCGGTGAGGGTGATCTGCGGCGGAGTCTGGTCCGTGCCTGTGCAGCTCCGCGCGTACAGGAGCCGGTTCGGAGAGTAGTAGGCGTTGGTGATCTTGTCGGGCGTCGTCTGGCGGATGAGCTCGGCGGAGACCTGCTCCGCGGAGGACAGCGGATGGCCCTCCAGGAAGAGCGCGGCCACACCCGCCACATGCGCGCTCGCCGCCGAGGTGCCGCTGAGGGTGTTCGTGCTGGTGTCGGTGGTGTGCCAGGCCGAGGGGATGTTGCTGCCCGGGGCGTAGAGGGCCACGCAGGGGCCGTAGTTGGAGAAGGAGGCCCGGGTATCCGTGCTGTCGGTCGCCCCGACGGCCGTGACCAGGTTGGCGCTGGCGGGAGACCGGTGGCACGCGTAGGCGTTCTCGTTGCCGGCCGCGGCCGCGTAGAAGACGCCGGCCTGGATGGACGCGGTAATCGCGGCGTTCAGCGCATCCGATCTGTCGACGGAGAGGCTCAGGGTCGCCACCGCCGGCTTCACGTGGTGGGCGTTGACCCAGTCGATGCCGGCGATGACCTGGGAGACGAGGCCCGTGCCCGTACAGTCCATGACGCGCACCGAGTGCAGGGTGACGTCTTTGGCCACGCCATAGGTGGCCCCGCCGAGGATTCCGGCCACGTGGGTGCCATGGCCGTTGCAGTCGTTCGAGCCGTTGCCGTCGTTGACGGTGGTGAAGCCCTCGAGGGCACGCCCGCCGAACTCCGTGTGAGTCAGGCGGATGCCGGTGTCGATGACGTAGGCATGCACGCCGCTGCCGGTGGAGGCGTACGTGAACGTCTGGTCCAGGGGCAGGTCCCGCTGGTCGATGCGGTCCAGGCCCCAGGGGGCGCTGCTCTGGGTGCCGGCCAGGGAGACCTCGGCATCCTCTTCCACGTAGAGCACGCGCGGGTCGTTGCTGAGCTGAAGGGCGGCGGCCTCGGACATGGAGGCGGCGAAGCCGTGGAGCGCCCGGGAGTAGACGCGCTGCACGGAGGCTCCGTGGAGGGAGGAGAGCTGGCGGGCGAGCAGCTCCGCCCCCTGAGCCTGGAGCTGGGCCTTCTCGTCCAGGACGACGATGTAGCGGCCGGGCACCGCCTTCTCGCTCTTCAGCAAGCGGCTGCCGGCGACGAAGGCCTTCTGCGTCTTCGTCGCGGCTTCGGGGGTGGACTCCCCCGGGGGGAGTTCGCAGGAAGCGAGGACGAGGCTCGTCGCGAGCAGTGTCACCAGGAACCGCATGGTTCTCCCCCTTGGGGTTGAAGCCCGTTTCCTGGTTAATTGAAGAAATACGGGGTGGCTGGATCCTCCCGCGTGCGAAAAGCGTCAGTTCACCTTCACTGTAATGGGGGCCGAGGTCGTCACGTTGCCCGCCGCGTCATAGGCCTTGGCGGTCAGGGTGTGGTTGCCCTTGGTCACGGAGAGCAGGCCCCAGCTGAAGCTGTAAGGGGCCGAGGTGTCGGTGCCGAGGACCTTGGTCCCGTCATAGAAGACCACCTGGGTGATGCCCGTGTTGTCGCTGGCGCTGACCTGGATGGTGGCGCTCAGGAAGAGCGAGGCCCCATTGGCCGGCGAGGTGATGGCCACGGTGGGCGCGAGGTTGTCCACGGTGACGTAGTACGCCGGGGCGGACAGGCTGTAGTTCCCAGCCCGGTCATAGACCTTCGTCCTGAGCTCGATGCTGTAGTTGGCCTCGGTCGTCGTGTTCCAGCTCACGGAGTAGGGCGCGGAGGTGGCCGTCCCTACCAACCGCTCGCCCGCGTAGAACTCGACCCGGTCCACCGCCTGGTTGTCGGTGGCGGTGGCGGTGAACTGGACGGTTCCTCCGACCCGGGCGCTCTGCGTCGGCGAGGTGATCGCCGTCGTCGGCAGGGTGTTGTCGACGATCACCGCCACCCCGGCGGAGGTCGTCACGTTGCCCAGGCTGTCATACGCCTTCACCGTGAGCGTATGGGCGCCGTCCGCCACGCCCTGGGTGTCCCAGAGGTGCATGGAGCTCGTGGAGCTGTACGTACCCAGCAGCGTGGCGTCGACGTAGTACTCGATCTTCGAGACACCGTGAGTGTCGCTGGCGCTGGCGCTGAGCATGAGGCCCTTGCGGAGGTGAGCATCTGGCGCCGGAGCGGTGAGGGCCGTCGTCGGCCCGGTGTTGTCGACGGTCACTCCCACCGAGACGGAGGTGCGGACGTTTCCCGCGATGTCATAGGCCTTCACCGAGAGCGTGTGGGCGCCGTCCGCCGCGCTCGCGGTGTTCCAGCTCAGCGCGTAGGGCGAGGCGGTGTCCGTGCCGATCAGCGTCGCGCCATCGTAGAACTCGACCCGCGCCACGCCCTGGGCGTCGCTGGCGGTGGCCGTGAGCTGGGCGCTCCCTCGGAGGAGGGCACCCTGCGCGGGCGCGGTGAGCGTCGCGGTCGGCGGGGTGTTGTCGGTGTACACCACGACCGAGGCGGAGGTGCCGACGCGCCCCCCGGCGTCGTACGCCTTCGCGGTGAGCGTGTGGGCGCCGTTCGCCATGTTCGTGCTGTTCCAGTTCTGCTGGTAGGGCGCGCCGACGTCCGAGCCGATCAGGATCCCGTCCACGTAGAACTCGACGCGCCGCACCTCGTAGTTGTCGGCGGCGGTCGCGGTCACCGCGACGGTGCCCTGCACCTGCGCGTTGTGGGCGGGCGAGGTGATCGACACCGTCGGATCCGAGTCCACCAGGAAGGCCAGGTCGTCATGGTCGTCCCGAGCGCCCGTGCTGCACGCCGAGCTGGCGTCGCCGCCCACGCGGAACTGGGCGCGCACCGCCTGGAGGAAGCCTGCGGGCAGCACGTACTCGGCGGCGAGCACCTGGGTCCCCGTCGCGCTCGGTACCAGCGTGGCCAGGTGCGTCCACGAGGGGGTGTTCGCGTTGGAGGTGTAGAACAGGTCGAGCGCGTCCGTGGCGGTGTTGACGGCGTTGACGTGGACCTCGACCCGGACGCGCTGGCCCTGCGCGAAGGTCGAGCCCGTGGTGGAGTACACCTTGATCCGGTGGATCTTCTCCGACTCGGGCAGCTCCGCTCCGTCGGCGCAGCTCCCGTGGAGCGTGTTGGGCGCGTTGGACTCCGAGCCGTCGCGGCCCTTCACGAGCAGCAGGGTGTCGCAGAGGCGCTCGGTCGAGGCACACGTCGGCACGCGGAGCACGGGGTCGAACACGGCGCTCGTGGGCTGGCTCGTGTTCACCGTGAGCTCGGGGCTCACGGCCATGTGGCCCAGCCCGTCATAGGCCCGGGCGTACAGGGTGTGGCTCCCGTTGACCCACCCCGCGCTGTCCCAGGTCACGCTGTAGGGAGCGCTCGTGTCGCTCGCCAGCAGCGCCCCATCCACGAAGAAGTCCACCCGGGTGACGCCCGTGGTGTCCGTGGCCTCCGCCGCGAGGGAGACCACACCCACGAGGGTGGTCCCGCTGGCCGGGGAGGTGAGGGCCACGCTCGGGGGCAGGTTGTCCACCTTCACGCTCACCCCCGGCGACGTCGCGGCGTTGCCGTGGATGTCGGTGGCACGCGCGGTCAGCGTGTGGTTGCCGATCGTCGCGGTCAGCGTGTTCCAGGTGAAGCTGTAGGGGGCGGAGGTGGAGGTCCCCACCATCTGGCCGTCGATCAGGAACTCCACCCGCTGCACCCCGAACTCGTCCGTGGCGTTGGCGGAGATCGTCACCGTCCCGGCGACCGCCGCACTGGCGGTGGGCGAGGTGATCGACACCGCCGGGGGCGTGGTGTCGCGCACGACGAGCACCGCCACCTCCTCTGAGATCCCCACGTTGCCCGCTGCGTCGTAGGCCCGGGCGGTCAGCACGTGCGTGCCGCTCCATTCGGACCGCGTGTCCCAGGAGTAGCGGTACGGCGCGGAGGGGAGGGTCACGAGCAGCCGGGTGCCGCTGTAGAGTTCGACGCGGGTGACCGCCCGATCGTCCGTGGCGTTCACGGTGAGTTCCACCGTGCCAGGGATGAGGGTGCCCGGGGCGGGGGAGGTGATGGCGACCGTCGGCACCACCAGGTCGTTGTCCACCACCACCGTTACGGGCTGCGAGAGCGCCATGTTTCCGGCCAGGTCTCGGGCGCGCGCGATCAGCGTGTGGCTGCCACTGGGGCCGCTCCGGGTGGCCCAGCTCAGGCTGAACGGGGCCGAGGTATCCGTGCCCAGCAGCGTCTGCCCGTCATAGAAGTCCACGGCCACCACTCCGAAGTTGTCGCTCGCCACCGCCGTCACGGCGACCGTTCCGCTCACCGTCGCCTGCGGGGCGGGAGCGGTGAGGGCGACCTGAGGGGGGAGGGTGTCCGGTTCCTGGCCGACCGGGAAGACCACGTCGTCGCGATCGTTCCACGAGCCATCCGCCGGCTCCGTGCCGCAGGGCACGCCCGTCGGGGACAGGAACAGGCCGAACTTCGCGCGCACGGCCTGCAGGCCTCCGGCGGGCAGGATGTACTCCGCCGAGAGCGTCTGCGCGCCCGGGGTCGTCAGCTTGATGCTGGTGATGTGGGTCCACGCGGGCTGGGTCGCATTCGCCGCCGAGAACAGCTCCAGGTACTGGTAGCGCCACGCGTCGTAGGTGGAGTGCACGTCCACCTCGATTCGAACCCGCTTCCCCTCGGCCATGGGCGTGCCGTCCTCGCGGAGTACCCGGATCCGCTGGATGGCCTCGCCCAGGTCGGTGCGTGTGCCGTCGATGCACCCGTCCAGGGTGTTGGGCGCGTACCGCTCGGGGCCCGCGGGCCCGCGTCCCTTGACCAGCGTCAGGGTGTCGCAGCGGTCCTTCACGGTGTCGCACCGTGGCGCCTTCAAGCCCGGGTCGTAGCGCACGTTGCCCGGGTTGTTCGTCTGGACCGTGACGGGCGCGCTTTCCGTCGAGTAGCCCGCCGTGTCATAGGCCCGGCTCGTCAGCGTGTGGCTGCCGGTGAACATGGCCGCCGTGTCCCAGGACACCGCGTACGGCGCCGTCGTGTCGAACCCGACGGGCTCGCCATCCACATAGAACTCCACGCGCACGATCTGCCGGTTGTCGCTCGCGCTCGCCTCGATGGAGACCGTGCCGCTCAGACTCGCTCCGCTGGTCGGCGCGGTGATCGCCGTCGCGGGCGGGATCAGATCATTCTCCAGCACCACGTGTACCAGGGCCTCGGGCGAGACGTTGCCGGCCGAGTCATGGGCGATCGCCTGGAGGACATACGGGCCGTCGGGCGAGGAGCGGGCATTCCAGGCCACCCGGTACGGCGGGGCGTTCGCGCTCCCGATGTGGCGGAAGGCCACGTTGCCGCCCGTATCGCGCGCCACATAGAAGTCCACATTCACCAGCCCGCGATCATCGCTGGCGTTGACCTCGAGGGAGACGGTCTCGCCCACGGTCGCGCCCTCCACGGGCGTGAGGAACGCCACCTGCGGCGGCACGAAGTCGTTGTCGACGAGGACGTTGAGGGGAGTAGAGAGGGCGATGTTGCCGGCCACGTCATACGCCCGCGCCGTGAGGGTGTGGGGGCCGTTGGCCACCGCCCGGCTGTTCCAGTACAGCGAATAGGGCGAGCGGGTCACCGTGCCGATCAGGGCTGCGCCGTCGTAGAACTCCACACGTTGCACGCCGAAGTTGTCGCTCGCCTCCGCCTTGAAGGGGTAGTAGCCCCGCACGATGGCGCCCTCGGAGGGGATGGTGAGCGCCACACTCGGGGGCAGGGAGTCCGGCTCCAGGGCCACCTCGAAGACCAGGTCGTCATGGTCATTCAGGGAGCCCGGCATGCAAGGCGAGAGGTTCTCGCCGAGGCGGCGGTACACACCTCGGAGGACCTGCCGCGAGCCGGCGGGGAGCACGTACGAGGTCGACAGGACCTGGAGTCCGCTCTTGCTCGGCCACTCCGTCTTCACGAGCGTCCAGCTGGGGCTGCTCGCGTCGGGCGCGGCGTAGAAGTCCAGCACTTCGGCCCAGTAGTTCGTGCTCGCGCGGACCGTGGCCTGGAGCGTCACCTCCTTGCCCACCGCGAGCGCGGTGCCATCGCTCCGGGAGACGGAGAGCCGCTCCAGCGAGGCGCTGGTGCCATAGGTGCCGTCCGTTCCATCCGCGCACGCGCCGCCCACGGTGTTGGGGGCGTGGGGCTCGGGGCCGAGGTTCGCCCGTCCCACCAGCAGCTCCCCCGAGTCACAGGTGGGGCCCACGCTGGCGCAGGCGGGCGCTCCCAGCGTCGGATCGAACGTCGCGTTTCCGGTGCTCTCGGCGGACACCTGCGCGGACAGGCTCCGCTCCAGGGCTTTCGACTCCGACGCGTCGTCGTCCGAGGGCAGCTCGCAGGCAGCGAGCACGAGTCCTACCGCGAGCAATGGCACCAGCGTTCGCATGCGTTCCCCCAGGGAGGCGTAACCTGTTTTCTGGTGTATTGAAGAAATCCCGGCTGACTGGATCGTCCAGGGTGCGGAAAGGGGCCGCCTTCGGGGGCGAGCCCGCGAAGGCCCCAGGCTGGGAAGCCGAGGGCCCACGGTGTGTAGGCCGCGCTCGGCGACGTTCATGCACTCCACGCTGGGAGGCCCCGCGGGTCGCTGGCTCCTGCCCTCGCGGTCGGGCTCACTTTCGAGGGCCCAGCACCTTCGCACGCGGCATGTGCGTTGCTCGAGGCGTCGCTCCGGGAGCGATGGCCGCTCCCTGGGGATGTCCTGGGTAACGGAAGCGAGGTCTCGGATGCGTCAGTGGAAAGCAGGCCTGGTGACGGCGGTGATGGCGGGCGTGGTGGGCTTCGGTTGTGGCGTGGGGCTGGAGGAGGAGGAGGAGGCCACTTCGGGGGCGACGGCGCACTATGTGGAGCAGCTCTCGGGCAGTGGCCCCAACCAGTGCGGCAAGCGCATCTGCTTCGACCCCATCGTGCGCGACAAGAACATCACCCACATCTTCCTCGACTTCGGCAACTGCCCCGTGAAGGACTTCCGCGTGTTCCTCACCACGGAGCACTTCGGCACGGTGGAGGTGGACAAGATCAAGTCGAAGGGCGGCCCGTGCAAGGAGCTCGACGCGGACTACCACTTCGAGGTGCCGGGCCCCGACAAGAAGGCCAAGGTCTGCATCGTCTTCAAGGACTACGTCACCGATGACGTGCGCATCGGCGCGAAGTCCGCGGACGAATGCCGGTACGAGGGGACGAACGGCCTGCAGTCCTTCAAGAAGGACGACTGCCGGAAGTGCCCGAAGAACGACCACCCGAAGTGAGGGAGGCGTCCAGGTCGGAGGTGACGAGGGCGGGCGAAGGTGCCGCCCTCGTCGGCTCCTCGGCTCGTTAGCAGTAAAGCTAGGAAATCTAGTGATAAAGGAGTTTCGAAAGTCTGGGTGTCTTGAAGCCGGCATCCCCTCTGTTCCTTTGGGCCCGCCGGTAGCACGTTCACGAAGTGCGAATGCCCAAATCTCCGGGTTCGGGGCTCGTTCGGGTGCGTGGAGCCCGCGAGCACAACCTCAAGAACGTGGACGTCGAGATCCCCCGGGATGCGTTGGTCGTCTTCACGGGGGTCTCTGGCTCGGGCAAATCCTCACTGGCCTTCGGCACGCTCTACGCGGAGGCACAGCGGCGCTACTTCGAGTCCGTGGCCCCGTACGCACGGCGGCTGATCGATCAGGCAGGGGTCCCCGAGGTCGACGCCATCGACGGGTTGCCCCCGGCGGTGGCGCTCCAGCAGCACCGAGGCGCGCCCACGTCCCGCTCGTCCGTGGGCAGTGTGACGACGATCGCCAACTCGCTGCGCCTGCTGTACTCGCGCGCCGGCACGTATCCGCCCCACCAGCCGCACCTCGACTCCGACGCCTTCTCGCCCAACACCCCCGCCGGGGCCTGCCCCCACTGCCATGGGCTGGGCCGCGTCTATGAGGTGACCGAGCGCTCCATGGTGCCGGATGACTCCCTGACCATCCGCGAGCGGGCCATCGCCGCCTGGCCACCCGCGTGGCATGGCCAGAACCTGCGCGACATCCTGGTGACGCTCGGCTACGACGTGGACCGCCCCTGGCGCGATCTGCCCAAGAAGGATCGCGACTGGATCCTCTTCACGGACGAGCAGCCCACCGTCCCCGTGTACGCGGGCTTCACCCCGGCCGAGACGCGGCAGGCGCTCAAGCGCAAGGAGCCTCCCAGCTACATGGGGACCTTCACGGGTGCCCGGCGCTACGTGCTGCAGACCTTCGCCACGACCCAGAGCGCGCTGATGAAGAAGCGCGTGTCGCAGTACATGGTGAGCGGAGAGTGCTCCCTGTGCCAGGGCAAGCGCCTGCGCCGTGAATCCCTGTCCGTCACCTTCGCGGGTCTGGACATCGGCGAGCTGGCCCGGCTGCCGATGAAGCGGGTGGCAGACATCCTCCGCCCCGCCGCGGACGGGACGGCCCCCGGGGCGGCGAAGCTGGTGCGGGAGCACCCGGAGAAGGCGCTGGTGACGCAGCGGATCGCCAAGGATCTGCTGGCGCGCATCCAGGTCCTGACCGAGCTTGGGCTGGGCTACCTCTCCCTGGAGCGCAGCACTCCGACGCTCTCACCCGGAGAGCTCCAGCGGTTGCGGCTCGCCACCCAGGTGCGCTCCAACCTGTTCGGCGTGGTGTACGTGCTCGACGAGCCCTCCGCGGGGCTCCACCCGGCCGACACAGAGGCCCTGCTGAAGGCGCTCGACCAGTTGAAGGAGTCGGGGAACTCGCTGTTCGTGGTGGAGCATGAGGTGGATGTGATCCGCCACGCCGACTGGATCGTCGACGTGGGGCCGGCCGCGGGCGAGAAGGGGGGGCGGGTGCTCTACAGCGGGCCGCTGGAGGGGCTCGAGGACGTGGAGGCGTCCCAGACGCGGCGCTACCTTTTCGGGGCCCAGTCCGTGCGGCGTCGCAATCCCCGCTCGCCCAAGGGCTGGCTCCGCCTCGAGGGCGTCACCCGCAACAACCTGCACCAGCTCGATGTCGACTTCCCATTGGGCGTGTTCACCTCGGTGACGGGCGTCTCCGGTTCGGGGAAGTCGAGCCTGGTGAGTCAGGTGCTCGTGGAGCTGGTCGCCGAGCAGCTCGGCCACGAGCTGCCCACCGAGGAAGAGGAGGGCGAGGAGCTGGAGCGCACCGTCGTACTCACCACGGGTGGGCGCATCGTCTCTGGGATGGAGGGCATCAAGCGGCTGGTGCGCGTCGATCAGAAGCCGATCGGGCGCACACCGCGCTCCAACCTGGCCACCTATACGGGCCTCTTCGACAACGTCCGTAAGCTCTTCGCCGCCACGCCGGCCGCGCGCTCCCGCCGCTTCGACGTCGGGCGCTTCTCGTTCAACGTGGCCAAGGGGCGCTGCGAGACGTGCGAGGGCGAGGGCTTCGTGAGCGTCGAGCTGCTCTTCCTGCCCAGCGTCTACGCGCCGTGTCCCACGTGCCATGGCGCCCGCTACAACGCCAAGACGCTGGAGATTCAGTACCGGGGCAAGAACATCGCCGAGGTGCTGGGGATGACGGTCGACGCGGCCCATGCGTTCTTCGCCGAGGAGCCACAGGTGTCGCGCTCGCTGAGCGTCTTGCGCGAGGTGGGCCTGGGCTATCTGCGCCTGGGCCAGCCCGCCACCGAGCTCTCCGGCGGTGAGGCCCAGCGCATCAAGCTCGCCACCGAGCTGCAGCGGATGCAGCGCGGCAACACGCTCTACGTCCTGGACGAGCCCACCACGGGCCTGCACCCCGCGGACGTGGACAAGCTCATGGCTCAGCTCGAGGGGCTGGTCGACGCGGGCAACACCGTCATCCTCGTCGAGCACGACATGCGCGTCGTCGCCGCGAGCGACTGGGTTATCGACATCGGCCCGGGCGCGGGAGAGGAGGGCGGTCGGGTGGTGGCGGCCGGAACGCCCGCCAAGGTCGCCACCTCGAAGGCGAGTCGCACGGCGTCCTTTCTGACCCGGCTCGTGACCTGAACCTTTCGGCCAGGCTGCCGGCCGGCCCGAGATGACGCCTGCCCCTGTCCTCCCTCGCGCGCTGGCAGGGGGGCCAGGAGGAAGAACCCGTGGGGCACTGTTGTGTCTATGGGAGCGGACTCCCGACAGCGGGGCCACGGGATGAGCGAGACGCGGCAGCGGATGTCGAAGCAGTCGATGGAGCGGCTGCTGCGCTTGCAGGGGGTGACGAGCGGGCTGTCGCAGGCGCTGACGCCGGAGCAGGTGACCCGGATCATCGTCGACCAGGCCGGGCCCACGCTGGATGCCACCGAGTGGGTCTTCTACCTCTTCAAGGAGCCTGGGGTGCTGCGGCTCGCCGGGCGGTCAGGTCTGCACGAGATGGACCTCGATCCCTGGCACAACGTGTCGGTGAACGCGCCTGTCCCGGTCGCGGAGGTGGTCCGCCAGGGCGAGCCGGTCTGGGTGGAGTCGGTGGAGATCCTGCGGCAGCGCTACCCCATCCTGGATGGGGTGCGGTTGCACCCACCGCGCGCCCTGGCCTTCGTGCCGCTGCAGGCGGAGTCCAAGATGTTGGGCGTGCTGGCGCTGGGCTTCGCTCGGGAGCAGGGCTTCTCGGAGGAGGACAAGGACTTCGCCCTCCTCGTCGCCACGCAGTGCGCACAGGCGCTGGAGCGCGCCCACCTGTATGCGAAGGAGCGCGAGCTGCGCGAGGTGGCGGAGCGGGCGCGGGCCGAGGCCGAGGCGCAACGCCGCTTGCTGGAACTCGAGCACCGACGGCTCCAGGCCGTGCTTCAGCAGATGCCCCAGGGCGTCCTCCTCGTCGAGGCCCCGAGTGGCAGGTTGCTGATGACCAATGCCCATGCGGAGCCGCTCCTGCGAGGGGTCCTCTCTCGGGCCCGGACCCAGCAGGAGCCCCTGTGCCTGGCTGGGGGATGCATGGAAGGGAGGAGCGGTCGGCCGAAAGAGGGGCCCCTGGTGCGCGCGCTCACCCGTGGTGAGGTGGTGCGCGATGAGATCATGGACGTGCCGCGCGAAGGCGGAGGCCGCGTCACCCTGGAGGTGAGCGCCGGGCCGGTACGCGATGCGGAGGGGCGGGTGACGGCCGCCGTGGCCGTCCTGGAGGACATCACCGAGCGCCTGCGCATGGAGCAAGCCATCCGCGAGGGCGAGGCCGTGTTCCGCCGCTTCATGGAGACCGACCTGATGGGGCTGTCCTTCTGCGACCAGAAGGGCGTCATCCTCGAGGCCAACAGGGCCTTCCTCAAGCTCACCGGCCACCAGCGCAAGGAGCTGGGGAGCTTGCGCTGGGGGGAGCTGGTGGCTCCCGAGAAGAAGGAGATCGGCGCACGGGCGCTGCGTGAGTTGTGGGATCGCGGAGTGACCACTGTCTTCGAGCTCGTGCTGCTGCGTGGGGATGGCACGCGGGTGCCGGTGATGACGGGCTCGGCGCGGGTGGAGGAGCTGGACCGCGTGCTCACCTTCGTGCTGGACCTGTCCGACCTCAAGCACGCGGAAGGGGCGCTGCGCTTCCTGGCCACCGCCAGCCACGTGCTGGGGCAGTCGCTGGAGGTCTCGGACGCCACGCTCCAGGAGGTGGCGCGCCTGGCGAGCCGCTCGGTGGCCTCGTGGTGCATCATCGATCTGGCGACGCCCGAGGGGTTGCTGCGCCGTGCGGCCGTGGCCCACCAGGGCCCGGAGCAGGAGGCGCGGCTGCGCGAGGCGTGGCCCTTGCCCGCGGTACACGACTCCGGGGGCCCGCTGCTGGAGACCCTGCACTCGGGCAAGCCGCTGCTCTTCCCGGACTTCAGCCCGGAGACGTGGCGGTATCTGGTCCCGGGGGCCTCGCCCGCGCGGGTGCAGGGGACGGCGATGGCCTGCTCGGTGTTGGTGGTGCCCATGCGGTTGCACGATCGGGCGCTGGGCCTCGTCACGATGGGCTCTTGCAGGCCACAGCGGCGCTTCGGCACCGAGGACATCTCGCTGGGACAGGAGCTGACGCATCGCGTGGCCTCCTCATTGGAGAGCGCGCGGCTCTTCCTGGAGTCCCAGCGGGCGGTGCGCTTGCGCGACGAGTTCCTGGCGGTGGCCTCACACGAGCTGAAGACGCCGCTCACGCCGCTGCGGCTCCAGTTCCAGGGCCTGCGACGGGTGGTCGAGTCGAAGGTGGGGGAGCCCGTGTCCCCCGAGCGCGTCCTTCGGGCCGTGCATGGCTGCGAGTCCCAGGTACGCAAGCTGGCGGGGCTGGTGAACGACTTGCTGGACGTGGCGAGGCTGGCGCAGGGCCGGCTCCCGCTTCACCTGGAGGTGGTGGATCTGGTGGAGGTGACGCGAGAGCTCCTCGAGCAGTTCTCCACCGAGTTCGGGCGCGCGGGCTGTCGGGTGGAGTTCGAGGCGGGGGCCCCCGTGCTGGGCTTCTGGGATCGGCTGCGGCTGGAGCAGGTGGCAACGAACCTGCTGACCAATGCGCTCAAGTACGGGGCTGGCCGGCCCATCCGCGTGCGGGTCTGGCAGGAGAGAGGCGTGGCGTGGCTGTCGGTGCGGGACGAGGGCATTGGCATCGCGCCGGAGCATCGCTCGCGCATCTTCGGAAAGTTCGAGCGCGCCGTCTCCGAGCGCCACTATGGCGGGCTCGGGCTCGGGCTCCACATCACCCAGCAGATCGTCGGCGCGCTGGGGGGCTCCATCCAGGTGGAGAGCGAGCCGGGCCACGGCTCCACGTTCACCGTGGCCCTTGCGTCCGGCGAGCAAGACACGATCGCGCAGTCCTGAGCCCCTGCGCTACGGCGCGCGGGGAGGGGACTTGGGCGCGAACCACTTGCGCAGGACCTGCGGCGAGGCCGAGCGGTAGATGTTGTCGTGGCGCAGATCCGGCCGGGGCTCGAACTGCCACTTCAGCCCGGCTGGCGCGCTCGCGCGGAGCGTCTCCGCCAGGCGCTCGGCGGCGGGGACGATGTTGTCCTCGTCGGCGGACGACAGGTACAGCGCGTTGCGCAGCTCCTTCCGGGCCGCGAGGCGCTCGCTGGCCTTGCGCACCAGCTCCTCACCGTTCCACCAGAGGCTCGGGCTCAGGGCGATATAGGTGTCGAATAGCTTCGGCTGCAGGAAGAAGGTCTCGACGATGAACAGGCCGGCGAGGGACTCGCCGATGATCGCCGTCTCGTCCGCCACGCGGTACCGGCGGCGCACCTGCGGCATCAGCTCGTCGCGGATGAAGCCCCGGAACGCGGCCGAGCCGCCGACGCGCGGGGCGATCTTCTTGTCCTCGTCCACCTCGGTCGGGCCGGTCATGTCGCGGCGCCGCTCGGTGTTCTCGATGCCGACCACGATCAGCGGCCGCATCTCTCCGGCCTTGATCGCGGTGTCGACGGTGGTGGCGACGTGCGGGAAGTCCTCCTTCTCGCCTCCGTCCGGCATGTAGAGCACCGGGTAGCGCGCGGCGCCCTTCGCGTCGTAGCCCGGCGGCGTGTAGACGTTGATGCGCCGGGTCTCCTTGAGCGTCGCGGACTCGAGGGTGAACGACTGGTGCGGTGGCATCGGCTCGGTGTCGGCTGCGGCGCTCTCCGCCGAGCCGAGGGTGAGCGCGGCGAACAGGAACAGGCTGGCCAGCTTCATCGAGGGTCTCTCTCCTTGGCGCGCTCCGAGCGCGCGGCGGCGAGAGTGTAGCCGTTGTGCGCCGGGCGACCCAGCACCGCGCCCGATTGCAAGAGCACGCCGGTGAACGGCGAGTAAATGCAACTTGATTGCTTTTATAGTTCTGTGGCATTTGATCGGGCACTCCTCGAGCCGGAGTGCGGCCACCTGACGGCACAGGTGCGCCCAGGAGGGTCCATGAGCAGAATTGTCTTGGGAGTGGGAGGTACCGGCCTGCTGGTGGCGGGTGTGTTGGCGCTCTGGTTGCGCCAGCCGGTGGAGCTTCCCGCCGATGATGAGTTCACGACGGAGTCCTTCACCACCGAGCCTCGGCGGGAGTTCAGCTCATCCCCGGTCGTGGTCAGGACTCCGCCCCCTCTTGAGGCGCGTCCCGCCTCCCCGCCACCCGCCAGCCTTCGTTCTGCTCCTGTCGCTCCTCCGGAGCCTCTCCCCAGGGAGGAGGAGGTCACCCAGGCGACCCGACTTCGCTCCCGCATCGTCCTGGCATTGCGCGGCCAGCACCCGACGCCGTTGGCGCGTAGGGATGCCGTTCTCTCCGAATTCCTCTCCTCGGGTGTGAGCCAGGAGCCCTGGACCCAGGAAGCCCGCGCGGCCCTGGAGCACTGGCGCGAGCAGATCGCCGCCTCCGTGCTGCCCGTCCGTGCCGAGCCCTCTGTCTGCTACGCCGCCGGCTGCCTGGAGCGGGTGACGTTTCCGGACCCCGAGTCCTTCGCGGAGGCGCAGCGGCGCGTGCCTCAGCTCGCGCTCGGAAGCGTGGGGCCGCACATGCAACTGCCCCCCGAGCATCTGCCCTCCGGCGAGGTGGTCGTGTCCTGGGCGGTGCTGCGCCCGGAGCCGCTCTGAGTCCACGCGCCCTTCATTTGTCCCCGTCGTCCCTCAACCCAAAGGAGTGTCACCATGAAGATGGAGTCGATGTTCAAGAAGACCCTGCTCGCGGTCAGCCTGCCGCTGCTGCTCACCGCTTGCGGTCAAACGATGGAAGCCCCCGACGAGCTGACGCAGGTCGAGGTGCAGGAAGAGCCGCTCGTCGAGGCGATGTCGACGTGCGAGGGACCGGACGAGGAGGTCGTCGAGCACGCGTGCTACCACGGTGACTTCGGCCCGTTCACCGCCGTCACGGCGGCCCCGCTCGGCGGCACCACGCTCCCCAACGTCAACCTGCCGCATACGGCCTACAACATCACCCTGCCGACCCACTCCCTCTACTCCTACGCCGGTTCCGTGACGTACCGGCCCGCGGAGTCTGGCGAGTACGCCTTCCTGCTGTCCCGCCAGCGCGGGCTGAAGATCTACGACGGGAACACCCTCGTCTCGAAGGAGTGCTCGTACGCCATCGACGAGACGGCCTGCGGCAGCCTCCGCCGGATGGTGACGGCGGACCTGGAGGAGGGAAAGGTCTACCGCCTCGAGTTCAAGGCCGTGCTGCGGCGTAACTCCGCCTTCACGCTCGTCATCGAAGAGGCGGGCGCGCACGACCACGAGGAGTAGCTCCCGCGCGCGCTGAGTGCAGTTCAACCACGTTTGACCGAGGGCTCTCGGTCGGGTCGAGACACATGCGATTGCTCAACCGTTTCATCGTCCCGGCCGCGAGCCTGGCGGTTCTCATGGGCTGTGGTGGCTCACAGCCCCCGTTGTCCGAGGAACTTCCTCAACAGCAGGTGGATCCCTGCGCTCCTGAGGGTCACATCCACCGCGAGCCTGAAGGAGATTGGTGTCACTGCGATCGCGGCTACATGGCTCCCGAGGAGCAACTGGCGTGCGTGGTGGACCCCCACTACACGCCTCGCGAGGGCTTCGACTTCGGGGATGACGGCGACCACGCCTGCTGGCACGTGGACAATGGCCCCTACGCCACGGTGACAGCCTCGGAGAGTCGCAGGCCGCGCGCTGACGCCTTTCACACGCTCTATACGTTGAACCTGCGCCCGGTGGACGGCCAGTACACCGGCACCTTCCAGTTCAAGGCCTTTGGCACCGGGGACTTCATCGTCTACTTGAGCCAGAACGTCCCCTTCGCCGTGCGCGAGGGGGAGCGGGTGGTCGCCTCCGTCGCGGAGAAGCCCACCACGGCCTGCTCCGGACTCCAGCACATGGTGGGCCTGGAGCTGACCGAGAGCGTCATCTACACCTTCACGCTCGGGCCCACCTCGCTGCCGCAGCTCCAGATGGTCACCGAGTACTTTCCGTGACGCGCTTGAGAGCCACGGCTTTCGCGCATCGCTCGTAGCTGCCTCACCGCAGTACCCCGTGGAGGGCGGCGGCGCTCATGGCGAGCGCCGCGCTCTCTCGGTTCACCCAAAAGGACATGACATGAAGATGACGATGCGCAACCTCGGAGGGGCCTTGCTGGGCCTCGCCCTGGCGGCTTGTGGCCCCACCGAGCTGACGGAGGAGACGCAGGCGCTACCGCTGCAGGAGCAGGGGCTGTTGGAGGCCGGCTGCACGGCCCTGGGCCCCGTGCCCGTGAGCCACGCGTGCGGGCACCTCATCAGTGGGCCCTATGCCTCGGCGACGGCGAGCGCCTCCAGCACGGACCCCAGCATGCAGAGCATCAACTCCACGCACACGGCCTACACCGTGACGCTGCCGGGCTCGGGGAGTTCCTACACCGGAACGGTGAAGTTCGTGCCGAGCCGGACCAGCTCGGCGTGGGCCTTCTTCGTCTCCGCGAACATCACCGTGGTGCTGAAGGACGCCTCCGGTAACACGGTGACGCCCGCCTTCTCGCCGCAGAGCATCAGCCAGACGGGCTGCGGCCTGAGCCAGGTGGTGGTCTACAACAACCTCACCAAGGATGCCGTCTACAAGCTGACCCTGGGCCCTTCGACCACGAGCACGGTGCAGGTCATTCCGGAGCGCGTGGAGGACAGCCGCGTCTACTACTTCCAGGACGCGGACAGTGACGGCTACGGCAACACCAACGTGTACACGCTGACCGCTTGCACGCCGCCGGCGGGGTACGTGCTCGACGACACCGACTGCAACGATGCCAACGCGGCCGTCCACACGGGCTGCTAGCCCGACGACGCACTCGCGCCGCTGGCTTTCCTCCGGGGCGTCCCTCGATGCAGGGGCGCCCCGGTTCTTCTCTCTGACGCTTCTCTTCCCGAGGTCCTGGAATGCGCCGTCTGTCCATCGCCGTCCTGCTCGTCACCGCTTGCGTGCTTCCGCTCACCCCTGGCTGCGCGGGCGATGAGGTTGTCCCCCAACTGCCCTTGGAGCCCTCGCCGGATGGCGGCAGCCCGGATGGAGGAGGGCCCGGCGGAACACCGGACGCGGGGCCGGGCGACACCACCGCGCCGGGCGTGGTCTCCGCCAACCCCGCGGAGGGCACCACGGGGCTCTACCCGGTCGAGGTGTACTACCGCACCACCGGGCAGGGAGGCCTGTCCCAGCGCAAGGTCTTCACCGTTCAGTTCACCGAGCCCATGGACACCTCCATCACCCAGGCCTCGCTGTTCAACCTGACGGATCCATCTCTCGAACCTCGCCTGATGGAGGGCACCTGGTCCACGGACGGGCAGACGTTGACGCTCCTCCTGCTTCAGCCCGAGGAGGGCGGCCCCGTGCTCGAAGAGGAGAACGCCTACGCCGTGGATCTGAAGGGCTTCAAGGATCTGGCAGGCAATCTCCTCGACGCGACGCACGCGGGGCTGGGAGATGGCCGGCTCGATTTCAAGACGGGCCCTACCGACCACCTGCTCAACCATGCCTGCGGGCACACCCTGGTCGATACCGTCATCCCCGTGGAGGCTTCCGCGACGCCCACCGGCACGGTGCCTCGCACGGATCAGACCCACAAGTACTATGAGGTGACGGTGCCGATGGGGGAGGGGACCTACTCCGGCTACACGCGCCTGCGCCTGGTACCCGAGACCCCCTACATCCTCTTCCTCGACCAGGACGTCTCCGTGGCCCTCAGCAGCACGGTGGATGGCACGCCTGTCGAGGCCCAGCTGGAGGCAGCGTCTCCGGCGTGCCCGGGTATCACCCACCGCGTCCGCTTCACTTCGCCGGATGCCCCCGAGCTTCGTGTTCGCTTCACCACGCCGGGCTCGAAGCTCCGGCTCCTCCTCGAGGAATCCATCTGAACGCCGGCACCGCTGCTCAGGCGGTGCCGGGCTCCCAGGTGCTCGTGAAGGCGGTGTGCCGCCGCACGTTGATGAAGAGGGCGCGATGCACCTGGCTCTCGGGGGAGACCGTCACGGGGCCGCCGCTCGCCGGCGCCTCCAGACGATCGAAGTGAGCCCCCGAGAACCAGGCGTGCGGCTGGGGCTCGATGATGAACAGGCCGTCATCGTCGAGCTCCACTTCGCTGGGCACGAACTCCACCCGCTGCAGCTCCACCGGCGGTGGGAAGTCCAGCTCCACCCGAAATGCCACCACCTGCTCCTGGCGTGAGGCCGTCCCCTCCAGCACCACCGAGTGTCCTTCCAGAGGCGCCGCCTCCGCTCCCATCCCCGCGCTCGCGGGCTGGAGCAACAGCGAGAACGAGCGCACCATGCCGGCGATGCCTGGAGCCCGGCCGAGGACGTGCGTGGAGGCTCCTCCCTCCAACAGGTCGAACACCACTTCCCGGTCCCACTCTCCGAGCACCCTGCCTCCGGAGAAGAACGTGTCGTGCGCGTGCGCAGTGGGGAGCAGCAGATCGCCCAGCCCGCGCCACAGCCGCCGCGCCGGGGTACTCGCCAGGGGCGAGGCGCTCTCGAACAGGTAGATGGGCCCGAGCAGCATCCGCGCGGCCGTCAGCTCCACCCGCCAGCCCGTATCCGTGGTGAAGCGTCCTGGCTCCGTCTCTCCGGGCGCAAGCGCCGTGCGCAGCCCCATCTGGAACATCACCGAGCGTCCCGTCGTGCCCGAGAGCCCACACCGCAGCCCCGCGAGTCCCCCGAGCAGCCCTGCTCCCAGGATTTGGGTGAAGCCCCTGCGCGTCGTCTTCATGGGCGATCCTCCTCGAAGTCCAGGTACACGGTCAGCGTGCCGCGCACGGTGCGGGGCGCGCCGGCCGAGAAGTGGCGCGTGGCCAGCAAGGACGCTGGCGCATCCGGGCCACGGAAGTTGGAGACGTAGTTGAACTCGGCCTCGCGCCAGCTCGCGTCCAGCAGGTTCTCCACCGTCAGCCCCAGCTCCACCGCCCGCCATCGCCCGCGCACCGCCGCGTCGAACAGGAAGATGGGCTCGCTGAAGCGGTCCAGCGGCAGCGGCTTGGGGCCGATGCTGCTGTGCCCCAACGCCACGTTCCATCCCAGCCGCTCGCCCGCCAGCGTTACCTCTCCGCGCACGGAGGCATCCAGCCGGCCGAGGAGCTGAGGGATATAAGGGAGCACGGGCCCCTCGAAGAGCTTCCAGGGCGAGGCCCCCGCCGCCGGCAGTGAGGCGCGAGCCCAGGCGACACTCGCCTGTATGTCCAACCGCTCGTGCAGTACCACCCGGGCCTGGGCGAAGGCTCCCAGGCGTTGCGAGGCGCCCACCGGCTGGTTTCGCCCGGCCTCCTCGTCGAACACGAAGTCTCGCGAGACGCGGGTGGCGAAGAGCGAGCTCCGCGCTTCCACCGTGAGCGCCTCACTGCGGGCCGCGTAGCTCAGCCCCGTCTCCGTCGAGGTGACGCGCGCGAAGGGCGCGAACTCCGAGTCCGACAGGGCGGCGGCATCGCTGGAGCGTGCGCCCAGGCCCACGCTGGTGAGCCACGCGAGCCGCGGCGTCAGCCGTGCCTCCGCCGTTACCCGAGGGCTGAGCGTGAGGCCATACGCCTCGATGGACTCCGTGGGGAGGCGCGAGCCCTGCCGGTCCTCGGAGGGCCGGTTCTCGTCCTCCACCGCGAAGAGGAAGCTGTCCAGCCGCACGCCACCGCGCAGCGACAGCCAGGAGCGCGGCTGCGCCTTCGCGGACATATAGGCGCCCAGGTTCGTCACCCGCACCTGGTTGTCGAAGCGGGTGAGGTAGGGCGCGCCGCCCCGGTCCCGCAGCCGACGCGAGCGCGTGCGCACCTCGTCGAAGCGTCCGAGGTAGCCCAGCTCCAGGGGCTGAGGCTGTCCCCACCACGTCACCCCCGGCGTGTAGCGCCCGCGCAGGCCCACGGTGGTGCCTGTGTAGAATTGCTCCGTGTTGTCCCCGCGCTGGGACTCGCCTTCCGGAGGCACGTCCTCGAGGAAGCCCGTGAAGTTCTCCCGGCTGCGCGTCTGCCTCAGCACCACGAAGCCCTGCTGGATGAGGCGGCCCCCGTTCTTCAGGCGCGTCATCAGCTCCACCGAGCCGAGGTGCCGCTGTCCGGCGCCTCCCTGGTTCGGGTCGTAGAGACAGAAGAACTGTTCGTCCTCATCCGCTCCACAGCCCAGCCGCCCCGCCACCTGATCGGTCTCGCGGATGACGCCCGCCGAGGCGTAGCGCCCCCCGTAGCTGGCTCCGAACAGGCGGAGACGCGCCTCGGCGCCCAGTCGGATTTCCCCCTGGGCCATGATGCTCGCGTTCGCATAGGCCCGGTTGGGACCAAAGCCGTGCCCTTCGCGTAGCAGCAGCCCCACGAAGGTGGCCTCGCTCGCTTCCTGGGGACCCCATACCAGCGCCAGCCGCCGCGAGGCGAAGCTGCCGTAGCTGCCGGACACCATCAGCCCCCGCCGCTTCAGCGCGAGCTGGTACTCCACGGTCCCCGCTACGCCGAAGTCTCCCTGTGCCGGGTCGTAGGGGCCTTCCGTGACGCGCAGCGCGTCCACCAACTCCGGGATGATGAAATAGGTGTCCGCGTAGCCGTGGCCATGCGCGTGGGACACCTCGTTGAGGGGTACGCCGTTGAGGCGGAACTCCACGTCCTTGCCTTCGCCCGCGTCGAACCCACGAAGGAACACTGTCTCCGCGTGGCCCTCGCCTCCGTGGTTGGCCAACATCACCCCAGGGGCCAGCAGCAGAAGATCCGTGGCCGAGCCCCGGGGCACGTCCGCGAGCTGCCCCACTTCAATCTGGAAGTCCCCGGCCGCCACGGGAGGAGGACGCGCGGCCTGGGCGCGCACCAGCGTGGAGAAGGCCCGAGGCTCCGGGCTGGGCTGCTCCGGGGGAGTGGCCTCCGATGGTGGGGACGGCGGAGCGGTCTCCTCGGGTACCGGAGAGGCCACGGGAGCGTCGACAGGCGCGGCGCTCAGCGCCCCTAGCAACAGGATGGAAGTCCACACGACGGCGGCAGATACCTCATCCGTGGCTTGACTTGCAACTTGGTTACATTTAGTTCGCAGTTGCATGAGCCTAGGGAATGTTCTTCGTGGCGCGGTGCGTGGGTTCTTCGGTCTGGTGCTCCTGGTGTCGGGCGTGGCGTGCGCTCCGGTGGCCACGGGAGAGGCGCGGGTGATGATGAGCGGTGAGAAGGGTGCCCAGGATGGCTACCCCAGCCACCTCTTCCAGGATGACTGGTCGGTGCGCTTCACCAAGTACCTGGTGTCCATGGGCGACTTCACCCTCACCTCCAGCACCGGGGAGACGCAGGTCTCCTCTCGGCACGTTCTGGTGGATCTGCAGAAGGGGGACGTGGACCTGACCCGGCTGACGGAGCTGCCCGCGGGGCGGTGGAACGTGGGCTTCGCGGTAAGCCCTCCGGAGGACAGCACCGAGCTGCCCGACGGCAACGTCTCCTCCGAGGATCTCGCGCTCATGCGCTCGCGCGGCTACAGCTACTGGCTCGAGGGCGAGGCCGTGAAGGTGAATACGGGCGTCTACCGCTTCGCCTTCGGCTTCCCGGTGAACGCGCGCATGGTGGACTGCATCAACGGCGTGGATGGGACACAGGGAATCATCGTCCCGGAGAACTCCACCGCTGAAGCGGAGGTCACCATCCATGCCGAGCACATGTTCTATGACCGGCTGGGGACCCACCGAGGCGTGCAGCTCCGGTTCGAGGCCTTTGCCGCCGCAGCGGGTCCCGACAAGCTCATCACCTCCGAGGATCTCGTGACCCAGCAGATCCTCGACCTGAGGGGAATGGAGGGGGGCGAGCTGCTCGACGCGCAGGGCCAGCCCGTCGTTTATGAGCCGGGCGCCTACGCCGTGAAGACGCTGTGGGAGTTCGTCACCCAGAGCATCGTCGATCAGGCACACCTCAATGGCGGCGGCGTGTGCGCGGTGTCTCCGCGCTGACGCTCACCTCACGCCGCGTCGTGGAAGATGATGCCGACCGTGTGGCGATGCCCCGAGCGCACGCGGCTGACGCCGTGCCGGAGGTTGACCCGGTAGACCCCGCGCGTGCCCTGGACCGGGCGGTGGTGGACGGCGAAGACCACCGCGTCGCCTTGGCGCAGGGGCAGGACCATCGGCCGGGACTGCATCCTCGGCCGCTGCTCCGTCATCACGAACTCGCCGCCCGTGAAGTCGCGCGCGGGCTCGGACAAGAGGATGGCGACCTGGAGTGGGAAGACGTGCTCGCCGTAGAGGTCCTGGTGCAGGCAGTTGTAGTCGTCCGCCCCGTATTGCAGCAGTAGCGGCGTCGGCCGGAGCTGCCCGGCGGCGTGGCAGCGCTCCAGGAAGTCCTCGTGTACTTCCGGGTAGTGGACCTCGAGGCCCATGGCCGTGGTCCAGCGGTTGGCGATCGGCACCAGGCGGGGGTAGAGGCTGGTGCGCAGCGCGGAGACCTGCTCGGGCAGCGGATAGTCGAAGTACTTGTACTCGCCACGCCCGAAGCCGTGCCGCCCCATCACCACCCGACTGCGGAAGCCGCCCTCGACCGGGTACAGCGCGGCCAGCGCTGCGCACTCGGCGGGCGTGAGCAGCGTGTCGATGATTGCGCAGCCCTGGGCGTCGAGCTCCTGCGACACGCGTTCCCAGTCCACCGACTCCACCCGCGCATCCACGCTTCTCGTGCGGCGCGCCTTCATACACGCGTCTCCCGCTGGAGCAGCGCGTGCTTGCGCTCCACTCCCCAGCGATACCCCGACAGGTCGCCGTTGCTCCGCACGACGCGGTGGCAGGGGATGGCGACCGCCAACGCATTGGCTGCGCACGCCTGCGCCACGGCTCGGGCCGACTTGGAGCCGACCGCCTTGGCGATATCGGCGTAGCTCGCCGTCTTCCCCACGGGAATCGCCCGCAGCGCCTGCCAGACGCGCTGCTGGAACGCCGTGCCGCGCACGTCGAGCGGCAGATCGACTCCCACCCGAGGCAGCTCCACCAGGCCCACCACCTTCGCGACGAGCTGCTCGAACTCGGCATCGGCGCCGATCAGGTGCGCGCGAGGAAACCGGCGCTGGAGATCTTGCGCCAGCTCGTTCGGATCGTCGCCCAGGAGAATGGCGCACACCCCGCGCTCGGTGGCCGCGACCAGGATGGAGCCCAGGGAACACTCACCGATGGCGAAGCGGATTTCCATGTTGGCGCCTCCGGCGCGGTACTTCGTGGGCGTCATGCCCAGCATGGGGTTCGACTCTTCATAGAAGCGGCCATTGGAGTTGTATCCGGCTCCGTAGATCGCCTCGGTCACGGTTCCTTTCTTGCCGAGCTGCTCCCGGACACGCTTGGCCCGATGTGCCGCCGCATACGCCTTGGGGGTCAGCCCGGTGACGGCCTTGAAGACGCGATGCAGGTGGTAGACGCTCAGCCCCGCGTGCTTCGCCAGCGCTTCGAGACTGGGCACCGTGTCGGCGCTCTCGATGAGGCGGCACAGCTCCGCGATCTGGGCCGCCTGCCGCTCGGCCAACGGGGGCTGGTCCGGCTTGCAGCGCTTGCAGGGACGAAACCCAGCCCGCTCCGCGTCGGCCGGGGTGACGTGGAAGCCGACGTTCTCGGGTCTCGCGGGGCGAGCGGCGCAGGACGGGCGGCAGTACACCCCCGTCGTCTTGACCGAGTAGAAGAACTTGCCGTCCGAGCTGGCGTCGCGCGCGAGCACCGCCTTCCAGCGGGGATCTCGGACGACGGTCGCGGCGAGCGTTCGGGCCCTGGGTGTCATCGTGCCTGCCTCCTTCCAGCGGTTCCTGCGGGGCACGAGTGGAAGCTAACGCTCGGGCAGGGGAGGAGCACTCCGGGTCTTGCTTTCGAATTCAGGGCGTCACGGCGGCGACGAACTCTCGCTTGCCACCGTGGATTCGCAGGATGACGGCGGGCTTCACCGGGTTGCGCTCCGCATCCAGGGTGAGGGTGCCCGAGATGACGGGTACGTCCTTCGTCTTCGCCAGCGCGTCCCGGATGGCGGGGCCCGTGAGGCTCTCGGCGCGCTCCATCGCAGCCAGCGCTACGCGCGTCGCCTCGTAGCCCAGCACCACGGAGACGTCGGGCAGGTGGCCCGAGCGCTCCTGGTACGCGGTGGCGAAGCGCTTCTGCTCTGGCGAGGGGTTGTCCTGCGCGTAATGGGACGAGTAGTAGCTGCCCTCCAGTGCGTCTCCGCCCAGCTCCAGCAGTCGGTCGGAGTCCCAGCCGTCTCCGCCCAGCATCGGCAGCTTCAGCCCCAGCTCCTGGGCCTGCCGGGCGATCAGGCCCACCTCGGCATAGAAGCCCGGGATGTAGAGCGCCTGGGGCTTCATCTTCTTCACCGCCAGCAGCGGAGAGCGCAGGTCGGTATCCCCCTTGGAATAGCTCTCCACGGAGACGATCGTCCCGCCCAGCTTGGTGAAGGCCTCGGCGAAGGCCTGGCTCAGGCCCAGCGAGTACGAGTCGCGGCTGTCCTGGAGGATGGAGACCCGCTCCAGCTTCAGGTTGTCCCGGGCGAAGCGCGCCATCACCAAGCCCTGGAAGGCATCGATGAAGCAGGTGCGGAAGATGTAGTCGCCCTTGCGAGTGACGTCCGGGTGGGTGGCCGAGGGGGTCACCATGGGGACCTTGGCTGCCTGGGCCACGTCGGCGATGCCCAGCGAGCCGGACGAAGAGATGTCGCCCAGGATGAGCAGCACACGATCCTTGCTGATGAGGCGCTGGGCCGCGCTCACGGAGTCCTCCAGGCGCCCCTGGCTGTCATAGGAGCGCACCTCCACCTTGCGGCCCTTCACTCCTCCGGCGGCGTTGACCTGATCCACGGCGAACTGGATGCCGTCGAGCACCGGAACGCCGAAGGGGGCCTGCGGGCCGGTGAGGCTCCCTACCGAGCCGATGACGATCGGGCCTTCCTCGACGGGGGCCTGGGCCTGTGTGGGAGCGGCCGGGGCCGGGGCGGGAGGCGGCGCCTTTCGCTCACAGGCGAGAGAGCCCAGGGTGACGAGGGCGAGGAGCGCAGCAAGGCGGGGCAGGGCGACATTCCGGGGGGACACGCCCGGTACGGTAGCGCACCGTATCGACGATGCGCACGAAGGCCGTCACTATGGCGGGGACTTCATGCAACCCTGCACGCGGCCCTCCCGATAATCCTGCGAGACTGGTTGCTCCTCATTCTGCGAGACGATCGTGCCCACCGTCAGACAGCACCGAGGCTCGAGCTTGCTCTCTGGGCTGCTGCTCATGGCTGGGGCTCTGGGCATGGCCGGCTGCTACATGAACGGGATGGGATGCCAGCCGGGCGACGACACGGAAACCTGTTGCCTCAAGGAGCATCCGGGGGCTTGGGAACGATGCACGGGAAGCGCAGGACCCAAGCCCCAACCCAAGACCGGCAACCAACCCAAGCCCAAAGGGAAACCAGAGCCGGTTTCCCCGCCGATTCCCTCGCCAGAGGAAAAGCAACGCTGGCGTGATACCTGTAGGGAGCACTACGTGGCATGCAAAGAGTACTTTGCAGGGGAGAAACAGCGCCGTGTGTGGGGCGAGAGCCAGTGCCAGTCGTGCATGGATCTCTGCATGCGTGAAGGTCAGTGGCCAGCAGAAGCAAACGACCATCCCTGCCCAGGAGGTTGATGGTGCGATCCACGCGCAAGGATTGGTGGCAGAGCGTTGCAGCTCGTCGCGATGACCTCCTCGTCAAGCTCTACAAGGCAAAGGTGCCTTATGCAGAGCTGAAACGGGCCGTGCTGGCGCAAGAGAAGGAGCTGATTAGGGAAGCGAGAACAGGCCGCGAACGTCTGCACCTCCAGCAGATCACCGCGAAGCTGATCATCACTGAGGCATACGGCGAGGGTGCAGGGTGGGACGAATTCGGCGCGCTCTTGAGGCGCTGCGAGCGGCTCGGATATGCCGATATGACTCATCGGATCCATGTGGCCTGTCTCTACGTCCAATCTTTGCCCCGCTTCCCAGAGAAGGCCCGGCGAGCGTTCGCGATGCTGAGTGACGTGGAGAGGCGGCTCAAGCGCCTCCCGAAGAATCATTACCTGCGACGCGACGGGATGCGCGGCATTGCTCACGCTCGGGCGGTCGCAGCAGCGTCTGGCGTCAACTCTCCCTCGTACTCTGGCTGAGGTGTCAGGGGTGGGCGATGAGCATGAGCGTCCGGGCGCGGGCCTGGACGCATGCCATGGCCTGCTCCAGGGTGTCCGGGTCCAGCGCAGCGAAGCTCTCGTCGAGGATGACCACGTCCGCGTCCTGCAAGAGCGCGCGGGCGAGGAACACCCGGCTCTTCTCCCCGTGTGAGAGCTGCCAGCCCGCGTCTCCCACCATCTCCAGGAGCCCGCTCGGCATCCTGTCCAGGAGTTCTCCCAGGCCCAGCTCGCGGCATACCTGCTCCGCCTCGGCGAAGTCCGGCGCATCCGCCGGCCACCTGCGTCCCATGAGCAGGTTGAACGCCAGGCTCGCCGAGAAGATGTGGTTCTCGTGGAACTGCGGCACCAGCACGATGCGCTCGCGGAACTCCTTGTCTCCCAGGGTGGTGCGGTCCACACCTCGCAGCAACAGCAGGCCCGACTCCGGCTGTCGCAGGCCCGCGAGCAGCGAGGCCAGGGTGGTCTTTCCGCTTCCAGAGGTCCCCTCCAGGAGGATCCGATCCCCGGTGTGGATGCGGAAGGAGCAGCCAGCGAGGGTGGGGGAGGGCGCGGCGGGATGGTGGAACAGCAGCTCGTTGGCCTGGACCACCACCTCTCCCTTCGCGGAGGGCCGATCCAGCACGATGCCGCCGCGCTCGCGCCGGGTGGGCGCTCTCCGGGAGGCGCGGAACAGCGGCGCGATGGTCTTCCAGGCGACGGCGGCTCCGCCCAGGCTCAGTCCGCCCACGCTCAACTGCTGGAGCGTGAGCCAGCCCAGCAGCGTCCCGCCCACGCTGGTGGCGATGCGGGAGGCCGAGGCGCCGCTCATGATCGCGGGCCCCAGGACCACCAGCGACAGCACGAGCCAGGCTCGCGGGGCATACACGAGCAGCAACCGGGCCCGGTCCATCGGCTTGGAGCGCTGGACGTAGTCCTGCAGCCGCTCGTCCTCGCCCTGGTGCCAGCGCTCGCGCGGCTGCTGGGCGAGGCGGGTCCGCTGGCCCACCATCTTCTCGATGAGATCGTCCGTGAGCCCCATCCGCGCGTTCGTCCAGCTCCGCCGGGCCTTCAAGTGGACCCACGCGAGCAACCCCGCGAGGACGACGAAGGCCGCGAACACGAAGACCTGTGACTTGGGCGCCGCGCCCGAGGACAGCACGAGCGGCACGAGCACCAGGTTGGCGGCAATGGCGAACAACTGGAAGCCCGTCTCCAGCGCCAGCAATTCCACCGCCTCGCTCTCGAACACCGAGGCCAGCAGCGAGCCACTGCCGTGCTTGCGGATCTCATCCGGGCTCATCCGGAAGGAGCCTCGGAGCAGGTGCTGCTTGAACTGCTTGCCCATCAGCAGCCCCAACACTCCCTGGAGGTACTCGCCCTGGCTCAGCAGGGGCACCTGCTGGAGCACGAGCAGCGCCCACGCGACGTGCCAGCCATCGCCCCCGTGTCCAGCGAGCGCGCTCTTTCCGAGCACTGCCCAGGCCAGGATCGTGGCGAGCGCCAGGCCCGCATGCACCACGGCCAGCGTCGCCACCTTCGAGAGCACCCGATCCCGCCGTAGCAGCGTGCGCAGCCGCGTCGCGCCCGGCAGCGGACGGAGCAGCCAGCAGTTGCTCAGGGTGAGGTCGGGCCGGAACTCCGCGCGCAGCCGCATGGCCTGCTGCTCCGAGGCGCGCAGGCGGTTCGCGAGGGGGCCCAGGCGTTGGGCGATCGTCTCGTCGAGCTGCTTCTCGAAGGCCGCGAAGCGCGCCTCGCGGAGCGCCTGCACGGGCAGGGTCAGCTCCTTCGAGTCAGGAGTCAGGACGGTGAGCTGCTTGCGGCTGGCCCGGAGAATGACCAGGAAGCGGTAGTGGTCCGTGGTGGGGGCCTTCAGCCGGACGATGGCGGGGGCGCACCGGGCGGCGAGCTGGTCCACCTCGGCATAGCGGCTGCTGGTCGGCTGAAGCTGCACTTGGAGCGTGTCCGCGGCGTGGCGGAACCAGTGCTGGAGCCGGTGGACATCGCCCGCCTCCAGCTCCCGCTCCATGACCAGCGGCTCCTGGGGGCCGGACACCAGCCCCGAGCGCCGCGCGAGCAGCTGGAGCGCCTCTCCCATCCGCCGCAAGGGCCAGGCCGCGACGAAGGCGGCGGGCAGCTCGGTCTCTACCGCTGAGATCATTCGACGACCCTCCCAGACTCCACGCGCCACCGCCGCCAGCCCTCGCCCTCGCGCAGGCGCCGGAGCGCCTGTTCATCGCCAAGGAGGAGCGCGCGGTAGCGCGAATCGGACTTCGCCAGGAGCTCCTCGGGTGTCCCGCGCTCGAGGAGACGACCCTCCTCGACAACCAGCACCTCGTCGAAACCCCGCGTCTCACTCACGTCATGGGTAACGCAGAGCAACGTCGCGCCCTTCCAGTGGATCCGCGCGCGCTCCAGCAGTCGCCGGCGTGCTCCCCGGTCGAGTCCTCGGAAGGGCTCATCGAGCAGCGCCAGGCGGACTCCCTTGCGCAGCAGCGCCCGGGCGAAGCGCACTCGCTGCCCCTCACCGCCGGACAGTCGGATGCCGCCCTCGCCCGCGGAGGTCTGCAACCCCTCTGGCAGTCGCTCCAGCACCGAGTCCAGCTCGGACGCCGCGAGCGCGTGGCTGAGGTCTCCACTGCGTACCCGCTCCTGGCCGTACGTGAGGTTGCTCGCGATCGTCTGGTTCCAGAGCCGCACCGTGGGGTCCACCCACGCCGTCTGGCGGCGCAGGGTCTCGATGTCCAGGCGCTCGAAGTCCTCGCCATCGACCTGGAGCGTCCCGCCTGACGGCCGATACCACCCGAGCAGCAACCCCAGCAGGGTGGACTTGCCCGCGCCGGAGCGGCCCACGATGGCGACATGGCTGCCGGGCCGGATGTCCAGGTCGAGGCCGTGGAGGATCCCGTGCCCGGACACGTCCACCGAGACGCCGCGCATCGAGATGTGGGCTCCCTCGGCCGCGGAGGTGTTCGAGGGCAGGGCGCGGAGCACCGCGGGCCGGGGCTCGACCTCGGGCGCGCCGAGCGGCTCGAAGCACCGCAGCGCGATGTTCCGGCTCGCCGGGTACTGCTGGAGCGCCGTCGCCAACTGCTGGGCATACTCCGGCAGGCTCATGATCCACCAGGCGATGAGCAGGACACCTCCCGTGAGGCCCCGGTTGTCGAGGTGCAGGGTGAGCAGCGTGATGCTCAGCCCCGCGCCCACCACGGCCTGCGCCGTGCGCATCGTCACCATCGAGCGCAGGAGCTGGAGGCTGCTGCGCATCCAGCCCGTGAGCAGCACCTCATGCTCCCGCCCGAGCGCATCCTCGGCGCCGTGGGAGCGAAGGGGAACGGCGCCCTGCAGCGAGTCGAGGTAGGTGCGCGACAGCCCGCCCAGCTGGGTGCGGGCACGGAGATCCTGCTCGGTCATCCGCCGACGGAACGCGAGCGGCAGCCCCACGCAGAGGACTCCGAGGAGCAGGGCCCAGCCCCACAGCCGGGGATCCACCAGCCCGATGGCCACCACGGTCGCGAGCATGCCCACCAGCGCTCGCGTCCCGGTGAAGAGGAGCGAAGGCATGGTCCGCACCATGTGCATCATGTGGCTGCGCTCGGCCATGTCCGAGCTGAGCCGGCTCTGGAGATAGAGATCGTGCAGGCGGGGAATCTTCTGGAGGAAGGCCATGCGCAGCCGCGTCTCCAGCACGCGGCCGAGCCGAAGCACGCCTCCGTGGACCAGCAGCTCCAGCACGGCGAGCACGGCCACGAAACCCGCGAGCAGCACCGAGGCCCCCAGGCGCTGGAAGCCGAGGCCGAGATCGGCCGCCAGATCGAGCACCCGGCGCAGCAGGACGGACTGGCACAGCAGCCCCACCGGTGCCACGAGCGCACCCAGCGAGAGCATGGCGAGCTTCATCCGGCGCTCGTCCGACAGGAAGCGCGCCAGCTCTCGCTCCGGGTGCTCCTCGTCCTCTTCCCGGGCCAGCTGCAGCTCCCGCGACAGGGACTGCTCCTGGGGGGCGACTCCCGTCCGCGCCCGGGCCGAGACCACCAGGACCCCCGTGAGCGTGACGGAGTCGGCATCCGGGGCCTTCGCATCCACCGACCAGCAGTGGCGCGGCAGCAGCTCGAAGCGCTGCTCGAAGGACGCGTGGACCGCCTCCACGAGGGTGCGGAGAGTCTCCTCGGCGGAGTCCACCTTGATGCCGGCTTCCCGCAGCGACGCGCAGAAGCGCGTGGCGGCATCGAGCGCTCCCATGGCGGACCAATCACCCTGGCTTCGGGCCTGATCGATCAGCGCCTGCGCCTGACCCGGTGAGACGCCGAGCGCGCGCAGCCGGGCCTCCAAGGGCCGCAGGAAAGTGGGACTGCCGGCCCAGGCGCGCCACGCGCTCGCGGGGATGGTCGTCGTGTACCGCAGCAGCGTGGGCGCGATCGTCTCCCACCGCACCCAGCGCCGCCCGGCCGCGGGATCCATCACCTGGACGTAGGGGCCGACCCGGTTCCACAGCAGCACGAAGTGGTTGCCCAGGCGCGGGCGGGCCACCACCGCGATCGCGGGGAGGGCACGCGCCTCGGGGATGAGTGCGTGGTCCACGGGCACCACCGTCTGCACGGCCTCCAGCCCGAACGCGCGCGCCAGCTCCTCCAGCGTGTCGATGGAGGTGCCATCCACCGACGTCTTGCACGCCTCCCGGAGGCGCCCGTAATGCACCGGCAGGTGGAAGCCCCCGAGCAGCGCCTTGAGCACCGCCGGTCCGCAGTCCATCGCGGAGGACTGGATGACCTCCGGCGCGAGGAACCGCTTCGCCTGGGGCTTGCGGGAGGGCTCACGCGCGGGCGCGGGGAGGCGATCCGCCCGCTTCCCCTGGCGGCGCGCCGCGCGCTCCTCGGTCGCTCGCGAGGCGAGAGCCGTCGTGTTCGCCCGAAGGCGAGCGGTGTCCGTACTCATGAAATCAACCCACGGAGCCGGCGAGCCGGCGGAAGACGAGAGAGAGGGGCGAGAGGCGATCGACCTGCACTTCGAGGCTGCCGGTCAGGCCGTGCTTGAGCGCCACCGTGCGGACCGACTCGGAGAGGGAGCCCAGCTCGACGCGGATCTTCCCCTCGCTGTCCTCCTCCGCGACCCGCACCACCCGAGCCTCGATGGCGCCGTACTGGGTCCACGGGAAACCATCCAGCCGCAGCCGGGCCTGCTGTCCCTCGCGCACCCGGCCCAGGGCCTCGGGGGCGGGCAGGTAGGCGACGATCTGCAGGTCTCCTCCCTCGGGGACCACCGTCGCCAGCCGCTGCCCGGCGGTCAGGTTCATGCCCTGCTGAATCGCCATGACGCTCCCGATGGTGCCGTCCGCGGGGGCGACGATGACGCGCTTGTCGAGCTCGGCCTGGAGGCGCGGAATCGCGGCGTCCAGCGCGTTGCGCTCCCCCAGGAGGTTGCTGCTCTGCCGCTCGAGCTCGGCGATCCGCGCGATGCGGTCTCCCTCGCTCACTCGCATCTCGGCGGAGCTGCGCTCCGAGGAGAACCCCGCCGCCCGGCTCGAGGCCCGCTGGCGACCCGCCGCGTGGACCTTCGCCTCGTACTCGGCCGCCGAGATGAAGCGCTTCTCCAGCAGCGGCTGGAGTCGCTCGGCCTCCTTGGCGGCCTCCTGCGCGGCGATCGCGGCCTCCTGCCTGCGCGCGGAGGACTCACCCCGGGACGCGTCGGCGAGCTGACGGACGCCCTCCAGGGCCTTGTTCTCGGCCTCGAGCTGCGTGCCCAGCGCCGCCAGCTCCTGCTCCAGGGCCTCCCGCCGGGCCTTCTGCTCATTCAGCAGGTACTCCTGCTCCCGCGCCTCCAGCCGGACGAGCACGTCGCCCTTGCGGACGCGCTGGCCGAGCTGGAGGGAGGAGGAGACGACCCTCCCGGGGACCGTGGGCTCCACGGGGAAGGCGGCCCCCGCGACCTCGATGCGCGACGAGCTGCTGGTGACATAGAGGGACACCCGGCCCAGCACCAGCCAGGCGCTCCAGATGGCCAGCACCACCAACACGGTGCCAATGGCCACCGTGTGGCGGCCACGGTCCTCGAGGGCACTGAGCGAGTCGCGGAAGTCGTAGGACATGGGCGGTTCCTAGCGGGCGGCTACCTGGGCTACGTCGGGCACTCGCACCCCCGAGTCGTCGTGGATCGGCGTGGACGGCGGGATCTCCACCACGCCCATCTGGTGCAGGTAGTCGTCGTGGACCCAGTAGCGCCGGACGACGCCGGAGCGCCCGAAGGCGAGGAACTCATACGGGTGCGCGCCATCCGCGCGATCCCGGGGGAGCCAGAGCACGCCCTTGGGGAAGTCGAGATCGAAGCCCGTGGAGGACAGCTCGCGGAACGTCTTGAAGTCGAAGACGTAGATGCGGCGCAGGTACGTGCAGAGCGCGAGGTAGCGGCGCTCGTCGTCCCAGGCGAAGTCCTCGATGGTGTTGCCGATGCGGGGGATGGCCTGCTCCATCGCGCCGGTGGCCACGTTGAGCTGGTACAGCTCCGCGCCGCGCCCCACGAGCAGCCGGTCCGCGTCGCGCCAGGCCATCCGCTTCGGAGCCCACGAGTCCTGGACGTTGAGCGCCACCGAGAGGTCCTCCGCCCGGAGGATCGTCAGCTGGCCCTGCCGCTCGCAGACGGCCAGCAGCCGGCGCTCGGGGTTGTAGGCGAGCGACCAGAGGGGCTCCTCGCCGGTGAAGTACTCGGCTGCGATCCGGCCCGTCTCCAGGTCGATGCGGTAGGCGCGCCCGTCCTCGGTGATGGCGAACAGATCGTTCCCCTCGGGCGCGGCGGCGATGTCCCGGAGCGGCGACGGCAGCCGGACCAGGGGCCGCGTCACGCCCTCGCGGATGACGAGGATGTTCCCATCGGAGCGCGCCTGCACCAGGGACCGGGTCGGCTCGTGGCGCACCATGCGCTTGGCGTAGGAGCCTCGGGAGGCGGGGAGCGTCTCCCACTTGGCGGACAGGCGCGTCTCCATCGTGGCGGGGTTGGCCTCCTCCACGCGCACCCGGAGCTGCTCGGGCCCCTCGCCCGCGATGACGAGCTCGCGCGAGCTCACGCGCGCCCCCGTCCACAGGGCGTTGGGCGTGTGCTTGATGACGCCGATGGGCCGCTTGCGGCTCAGATCCGCCCGGTACAGCGCGCCGTTGCGGCACTGCACCACCACCTGATCCGGATCCCGCTCGAAGTTGTGGATCCACCGCAGCTTGAAGGGCGTCTCGAGGACGACACGCTTGCGCTCGCAGGTGACGGGGTCGATCTCCACCACGGTGCGGTCGAAGCTGGAGACCAGCGCGCGGCCCGACACCTTGTTGAGGGACACCTGCTCCAGGTGGTCGCGGACCACCGGAGGGCCCACGAGCGGCTGCTTCTTCCCGCTGGCATCGAAGCGGATGACTCGGCGCGTGTCGCTGGCGAGCAGGTAGTCGGTGCCCTCCACGTGCGCGGCGCAGTGGATGGTCCGCTTGTCGTACCGCCAGCGCACGAGCGGCTCCTGCGGCTTGCGGGGATCGACGACAGCCACGTGCCCGCCGAACGTCGAGCAGAAGATGAGGTCGGAGCCGACCAGGTAGCGGACGTAGTCCACGTCGTAGGCCATGCCATCCGCTTCCTGGAAGAGCCCCACCGCCCACAGCGACTCGGAGCGCGCTTCATCGAAGGCGATCTCCGTCAGCGCGCCGTTGGGGTTGTGCGTGAGGAGCTTGCGCTCCGTGGGGTGGAACGCGAGCGGGCAGGAGAGGGGAAGCTGGGTGGAGTAGTTGTACTCGTCCGACTGGATATCGCGCAGGTTGACGGTCTGGAGCTTGCGGAGGCGGCGCGGATCCTCGCGATCCCACAGCACCACCTTGTAGTCGACGCCGAGCGTGGCCAGGTACGGCAGCGTCGGGTGTACCGCCACCGCCTCGATGCCGGCGGTGTGAGACTGCACCTCCGAGTCAATGGTGAAGTCATCCACATGCACGGAGAAGAGCTGCCCTCCGATCGTCGCCGCGAACACATACTGCTCGGTGGGGTCCACAGCGAAGGCCGAAATCTTGCGCAGGTAATTCATCCGCATTCTCCAGAGGTGAAATCGTTTGAGAGTCTTTGAGAGGGATTAGAAGGCCAGCCGGAAGCCGATCAGCTCGAAGCGGGGGTGGGGCCCATGCCGGCGCGCGCAGCGGGTGAGATCGCCTCCGCACTCGGCGGACCCGCCACGGAGCACCGCGTACTGTTGCCCCAGGGCCTCGGTCAGGTTGTCTTGGATGAAATCTCCCCCGGGGTAGGGGGCATAGGGCGAGGCGGTCCACTCCTCGACGTTGCCGGCCATGTCGCAGACGCCGAAGGGCGAGGGGTAGTCCGCATAGCGGAACACGCTGGTGGTGGTGCCGAGCCCCGACTCGTGGGTGTTGCACCGTTGGGAGTCGAACTCGTTTCCGAAGGGGTACTCGAGGTGCTTCGGCCCTCGCGCCGCGTACTCCCACTCGGCCTCGGTGGGCAGGCGCAGGGCCATGCCCGTCAGATCGCGGGCCCAGCTCAGGAACGCCTCGATGTCGGCGCCGGAGAGGCCCCAGACGGGGTGGTCATCCGGAAGGCGCTCTCGCAGCGAGCGGGACGGTGCATGCCCCGTGTGCTCCACGAAGGCGCGGTACTGGCCGTTGGTGACCGGGAAGCGGGCGAGGTGGAAGGCCTCGACGGCCACGCGGTGGGCCGGGCTCTCCTTCTCGAGCCAGCGCCGGAAGACGGGCTTGTAGTCAGGGTCGATGAGGTGGTCCTGCCAGCGTTCCACGGCCCGGTCGACTTCCACCGCGGTCGAGCCCATCTGGAACTCACCGGCGGGAATGGGCATGAGCTGAAAGTGCAACGACGACATGAAGACCCACCTCCGTGCAGAGAAAAACAGCAGCGGAGCGGGGCAGGTGCCCCGCTCCGCCGCTGGGGTGTGGACACTCAGGCCGGCTCGGCCACGAGCACGGCGCCGCCGCGACCCGCCTTGATGCCGCTCTTCACCTCGACGTTGAAGGAATCGGGGGCGCGCAGCTCCTGGCTGTTGGTGGTCTGGGCGGTGGTGTTCGTCTTGTTCATGGCTACTGTCTCCTGGTGCTGCTTGGTTCTCCAGGTCCACACCATGTGGCGCCTGGTCATCGACGTTCAGTACGTCGAAGCTCGTCATGCAACGCGTTGACTTTCGCGAGGACACTCATGAAGCTGTCCGAGGCTGTCGTTCTCGCTGTCAGGGTTGCGAAAATGTCTGATAATTCATCTTCAAAACCGTCTATCTATTTGACTCATCTCACGCTGATTGTGACGGACCTTTCTAAGTCCATTGCGTTTTATGAGTCCTGGTGCGACATGCAGCTCGTGCTCGACCGGCGCCCCGGGAACGACACGGTGTGGCTGGCGCCGCGAGCATCGCGCTCCGAGCCGCCCGTGTTCGTCCTGGTGTTGACCGTCGACAAGGTTGTAAATCCTTTCAACCATCTCGGATTCCAGGTGGAATCCCTCTCACAATTAAAGGAAATCGCGAGCCGCGCGGGCGCCATCACTGTCTCGGCGCTGCGTGAGGCACCGGCTCCCGTGGGCCATTTCCTGCAGGTCCGGGATCCGGATGGGCACGTGGTGGAGTTCACCTACGGCCAACCCTTGAAGGGGATCTGAACTCACATGCCGTAGCGGAAGCGCTGCTCCTGCATCACCGGGCTGGTGCGGACGTGCCGCAGCGCCCGGGAGTACTCGACGAGCATGTTCATCGCGTACACGAGCCGGCCGCGCAGATAGGCGTCCTCGTCATTGGCGGGTGCTTCGTCATCATTGAGCACCTGCGTGACTTGCCGGACGATGATGTGCTCGGGGATGAAGCACAGGTGCGAATTCTTTCCACTCGCCATGCGCAGCTCGGCGATGGGGTAGGTGCCGCCGCGTGAGGCGGACACCGAGACGATGAGCACGGGGCGGTGGCGCACCACGCCGTTGCTGCACAGCAACAAGAAGTTCTTGAGGGCCGGAGTGGCCATGCCGCCCCACTCGGGCGTCACGAGGACGAGCCCATCCGAGCGCGCCAATTCCTGGGAGACGGGCTCCCACGTGCGGCTCCACTGCTCGGTACCGCTCCAGACGCCCTCGTCCCAGAAGGGCAGCGGGGTCTCCGCCAGATCATGGAGGAAGGCCTCGCGGCCCATGCCGCCACGCAGGAACAGGCGCCGGAAGAAGTGCCCCACCTTCGCCGACTGCGACTGGGGACGGTGGCTTCCTACGATGATGGAGACCTTCAGCGTCTCTTGGGGGGTCATGAGGTACTTGGCTCCGGGCATCACCGCGTTCCATGAAATGGAGGGGGGCCAAAAAACATGTGACGAAGCCCGCGGAGCGTGACGGTTTCGCGGAGGAGCCTGCCCGGTCATCGGGCGGCGGGGCGGACCCTGGGGAACCTGACTGCTGAGCGGAGCGACGGGCGCTGGTGCTCCCGCGTCACACGCCGAGGAGGTCGACTCCTTCCGGCCGGATCGACGCCATCCCCGCGCGGATCAACTTTCGTTCGCGCCAACCCACGGGTCGCACACTCATGCTCAATCAGCCTCGGTACATCTCGGAAGCTCTGGACTCCAAGCCTGTCGTCACCGTACGGCGGGATGTTCCCATTCCCATCCTCGATGGGTACTCCCGAGGCGTCTTCTATACCTTCCACAACCTGCCCGACGGCAAGGAGCACTTCGTGGTGCAGCTGGGGCCGGAGGTGCCCGGGCGGGTGCCGCTGGTCCGGCTCCACTCCGAGTGCATGACGGGGGACGTCTTTGGCTCCCAGCGGTGCGACTGCGGCGCGCAGCTGCGCGAGGCGCTCTTCCGGATCAACTCCGAGGGTGGCTACCTCGTCTATCTGCGCCAGGAGGGCCGGGGCATCGGGCTCTACGCGAAGATGGACGCGTACCACCTCCAGACGCAGGGCATGGACACCTTCGAGGCCAACCGGCACCTCAACTTCGAGGACGATCTGCGGAGCTACTCATGCGCCGCCGACATGTTGGCCGCGCTCGACGTGCGGCGGATCCGGCTCCTGTCCAACAACCCGGACAAGGCGGAGCAGTTGACCGCGCATGGCATCTCCATCGTGGAGCAGGTGTCCACCGGCATCTACCTGACGGCGCACAACGAGCGATATCTCGAGGCGAAAGTCACACGCGCCAATCACAATCTCAAACTTCGCTGATGTTCGAGGAAAGGAAATCACACGCCATGAAGCACCTCGGCCCCATCAGCGGTGTATCCGCCTATCAAGACAAGTACATCGCGACCGCTGGTTATGACAACCAACTCATCCTCTGGGAGGGACTTTCCCGGACGCCCATCGCTCGCGCCTATCACGATCACCTGGCCAACCAGTGTGCCTTCAGCCCGTGTGGCCGATATCTGGTCAGCTCGAGCAGCGACCACACGGCGCGTGTCTGGGAATTGCCCTATATGAAGTTGCGGGCCGTGCTGAGCCACCACCAGGATGACGTGGAGATGGCGGCCTTCAACGCGCGTGGGGACCTGGTGGCGACGTGCTCACGGGACCACACCGTGCGCGTGTTCTCGATCGATGGCCAGCTTCGCGCCGAGATGCACGGCCACGAGTCGGATGTCATCTCCGTGAGCTGGGAGCGTGACAGCGATCGGGTGATCTCCAGCAGCGACGATGGGACGATCCGCCGCTGGGACGCGCGGACCGGTCAACTGCTGGAGACGATCGATCTGGGCGATGTGGAGACCGACACGATCGCCATCGCCGAGGATGGGATGGTGTTCGCCGGCAATGACAACGGAGAGATCCTGCTCCTGGCCAAGGAAGGAATTCGTCGCATCCCGGCCCACGCGGCGGGCATCAAGCGGCTGGTCTACAACCGGGGACAATTGGTCAGCCTGAGCTATGACCGCAACGTGATGATCTGGGCCTACGAGGAGGGGACGCTGCGGCGGCTGCGCGTCTCCGAGTTCCCCAGCATCGTCTGGCCCCGCTCCTGTGCGTTCTTCGGTGAGTCCAAGCTCGCCTTCGGCACCTTCGGGTCCACCTATGCGCTCTATGACTACGCCAGCGACACCTGGGACACGGGCGGCATCGACCCGGACATCAGCCTGAACGCGGTGGCGCATGCGCATGGCAGCACCTACGCCATCGGGGATGCCGGCGTGGCCTTCAAGGATGGGAAGCCGATCTCCGAGCTCGGCAGTCTCTGCAACTTCCTGCTGCCCTTTGGCTCCTCCGTCCTCACGGGGGGACAGATGGGCCGGGTGTTCGATGCGGTCAGCGGCAAGTGCATCTACCAACACCGCTCGCCCCTGAACTGCGGCGCCACCTTCATCAAGGACGGTGTCCCGCACGCCGTCATCGGCGCCTATACCGGAGAGGGGCTCGTCTTCCGCCGGGAGGGGCAGGACATCGTGTACGTGGCGACCGTGTCCCTCCATGAGAATGCCATCAAGGGCGTCGCCTGCTCCCAGGGCATCCTCTTCTCCGTCTGCGCCACTGGCGCCGCCGCCATGCACCGGCTGTCGGACTTCGGCCTGATGCGCCGGATCGACAAGGCGCACGATCGGATCGCCAATGGGTGCGCCGCGCTCCCGGATGGCCGCTTCGCCAGCATCAGCCGGGACCGCAAGCTCCGGCTGTGGACGGGCGGGAAGGCGGAGGCGTTCGAGTCGCCGCACCGGCACTCCATCAAGTGCATCGCCGCGTCCTCGGATGGGCGGTGGATCGCCACGGGGGACTACGCCGGCTCGGTGGCCATCTTCGACGTCGAGCAGCGCCGCTGGGTGCGCTTCACCCGCCCGACGGCCGCGGGGATCTCCAACGTCGCGGCGGCGCGCGAGCCCGGCCGGTTCACCGCCAGCTCGTACGACGGGCAGCTCTACGAGGTGGGGGTGTCCTCGGTCCGGAGGGTGGCGGCGGCGGCCGTCATGGAGGCGCATCCATGATCTCCCTGCGCAGGGGCTTTGGCGGCGGAGGGCTGCTCTCCCGCACGCTGCCGAGCGGGCTCCAGCACCGCGCGGAGCCCGTGGGCGCTCCGCAGCGAGATGAGGACGAGCGGTGGATGCAGCTGGCGCTGGAGCGGGCCATGTCAGGCAATGGCCGCAGCAACCCGAACCCCACGGTGGGCTGTGTCATCGTCAAGGACGGTCGGGTCATCGCCGAGGGAGCGACGGAGGTGCATGGCGGCCGGCATGCCGAGCGGGTCGCCATCCAGAGTGTGGCGGATCGCTCCGTGCTGCGTGGGGCGACGATCTACGTGACGCTGGAGCCCTGCTCGCATACAGGCCGACAGCCGCCCTGCGTGGAGCTGGTGGAGAGCTGCGGCTTCGCCCGCTGTGTCGTCGGGCTGGCGGATCCGAACCCGCTGGTGGCGGGGGGCGGGCTGCGACGCGTGCGGCAGGCCGGCGTGGAGCTGCGGCTCGGGGTGCTGCGCGACGAGCTGATCGCCTGGCACCTGCCGTTCCTCTTCTGGCAACTCGCGAAGCGTCCGCTGATGGCGGCCAAGTGGGCGCAGACCCTCGATGGGCAGCTCGCCTACGACGACGGGCACACCCAGTGGATCTCCGGTGAGGAGTCCCGCGCGTACGCACACTGGCTCCGCCAGAAGTACGACGCCATCCTCGTGGGGGCGGGCACGGTGCTGGCCGATCATCCGACGCTCACGGTGCGCTCGTGCCGAGGGCCTCATCACCGGCAGCCGGTCCGGGTGCTGTTCGATCCCCGGGGGCGCATCCTCTCCTGTCCCGAGGCGCAGTGGCGGGTCCTGCTGCAGCGCACCTTCTCTCCAGAGACGCCTACGGTCCTGCTGACGAGCAATGCGGTGCTGGAGAACGCGCGGCTCTCGGCTCCGGGCATGGAGCACGTCCACGGCGTTCCGCTCCCGGAAGGGAAGTCCCCCATCCTGGGCCTGTATGAGGCGTTATCGGATCCGCTCGTTGCCGAGCGGGTAGGGCGCCCCCTACACAGCGTCCTGGTGGAGGGCGGTCCGCGCTTGCTCTCCGCGTTGGCCACGGCCGACCTGATCGATCTCGCCCATGTCTTCACGGCGCCGAAGATCGGAGGAGGTCAGCGGCATCGTCTGGGCCTTGCCACCGCTCAGGGAACGGCCTTCCAACTGCACCCGTTCGCGCACGCTCGCCTTGGCGACGACCTGCTGACGGAATACCTGCGCCCGGACACGGGCTCGTTGCTGGAAGGCTTGGAGTCCTTCGCCGAGCTCCCGGAGCATCAGGAGTCGACCGTTCGCGCCCATGCGTGAGCTGTAGGCGAGCCCTACTTCTCCTGCGCGGGGTAGATCTGCCCGCGCATCTCTCCGTAGTAGGTGTGCGCCTTGGTGTGGAGGTTGAAGTAGAGCACCCCCTTCTTCGCCAGGTACTCGAGCCCGGCCAGCGTCTTGGCCTGGCTCAGGAAGCCCAGCTCGGAGGGGCAACCCTCGGGCAGCGTGGGCTTGAGCCCCTTGGGCATGTCCTTGACGAAGACGACATTCTTGTTGGTGAGCTCCATGGAGAACTTGCCGGTGGCGAGCTTCTTCGCGGGGCTCTCGTGGTCTCCGAAGTCCACGATGATGGGGCCCAGGACGCCCGGAGGGCCGCAGTGGATGTGGAACATGACGATGTCGGTTGCGTTCACTCCCTGGATCTCGACATCGACGTAGGCCTTGCTCAGGTCCTTGGCGAACCGGATCTGCCCATAGCCCCGGGACTTGCGGCTCTCGCGGGGCGTCGCGGGAGCCGTGCCCCCGAGGCTCTTCTCCAGCAGCTTGGGGACCTCGGACTCCTCGCCCGGCTCCTGGGCGGGGCTCATGTAGGCTTCATAGACCGTGAAGGTCGTCGCCCCCTGGGCAGGATCCTTGGCCCAGGCGGGAAGCGTGAACAGCGCGAGAGGGAGGGCGAGGGCAGCGGGCATGCGCATGGGGCGTTCCACCTTGCAGTTGGAGGCCTCTTTCGTAGCCGGCGCGGCGCGTGGACGATGGCCGAAGACGGACATACGGTGGCCGTTGCGCGGCCACCCCGGGGAGAGAGGCACGAGCATGGATCTGGAAGAGTTGCGTGCTTTTCTCGACGTCGTGGAGACGGGCTCGTTCCTGGCCGCCGCCGAGTCCCTGGGCGTCTCGCGCACGACGCTGAGGCGCCGGGTCGAGGCGCTCGAGGCGCGCGTCGGCGTGCCGCTCCTCAAGAGCACCCCCCATGGCATCCTCCTGACCGAAGCGGGTGATGCGCTCGCCCAGCGCGGGCGGGTCATGATGCAGGAGACGAGCGCGCTGCTGGCCTCCCTCCGCGAGGTGGGCCAGGACCCGTCGGGAGTGCTCCGGGTGGTGATGCCCGTGGGACTGCCGCCGCACCTGGTCGCGCCGCTCTTCGGGCTGCTGCGGGCCTCCTATCCTCGGCTGAGCGTTCACGCCCGTGCCAGCGACGACCCGCTGGGCGAGCCGCTGGACAACGTGGACATGGCGGTTCACTTCGGAGAGGACACCCCGAGGGGACCCTGGCTCTCGCAGGTGGTGCTGCGCGTGCGAGAGGGGCTGATCGCCAGTAAGGACTACCTGCAACAGAAGGGGACTCCGAGTTCGTTGCAGGAGCTGCAACGCCACGAGCTCTTCTCGTGGGAGACGCCAGGAGGCGATCCGCGCAGCTGGCCCACGCTTCGGGGCACCGTCTTCACGGTACAGCCGGCGCTCATCAGCGCGGACATCCATCTGATCCGCACCTGCTGCATCGCGGGGCTGGGGATTGGCCTGGTTCCCACCGTGGAGCTGCCCGACCCCGGCAGTCCCGCCGACCTCTTGGTACCCGTGCTGCCCGACCTGGTGGGGCGCGAGCGCCCGGTTCGCATCAGCGTGCCCGAGGCCCTCTCGGAAATTCCCAAGATCAAGCAGGTGCTCACGCACATCCGCCAGTTCCTGGCACCGCTGTGAAGCGTGGCGCGATCGGGTTCTGGGGTCGCAAGCCGCTTGCCAGATGGGCGAGGGAGCGTCAGAACCGCGTGAAAGCCCGGTGCGGCACCCCGCATCACCGGTGTCGCTGGAGCATCTGAGTCTACATGCTTTCGTTTCTCTCCCGCTTTGTTGATTCCACCCCTGGAGATCTCCTCAGCGAGCCCCACCGGCGCCAGGTTCACGGCGCGCTGTGGTCGAAGGTGGCGCCGACGCCCGTGTCCGCGCCGCGGATGGTCGCCTGGTCTCCCGAGGTGGCCCGGCAGCTCGGTCTGGACGAGGCCACCATGCAATCCGCCGAGACGGTGCAGGTGCTGGCCGGCAACGCGCTCTGGCCGGGCATGGTGCCGTACGCCGCCAACTACGGCGGGCACCAGTTCGGCCACTGGGCCGGGCAGCTGGGGGACGGCCGTGCCATCGTCCTGGGCGAGCGGGTGGCGCCTGACGGGACGCGTCATGAGCTGCAGCTGAAGGGCGCGGGGCCCACGCCCTACTCACGCCGCGCCGATGGGCGCGCGGTGCTGCGCTCGTCCATTCGCGAGTTCCTGTGCAGCGAGGCGATGCACCACCTTGGTGTGCCCACGACGCGGGCGCTGTCGCTGGTCGCCACGGGCGAGCCGGTCATTCGGGACATGTTCTATGACGGCAATCCCCAAGCCGAGCCGGGGGCCATTGTCTGTCGAGTGGCGCCGACCTTCCTCCGGTTCGGCAACTTCGAGCTCTGCACGAGCCGAGGGGACGTGAAGCTGCTGAAGCAGCTCGCGGACTACACGGTGACGCACTTCTTCCCGGAGCTTGGCGCGCCTTCGAAGGAGACGTACGCGGCCTTCTATCGCGAGGTGGCCCGGCGCACGGCGCGGCTCATCGCGCACTGGCAGGCGGTCGGGTTCGTTCATGGGGTGATGAACACCGACAACATGTCGATCCTCGGCCTCACCCTCGACTACGGCCCTTACGGGTGGATTGACGACTTCAACCCGGGGTGGACGCCCAACACGACCGACGCGGAGCAGCGGCGCTACCGGTTCGGCAACCAGCCGAACATCGGGTTGTGGAACGTCGAGCGGCTGGGCGCTGCGCTGATGCCGCTCTTCGAGGAAGACGAGTCCCTGGTGGAGGCAGGGCTGCTCGAGTACCAGCGCGCCTTCGAGGAGGAGGCGACGCGGCGCTTCGCAGCGAAGCTCGGGCTGTCTTCTCTCCGGAACGAGGAAGACCTCGCGCTGATGAACGGCTGCTTCGCGTGGCTCGCGGCGGAGGAGACGGACATGACCCGCTTCTTCCGGGGCCTGGCTCAGGTGGTGACGGCGGAGACGGCGCCCACGGAGCTGCCAGCGGTGGTGCGCGAGAGCTTCTACGGCGAGGTTCCCGAGGTCCATGTGGCCAAGGGCGTCGAGTGGCTCAAGGCCTGGTGGCAGCGAACGCGGCGCGAGGAGGCGGCCCCGGCGGAGCTGGCGCGGCGCATGAACGCGGTGAATCCGAAGTACGTCCTGCGCAACTGGCTCGCCCAGGAGGCGATCGATGCCGCGCACGCGGGCGATGACTCGAAGGTACACGCGCTGCTCGACGTGATGCGCAGGCCGTTCGATGAACAGCCTGGACGCGAGCATTTCGCGGCGAAGCGGCCGGACTGGGCCCGAACGAAGCCGGGATGCTCGGCGCTCTCGTGCAGCTCATAGTCGTGCAACGGCCTATCCCGGGAGCCCTGCACCCGGCAGGATGCCGTTGAGGGAGGACGCGGGGTTTGGCGCACAAGGGACGCATTCCGTGGCTGCCGGAGCTGGCCGCGCCGCTTCGCGAGGTGGATCGCCTGAGGCGTGGCGGGCGCTACGAGATGGCGCTGGCCTTGATCCGGCAGCTGGCCGAGGCCCACCCGACGCAGATCCGGGTGCTGCTGGAGATGGCGTTGACGCTCGGCATCTGGGGGCGTGCTCCCGCGGAGGCGCTGCCCTGGTTCGATCGCGTCCTGGAACTGGCGCCGGGGCACCTGACGACGCGGCTCCAGCGGGCCCTTACGCTCGCCCGGCTGGGCCGTCACGTGGAGGCGGTGGCGGACTTCAACATGGTGGAGTCGGTAGGGCACCGCAAGCTGCTCATCCTCTATGCGAAGCGCGCCGAGTCCCTCCGGGCGCTCGAGCGTCACGCCGAGGCCGAGCGCGACTGGACCCGGGCCCTGTCCGAGGACCCGGGCAACCCCTGGCTGCTTCAGCAGCGCGCCCAGGCGCGGGCTCGGCTGGGCCGGCTGGAGGAGGCCATCCAGGATCTCACCGACGCGATCGCCTCGGAACAGGAGGACTCGGTGGACCCGGAGCTGCTCCGCGATCGAGGGGCGCTGCGGGCCCGGATGGGGGACGCCGCCGGATCTCGTGCCGACTTCGAGGCGGGGCTCGCGGGCTTTCGCGAGGGGGATCCACCCGAGCTCCTGGACTCGCTGCGCAAGGGGCTCCAGGACACCGGCTCGATAGGGTAGGGCGACACGTCCTCCCTGGCGCCCGGGTTGGGGGCGCTGCGAAAATGGAATCCATGGTCGTGAACGCTGGAAGCCCGATGGAGATCCGCTTCGTGGATGCCACGGAAGCCGAGTCCTACCGGGAGGCCCTGGTGGAGCTGCTGAGGGACGCAGTGGACGGTGGGGCCTCGGTGGGCTTCCTGCCACCGCTGGAGGAATCCGAGGCTCGGGCCTACTGGGAAGGCGTGCGGGAGGACCTGGTCGCGGGCAGACGCAGCCTGGCCCTGGCCTGGGTGGAGGGCCGGGTGGCAGGGACGGCGCAGCTGGTGGAGGCAGGAAAGGCCAACGCTCGCCACCGGGCCGAGGTGTCCCGGGTGCTGGTCCACTCGGCCTTCCGCCGCCGAGGCCTGGGGGCAGCGCTCATGCGCGCCGTGGAGGCGCGGGCCCGGGAGCAGGGCAAGCGCACCCTGGTGCTGGACACGCGGGAAGGGGACTCCGCCGAGCGGCTCTATCAATCCTTGGGCTGGATCCGCGTGGGAGTGATTCCCGAGTACGCCCGGAACGGGGCTGGCACGTTGGATGGCACGGCCGTCTACTACAAGCTGCTCGGCGCGGATTTTCGATCCGCTCGGTGAAGCTCCCATGCTTATGCTCCTGCCCTCTTCTACCTCCATCACCGGAGAGGGGTGCTGATCGTGACTGTTCCTAAGGAACTGAAGTACACCAAGGAGCATGAGTGGGTGTTGCCGGCAGGTAACAACAGGGTGAGGGTCGGCCTCACGGATTTCGCGCAGAGGCAACTGGGCGATGTCGTGTACGTGGAACTGCCCAAGGTGGGTGACACCTTCGCCGCCGAAGACGAGATTGGCACCGTCGAGTCCGTCAAGGCCGTGGCCGAGGTATTTGCCCCCGTGGCAGGCAAGGTGGTGACCATCAACGAGGGCATCGTCGAAGATCCGGAGTTGGTGAATCAGGAGCCCTATGGAGACGGGTGGTTCATCGAGCTCGAGGTCTCGGATGCGAAGCAGTTGAGCAGTCTCATGGATGCCGCAACCTACGAGAACTTCCTCAAAGACGCAGAGTAGGGCTGAATTCACCCTGCCGGCCAGGGCTGCAACGGTCGTAGCAGCCCGGCTCGATTCAACAACTCGTGGACGCGAGCGGCCAGCGCGACGTGCTCTGGGTTGGAGGCGGTGAATCGCTCGGGGGTGAGGGTGACGAGGGTTCCCTTACCCTCCACGGGTTCGATACTCACGGGAGCAGGCAGTGGGGGCACAGTGCCTCGCAGCCGCGAGAAGTACATGACCCAGCCTACGAAGGTGCCTGGGTGTGGGAACCCCTTCACCGCCAGCTGACGGTGCGCATCGGACGTAGCGATCCCCCATTCTGGCTCCCAGGCTAAGGCCATGGCACGCAGCACCTCGGTCATGGCAGGAGCGGTTAGTACCCGGTCCCCGACGAAACCTTCATTGTGGGGGGTGAGCACGCAGTTGGATGCAAGCCGGGAGGAGGATGAACCACACGTTCCGTCAATGATGGACGTTTCGTGAAGGGTGTCGCCCGTCCACAGGTGGAACGAGAAGCGGTCACCGAAGTGATTCTCTTCCTGAGCGAACAACTGCTGGAAGCTCGGCGCATCCGTGCGGAACTGGAGTTTGCGCGCTTCCTCGAAGGAATCTGCCTTCTCATACCAGCGAGTCCATGCCGGGTCGCAGCGCCCGAGGAGATGGAAGAAATGCTCCGCACGGCGTGCGCAAGCCTCGGCGGATTCGGGCCGGGCGAGCCAATAGGAGGCGGCGTAATGGTTCTCTATCATCGATTGTCTACCCCTTACGGAACTGGGGGAACATGGATGACTTCGATGGGGAGCCCCTCTTTCTCGAAGAGCAATCTGAGTGCCCTCGCGAGCTTCTCCTCGGCGACGATCCACCGGATGGGCGTTCCATTGGCGGCTTCGAACTGGCGCTTTGCCTGCTCGAGCATCTGCTCACGTCCCTGGAAGGTCGGCAGAAAGTCTAGCTTCTTGGTGATCCACTGCGCGTAGCCGGTGGCCTTGGTCTCGATCAAGCCCCCTAGGTCAAAGCCGTCGAATTTCACGTCTTTGTTCCCCAGCTTGACGCGGTAGACGTAGCCTTCAGGGGCGCCCGTCACCTGCGCTTGGTAGCGGCGCGCCTGTTCGGACATGCCTTCGCCCGCTTGGACCCATTCCCCTGGCCCGCCGGGGCGGTTCGGCGTGGCCTTCGCGCCAGTCTTGCCACCTGAACTGTCGCGCGTCGTCATGGCCACGGCGTTGGGGGCCAGCGCGATGGTGACACCCTCGGCACTGAGGGCGACTGATTCCACCTGAGCCAGCGCAGGGGCCGTCAATCGGATGTTCAGCTGCGTCTCAGCCACGACTGCGGCCTGCCTGGCCCCTGGCAGCTTCGGCAGGGTCGTTGCCATGCCCGCCGCCGTGCTCCCCATCGCCACGGTGGCCAGCATGACGAACGCACGGGCCGCCTTCTCTCCCATCACATCCCCGAACTTCTCTCCGGACGCGGAGATGTCATCGAAGGCAGTGGCGCGATCCACCTCCTTCATCAGCACCAGCCATCCATCGATCAGCCGCCACACCGTGTCCCAGCCTAAGTACGCCATGGCCCCCACTGTCAGCAGCGCGGCCACGCCCTTACTCACTGGCTCGGGCAGCGCCAACAAGATGGCGTACATGGTGAGCCCCCCGACGAGCGTGGCCACCACGGCCTGGGGGCTCACCAACTGAGCGAGTTCTTTCTTCATGGCGCCTAATACCTTGCTCTGGGCGATCGCCATCGCCAAGGCGTACTTGGCGTCACCCTCCAGAAAGGGCTTGTCCGTCAGCAGGCGCAGGCAATCTCCTGGGCCCCAGGTCCGTTCGCACCAAAGCAGGTAGCGGCGCTTCAACTCCGCATCCTCTGGCAACAGACGCAGGTTCTGGTGGCTCCCCGGCGCAGAGGGAATGAGCCGCTGGCTCATGCTTTCGTACCGGTACCAGCCGCTTCGCTCGGGCACTCCGAACAGCAATCGGGCGTGCGCTAGAGGGCGTTCCACGACTGGCACAGAGGGGGTGTATTTCGCTACAGCTTGCTTGAACTGCTTTTCGCTCACCTCCACTGGCTCCACATCTCGACGAGGTAGGTGGACGCTGGACTCGCCTGGGCCTGTATCCAAGCGGACGACCCTCGTTGAGGCGCTGCACCCCGCGAGGAACGCGAACAGCAGCACTATCGCCCAGCGCCGCATGTGGAGTCTCCTGGCCAGGGCTCCCGCGCGTCGGGAGCACCACTCGCGATTACAGGGGGGCTATGACTGGCTCGTCAATCGCGGGGTTCGCGGACACCTGCATCAGCAGTTCCCGTCCCTGCCTCGGTGCCCGCTCATCCCTAGGGTAGCCCTCGTCCCGCAGAGTGAGAAACTCCCCGTCCAGAGGGCGGGCACGTTCCTGACCCTGAGCGCCGCTGCAGAACCTCTACGTTGCGTCGAAGGGGGGCCCGTTCCAACCGGTTGGAAGGCTGGGGGGGCCCGTTCCAACCAGTTGGAAGGCTGTGGGGCCCGTTCCAACCAGTTGGAAGGCTGGGGGGCAGTCCACGTTCTTGGACGGGGGAGTCCACGTTCTTGGACTGTGCCTCCTCAAGCTCCTGGGAGAGGAGACGGCGAACCACTACCGCATGGGCCAGCTCTACAACTACGTGGTGGCGCACCAGTTGGCGGAGGCAGCGGAGTACAAGAACGCCCAGGAGTACTTCAGCAAGAACGTGCGCGAGGTGTCGCTCTCGGCTCTGTCCATGTACGGGGCGGTGGCGCACGCCTTCACGCTGGTCCACTGCAACCACTTCGGCGTCACCCGTCTCTACCTGCTGCTGACTTACAAGGTGGCCGCAGGGATCAAGGTGAACCACGAGGAGCCGGGAACCACCTCCATTGAAGTGCCGGGGAAGAATGGCACGGTGACGTCCAATCTCTTCGCCGAGTGCAGCGTGGCGGACATGCGTAAGTCAATCCAACGCAGGCGCAAGCCCGCCTCCAGCAAGCCGCTGCCGCCTGCGGACCTGGTGCTCGCGGACCGGTACCTGAATGCGGTGACGGGCAACTTCGCCAAGGGCGAGCCTATCCGGGTGCAGGTGCGCAACCACGAGGGCAGGACGGTGCTCGACTTCAGGGGCATCCCGCTGGAGCAGTTGGACAAGTTGATCAAGGCGCTGCAGGCCCAGGCCAACCTCGTGCGTAGGGAGAAGGAGGTAGAGAAGGCGCAGCCTGTAGTGTGAGTCCTGATGCATGAACGGCGGCACCGTATTCCTGGATGATTGGGGGCGCGGTGCCGCTGTCTTACGTGCGAAAGCTCCTGCCGGACCCAACGAGCCCCGTGCTGCCAAGCCACCCCTGAGGTAGGATGGCGAACGCCATGGAGAGATGGGCCGCGCTGAGACTGAACTCCACCTCGCTCCCGCCGGGGATGCGCGTGGGGATGTGGGAGCTGAGGGACTGGAGGGGACACGGAACCTACGGCACGGTGTATAGCGCCGTAAGGGTGGGGGACGAGGAGGCAGGGCTCGTCGCTTTGAAGATGGCTGCTCACCCGGGGGATGCGCGCTTCGTGCGGGAAGTGGAGCTACTGTCGCGCATTGATCATCCGAACGTGCCCAGCCTGCTCGGGCATGGGCACTGGCGGTCCCCTTCAGGTGCCAGCTACCCGTACTTCGTCATGGAGTGGGTGGAGGGCTTGCCGCTGTACACGTGGGCAAGTGTGCTCAACCCTTCGGCGAAGGAAGTGCGTCGAGTGTTGGCGCAGGTGGCGCGAGCGCTGGAAGCGACGCATTTCGTTGGAGGCGTGCATCGGGACGTCAAGGGCAGCAACGTGCTGGTGAGGCTGGCGGATGGTCGGGCCTTCCTCACGGACTTCGGGGCGGGGCACTACGCAGGGGCGATTCCTCTTACGCGGGAAACCTTGCCGCCAGGGACTCCTGTCTACCGTAGTCCAGAGGCTCGGCGGTTCGCTCGACACTTTCACGGCCAGGCCGTTGCGCCCTATGTGGCCCAGCCGGCCGATGACGTATTCGCGCTGGGAGTTACTGCCTATCGGCTGGTAACGCGCGAGTACCCGCCGTCCAGGGACTGCGATGAGGAGGTCAGTGAGGGCTGCGGCCAGGAAGAGGGCAGCGATTCTCGCTCGTGGCATTCGCTCAAACTGAGTGTAGAGCCGCAACTCAAAGCACTCATACTGCGCATACTATCCGTGAAGCCCAAGGACCGCAGGACCGCACGCGAGCTGGCTGAAGTGCTGGAGCAAACGGCAGAGCAGGCGCAGACGGAATCCGTTACCAAGCGCCCATGTTTGCGTGACTTGGAATTGGAGAACATCGCCGCACCGAGTGACGCTGCAAGCTGGGATGAATCCAAGAGGCCGGCGGAGGCCGGGGGAATGAGGAGGGCGTATATTCGCTCAATGGGCCTGTGCGCGCGGGAGGCCATATCGAGGTGGGCAGACTCTCTGGGACTCGGTCTACTCGGAGGGTTCGTGATGTTGCTGGTGGCGAGTTGGCCCTTATGGCAGATGCGTGAGCGTACGGGATTGATGAGACCTCAGCCCATCTCTGGTGAGGAAACGGCGGATGGTGGCACCGCTGCCATGGGTAACTCCATGATCACCTCGGCTATAGTCACACCGTATGCTCCTTCGGGCCAAGAGATCATTGGTTTGCCCATGCCCAAAGATCCGCTTCAAGGGCAGCGCAAAGCCCCGCAGTGCAAGTTGCCGTTAGAAGAAAGCATCAACGGGGGATGCTGGATCCGGCTAGGCAACGTCAAATCACCTTGCGCAGAGAACGGATACGAGTGGAAGGGACACTGCTACCTACCGTCGTATTCACGTCTGCCACAACCAACATCGGAGAAGGAGTAAGACGGGGTTGCTCTCAAAGGGGATTGGCGAGGAGTACGGGACTTGAACCCGTGGACGAGGGGTGCCCCAAACCCCGCGACGGCACACGCCTTTCGCTGAATCGTGCGTGGATCCAGGCACTTCGAATCCACGGAGCAGTCCTCGCCAGTTTCGCCTGTCGCCTGGAGTCCCCTCCAGTCTTGGAGACATTTTGGAGATGGAACAAAGGGCGCACAGTTCCCCAGGATTCGTCCAGTTGCGAACCGGGCGACGCTGCCGTTCTTCAGTTCGCCGAACAGTAGCGCTTCGGCTCGTGGCTTCTTCAGGGCCGCCTTCGTCTCGCTAACTCATTAGGTACCACCTGAGCAGCCGCAGCTGTTCTCAGTGCGCCAGCAGGAGGCGCCAGGGGCGCAGTAGCAGTCCTTTTTGCCGTCTCTGGAAGAGCAACTCGTCGCCTCGGCCTCGACGTTGGTGCTCTCGGAAGCAAAGAACTCGACGGAAGGGTCGTTCGCTGGGGGCGGACGGACCTCATCGTTGCCGGGACCGCAAGCAACCGCACCGAACATCGCGAAAACCGCAAGGGTCAGACGAAATGCGGGGTTCTTCATGAGAGCCAATCTCCATACTACGGGCTGTGGGACGTCTTGCCGGGAAGGGGTGTGTGCCACCCCTCCTCGGAGGGTTCTTGGTCATAAGGAGCAGTTGGATTGCTCCCTGACACAGCACGAGAGGGGCCTCGAAACGTCGCGATTCAATTTCGTGGGCCGAGCAGGTCCCCCTCAATTTTATATGAGCCGGCGAGGTGAAAAATGATGCAGAAGAGGCGCGGATTCGGCCAGATCCCTGGCCGAATCCATGGTTAGCATTTCGCCGGGAACCCGAGGCGGCGCAATGCTGCCCGATGGGCCCCACCCGGCGGCCGCAGGGCCTCGAGCCGCCTCGGGTTCTCGGCGAGGCCAGAGGCCATCAACCAGCCCGCTCGGCCGTCCATCGACCAGCGCGCTCGGTAACACCGTTCCACCACCCAGTGGCTCCGGCACTGTCACCGGCAGCCAAGGACGCGGCGATCAGCCTGCTGGCTGAAAAGGCGAAGGGCCTGGAATCTTTGAGGTTTCCCTCTCGATTCCAGGCCCCTCCATTAACGAGGAGAACGGGACTTGAACCCGTGTCCTCTTGGTTCTACGCGCGCAGTGCCACCACCGTGACGCCGTCGCCGCCCTCGTGGCTCTCGCCCGGGCGGAACATGCGGATGTAGGGCGAGTTGGCCAGGTAGTCACGGATGGCTTGCTTCAGCGCCCCCGTCCCGTGGCCGTGGATGATGAGCGCCGCTTCCTCGCCGCTGCGCATGCCCTGGTCGAGGAACTCTTCCACCTCCGTCAGCGCCTCGTCCGCTCGCATGCCGCGCACGTCGCAGCGGAAGTTCGTCGCCTTGATCTCCGCGGGCGCCACTGCCGTGGCCTTCTTCATCGCCACTTCCTGCTTGTTGCGCTCCGGGAACTTCTGCTGCGGCTTCGCCGTGCGCGAGCCCGACAGCTCCGTCACCGGCACCCGCATCTTCAGCACCCCCGCCGCCACCAGCGCCTCGTCCCCGTGCAGCTCGAGGATCTCCACGTCCTTGTCGAACCCCGAGTGCCGCACCCACGCCCCCACCTTGAGCGTCGCCGGCGCTGGCGCCACCACCTGGTACAGCTCCGCCCGCGCCTCCTTCGCCCGCTGCGCCGCCTCCTCCGCCCGCTGCTGCAGCGCCGCCCGCGCCTCCTGCGCCGCCTTCTCGTTCGACTGCGCCCGCAGCGCCTGGAGCAGCTCCTTCACCTCCGATGCCGCGTGCTCGCTCGCCGCCGCCACGTCCTCGTTGAAGCGCAGCATCTTCTCCTTGCGGTCCCGCTCGAAGGCCTGCTTCTGCGCCTCCAGCTCCTTGCGCAGCTTCTCCACCGCCGCCGCGTCCGCTCGCGCCCGATCCAGCTCCTCGGACAGCTTGCGCCGCTCCTCCTCGGCCGCTGCCAGCGCCTTGGCCAAGGGGCCGCCCGCGTTCAGCGACAAGTCCCTCGCGCGCTGGCAGATGTGCGCCGGCAGCCCCATGCGCGCCGCCACCTCGATCGCCGAGGAGGCTCCCGCCGCGCCCAGCTGCAGCCGGTACGTGGGCGCCATCTTCTTCGCATCGAAGCCCACCCGCGCGTTGAGGAAGCGCTTGTCCATGTGCGCCAGCGCCTTGAGCTCCTCCAGGTGCGTCGTTACCAGCACCACCGCGCCCTTCTCGATCAGCTCCTCCAGCACCGCGATGGCGATCGCCGCGCCCTCACGCGGATCCGTGTCCGCGGCGATCTCGTCGATCAGCACCACCGAGCCCTTGCTCACCGTCGCGGTGATGTCGCGCAGCATCGCCACGTGGCCGCTGAAGGTGGACAGGCCCTGCGCCAGGTCCTGCGAGTCACCCACCGTGGAATGGACCGAGCGATAGAGCGGCATCCGCGAGCCGGCCGACACCGGGATCTGAAGGCCGCAGCGCAGCATCAGCGAGCACAGCCCCACCGCCGTCAGCGTCACCGTCTTGCCGCCCGCGTTCGGGCCGGACACCACCAGCGCCCGCGCCTCGCCCGACAGCAGCACGTCGTTGGGCACCACCTCCGTGCCCTTGAGCGCCAGCAGCGGGTGGCGCAGGAGCCGCAGCGTCAGCTCCTCCACGCCCTTGAACTCCGGCGTCGTCGCATCCAGGTCCGCCGCCAGCAGCGCCGCGCCTTCCGCCTCGTCCAGCTCCGCTACCGCCTCCAGCCCCTCCAGGACGCGGTCGGACTCCTTGCCCAGCTGGTTCGATAGCTCCTGGAGGATTCGCCGCTCCTCCTCGGCCACCACCGACTGGGCAATCGCGAGGTCGTTGCCCAGGCCCACCATCGCCTGCGGCTCGATGAAGAGCGTCTGCCCCGTCTGGCTCGCGTTGTGGACGATGCCGGGCACCTCGCCCCGGTAGTTGGACACCACCGGCACCACGTACCGCCCGTTGCGCAGCGTGTAGTAGTTCTCGCGCAGCTTGGGGATGAAGCCCTCGTCGTGGAGCAGCTCGTCCAGCCGGCTCTTGATGCGACGGTGCAGCCCGCTGGCCCGGTCCCGGGCCTCCTTCAGGTCCGGGCTGGCCCGGTCGGAGATCGTCCCGTCCGGCTCGAAGCTGCGGTCGATGCGAGACGCGAGCGCCTCCAGCATCGGCAGGCGGCGCGAGAGCGTCGCCATCATCGGTACGGCCTCCTCTCGCTCCTCCAGCGCCTCGCGGGTGCGGGCAAAGGCATAGAGCAGCTGCGCGGAGGCGATCAAATCCCGGGGCTCCAGCATGCCGCCCTTGGAGGCCCGGTTCACCGCGTCTCTCAGGTCGCTCACCCCTCCCAAGGGGAGGGAGAACTGCTCCTGGGCGAGGCTGCGGGCCTCGCCGACGAGGGAGAGCGCATCGGCGACCTGGTCCTCGGTGTCCAGGAAGGGGCGGGCTGAGGCGCGCTCCTTTCCGGGAGCGGTCCGACAGCGGTGGGCCAGCGCGCTAAGCACCTGCGCGAAGCCGAGATCCTCGAGGGTTCGTTGAGCAATCTGCACGGACATGGGTTTCGTGCCTGGCCGTTTGGCCGTCAAGGGAACATTGAAGGGAAGAGGCCCGCTCTGTTATCAGCCGCCCATGGTGTGGCTCATCCTGGTGGGCGTGTTGGCGGGCGCCAGGGACGCGCCCCCGAGCGAGTCCCTGACGCAGGCCCTCGCGAAAGAAGAGGCGGGGGACAGCGCGGGAGCGCTCGTAGACGTGGAGTCCCTCACTAACACCTGGCCCGCCTGGGAACTGCCCCGGATGGAGGCCGCGCGCCTGCTCCTCAAGCTGGGCGGGGAGCTGGACCGAGCCGAAGCCCACCTGGACGTCGCCACCGCGCTGGCCCCCGAGAATCCCCGGGCCCACTACCTGCGCGGGCTGCTCTGGGAGGAGCGGGGCCGACCCCTGCTCGCCGCCCAGGAGTACGAGGTGGCGCTGCTCTATCGCCCTTCTTACGAGGAGGCCCGCTTCCGGCTCGGTGGCCTGTGGGCCGCCCAGGGAGACCTCCTCAAGGCCGAGCTGCACTACCGGCTGCTCACCAAGGCCCGCCCGGAGTGGGTACAGGTGCGCCTCCTGCTGGCCGGGATTCTCGAGCAGCAAGAGCGGGTGGCGGACGCCGAGAAGGAGCTGCGCATCGCCCGCGAGCAGCAGCCAGGCAACGTTCAGGTGACGCGGAAGCTGGCGGAGTTCTACGAGCGGACGGGCAGGCAGCGGCTCGCCGAGCAGCTCCGGAAGACGCTGGAGCCCCCATCCCCGCGCCGCATGCGCTCCCTCAAGCCGTCCCGTCGATAGGAGGACGGGCAGGGCACGGGCCGATTGCGCCTGGATCTCCGCCGCATACACTGCGCGCGCCTTGAAGACCGCCAACCTCGCCATCGTTTTCACCGACATCAAGGGCTTCACCGAGCGAACCAGCCGGCAGACCCATGAGGAGAATCAGCGCCTGCTCCAGGTGCACCATGATCTCCTCGCGCCGCTGTTCAAGGCGTTCGGCGGGCGCATCCTGAAGTCTATTGGCGACGCGTTCCTCGTCACCTTCGAGTCGCCCACCCAGGCGGTGCTCAGCGGCGTGGCCATCCAGGATCGGCTTTGGCAGTACAACCGCTCGGCGACCGAGAACGAGCGGCTCGATGTGCGCGTGGCCATCAACGTGGGCGAGGTGCGCGTCGAGGCCAGTGACGTCTTCGGCGAGCCGGTGAACATCGCCTCGCGCGTGGAGGGGCTGGCCGAGGCGGGCGAGGTGTACTTCACCGAGGCCGTCTACCTCGCCATGAACAAGGCGGAGGTGCCCTCACAGGAGGTAGGCGCCTTCGAGCTCAAGGGCATCCCCGGGAAGATCCGCGTCTTCCGCGTGCCCAAGGGGCCCTACCGCATGGAGGCCCCCGTGGTGCCGCTGCCGAGCCCGGCGGGCGTGCCGCAGGAGGGGCCGCCCTTCGGCAACATGGCCCTCTCGCGCGTCATGGACGCGGGGGCGATGGGGGCGGAGCTCTCCGGGCCCGCCGTGCTCGGGCAGCGCGCCGGAGCGCTGGGCTCCCAGGCCCGGAGCCTGGGGGGAAGAGCCCTGGCCGGGGCCTCGCGGCTCCTCCACGGCTTGCCGGAGCGCCTGCCCCCAGGGGTGCGCTCCCGCCTGCCCGCCGGGACGACCGGGCCGCGCCTGGCGCTCGGCATGGGGGCGCTGGCGGTGCTGCTGGGCATGGCGGTGGTGGCCCTGGGGGGCTCGTCCACGGATCGCGCCATCGCCCAGGTGAGGAAGGCCTCGCCCTCCGAGCGCAAGTCGCGGGGAGATGATGCGCTCAAGCTCATCATGGAGGAGAAGGAGCCGGCGCGCCGGAACTACCTCCTCGGGCAGCTCCATGAGGCGTTCGGCAACCTGAACAACGCGATGGAGAGCTACGCGGCGGCCGCGAAGGCGGGCAGCGGCAAGGCGGAGGACCGGCTCACCGAGCTGCTGGAGCACCCGGACTGCCGCGTGCGCTCGGATGCCGCGAGCACGATCGGCGAGCTGCGGCTGAAGAGCGCGCGGGGGGAGCTGGAAGACCTGGCGGAGGACGGCGGGCCGGGGGATGACGGGGGCTCGGGGCTGCTCAGTGGTTTCAAGTGTGACTCGAAGCGCGCCGCGAAGAACGCGCTCAAGCGCCTGGGCGGAAACTGAGGCCCGAGGGTGACTCAACGCAGGGTAGGAGAGCGATGGTGAGCAAGGTGAAGACGGGACTGGATGTGTGGGTGGAGCAGGGCTTCTCCGCGCTGAAGGGCCGGAAAGTGGGGGCGATCGTCAACCCCACGAGTGTGGACTCGCGCTTCCGCCACCTCGCGGACCTGCTGGCGCAGACGCCCGGGGTGACGCTGGGGGCGCTCTTCGGCCCCGAGCACGGAATCCGCGGCGAGGCCCAGTACATGGTGGCCGTGGGCGAGGCGCGGGACCGCAAGACGGGCGTGCCCGTCCACAGCCTCTACGGCTCCACCTTCGAGTCGCTGTCGCCTCGGCCCGAGTGGCTCACCGGGCTGGAGGCGCTCGTCTTCGACATCCAGGACGTGGGCAGTCGCTACTACACCTACGTCTACACCATGGCGCTGGCCATGAAGGCGGCGGCCCAGGCCCGCATTCCCTTCTACGTGCTGGATCGGCCCAACCCCCTGGGCGGCACCCAGCTCGAGGGGAACCTCGTGGGCGAGCGCTACCGCTCCTTCGTGGGGCTCTACCCGCTGCCCAACCGCCACGGCATGACGGCGGGCGAGCTGGCCCAGCTCTTCAACGCGGAGTTCGGCATCGGCTGTGCGCTGACGGTGGTGCCGTGCGAGGGCTGGCGCCGGGAGATGTACTGGTCCGACACCGGGCTGCCCTTCCTCTCGCCCTCGCCCAACATGCCCACCCCGGACACGGCGCTCGTCTACCCGGGCATGTGCCTGGGCGAGGGCACCAACGTCTCCGAGGGCCGGGGCACCTGCCGCCCCTTCGAGCAGTTCGGCGCCCCCTGGCTGGACGCGGAGGCGCTGGTGGCGCGGCTGGAGAAAGAGCGCCTTCCGGGCGTCGCCTTCCGACCGGTGGGTTTCACTCCTACCTTCGACAAGTTCCGGGGCGAGTCCTGCAACGGGGCCTTCATCCACGTCACGGACCGGCAGGCCTTCCAGGCGCTGCGCACGGGCATCGCCATCTTCCAGGCGGTGCGGGACGTGAGCGGGGGCAAGTTCGCCTGGCGCGCGGACGCCTACGAGTTCGTGGAGGATGTGCCGGCCTTCGACCTGCTGTGTGGCACGGATCAGGTGCGCCGGGGGATGGAGGAGGGCTGGCCGCTGGATCGGCTCCTGGAGGGGTTCTCGGCCCAGACCGAAGCCTTCCAGAAGCAAAGGAAGCCCTTCCTGCTGTACGCTTGAGTGTGGGCCTAACGTGATCGGCGTTCTCTCGGACAGCCATGGCGATCTCGCCGCGTTCGACGCGGCGTATGAGCTGTTGCGGGCGAAGGGTGCCCGCCGCTTCGTCTTCGCCGGTGCGCGCTACACCGATCTGGATGCGTGGATCCTCGATCGGCGGGAGAAGTCCCGCGGTGGGCGCGAGTACTCGGACCTGGACTTCCTGGCCGACGTGACGCAGTGGCTGTCCTCCAAGGACTCGCTGCCGCGCCCGCCCGCCTTCGGCGAGGCGCCCGCGGACGTCAGCTCGGAGGAGGATCGCCGGCTGGTGCTGGAGCGCTTCTCGCGGGTGCCCGAGCGCGACTGCCTCCAGTACATGGATCCGAACATCCCCCGGAAGCTGTTGGACATGGTGGGGGACGCGCTGTGCTGCCTCGTCCACGACAAGAACGATCTGACGCGCGAGGATCTGCTCAACGCGACGATCTTCATCCACGGCAAGGAGCCGGAGCCGAAGGTGGTGCAGATCGGCCCGCGCTACTTCGTGACGCCCGGGAGGCTTGCGGGCGCGGCGGAGCAGACGTGTGGGCTGCTGGAGAAGGCCGAGGGCAACAACCTGCGCTTCACGGCCTTCCGGCTGGATGGGCAGGTGGTGCTCGAGCCGAAGGAGCTCCAGCTTGGGCGTGGGACGAAGCTGTCAGTGAAGTGAGGTGGCCTTGAAGGTCGCGCTGCTGGGAGGTTCGTTCAATCCGCCCCACGTCGGACACTTGATGGCGGCCCACTACGTGCGCGCCACGCAGGGCATGGACGAGCTGTGGCTGATGCCGGCCTACCAGCACCCGTTCGGCAAGGCGCTGACGTCCTTCGAGCACCGCGTGCGGATGTGCGAGGTGATGTGCGAGGACACCTCGGGCTGGATGAAGACGAGCCGCGTGGAGCAGGAGGTGGCCGAGCGCGGCGGGGCCGGATACACGGTGGAGACGCTGGGGTACCTGGTGGAGAAGCACCCGGACATCCGCTTCTCGCTGATCATCGGCTCGGACATCCTGAAGGACCTGCCGAACTGGAAGAGCTTCGATCGAATCCAGCAGATGGTACGGGTGCTGGTGCTGTACCGGGCGGGGTATCCGGCCTCGGGGACGGTGGGGCCGCCGCTGGCGGAGGTGTCCTCCACGCAGATCCGCGACATGCTCACGCGCGGAGAGCTGCCCGGGGAGTTCGTTCCGGGCCGGGTGCTCGACTACGCGCGTGAGGCAGGGCTCTACGGCCTGGGCAAGCCTTAGAGCGACAGTCCGATGAGGTGCAACTCCCGGATGAGCGCGCCGCGCGAGTTCACCGGTGGCTCGAAGCGGTAGGCGTATTGGTAGTAGAGGCCGATGGGCAGCAGTTGCCCGAGGGTGAGCTGGAGCCGCGCCGCGCCGCCCACCGCCCGGAAGTTGTCCCGGAAGTCCGTGCGAGCCCAGGAGCCGAAGCCCTCCACCTCGAACTGGCTCACGAAGAGCGAGGGCAGCAGGTAGAGCGTGGACGCCCAGCCGTGGTCGATGATGAAGCGGTAGCGGTAGCGGGCGTCGCCGATGACGACGTGTTTGGCGCGGAGGGTGACGTCCTCGTAGCCGCGCAGGTACTCGGTGAAGGCGAGGCCCGGCTCGTACTGGCGCCCCAGGCCGGGAGCGCCGGTCGTGTCGCGGGATTGGTACAGCGGGTTTCCCTGGGCGATGCCTCCCACCTCGAGCAGCCCATCGGGAGCGCCCGGCAGGAAGCGGCCTCGGATGGACACCTGGAGGTTGTCCGCGCCCAGCCCGGGCAGTCCGCCGAAGTAGGTGTCCACCCCGGCGCGGATGTCACCCAGGGTGTCGTCGGTGCCGAAGGACTTGGGATAGACCGCCGCGGACAGCGACAGCCCGAGCCCCTTCTGGGTGCCGCCGTAGGAGGTGCCCTCTCCGGCGAAGTAGGCCGTGGCCACCTCCGGCCCGAAGATCGAGGTGAGCAGCCGAGGCTGGTTCGCATTGAGGTACTGGCGCCGCAGGCCCAGGAGGCTGAACGCCACCGGCGTCGTCCAGAAGCTCCGCGTGGCGGAGATCACCCCTTGGAGATCGCGCTCCGTGTCCGACTCTCCGTACGCCGCGGAGGTCAGCACGTACCAGGGGGCGAGCGCGGCGTTGCCGTAGCTGGCCGAGACGCTCGGGTTGCCGGCGCTCGTGTCGAAGGAGGCGTTGATCGACCAAGCGTGGAAGCCCAGCCGATCCTGTCCCGAGAGCGAGACCAGGCCGACCACCGCCAGCTTCTCGGTGTCCGTGTCCTGATAGGCGAGGACGAGCGGGATGCGCAGCTCGGGCACGTGGAGTCGCTCGAGCGAAGAGTAGGGCTCGTCGGAGAGGACCTCCACCTCCTTGCCGGGCGCGGGTGGCGGCACGGCCACGGGGTCCTCGGCTGGCGGTGACGCGGGGGCCTCAGCGAGCGGAGCCGTGTCGGCTGGGGCGGGAGGCGCCTCGAGGGCGGGCGGCTCGGCGGGAGGCGCCTCGGGGGCCTCGGGAGCGGGCGCTTCCGGGGGAGGCAGGGCCGGCGGGAACTCGGTGAAAGCGTCGGGAGCGGGGGCGGGCGCGGGCGGTACGGCAGGAGGAGCCTCGGGCGCGGCCACCGCTTCAGGCTCCGCCGGAGCAGGGGGAGGCGCGGCCTCGGGAGGCTCGGCGGGAGCAGGCGCCGAGGCCTGGGCTGTTCGTGGAGCAGCCTCCGCCACTGGCGTGAACGGGGCGCGGTCGAGCGTGAAGCCGTACCCCTGGCGGTTGAGGAACGCCACGTGCCCATCACCCGTGGGCTGCGCGTCCATCACCAGGTGCGGGGCGTCGGTGACGCGCAGTTGCTCGCCGCTGGACAGCCGGAGCACGTGCGCCTGGAGCCGCCCTTCGTGCTCGCGCAGGAACAGGACCTGATCGTCATCCACCCACCGGGGCGAGTAGTTGAAGAGGCCATCCTGGGTGAGCCAGCGCACGGTCCCGTCCGCCCCGCGCAGCGCGAGATCCCACCCGTTCGGCCCACGCATCGAGAACACCACACGCGTGCCGTCCTGAGACACCGCCGGCGCTCCCAGGGAGACGTGCCCCTCGAAGCGGGTGAGCGGCTCCTTCCGGCCCGACTCCAGGTCCATGCGCACGAGGTTCGCGCTGTCGCCCTGTACGTCCACGAAGACGTAGCCCGTGCCGTCCGGGGTGACTCCGCCGCCCATGCCGTCCTGGATCTCCCAGGTGTGCAGCACCTCGCCGGTGCGCGCGTCCACCCGCCACAGCCGGGACAGGTACGCCCCTTGGCTGTCCACGTCCGCGGCCACCAGGTAGAGCAGGGCTCCATCGCGAGTGAAGGACAGGCCGCTCATGACGGACGGGTTGCTGACGATCCACTCACGCCCCGGCATCAGCAGGGTGAGGCCCCGTGAGAAGCGCTCCGAGCCGTCACGCTCGAGCACCGTCAGGTGGCTCGTCTGCTCCAGCCCGACGTGGACGAGCGCGAGCGCGCCATCCGCCGGCGAGCTGGCCATGCGCGCGAAGTACCCCACCTCCGGCATCAGCACCGCCTGCGAGGCCGGGCGCTCGCGGCGCACCAGCTCCTTCTTCAGCGCCGCGCTGTACTCGTCGAACAGCCCGCCGATCGTCTTCCCGTACACGCCCTTGAAGCGCAGCGTGACGCCGAGGGGAGGCAGCCACGAGCTGCCCTGCTCATGCACCAGCTCCCACAGCTTCTTCTCACCGTAGGTGCGGGCCAGCCAGGCGATGAAGTGACTGCCCGTGAGGTAGTTGCCGCCAAACGGCTCCACCTGCCGCTGCTCGGGCGACAGGTGGCCCGGGTTCAGGTCGCCCTCGCGCTCCTGCGCCACCGACTCGAACCACCCGCGCCAGATGGGGCTGTGCGGCCGGCCCGTCTCCCGATCGAACTGGCCCTCGTAGTAGGTGGCCAGCCCCTCCAGGAACCAGGACTCGGTGAAGACGTTGGGCTGGATGATGCCGCCGGTGGTGAAGTTGATGCCCTTCCAGAGGCCCTCCTCCTGCTGCATCTGCACGTAGTGGACGGCCTCGTGGCACCCCACGTCGCCCAGCGCCGTCTGTCCCAGGTCCATCAGGTGGAACAGCTCGATGCTCATGTGCGTGGGCATCACCATCTGCTGCGGCAGGTTGGCGGCGTCCGGCTGGACGTACGCGTTGTTGAAGCCCGCGCTCGTCAGGTAGATGAGCAGTCGGTCTCGCGGGCGCTTGCTCCAGGACAGCTCCCGGAGCCGGTCCACGCAGGCCTCCACGCGTGCCGCGATGCGCAATGCCGAGGGCTTCAGGTGCTCCGGGTAGTACAGCTCCATGGAGCGCGTCGTCAGCTTGCGCATCTCATCCCGGGCGAAGGAGGCCTGGACCTCCTGGGAAAACCGAGGTGAGACGGAGGCACACCCGGTGGCCACGAGCATCAGGCAGGCGAGTGCCACAGCCCCGGGCGAGCGACGAAGCGTGTGCATGTGGGCATCCTAGGGGTACAAATCGTGGCCAAGGGCACGAATTTCACGGTAAGGGGACGCCCACGCATTCCTCTCTCCAGGATTCGACATGTCCCAACCCGCCCCGCAGACGCACCCTGTTCCCCAGCACGTCTTCCAGGCCCAGGCCCAGCTCGCGGCTGCTCTCGAGAAGGTCGAGGGCAAGCCCGTGGATCTGCTCACCACTCCGTGGGCCGAGGTGGAGAAGTCGCTCGCGAAGCTGCTCGGGGGCCCGTTCCAGGTGAACCGGCCCGAGCACCAGGCGATGGCGCTGGGCATCTCGGGGGCCTTCGCGGCGCGCATGGCCGGCGAGCACCAGGCCTTCTGGTTCCCCAACCGTGACTCGCCCGAGGGCGCCACGCTGGGCTTCCCCGATGCCATCATCATGCTGTCGCCGTTCGGGGCGACGATGGATGCGCTGGCTCAGGGCAAGCTGACGCGGCTGGAGGATCTGTCGGCCGACATCCGTCGCTCGCTGGGGCAGGCGCGCTTCGGCGCCAACCCGGCCATGTCGCTGGGTGGGGGGCAGCCCAAGCTGGGGCCCGCGGACTACCAGCGGCTGTTCGATCCGGGCTTCCTGCAGTTCGTGGTGCTGGATCCGGCCAAGGCGCAGAGCACGATGGACTCGAAGCCGGACGCGCTGGCGCGGGACGTGAAGGACGCGCTGGGGCGCACGCAGCCGCCGCTGCCGAAGGAGGCCCGCGAGCAGTTCGAGGGGCAGATCGTCATGTCGCTGCAGCGGCTGGAGCCGGGCAAGAGCCTGGGTGAGCAGGCCGAGCGCGCGCCGCGGCTGGCGGAGCTGATGGCGCACATGGTGGCGACGTCGGGTGGCACGGGCTGCGCGCCCGAGGAGTTCTGGGGAGAGATCGTCCTGCCGCTGCTGTTCATCGGCGTGCCGGCGCAGTTCCCGCCGCTGGACGAGGATGAGGTGGAGGCGTTCAAGCAGGGTGCGGATCCGCTGGCGCTCTTCGTGGACGTGGTGCCGCACGCGCACCAGGCGCCGGAGGAGGGGCTGCTGGGTGCGTTCGAGATGTCGGAGATCGGGCTGGCGCACCCGGCGTTCGCGAAGGTGGGGGCGCTGCGGTTGATCCAGGTGAACCCGGCGCGCATCAAGGGGCTGCTGGAGCAGTTCGACGCGGACAAGACGGCGGACGTGGTGAAGCGCTTCTCGCAGTACCTGTCGGACAAGGCGGGCAAGCCGGCGCAGGAGACTCCGCAGGGCAAGGAGATGATGAACGCGGCGATGTTGCTGCTGACGGACCTCAAGCGCGCGGTGACGACGGGGCAGGGCATGCTGTGCCTGCGCCGGCTGACGGAGGCGGAGGCCGCCTCCGAGCAGGCGCTGGCGCTGGTGCGCCGCGCGATGCAGGGCGGGCGCATCATCCTCACCAGCTAGCGGCGTGTTTGTCGCCGCTCCTCCCGCGCATTAGGATCCGCGTATGGCCACGCTCAAGGCGGAAGTCCGAAACGGTCGCTTGGTCCTCGATGTACCGACCGAGCTGCCGGAAGGGACTGCCCTGGAACTGGTCGCCGCGGATCTGGGCGATGAGCTGAGCGAGGAGGAGCGGTCGGCGCTTCACGAGGCGCTGTCCGAGTCGTGGGACGAGGCGCGGGCGGGCAAGCGGGTCGCTGCGGAAGAGGTCCTGGCGAAGCTGCGCTCGATGAAATGACGCTTCGGGTCTTTTTTACGCCTCGAGCGCAAGCCCAGGCGCTCGAGGCGGCGGAGTGGTGGAGAATCCACCGTCCTACGGCTCCGGAACTTCTCGAAGCGGAGCTGACGACCGCGCTTCGCTTGCTCGCGGAGCTGCCGGAACTCGGGCGACGCTATCCGCACCCTCGCGTCACGGGGGTCCGCAGGCTCCTCATGCCGAGGACGCGCTACCACCTCTATTACGCCCATGATGCCGAGGAGGCTGCAGTCCTCATTCTCGCTGTCTGGAGCGCGGTGCGGGGGCGGGGCCCGGCGCTTCGGAAACCCTGACACTCACCACAAGCCGTGAGCGCGGAGCAGCTCTCCGAGGGGGCGCTGTCTCGCACGGATCGCTTCGTAGAGCCGCTCGGCGCTCTCTCCCGTGGGGTGGGTCCAGACGAGCCACTCGCGGCCCGCTCTCAGCCCGATGTCGCAGTGGATGAGCGAGGCGCGAATGTCTCCGGTGGACGCGAAGGAGATGTACTCGAACAGCAGCGGGTTCTGGCTCGTGAGGAACGCTTGCCGCCCGCCAATCTCCCGCAGGCACGCCTCGACCCAGCGGGGCTGAAGCCCGTTGGCCAGCTCGTCGGCGACGGCGAAGTCCTCATTCACATCCAGGTAGTACAGGAAGGAGAGCAGCCGCTTCTGTCCGTGGCCCAGCTGCGCCTGGGTCAGCTCCGTCCCGTCCTTCCGGGTGAACTGGAAGCCGAACTGGCCGAACCCCAGTCGTCCCCCGTCCTCGAACGTTCGCTTCTCCAGCACCTCCACTCGGAGCTTCCCGGAGGCAAACCCGGCGAGCGAGACGAACCGCCCCAGGAAGTTCCCCTCCAGCTCGTGGTGCGGGAACTCGATGACCGTGCCGGGAGACTCCCGCTCCACCCTCGCGCGCAGCCATCCCGGCATCCACGTGGGCAGCGCCATGAGCCCCAATGGGAACACCTCTCCGGCGCGCATCTCCATGGCGTACCGGATGGTGCCGATGTGCTCGAACATCCCCAGCGCCTCGTCGAAGCGAGAGGGGCCCAGCAGGAAGGTGCGGCGCAGCAGCTCCTTGAGCCGGTCCTTCACCTCCGGGGCGATGAACTGGGCCACCATGAAGATCAGCGTCCACACGGAGCGATCCAGCACCGACCACTGCATGCGCCGCGCGTAGGCGGATTGGCCGTCCACCTCGCAGAACAGGCCCGAGGCGTTGGCGCGCACCACCACCTGCGAGTCCGGTGCCTCGAGCCGCAGCGCCGCTTCGATCAGCGGCTCGAAGACCGGAGGAGCCTCCTTCGCGCGGAGCCGGGAGAGCGCCGCGTTGTCGCCGAGGCCCCCCTCCAACTGCACGGGGCCCGTGCGCCTCTCATTGCGCGCGGTGACGTGGATGTCCATTCCCGGCAGCTCGAGATCGTACTCCAGCGAGAACTCCTCCTGACCCAGCCCCGAGAAGTCCGAGCAGAGGACGATCGAGAGCAATTCCAGCAGCGTCGTCCGGCCCGTACCGTTGTTGCCCAGCACCAGGTTGAGCGACGGGCTGAACAGGAGCTCGGTGCCAGGCGCCACGCCCCGGTACTTGTGGATCTGGAGCTTCGTGAGCTTCATGGCCGTCGCCTCCCAGGGGAGACTTGGAGGAGCTTCGCGAGGGCCACGCGAGCCTCGGGAGAAAGTCGCGGTTCGGCCAGTCGCAGCGCTTGAAGCGAGAGCAGGCGGTACACCGGCGCCACCTCCTCCGGGAGCGCCTGGAGATGGGCCGCGACCACCGGCGCGTCACCCCGAACCACGGGGCCCGTGAGCCCGCCCGCCAGGCCTCGGGCCTCCATTCCTCGCAGCGCCGAGCGCATCAGGGGCAGCAGCGCCGCGAGCGCTTGGTCCGCGGACACGCCCGCGTGCTCCATGGCTTCCACCGCCGTGGCCATGAGCGCCACAGCGCCTCCCGCGCTCAACACGGCCCCCGCGTGGTAGGCGGCGCGTCGCGCTTCGGGGACATGCAGCACGCTCAGCTCCAGGTCCTTCGCCATCCGCTGGAGCACGGCCTTCAAGGCGCGGGAGCGGGTGCTGATCGCCACGGCGTGCCCCGCCAGCGAGTCCCTCGGGTCCGACACGGCGCAGAGCGGGTGGAACGAGCCCGTCGCCCGGCCTCGCGGAGCCCCCAGCGCCTGAAGCGACAGGGCGCCCGCGCAATGCACCAGCGCCGCGCCCTTGCCGAGCGTCCGCGCCTGCTCTCGGGCCACTTCGGACACGGCCTTGTCCGGAACGCAGAGCAGCGCTACTCGCGCCTGGGCCAGGTCCTGGGGCGTGGCCGGCTTCAGCCCGAGCGCCTGGGCGCGGCGGCGCCCCTCCTCGGTGCGGCTGAGGACTCGCACGGGCCAGCGGCGGGCGGCGAGGGAGAGCGCGAGAGCGCCTCCAAGCCGACCCGAGCCCACCACCACGACCCTCGGACGCTGCGTGGCCATGGGCCCGACCTTAGCAGCCATCGGTCTTCGTCACTGGGAAAACCCCGCAACTCCGGGAGGACAGTGGGGTTCGCCCCAAGGCCGCCCCGGTGGCGCTTCCGCCAAACCTGTCTGGTTGTCTGACAGGTTTGCCCAGCGCCCGTCGGGAAAGGGGACTCCTTCCCGGCTGAGGGCTCAGACGGTCTCGAGCTGGAAGGCGAGCTGGCTGTCCTGCACCGCCACCCGCACCCGGTCTCCCGCGACGAACTCGCCCAGGAGGATGCGCTCGGCCAGCGGCCCTTCCACCAGCCGCTGCACCACCTGACGCATCGGTCGGGCGCCCAGCTGCGGATCGAACCCGCCCGACTTCAGCAGGTGGCTCACCACATCCTCGCCCGCCACGTATTCGATGCCGCGCTCCGTCGCGAGCCGCTTGCTGCTCTCGTTGAGCAGCAGTGTGGCGATCCGCGCCACCTCGCCCTCGCGCAGCGGGCGGAACGGCAGCCGCTCGTCGATGCGGTTCCACAGCTCCGGCGGCAGGGCCTTGCGCGCCGTGCTGCTGGCCATGTCCATGTCGCTCTGGCCCCCGGCGCCCGCATCCGCGCCGAACCCCAGCGCGCGCCCCGTGCGCGAGAATGCCTCGGCGCCCAGGTTCGTCGTCATGATGACGACCGTGTTCGAGAAGTCGATGTGCCGGCCCTTGCCGTCCGTGAGTCGGCCCTCCTCCAGCACCTGGAGCAGGAGCATCTGCACCTCGCGGTGCGCCTTTTCGATTTCGTCCAGCACCACCACCGAGGAGGGGCGCCGACGCACCGGCTCGCTGAGCTGGCCACCCTCGCCATAGCCCACGTAGCCGGCCGGTGAGCCGATGAGCCGCGACACCCCGTGCGACTCGGACATCTCGCTCATGTCCAGCCGCACCAGCGCGTCGCGGTTGCCGAACAGCACCTCGGCCAGCGCCCGCGCCATCTCCGTCTTGCCCACGCCCGTGGGGCCCAGGAACAAGAACGAGCCCATGGGGCGCCGCGAGGCGAAGCCCGCGTAGTTGCGCCGGATGACCCGGGCGATGCGGCTCACCGCGTCCTCGTGGCCGATGACGCGCCCGGCGAGGTCCGTCTCCAGGCTGAGCAGCCGCGCCGAGTCATTGAGCAGCAGCCGCTCCTCGGGCACGCCCGCCAGCTTCGCCACCACGCGCGCCACGTCCGCCGGCTCCACCGTCGCCTTGCCCTCGCGGTGGCAGCGCGAGCCCGCAAGGTCCGCCACGGAGATCGCCTTGTCTGGCATGAAGCGGTCCGTCACGTAGCGAGACGCCAGGGACGCGGCCGCCTCCAGCGCCTCGGGCGCGTACTGCAGCCCGTGGTGCTCCTCGTACCGGCCAATCACGCCCTTGAGGATCTCCACCGTCTCCGGCACCGAGGGCTCGTTCACCACCACCGGCGTGAAGCGGCGCTCCAGCGCGGGATCGTTCGTGATGAACTTGCGGAACTCATCGTGCGTCGTCGCGCCGATGCAGGGGAACTCCCCGCGCGCCATCGCCGTCTTCAGCTCGTTGGCCGCATCCTGCGGGCCCTCGCCCGTGGAGCCCGCGCCCACCAGCGTGTGGATCTCATCGATGAAGACCACCACGCGCCCGTCCGCCTTGCGCACCTCGTCCTTCAGCGCGTTGAGCTTCTCGGAGAAGGAGCCGCGCAGCTGCGTGCCCGCCACCAGCGAGGCCATGTCCAGCTCCACCAGGACCTTGGTCGCCAGCGTTCCGCGCAGCGTCACCAGCTGCTGCGCCACGCCCTCCACCACCGCCGTCTTGCCCACGCCCGCCTCGCCCAGCAGGCACGGGTTGTTGGTGCGCCGCTTGCCGAGGATGTCGATGACCTCCTCCATCTCCTTGGCGCGGCCCACCACGGGGTCCAGCTTGCCCTCCTGGGCCAGCACGCTCAGGTTGCGGCCCAGCGAGGTGAGCAGCGGGTACTGCTTGGCATCCAGCGCCAGCGAGCCCGGCTTCGTCGTCGACAGTGGCGCCGGCGTCGGCAGCGCGGGGCGCGCCTGGGGCAGCAGGGAGGCCGGCGCGGGAGGCACCGGAATGGCCCGTGCCACGGGCGCCTGGGGAGCAGGCTCCGCGGCGACCGGCGCCTCGTCCCGACCCTCGTCCTCATCAATGAGGTCCCGTGGCGAGAGCGCCGGCATCGAAGGCCGGCTCGGCGTGGGCCGGGGCAGGCTCAAGGCCACGGCGGCCTGGGGCAGGGGAGAGGGCGGGGCACCCAGGGGGCGACCCAGCGGATAGCGCGAACCCAGCGCATGCGGAGGCTGCGCCCGGCTCGACTGCTGCAGCTTGCGCGGCATGCGCCCGCTGGTGAAGTAGGAGAGCGCCGTGGTGCGCAGGCCGATGAGGTCCACGCCCGCCTGGGCCAGCAAGTCGTTGGCCGCGCACCGCACCCGGGCGAAGGCGATGAGCAGGTGCAGGCAGTCCGCCTCGCGCGAGTCACACTGCTGGGCGATGACGCGGGCGCGCTGACACAGGTCCCGGACGAGGTGCTCCTCCTCCGTGGGCGCACCCGTCATGCGCTCCAGCAGCCCGTCCTCATCGACACCCTTCTCCCTCAGGAGAACTTGCGCGGGGTTGTCCACGGTGAAGAGCGCGAGCAACACATGCGCGGAGCTGAGCTTCTGTGCGACGCTCTGCGCAATGTCCTTCGCCTCGTGGAGTACCTGCGCGAGATCCGTGCTATCGACCATTGAGGCTCCGGCAAGCGGGCTGCCGAGCAAATACACCCTCCCGATCCTGGCGGCAAAATTTCTGCTACAGGGCGCTACAAGGTAGGGCTAACCCCCCGAATCCACGGAATGCGCCAGGTTGCTCGCTTGTTCGGCGCCCAAACCCGGTGGCTCACGCAATGACCTGGGGGCACCCGTCGTAAAGTGCCCGAACCTCTCGAACTTATGACTTCTCTCGCCCAACCGGCCCGCGTCCTCGTCGATCCGATCGATGGGATGGGGGCCGCCATCGAAGCCCGCCGGTGGGTGTGGCCCCTGGTGATGCTGTGCCTGTGTGTCTCGCTGTCCGGGGTGTCCTTCGCCCTGCGCTGGAACGCGGCACCCGCGGTCATTCAAAAGCTCCAGATGACCGGCGAGCTGACCCGGTACTCGGAGAGCGAGGTGGCCGATGAGATCCAGACCACCTCGCGCAAGGCGCTGGTGGGGGGCATCGCCAAGGGCGTCTTCGTCATGCCGCTGCAGGTGCTGCTGCTGGCCGCGGTGCTGTGGCTCACCGCGTGGCTGTTTGGCGCGCCGGCGGCCTTTGGCCGGATGATGGCGGTGGCGGCCATCGCCATGCTGCCCATCGCCCTCTTCCATCTCATCTTCGCCGCGTGCGCCTCCGCGCAGTACTCCCTGAGCGAGACCCAGGTGGAGAGCCTGGTGCCCTCCAGCCTGGCGATGCTCGAGGGGCTGTCGCCCAAGCTCCGGGGAGCGCTCAAGGCGGTGGACTTCTTCAACCTCTGGAGCGTGGGGTTGATGGCGCTGGGCTTCTCCTCCGCCACGGGCATGCGCCGCGGCCGCGCGCTGCTGCTGGCCGTGGTGCTCTACGCCATGTTCGTGGGGGTGTTCCTCATCGGCCTGCCGGGAATCATGGCCGGCATGGCTGGCGGACCGGGCATGGGAGGTGGGAAATGAACGCACTGTTGATCGCGGCCTGGGTGGCCGTCGTTCCGGCCGCCACCCCCATCACCCTGGACCAGGCGCGCACCGAGGGGCGCAAGAACACCCAGGCGCTGCTGTCGCTGCTCGATCTGGAGCGCGCCGAGCAGCAGGTGAACCTGTCCCGCGCGCCGCTGCTGCCCCAGGTGGACTTCAACACCAGCGCGGGCGGTACGCTCCTCGGCCGGCAGCGCATCGTGAACACCTTCTGCGATCCTTCCGGGGAAAACTGCGTCCAGGAGCCCAGAGAGGTCGCCCCCACCAGCCGTGGCGGCTTCGATCTGACCCTGTCCATCTCGCAGATCATCTATGACCGGGCGCGCTGGAAGCTGCTGGAGCAGAGCGGCGCGACCGCGGAGGCCACCCGGGGCCAGGCCCTGGAGCAGGCGGATGCCTCGGAGCTGGAGGCCATCAACCGCTTCTTCACCCTCTATCGCTCGCAGGCCACCATCCAGGTGCTGGAGGCCACCGTGCGCCGCAGCGAGGAGCAGCTGGAGCGCGCCCGGGCCCTCTTCGAGGCGGGCCGCGTGGGGCGGGGCGAGGAGCTCTCCGCGCTGGTGAACCTGGGCAATGACCGCATCAGCCTGCTGCAGCGCCGCTCGCAGCTCGCGCAGGACCAGGCGCAGCTGGCCATCTGGCTGGCTCGCCCCGGCGCCGAGGCGCTAGAGGCCCAGCCGCCGGCCACCCTCACGCAGGAGCCCGCGCCCGCGCCGGCCCTCGAGGTGGCGCTGAACGAGGCCCGTCAGCGCCGCCCCCTCATCCAGGCGCTGCAGCAACAGGTGCGCGCCGCCTCCCTGGGCAAGGATGTCGCCCGCGCGGGCTACCTCCCGCGGCTGTTGGCCCAGGGCGCGTACTCGCGCAGCGATCCCAGCGCGGACGTCTTCTATACCGAGCCTCGGTTGCAGCACACGCTGAGAGGCGCGGTGGTGCTGCAGTGGGACATCTTCACCGGCCTCTCCTCGCGAGCCGAGGTGAGCCGGGCGGCGGCCTCGGTGCGCACGGCGGAGTTGAATCTGGCGCAGAGCGAGCGCGAGCTCGAGGCCGAGGTGCGGCGGACGCTGGTGGCGCTGGAGGTGCAGATCTCCGCCGCGAAGCTCTCCGCCGACAACCGGGAGGCGGCCGCCCAGAGTCTGGCGCTGGCCGAGGAGCGCTTCAAGGCGGGCGCCGGCTCGACGCTGGAGGTGCGCGACGCGCAGCTCAAGCTCACTCAGGCGGAGCTGGCGTTGTTGGAGAGCCGAGTCACTGTGGAAGTCGCCCGCTTTGCTGTCACGCGGGCCATGGGCTTGCTGAGCCCGGGAGAATCCAAATGAAGTGGTGGAAGGCGGTCATTGCTGGAGTGCTGTTCCTCGGAGCCGCGGCCATCACGGCGGGAGGCTTGAGGACCCGGCCGCCCCCCTCGGTCGAGGTGCAGGTGGCCAAGGTCCGCAAGGGCTCCATCACCCGCACCATTACGGGGGCGGGCAAGGTGCAGGCGGCCACCACCGTGAAGATCTCCTCCAACCTGTCCGGAGATCTGATCGAGCTGCTGGTGAAGGACGGAGACCGGGTGACGAAGGGCCAGGTGCTGGGGCGCATCGACCGGCGGCGCTTCGAGGCTGCGGTGAAGCAGGCGCTGGCCTCCCAGAGCGCGTCGAAGGCCGAGGTGCAGGTCTCCGAGGTGGAGGCCCAGCGCTCCGCCGCCGAGTACGGGCGCGTGGAGGGGCTGGTGGGTAAGGGGCTCGCTTCAGGCGCGGAGCTGGATCAGCTCCGGGCCGCCAAGGACACGGCCGAGGCGCGCGTGGCGGCGGCGCGGCAGCGCTTCGCCCAGGCCTCCGCCGTCTATGACGAGGCGGCCAGCAACCTGTCCAACACCACGCTCACCTCGCCCATCGACGGCAATGTGATCGAACTGTCGCGCGAGGTGGGTGAGCGCGTGCGTGGCTCGGACTTCTCCGAGGACGTGGTGATGATCATCGCCGCGCTGAGCGCCATGGAGGTGAAGATCGAGGTGGGCGAGCACGAGGTGGTCCACCTCAAGCCGGGCCAGCCCTCCGAGGTGACGCTGGATGCGCTGGAGGGCGAGTCGTACACGGGCTCGGTGGTGGAGATCGCCCAGAAGGCCACCATCAAGAACCCGGGCACGGAGGCGGAGGTGACGACGTTCCCGGTCACCGTGGCGCTGGACTCGCGGCCTCCGGGCGTGCTGCCGGGCATGAGCGCCGAAGTGCGCATCGCCGCCGAGACGCACAACGACGCGCTGCTGGTGCCCATCCAGGCGGTGACGGTGCGCTCGGAGAAGAGCCTGCCGGACTACAAGGCGCCGGTGGAGGGTGGGGGGCTGACGGCCCGTCGCAAGACGGAGTCCCTGGCCAAGGTCGTCTTCCGGGTGACGGAGGACAACAAGACGCAGGTGCGCCGGGTGCGCACGGGCATCGCCTCGGACACGGAGCTGGAGATCCTCGAGGGCGTGGAGGATGGGTGGCGCGTGGTGGAGGGCCCCTACCGCACCCTCTCCAAGGAGCTGGAGAACGGGGCCGCGGTGAGCGAGCCCGCGCAGGACGGCCCGGGTGCCATGAAGGATGGGCGCAAGTCGTGAGCACGGAGAACGGTAGCGCGGACGACCGGCTCATCCGGCTGAACGACATCACCCGCGTCTTCTCCGTGGGCGGCGAGGAGGTGCGGGCGCTGCGAGGTGTCTCCTTCGGCATCTCCCGGGGCGAGTGGGTGGCCATCATCGGCCAGTCCGGCTCGGGCAAGACGACGATGATGAACATCCTCGGGTGCCTGGATACGCCCAGCAGCGGCAGCTACTTCCTCAACGGCAAGGACGTCTCGCGCATGAGCGATGACGAGCTGGCGGTCATCCGCAACAAGGAGATCGGCTTCATCTTCCAGACCTTCCAGCTGCTGCCGCGCGAGACGGCGCTGGCCAACGTGGAGCTGCCGCTGGTGTACCGAGGGCTGTCGGCCCGCGTGCGGCGGGAGAAGGCGAAGGCGGCGCTGGACAAGGTGGGCTTGAGCCACCGCATGCACCACAAGCCCAACGAGCTGTCGGGCGGCCAGCGCCAGCGCGTGGCCATTGCCCGGGCGCTGGTGGCCCACCCCTCCATGCTCCTGGCGGACGAGCCCACGGGCAACCTGGACTCGGCGACGGGCGAGGAGATCGTCAAGCTCTTCGAGGAGCTGCACCGGGTCGGCCACACGCTGGTGCTGGTGACTCACGAGCCCAAGCTGGCGGCGCGCTGCCCGCGCGCCATCCGCCTCAGTGACGGGCAGGTGGTGGCCGACGGGCCCGGGCGCGAGGTGGCGATGCTGGGCCACGGGCTGCCGCTGGTGCAGGCGGCGGGAACATGAGCAAGTCTCGGGTGGATGTCTTCCGGGTGGACGTGATGGAGGGGGCGCGCATCGCGCTCTTCTCGCTGAAGGCCAACCGGATGCGCACGGTGCTCACCACGGTGGGCATCGGCATTGGCGTGGCCACGCTGTTGGCCATCGTGGGCATCATCCAGGGCCTCAACTCCTCCTTCGATCGGCAGCTGGCCACCATCGGCGCCAACACGCTCCAGGTCTCCAAGTTCCCGTGGGTGATGCGCGGGGACTGGTGGCTGTACCGCAACCGCAAGAACTTCACCCTGCCGCAGGTGGAGCAGATCCGCGCCCAGTCGAGCTTCATCACCGCCATCTCGCCGGTGGTGGGGCGCGGAGCGGACGTGTCTCACGGCGAGGAGCAGCTTTCCACGGTGGGCGTCAACGGGGTGACGAACGAGTACCTCACCATCTCGGGGTATGAGGTGACGACGGGTCGCTTCATCACCGAGTCGGACAACGAGACGACGCGACCAGTGGCCGTGCTGGGCGCGGACGTGGCGGAGGGGCTCTTCCCGGGCGTGAGCCCGCTGGGGCAGACGATCCGCGTGGAGGGCCGGCCCTTCCAGGTGGTGGGCACGCTGTCGCGCAAGGGCAAGCTCCTGGACAACAACCAGGATCTCATCGTGATGGTGCCTTTCAAGACGTTCTACGCGGCGTTCGGCAAGCAGCGCCCGTTCAGCATCGCCATCGCGGTGGCCAGCGCCGAGGAGGTGCGGCGCGCCGAGGATCAGCTCATCGGAATCATGCGCCGTGTGCGAGGGACGGCGCCGGACGCGCCGGACGACTTCTCCATCAACCGGCCGGAGATGCTGGCCAACACCTACCAGCAGCTCACCGGCGCGCTGTACGGCGTGGCGGTGGGCGTGGGCCTCATCACCCTGCTGGTGGGCGGCATCGGCATCATGAACATCATGCTGGTGTCGGTGCGCGAGCGGACGCGGGAGATCGGCATCCGCCGGGCGCTGGGAGCGCGCAAGCAGACGATCGTGTTCCAGTTCCTCATGGAGGCCTCGGCCGTGTCGGCGGTGGGCGGCGGGCTGGGGACGGTGGTGGGGCTGGGCACGGCGAAGGTGGTGTCGCTCATCACGCCGCTGGCGGCGGAGGTGCAGCCGCTCACGGTAGTGGCCGGCGTGGGCTTCGCGGCCATCGTGGGGCTGCTGTTCGGCATCTGGCCGGCGGCCCGCGCGGCGAACCTGGATCCCGTGGAGGCACTCCGTTACGAGTGAGCCGGACCCATGCGTGCCATTCTCGACAACATCCGCCTGGCCCTGGGCACGTTCCTGGGCAACCCGCTGCGCTCGCTGCTGACGCTGCTGGGCATCGTCATCGGCGTCACCACGGTCATCACCATGATGGCCCTCATCGAGGGCCTGCGCACCAAGGTGAACAAGGACCTGTCGCAGCTGGGGGCCAACACCTTCCAGGCGACGAAGTGGCCCTCGGGTTTCGGGCGCTTCAACTGGCAGAAGTACGCCAAGCGGCCCAACCTGACGCTGGAGGACGCGCACGCCATCGAGGAGTCATGCCCCTCGGTGAGCGCGGTGGCGGCGGCGGATGACGAGGGCGGCCAGAAGATCGCCACGGCCTCCGAGGAGACACGGCCCACGGTGCGCGTCTACGGCGCCACGCCCGAGTACGTGGACACCAGCGGTATCTCCGTGGCCTCCGGACGCTTCTTCGGCACGACGGAGACGGTGGACGGGCGCCCCGTGGCGGTGGTGGGCGTGGACGTGGCGGAGAGCCTGTTCCCGGGCGCCAATCCGATCAACCACGAGATCCGCATCAAGGGCCGGCCCTTCACCATCATCGGGGTGCTGCAGCGGCGCGGCAGCTTCCTGGGGATGATGAGCATGGACAACCTCGTCATCATGCCGCTGAAGTCCTTCCAGCAGCTCTACGGCAAGGCCCGCTCGCTGGACATCAACATCCAGGCGACCGAGGCCACGCAGGTGCAGAAGGCGCAGGACGAGGTGACGAACCTGCTGCGGCGCCGGCGGGACGTGGGCCCGCTCGATGAGAGCAACTTCGAGATCCACACCAACGAGTCGATGACGCAGACGTTCAACCAGCTCTCGGTGGTCATCAGCATCGCGGGCTTCGGCGTGTGCCTGCTGTCGCTGGTGGTGGGCGGCATCGGCATCCTCAACATCATGTTGGTGTCGGTGACGGAGCGGACGCGAGAGATCGGCATCCGCAAGGCGCTGGGGGCGCGCAAGTGGCGCATCCTGGGGCAGTTCGCCATCGAGGCGGTGATCCTCTCGCTGGTGGGCGGTGTCATCGGCGTGGCGCTGGGGTTCGGGCTGGCCTTCCTGGGCCGGTGGATGCTGGGCTTCCCCACGGTGGTGCCGCTGTGGGCGGTGGCGCTGGCGCTGGGGATGAGCTCCCTGGTGGGGCTGGTGTTCGGCATCTACCCGGCGGCGCGGGCCGCCCGGTTGGATCCCGTGGAGGCCATGCGCTCGGAGTAGGACTGTTCAGTGGTCGCAGATCCCCCGAGACCTGGGGGCCTGACTGCTGGCCGCCCGCCTGCTCCACACTGGCGTGGAGAGGGGACTTCCCATGCACGAGATCATCTCGTTCTCAGAGCCAGAGCGGTGGGCATCCGCGTACGCGCAGCTTTCACTCAAGGACGTCTACTATCTCCACGCCTATGCGGAGCTCTGCCGCTGCATGGGGGATGGCGACCCCTTCCTCTTCGCGTACTCGGATAGGGTGGGCAACAGGGTTTGCTACGCCTTCATCCGCAGGCCGATCCGGGGGCTGCCCTTCTTTGGGGACGCACGGCTCGAAGGGGACTGGTACGACATCATCAGCCCCACCTACGGCTACGGAGGTCCGCTCTGCGCGGAGCCCCGCGAGCTGGTGCTTCGGGCCTTCCGGGCGGAGTTCGAGGCGTACTGCCGCGGCGCCAACATCGTCAGCGAGTTCGTCCGCTTCCACCCGCTGCTGGGCAACCACCGGCACCTCGGGGGGACGATGGACATCACCTTCGATCGGGAGACCGTCTTCATGGATCTCTCCCTGACGGAGGAGGAGCTGCTCGACCGCTACCACGCCAACCACCAGCGGAACATCCGCAAGGCGCTGAAGAACGGGCTGGAGTTCCGTGTGCTCGCCGGGCCCGAGGCGCTCGAACACCTCGAGGTCTTCTATCGCCTCTACCGCGCGACGATGGACAAGCTGCAGGCGCTTCCGTACTTCTATTTCTCGACGCAGTACCTGGAGCGGCTGTTCGCGTGCTTCGGCTCGAGCGCCCTGCTGGGCGCGGTCTTCCTCGACGGGCGGATGATCTCCGCCGCGCTGTGCCTGCGCGAGGGGGACGCGCTCGTCTACCACCTGGGGGCCTCGGAAGAGGCGTCACTGCACCTGGGGCCCAACGTCTTCCAGTTCCACCAGTTGGCGCTGTGGGCCCGGCGAGCCGGGCTGCGTACCTTCCACCTGGGAGGAGGGCACCGGGGCCGCGACTCGCTCTTCCAGTTCAAGCACCGCTTCAACCCCGAGGGCACGTTGGCGCTCAACCTCGGCAGGAAGATCCACCAGCCGGCCGTGTATGCCCGGCTGGTCGAGAGCTGGAGTCGCTACCACGCCCAGGAGTTCACCGGGGCCTTCTTCCCGGCCTACCGGGCCCCACCGGCGGCGATCGGGAGCATTACAGCTCCAGCGGGCTCTTGTGGTGGAAGCTGCTCGGCTTGATCTCGAAGTGCATCCACTCGATGGGCATGTTGACCTGATCCTCGTCACGCGGCTTGTGCAGGTGCCGGTTGACGTACCAGAGCACCACGTCCTGCCCGTCCACGGACTGCCCGTTGACCATCGCGCTCACGTGGGAGGGCACCGAGGTACACGAGGGGGCGATGTGGGGCGGGACGTTGCCCACCGCGAGGCTCTCGCACCCAGCGAAGCGGGTGACGAACATCTCGTGAGAGGACCAGGGCTCCGACCCGGCCGTCATGCCGCTCCACACGCCGTGGACGTCGGGGACGATCTCATAGCCAATCTTCCGGCCGTCGCTGTTGTTGATGAGCTTGTCGTAGACGCGCCAGCTCGTGTAGGCGGTGGGGACGAAGTCCTGCGCCGCCTCGGTGAGGATGGGCGTCACCACGTTGACGGCGCACTGCCCGGGCGTGGCGCAGGAGGCGTTCGGTGACGCCACGTTCGAGGGCTGGAAGCTGAGCTGCTCAACGGCGTCATTGCCCGCGCCCGCCAGATCGAAGTCGAGCCGGTAGTAGATGTTGTGCATGTGCGAGAGCCCGATCAGCGGAGTCGCCTCCGACTGCGGGTTCATGCGGCCGCCATAGGGGGCATAGCCCGCGCCCGGCGAGACGATCTGGAGCCGGCCCGTGAGCCCCAGCCGAGGCTCGATGACACCTGTGTCGTGAAACTCCCACAGGTTGACGTAGGTGTACTCACCCAACTGCGAGGCCATGTACACCGAGACATTCTCGCTGTGCTGGTGGGTGTTGAAATACTTCCAGGCGTAGTCGTGATGTTCGATGTTCTTGCAGACACGGTTGCCAGCCAGCAGCGTGCCGCCCGCGCACTCCGCCGCGGTCAAGGGAATGGCGTTGGGGCCGAGCCCGCTCGTGGACTCGGAGATGTCCAGGAAGCGCGGAGTGCCAGCCAGGTAGGGAACGTGGATCTCCGCGATGCTGCCTCTGTTGAGCACCAGGCGGGGAGTGCCCCCCTTGGGCGTGAAGGTCGCCGAGGAGATCACCAATCCCTCACACGGGCATGTCTGGATATTGAACGTCCATCGCGTGCCAGCGCTGAAGGTGTGATCGACCGCCGTCGTATTGGTGCAGGCCGAATAGGTACAACCCGCCTCCGCGACCTGTACGAAACCAGGAAGCAGCAAGACACCCAGGAGCACCGGGAACCATCGAGACCAGGACATGTTCTTCCCCCATTGGGATGGACCGCGAAAGGCGGCCGAGGTTTTGGGGTGAGAGCGCCGGAACTGCATCGTACGCAGGGGCTCCCTGGCCGAGGGGGAACACGAAACCGCTGGAATGGACCTTCGGGGCGGGAGCACACGCGCCCTTGCATCAAAGTCCCTGCTCTCCAGGGCAACTTTAAACTGGCTTGCTCCCTCTCCACCCTCTGTCCGCTCGTCACAGGGGGGAGAGCCAATGGCGCAAGAGGTGTACGGAAGTGATCTGCCTGGGGTCGTGCGTTCAGGGGATCCGGTAGAAGGTCGCCTGCGGCGGTCTCCAGGGCTGCGCTCGTTGCTCATGCTGTTGCTGGACGCGGCGATCACCGCGGGCGCGCTCTTCTGGGCGGTGGTGCTGCGCTTCGATGGGCAGCTGCCCGAGCGGTGGCAGGGGGCGCTGGAGCGCAGCCTGCCGCTGCTGCTCGCGGTGCGCCTGGCCACCCTGGTCTGGTTCCGGCTGCACCGCTGGAGCTTCCGCAGCTCCGGCCTCACGGAAGCGGGCCGGCTCATTCTGGCCAATGCGATCGCCACCATCGTGTTCGAGGCGGCACGCTCCTTCTTCTTCCTCGATCCCCTGCCACGCTCGGTGGTCACCATCGAGTTCTTCTTCACCACGGCCCTGATGGGGGTCCACCGCTTCGCGCCGCGACTGGCGCGGCTGTGGTACCTCGATCAGCAGCGCTCGCGGGCGCAGGGGGTGAAGCGGACGATCGTCGTCGGGGCTGGCAGCGCGGGAGACCTCCTGCTGCGCGATCTGCTGAGCACCTCGGACAGCCCCTGGCACGTCGTCGGTCTGGTGGACGACGATCCCGGCAAGCACGGCACCTTCCTCAACGGCAAGCGGGTGCTCGGTGCCATCGAGGCGCTGCCGGAGCTGGTGACGAAGCACCGCGTGAGCCATGTGCTCATCGCCATCCCCCGCCTGTCCCCCGACCGCATCCGGAGCATCCTGGGCCTGTGCAAGCACCAGAGCGTGAGCTTCAAGATCATCCCCGCCTCGTTCGCCTACCTCGATCAGAAGATCACCGCCGCGATGCTGCATGACCTCAGCCCGGAGGACCTGCTGCCCCGGGACGCGATCTCGTTCGACCGCGAGGAAGTACACCGGCTCATCGTCGGCCGCCGCATCCTCATCACCGGGGCGGCGGGCTCCATCGGCAGCGAGATCGCACGCCAGGTGGCGGGGCACGCGCCCGCCTCGCTCGCGCTGCTCGACATCAACGAGAACGAGCTCTACTTCCTCGTGCGCCACCTGCAGGAGCGCTACCCCCAGCTCCCGGTGAGCTCCATCGTGGCGGACATCCGGGACGTGGATCGGCTGATGCGCCTCGGCAAGGAGCACGCGCCGCAGTACGTATTCCACGCGGCCGCCCACAAGCACGTGCCGCTGATGGAGGACTCGCCCGAGGAGGCCATCAAGAACAACGTCTTCGGCACCCGGAACGTCGCGCGCATGGCGGACGCCTGTGGCGCGGAGCGCTTCGTGCTCATCTCCACCGACAAGGCGGTCCACCCCTCCTCGGTGATGGGGGCCTCCAAGCGGCTGGCGGAGATGGTCATCCGGGACGTGGCGGCGAAGTCGCGCACGGCGTTCACCGCCGTCCGGTTCGGCAACGTGCTGGGCTCGGCGGGCAGCGTGGTGCCGCTGTTCAAGCAGCAGATCCAGCGCGGGGGGCCGGTCACGGTGACGCACCCGGACTGCACCCGCTACTTCATGACGATCCCCGAGGCGGTGGGCCTCGTGGTGCTGGCGGGGCTGGGAGGCTACGGCGAGCTCTGCATCCTCGACATGGGCGCCCCGGTGCGCATCGCCGAGCTGGCCGCGAACCTCATCACCATGGCGGGCCTGGTGCCCGGCAAGGACATCCCCATCGTCTTCACGGGGCTGCGGCCGGGCGAGAAGCTCGAGGAGACGCTGCTGAGCGAGGAGGAGGAGCTCACCCAGCAGGTCCGCAACCGCATCAAGGTGGCCCAGAGCCCGGCGCCGCCCGCGGACTTCCACGTCCAGCTCGAGCGGCTCGGGTTGGCGGCGCAGGTGGGTGACGACTTCGGCGTGAAGCGCTCCCTCTGCGAGCTCATCCCCACGTATACGCCGGGCGCGATTCCCCTCAAGAGCGCGGCCGTGAGCGATCAGCGCAGCTTCGCGCGGTAGGCCGGGAAGTAGTTTCCGTCGGTGTGGCCCTCCGAGAGGCGGGCATACACCGACGGCTCGCAGATGATCTCATGGGTGTAGAGGCGGGCGCTCGTGTTGGCGAAGCCCCGCTTGAAGTCCTCGAGGCTGTCACCCGGCTGCATGCCGCCCCCCAGGTTGAAGGCGAGCCCGAGCTGGGTGCCCAGCTCGGCGAGCGTCGCCAGCACGTTCTTGGCCGGCGAGCGCGCCAGGTACGCGTCCGCCGTCCCTCCGAGGTAGTAGTGCAGCACGCCGTCGCTGGTGACGCCGAGCGCCGAGGAGGCGATCTGTCCCTCCGGGGCGCGCGTCGTGGCGAGCCATGCGGATGGGGAAGAGAACAGCTCCTCGAAGTACGCATCCGAGAAGAAGTACCGGGCGCTGGCCCGATCGCGGACCATGGTCTGCCGGTAGACCGCCTTGAAGCCCTCGCGCTCCTCGGGCGACGTCTCCCGCGCCGCGTGGCAGGTGCTCACGAAGCCCTCCCGGAGGTTGCGCCGCACGTGCCGGCGGTGCGTCTCCCGGAAGCGGATGGGCAGGCGGGGATCGACGAAGAACACCTCGTTGCGCGGCGTGCCTCCCGCGAAGCAGGGAGGGCGGGAGACGCGGTCTCGCACGAAGATGCTGACCAGCTCGCTGCCCTGCCAGTCCACCGCGTCCTTGGGCAGCTCGCTCAACCCGGCCTGCACCCCGCTGGGGAAGCCATAGGGCGAGACGGCGTCGCGGTACGGTGTGCCCTCGATGACTCGAACGATGAGCGGCAGCCGCAGCGATCTGCCCTCGCCTCCGTCGATGACCAGGGTGTGCGTCACGCCCTCGGCGCGCAGGTGGTGGGCTGAGCGGAAGTAGTCCTCCGACTGCGCCGATTTCCCCTCGTCAGGGACCAAGACGGCCCTTAGTTTCACCATTGTCGTCATCCAGCGGCCCCCCAGGTCCCGTGCTCTCTTGCCGTACCTCGGGAGACTAGTCATAGAGGCAAGCGTGTTGTTATTCCCCCCAGGGCATAAGGGTGTTGTGCGCTGGGCGATGCGGGGCAGATGTACTTGTAGAAGGTGCGAAAACCGCCCCCAGGTGACAGCTTTCAAATCGGTGAATGCCAGTGCCGAACGAGCGCGCAAAGCCCAGGCTGGTCGTTTATGGCTGCGGTGGCCACGGCAAGGTGGTCGCCGACATCGCCTTGCTGTGTGGCCTGGTCGTGGTCGGCTTCGTCGATGATGCGATGCCGGAAGGCAGCAGGGTGCTTGGCCTTCCTGTTCTCGGCGGGGCCGCCTGGCTCGAAGCGCATCGCTCGGAGATCCTCGTCGCGCTGGGCGTGGGAGACAACCACGCGCGGCGCCGCATCTCCGCGCTGTGCGAGCGGCTGGAGCTGACGCTGGCCACCTTGATCCACCCGACGGCCGCCGTGGCCGAGTCCGCCCGCGTCGGCGCCGGGGCAGTGGTCATGGCCCAGGCCGTCATCAACCCGGACGCCCAGGTGGGAACGGGGGCGATCATCAACAGCGGCGCCATCGTCGAGCACGACTGCGAGGTGGGTGAGTTCGCCCACCTCTCGCCCAACGCGACGCTCGGCGGCGCGGTGCGCATCGGCGCCCTGGCGCACCTGGGCCTTGGCGCCTCCGTCCTGCCAGGCAAAGCCGTGGGGGATGAAGCGGTGGTGGGGGCGGGCGCGGTGGTCCTCGGCGATCTGCCGCCTCGCGTGGTGGCGGTCGGAGTGCCGGCGCGAGTGATTACCCAGCCCTGAGGGGCAGGGGAATTGTTGTCCGGCGCTGGCTGCCTATTTCATTCCAGACACCGACCCGTCGCTGAGTTGATCACGGGTTTGCACATCCTCCCTCGGAGCCGAACAATCCGCACGGCCTTGAGCCCGGAGGTTGTCCATGAGGCACGTCCTGCTACTGGCAGGGATGTTGTGCGCGAGTGCATGCGCGTGGGGCCCGGGTATGTATATGGACGAGGATGCGTTCCGGGATCGGTACGAGGGAAAGGCAGACGGGGGCCCTGATAACGCGTTCGAGATCGTCACGATCGATGCGGCACTGCTAGGCAAGCAACAAGCGGCGCGCGAGAAGGCACGGCCCGAGCCGAAACAGGATCCGCTGGCGCAGATCGCGGCGGACTACTACTACCGGATCACCCCGCATGACGTGCTGAGCGTCATCGTCTGGGACCACCCCGAGCTCACCATCCCCGCGGGCGAGTTCCGGTCCGCCGAGGCCACCGGCCACCCCGTGGCGGCCGACGGGACGATGTTCTTTCCCCACGCGGGCGTCATCCAGGTCGGAGGCAAGACGCTGCGCGAGGTGCGGGAGCTGCTGACCCAGCGGCTGGCCGATGTCATCGAGCGGCCGCAGCTCGACGTGCGCGTGGTGGGCTTCCGGGGGCAGAAGGTCCAGGTCACCGGCGAGGTCACCGCGCCCAGCACCATCCCCATCACGGACGTGCCGCTGCGGGTGCAGGACGCCATCAGCCAGGCGCGGGGGCTCACCCTGGAGGCGGACCTGCGCAACGTCACGCTCACCCGGGGCGGTAAGACCTTCACCCTCGATCTGCAGGCCCTCTATGAGGAGGGAGACATCAGCCAGAACTGGCTCCTGCAGGACGGCGACATCCTCCACGTCGCCGACCGCAGCCGTAACAAGGTCTTCGTGCTCGGCGAGGTCCGCAAGCCTTCCTCGCGCATCATGGTGAAGGGGCGGATGACGCTCGCGGAAGCCATTGGAGATACCGAGGGCTTCGACCCAATCACATCCAATCCAGCGAAGCTCTATGTCATCCGTGGGAACTTCGACAGGCCTACCATCTATAAACTCGATGCCCAGTCGCCGGATGCTCTGTTGCTTGCAACGCAATTCCAACTTCAACCCCATGACGTGGTGTTCGTCTCGCCGCACAACTTGACGCGCTGGAACCGAATCATCAGTCAAATCCAGCCAACAGTTCAGCTGCTCTGGCAGACGATAGATATTGGTGACAGATCCGTCATCTTCCAGGCCCAATGACTCGCACCTCTCATCGCAAGGCACCCGCCAGTTCCAGGCCGGGATCTCCAGATGACGAACTCGATCTGGGGCGCTACCTGGGCATCCTGCAGGAGCACCGCGGGTCGATCGTCGCGACCATGGTCCTGACGCTGGGCGTGGGGCTGCTCTACATGGCGGCCGCGACGCCCATCTACCGGGCCCATGCCGTCCTCCAGATCGAGAAGAAGGCCAATCCCCTGGGCGAGCTGGGAGCGCTGCTCGCGGACTTCTCGGGGGAGGCGCCCACCGAGATCGAGCTGCTCGGCTCGCGCGCCTTGCTGGGCAAGGTCATCGACGAGCTGCGCTTGGAGGTGTCCGCCACGCCGCGCTACTTCCCACTGCTGGGAGCGGCGCTGGCCCGCGGCCATGAGGAGGCGGGCATCGCCGAGCCCCCGTGGGCCCTGGAGCGGTTCGCCTGGGGTGGCGAGCGCATCCAGGTGGAGCGGGTGAGCGTGCCGCGCGAGCTGGAGGACATCCCCCTTCAGCTCGTGACGGGGGAGGGCGGTACGTACACGCTCCTGGACCCGGACTCCCAGCCGCTGCTCAGCGGAAACGTCGGCGTCCCGGCCGCCTCGGCTCCGGACTCGGTGCTGCGGGTGGAGCTGCTCGTCTCGGAGCTCCAGGCCCGCCCGGGGACACAGTTCTGGGTGACCCGCCGCTCCCGCCTCGAGGTGGTGGAGGGGCTCCAGCGCGCGCTGCGCCCGGTGGAGAAGGGCCTCAACACGGGAGTCCTCTCCGTGTCGCTGGAGGGCAGGGACCCGGTGGAGATCTCCGCGATCCTCACGGCCATCTCGAAGCACTACGTTCGCCACAACGTCGAGCGTCGGAGCGAGGAGGTCGAGCAAACGCTGGCGTTCCTCGACACGCAGCTTCCCGGCCTGCGCAAGGAGCTGGAGCGCGCGGAGGCGGCCCTGAGCGCCCACCGCGCGGGGAAGGGGAGCGTCGACCTGGGGCTGGAGGCCCAGGCGATCCTGGAGCGAAGCGTCGACGTGGAGAAGGCGATCTCGGAGCTGACGCTGGAGCGCTCCGAGCTGCGGCAGCGCTTCACCCAGAACCACCCGGTGCTCAACGCCATGAGCAGCAAGCTGGCGCGGCTCCGGGCCGATCGGACGGCCCTCAACGCCAAGCTCAAGGGCCTGCCGGACGCGGAGCTCACCGCGGCCCGGCTCGTGCGGGACGTGAACGTCGCCAACGAGCTCTACATCCAGCTCAACAACAAGGCCCAGGAGTACCGGGTGCTGAAGTCGAGCATCGTCGGCAACGCGCGCATCCTCGATGAGCCCGTGGTGACACGGCTGCCGGTGCGGCCCAGCAAGCCGGGCGTGCTCGCGGTCAGCCTGGTGCTGGGGCTGACGCTCGGTGTCGCGTTCGCCTTCACCCGGCAGGCGCTCCATAGGGGCATCTCGGATCCGGCGGCGCTCGAGGCGGCGCTGGGAGTCCCGGTCTATGCCACCGTGCCCCTGGGCGAAGCCCCGTCGCGGCGGGCGCGGCGCAAGCGGGGAGCGGACTCCGAGGGGCCCACCATCCTGGCGCGGACCCGCCCGCACGACCTGGCCACCGAGAGCTTGCGGAGCCTGCGGACCCGGCTCCAGATGGTCCTGGAGGACGCGCCCAACAACGTGATCGCCATCACTGGGACGAGTCCAGGGGTGGGCGCGTCCTTCGTCTCCGCCAACCTCGCCTGGGTGCTGGCGGACTCCGGCAAGCGTGTCCTGCTCGTGGACGCCAACCTGCGCGGGGGCGGGCTCCACCGCTGCTTCGGTGTCGCGCGCTCGCGTGGTCTCGCCGAGGTGCTCGAAGGCGCGCTCACGTTGGAGCAGTCCGTGGTCCAGGTTCCTGACCAGAGCCTGTTCTTCCTGCCCACCGGCGCGCTGCCCTCCAACCCCGCCGAGCTGCTGCTGGGCGATGCATTCAAGACGCTCGTGGCGCGGATGTCGCTCGCGTACGACCTCGTCCTCCTCGACACGCCGCCCATCCTGGCGGTGACCGACGCGGCGCTGGTGGGCCGGCAGGCGGGGGTGAACCTCGCGGTGGTGCGCGCGGGCGCTCATCCGCTGCGCGAGGTCGCCGCGGCCCTCACCCGGCTCTCGCAGGACGGCGTCTCGGTGCAGGGCGTCGTCTTCAATGGCGTGCCGCGCTCGCCGTCGGGTCGCGCCGTGCGCGGCATCTACCAGTACGAATACCCCACCGTGAGCTGAGCGCAGGCTGGAGCCAACCCGTGAGCTGGATCCGATGCGCAGGACTGGGCTTCATCGCCGCGCTCTACGTGCTCGCGGGCCGTTGGGGCTTCCACCGGCTGGCCTCCACGAGCCCCCAGCCGGACCCCTTCCTCGAGCTGCGGCTGTGGATCGTCATGGGCGGGCTGGTGCTCGCGACCATGGGGCTGGTCCACCGTGCCCACCGCGCGACGCGGCCGGGAGAGAGCCGGCTCGACCCACGGCTCTCGATGGCGCTCCTGCTGTTCTTTGGCTACCTGTGCGTCAGCGCGCTCTGGGCCCCCGACGTGGGCTTCGCCCTGGGCAAGCTCTACGAGCTCGTCCTGGTCGTGGTGATGAGCGTGGGCTTCGGGCTCGCCGCGCTCCGCCAGCGGGCGGAGCGGGTGCTGGATGCCTTCTGGGCGGTGGTGGTCGCGGCCACGGCCCTGCTGGCCCTCACCGGGGTGCGCCAGCTGCTGGGCGACGGCGGCGGCGCGCGGCTGGCCGTGCTGGGAGGCGGGCCGAACATCTTCGCCCGGCTCATGGGGCTGCTCGCGCTGGGGGCTCTCTATTTCTGGTACCGACGGGGGCAGGCCTGGCTGTGGATTCCGCTGGCGGCCACCGGGGTGCTCCTGGCGCTGCTCACCGGCTCGCGCGGGGGCACGGCCGCCATCATCGCGGGCGTCGCGACCTTCCTCGTGGTGGCGCGTGTGCCGCTGCGCCGCTTCGTCCTCTTGTCGGTGCTGGCCACGGCGGCCTTCGCGGTGGCCACCACGCTCTCGCCCCTTGGCAAGGCGCTGAATCGCTCCATGGAGGAGCGCTTCCTGCGGCTGACCCTGAAGTACGCGGGCAGCAGCGACTCGGAGAGCAAGGTGTACCTGTCGGGACGCGAGTCCCTGTATGCCGCCGCGTACGAGCTCGGGCTCGACAACCCGGTGGCGGGCGCGGGGCTCGCGGCGTTCCCGGCCCTGGGGCTGGGAGTCTACCCCCACAACCTCTTCCTCGAGGTGTTCTGCGAGGGCGGCGCGCTGGGCCTGGTGCTCCTGGCGTGGGTCCTGCTCGCCTTCCTCCGCTCGGTCTTCCGGGGCTGGCGCGACATCGACGGGGCGACCGTCGGCGCGGTGGTGCTGATGCTGCTCGGCAGCCAGTCCAGCGGAGACCTCTACGACACCCGGGCGCTCTTCCTGCTGATGGTGATGGCCGCCTGCACCTCTTCTTCTGCCTACCCCGCCGTTCAAGGAGCTACGTGAAATGAAGATCATCTACCTCCATCAGTACTTCACCACGCCCTCGATGCATGGCGGTACCCGCTCCTACGAGCTCGCCCGCCGCCTGGTGGGCATGGGGCATGAGGTCCACATGGTGACCTCGGACACCGAGCCCGCCGCGAACACCAAGGGCTGGCGCGAGACGAACGAGAGCGGCATCCGCGTGCATTGGCTGCCGGTGCCGTACTCCAACTCGATGAAGTACTCCGACCGGATGCGCGCCTTCGGCCACTTCGCCGTCGGCGCCGCCCAGCGGGCGATGCAGCTCGAGGGCGACGTGGTCTTCGCCACGAGCACGCCGCTGACCATCGCCGTCCCCGGCATCCTCGCCTCGCGCCTGAAGAGCAAGCCCATGGTCTTCGAGGTGCGCGATCTCTGGCCCGCCATCCCCATCGCCGTGGGTGCCATCAAGAGCCGTCCGGCCATCCTCGCCGCCCAGTTGCTGGAGAAGGCCGCCTACGCGGGCGCGGCGCACATCGTCGCGCTCTCGCCGGGCATGAAGGCCGGCGTGGAGGCGGCCGGCGTGTCCTCGGAGAAGATCACCGTCATTCCGAACCTGTGCGATCCGGAGCGCTTCCAGGTCCCCGTCACCGCGGGCGCGGAGTTCCGCCAGAAGTACCCGTGGCTCGGGGATCGGCCCATGGTCCTCTACGCGGGCACCCTGGGCCTGGTGAACGGGGTGGACTACCTCGTCCGGCTCGCGGCGGAGATGCTGCCGCGCGACCCGGAGGTGCGCTTCGTCATCATGGGGCAGGGACGGGAGGAGGGCGCCCTGCACGCGCTCGCCGATCTGCTCGGGGTGCGTGACCGCAACCTCTTCTTCCTGCCCAGCGTGCCCAAGGCGGAGGTGCCCGCGGTGCTCTCGGCGGCCACCATCGCCACCTCGCTCTTCACCGACGTGCCGGGCATGCAGGACAACTCGGCCAACAAGTTCTTCGACGCGCTCGCCGCCGGGCGCCCGCTGGCGCTCAACTACGGCGGCTGGCAGGCGGAGCTCCTCGAGCGGGAGCAGTTCGGCCTGTGCCTGCCTCCCAAGGACGTGGCCGCCGGCGCGGCGCAGTTGGCCTGGAGGCTTCGCGATCCCCAGTGGCTCGCCGAGGCGGGCGCGCGGGCGGGACAGCTCGGCCGGGAGCGCTTCTCCGCGGACTCCGCGGCCCGCCGGCTCGCCGAGGTGCTGCAGCGGGCGGTGGGCAAGGCGTGAACCCCACCTCGAAGCCACGGAAGACGGTAGGGGGGAACTTCGCGTGGACGCTCTCGGCCGGGCTCATGTACGGCTTCGCCCAGTGGGGCGTGCTGGTGGCGTGCGCCCGGCTCGGCACGATGGAGATGCTGGGCGAGTTCGCCCTGGGCCTGGCCATCACCGCCCCGGTGATGCTCCTGGCGCGGATGCAGATGCGCAACCTCCAGGCCACCGACGCCCGGAGCGCCTACGGCTTCGAGCACTACCTCGGGCTGATGGTGCTCAACGTGCTGGGGGGCGTGGTGCTCTGCTGCGCCATCGCGCTGGTGGCGGGGTACTCGGCGCGTGTGAGCCTCGTCATCGCGCTGCTGGCGCTGGCCAAGGGCTTCGAGGCCCTCAGTGAGGTGTTCTACGGCGCCATGCACCAGAAGGAGCAGATGGGCCTCGCCGCCCGCTCGCTCATCGTCAAGAGCGTGCTCTCGGTGGTGCTGGTGGTGGTCGCGCTCCAGGTGACCGCCAGCGCGGTCCTCGCGGCCGCGGCCCTGGGGTTCTCCTGGGCCATCGTGCTCTTCGTCTTCGACGCGCCCGCGTACCGGAGGGAGTTCGGCGGCGTGGGGCCCTGGCGCCTGCTGTGGCGGACGCGGTGGCGGGAGCAGGGCGTGCGCCTGAAGAGCCTGCTGGGGCTCGCCTACGCGCTCGGCATCACCGCGCTGCTGAGCTCGCTGCGCCCCAACGTGCCCCGCTACTTGCTGGAGGCGCACTTCGGCCAGGCGGAGCTGGGCATGTACGCCGCGCTCGCGTACTTCACGATGCTGGGGGGCCGGGTGGTCTTCGCGCTCGGGCAGGCGGTGACGCCTCGGCTGGGGCGCTACCACACGGAGGGAGATCAGCGCCGCTATGGCCGCGCGCTCATGGGGCTGGCGGGAGGGTCGGCGCTGGTGGGTGTCTGTGCCATCATCGGCTCCGCGCTGCTCGGGCGCTGGGCGCTGACACTCTTCTATGGCGCCGAGTACGCGCAGAATCTGGACCTGTTCGTCTGGCTCATGGTGGCCGCCGGGCTGGAGTACGTCTGCGTGAGCCTCCAGATCGGGCTCACGGCGGCGCGAGAGCTGAAGGCGCAGGCGTTGATGCTCGTGGCCTCCGTGGTGGTGGTCGGGCTGGGGAGCGCCTGGTGGGTGCCCACGGTGGGCCCGGTGGGGGCGGCGTGGGCGCTGGCGCTGGGCTGGCTCGTCGAGCTGGGCGCCAGCGCGTGGCTCACCTTTCGGGTGTGGAGGCGACTGGGACTCCAGGAAGCCGTCTCGGTGGAGGGCGGGTAGGAGCCCTCTCGCGGACACACGGCTGCGGCTCCGGGGGCAGTGGTGAGTGTTCAGGGAGGGCCCCTACGTTCCTGCGCGCTTCGTGTGGCCCGGCGCCGCCTGCTGTGAGCGGCGCCGGCCGCGCGAGCGCGTGGCGATCGACTTCGGGCTGAACAGGGGAGCGCGAACACATGCAGAGACAGGTTGGAGCGGGGTTGTTCCTCAAGCGGTGCATGGACCGGCTGGCCGCGGCCTTGGGGCTGGTGTGCCTGGCGCCGGTGATGGCGGTCACGGCGCTGCTCGTCTGGGCCTCGATGGGCAGGCCCATCTTCTTCCGACAGGTGCGTCCGGGCCGCGGAGGGAGGTCGTTCCAGCTCGTGAAGTTCCGCACCATGCTCAGCGCGCACGACGCGGAGGGCAAGCCGCTCCCGGATGCCCAGCGCATCACCCGAGTGGGGCAGTTCCTGCGCTCGGCGAGCCTGGACGAGCTCCCCCAGCTCTGGAACGTGCTTCGCGGTGACATGAGCCTGGTGGGGCCGCGCCCGCTGCTGGTGGAGTACCTGACGCGCTACTCCGCCGAGCAGGCGCGGCGCCACGACGTGCTGCCCGGCATCACCGGCTGGGCACAGGTGAACGGGCGCAACGCCCTGGGCTGGGATGAGCGCTTCCGGCTCGACGTCTGGTACGTGGACAACTGGAGCGTGGCGCTGGACGTGAAGATCCTCGCGCTGACGGTGCTTCGCGTGGTGCAGCGCCAGGGCATCTCCTACGCGGGAGACGCGACGATGTTCGAGTTCCTGGGCAACGCCGCGCATGCGGGGCCGCAACCCGCGCCGAGCCAGGCCGCCACCCGGCGCTGAAGGGGCGGCCTCGACACGGGAGCGATCGGCGGCGGGCTCAGCTGCCCGTCCGCCGGGCCAGGCTCTGGGGAACGGCCAGCATCACCTCCACCACCCGGGCGAGATCATCCAGGGTGAGGTTGGAGCCGGACGGCAGGCAGAGCCCGTGCTGGAACAGCTCCTCCGAGACGCTGCCTCCCCGCCGCTCGAAGCCGGAGAAGACCGGCTGCAGGTGCATGGGCTTCCACACTGGCCGGGCCTCGATGTTCTCCCGCTCCAGCGCGACGCGCACCGCCTCCCGGTCCGCGCCGAAAGCCACCGGATCAATCGTGAGCGTCGTCAGCCAGCGCGTGTGGCGGCCCCATGGGGCCTCGGGCATGAAGGTGATGCCCGGTACGCCGAGCAGCGAGCGCGTGTAGAACGCGTGGTTCCTGCGCCGCGCGGCGACCCGGTCCTCCAGCACCCTCAGCTGCCCTCGGCCGATCGCCGCCAGCACGTTGCTGAGGCGGTAGTTGTAGCCAATCTCCGAGTGCTGGTAGTGCGGCGCGGGGTCGCGCGCCTGGGTGGCGAGCTTGAGCGCGTGGCTGACGAGCGACTCGTCGGCCGACACCAGCATCCCGCCCCCCGAGGTGGTGAGGATCTTGTTGCCGTTGAAGGAGTAGATGCCCACGCGGCCCAGCGTGCCGGGGGCCTTGCCCTTGTATGTGCTGCCCAGGGCCTCGGCCGCATCCTCCACCAGGGGTACGCCGTAGCGCTCGCAGGCCTCCACGATGGGGTCCAGATCGGCGCTCTGTCCGTAGAGGTGGACCACGACGACGGCGCGGGGCAGCCGGCCGATCCGGGCGCGGCTCTCCAGCTCCTCGCACAGCAGGGCGGGATCCATGTTCCAGGAGTCGCGCTCGCTGTCGATGAAGACCGGAGAGGCCCCCAGGTAGCGAATGGGGTTCACCGTGGCGGAGAAGGTGAGGGTGCTCACCAGTACCTCGTCTCCGGGGCCGACGCCGACCAGCTGCAGGGCGAGGTGGAGCGCCGCGGTGCCAGAGCTCAACGCCAGCGCATACGGAGCCCCGACGCAGCGGGCGAACTCCTCCTGGAACGCATCGACGTGGGGGCCCAGCGGAGCGATCCAGTTGCTCGCGAAGGCCTCCTCGACGTAGCCGCGCTCGAGGGTGCCCATGTGCGGCGATGAAAGGTAGATGCGCTGAGACATGCAGGACTCCTGAGTGGAGGGGAGGGGCCGGGCGCTTGACCCGGCACCACCCCGGAGCCTGCTCACCGTCCCCCTCCCGCGCCCTAGGGCGGGAGGGGGGGGCATTTGTTCGCTGCCTAGGTGCCGGACAGGATGCGGGCGTTGAGCGCGCCGTTCCCGTAGTACTGGGTGTTGCGGCCGACGCCGTGCGCCTCGAGCCGCTTCTGCAGGGCGGCGTTGTAGCGGCCCAGCTTCATCAGGCCGTCGTTGAACCAGCCCGTGCCGCTGCCCGAGCCGTCGACGTAGGCGGCGTAACGGCTGGCCGAGGGCCAGATCACGCTGTTGAGCGTCGCGGTGAAGGCGCGGATGTCCGTATCCGTCCACTCCATGCCCGCGTCACGGGCCTCGACGATGTACGCCATCACACCGTTGCCGTGGGCCACGTCCTGGCCAGGGCGCGCGATGGAGCCCCAGTTGTCATCCCAGTAGTAGGCCGTCGCGTTGATCGGGCTGGTGCGCATCTGCCCGCGCAGACCGGTCGAGTAGTTCGGCAGCTTGCGGTTGATGTTGTTGAAGACCGTCAGGTAGGTGGCCTTCTTCGTCGCGTCCGTGGTCATGCGAGACAGATCCATCGCCATGTACGCCCAGTGCGAAGCCATGTGCGTGTTGACGCGATAGATGTTGGCGTTGGCGCCGCGCTTGAGCCACTTCTCGAACATGTTCCGCTCGGTGAAGGCAAGCAGGCGGTCGTACTGCGAGCGGTAGGTGGCGTTGCCGTAGAGAGCAGGCGTCTCACGGATGACGCGCAGCAGGCGAGTGACATAGCGCCAGCAGTAGCTCTCGAACAGCGGCACTTCCTGGCCCAGGGTGTCCGAGCGAGCCGAAGCCCAGCCCAGGTACGAGTCCTTGTACTGGCTCCTGGGCAGCGACGAGGAGACCTTGGCGTTGGCCACTACGTTGTTGACGTAGAGCAGGGCGCGGTCGAGGTACTGCGTCTTGCCCGTGGCACGGTACATCGCGGTGTTGCCGTCGATGCCATAGGCGAGGTTGTAGAACTGCCAGCTATCGAGCGACTTGCTCTTGGGCAGGAAGTCGCCCGTGTGCTCGGTGTTCCAACGGCCCAGGAACAGCGTCTCCCACTGCGCCACGGTGCGCATGCCCGAGGGCAGCGCCTGCGTCGTGACGTCGGGCTCCGAGGCCATGTCCTGGGCCAGCTCTCCATTGGCTGCCGCAGGGGTTTCATCGGAGTTCGCTTCGATGCTCCCACCGGGGACCTCCGAGGCGATCTCCTCGGCGGTGGTGGGGGCGGTCTCCTCGCCGGTGTACTCCTCCATGCCGGCGGCGTTGGGATCACAAGCCACTGCGGTCAGGAGGGACAGGGACAGGAGCGAGGCCATGGCCAGGCCGCGGGTGCTGCGATGACTGAAATCCAGCATCAATGATTGTCCTGAAGAGACCACCGGCCGACTGCCCGGATGGCCCCTCTGCAATGGGAACGCTGGAGTGCGTTCACGGTGCAATGGAACGTGTGTCTACAAATCAAATTCCGATTGCACGTCAGGACAATTGAGACGGGTTGGCCGCTCCCACTCTCAGTTCGGGTCGGCGGCCGACCCCGTGAGTCGATAATACGCGTGCGGGCGCTGCCAGCGGATGAAGGCCTGCGCGAGCGGATTCATGTCCCATTTGATGGGGACATGTTCCACCACGTATCCGAGATCATCCTTGAACTGATTCAGCTTGGGAGCCTCGCGTGAGTCGAGGCCACCCACGAGCGTGTGAACCTTCGCGAGCCTGCGACAAATCTGAGCGAACTCGAAGATGAGGCCGGTCGAGATGTTGGTCGGCAGGGCCCACGAGGCGTAGTACGCGTTGAGCCCATACGCGATACCGTCCACCACGTGGCCGTCGAGGTAGCCCCCGAGCTTGCCGTCGATCAGTCCCGCGAGGACGCACCAGTGCTTGCCCCGGAAGTATCGCTTCGCGTCGGAGTGGTAGCGCTCCCGCGTGGGGATCTTCTTGTGCTGGGTGCGTGAGAGCGCGTCGACGACCAGCTCGTAGCCCTGCTCCAGCAGGAGCGCGGGGCCGGTGAGCTGGACGATCCGGACGAGCCGTTGGCACTTGCGGAGCTTGTTCCTCCGATTGGAGGAGAGGCTGTTGAGATCGTAGCTCTCCAGGTTCGAGAGCTTCACCACGGGGACGGTGCCGTTCGCGGCGCCCGCGGCCTCCGGGGTCAGCGCCGCCCGGTAGCCCCAGCTCAGCGGCGTGGGCCGGGTGGCCTCTTCGGGCTTCAGGCGCGCCAACAGGTGGACGGGCTGGAAGAAGCCGGGAGCGCCGATCTGCTCCCAATAATGACCGCCGTGGTGGATGACGCGCACCCCTTCGGCTTGTCGGCGTTCGGCGAACTCCTTCTCGGTGAGTGTCTCGAAGGTTGCCTCGGAGGAGTCACGTACCTGGGAATCCAACATGACCATTCAGCCCCTTGCGTGGCGGGAAACGCGCCAAGATAGCCAGGGGGATCGGCGTCTCACCAAGGGACCGCCGGGCAGGGTTCAGTCCGGAGTCTCACGCTTTGGCAGTTCGACGCGCAGCTCGGTGAATTCACCCTCTACGGATTCCACGAGGATGCGGCCCTGGTGGCCTCCGACGATGATGTCGTGGCTGAGCGAGAGCCCGAGCCCCGTTCCCTCGCCCGCGGGCTTGGTGGTGAAGAACGGGTTGAACACCTTTCCAAGGAGCTCCTCGGGGATGCCCGTGCCGTTATCACGCACCCGCACCTCCACGTGCTCTCCGACATCCCGGGTACGGATCTCCAGCTTGGGAGAGAAGCTGTCTCCCATTGCATGTTTCTTTCGTTGCAAGGCGTAACATGCATTGTCGACAGCGTTGATGAACACGCGGCTGAGCTCCGGGGCCGCCACCTCGACCTCGCCGAGGGTCGGATCGTAGTCCGTCTGGAGCGTCAGCTCGAAGGTGGGCACCTTGGCGCGGAACCCGCGGTAGCCCAGCTCGAAGCTCTCCGCGAGCACGGCGTTGAGGTCGGCGGGGGCCTTCGCGCCAGAGAACTCCCGCGCGTGCATCAACATGCCATTGATGATCTGGCTGGCCCGCTGGCCGTGCTCCTGGATCTTCGACACGCTCTGCTGAAGCTGTGAGAGGACGTCTCCCAGCTCCTCCTGTGCCTCGGGAGTCCGCGGGGAAGCGATGCCCTTCGCCAGCTCCGCCGTGAACTCTCCCGACAGCTCCGCGAAGTTGGTGATGAAGTGGAGGGGGTTCTTCAGCTCGTGGGCAATGCCCGCGGTGAGCGCTCCCAGGGAGGCCAGCTTCTCCTGGACCACGAGCTGCTTCTGGGTGGTGCGCAGCTCTCGCGTGCGTTCCTCCACCCGCTGCTCGAGCGTGCGGCTGTAGTCCTCCAGTTGCGCGTAGAGGAGCGCGTTGTGGAGGGAGAGCGCGGCCTGCGCGGAGAGCAGCCGCAGCACCTCCATCCTGCCGGCGGTGAAGGCGCCCGCGGTGTGGTTGTTCTCGAGGTAGAGGATGGCCACCAGCTTGCCCTGGTTGAGCAAGGGAACGCAGAGGACCGAGCGGAGGCTGTGTTCGTGGACGTAGGGCTCCCGGGTGAAGAGCCCCTCCACGGAGGCATCGTCCAGCACGACGCTCTCCCGTGTTCTCGCCACGAAGTACACGATGGCCGTCGCCAGCCGCGTGCTGCCTTCCACGGGCTCGGAGGGGCGGGAGGGGGTGGCCGACTCCACCCGCTGCTCGGCCTCGATGATCCACTGTTCTCCCCGGGGCAGGAGGAGGAGACCTCGCTGCGCGCCAGCGTTCTCGAGCACGCTCCGCATCAGCCGCTCCAGCAGCCGGTCGAGAAGGATTTCGCCGGAGATGGCATTGGCGGCCTTGAGCACGGTGGCCAGATCCAGCTCGTCGCCTCTCGTGCCACTGGAGGAAGAGCTGCTCGACAGGGGCTTGCGGGCCTCCGCCAGGGCGCGTTGCCGCTCGAACGCCTCGGGGTAGCGCTGCTCGAGATCGGCCACCTTGGCCTCGGCACCCCAGCGGCGGTACGCGGTCGCCGCCTCCAGGAAGCTGTCGTTCGCGAGCCGGTCTCGGCCGATGGCGCGGAAGAACTCTCCGGCGAGCTCGTGGCACAGGGCTTCCTCATTCAGGTAGCCCTGCTTCTTCGCGCCCGCCGCCGCCTCCTCATAGAGCCGGGCCGCCGCGGGGAGGTCTCCCCGCACGCGAGCTCGCTCGGCCTCGACCAACTGATACCGGTGGAGTGAGTTCATGGGCGCGTACACAGCCCAGCGCTTCAAATTCTCCTGATTTATCTCCACCCTGGCGAGGAAGCGGGCCCGGTCTGTCTCGGATGCTCCTCCGGCCGCCGAGAGCAGCGTCAGGGATTGGAGGAAGTGGTGGAGCAGGTAGGAGACCTCTCCGAGCTGGCTGCTGAAATACGGCTCGGCTGCTCGAGCTGTCTCGAGCGCCAACTTCGTGTCGCGGAAGAGGCAGGCCAGCAGGTGCTTCTGGAGGTAGAGCTGCGCCAGGCCCGCGTTGTATCCGTAGGCCTGGAGCTCGGCGAACTCCAGCTCCTCGTCGAAGGAGTCGCCCACCATGCGACGGGGATCCTTGGAGCGGCCCATCAGGTTGAGGCAGAGCTGCCGCAGGGACCGGGTGGTGGAGGAGGCGACCCGCAGCTGTCGCGCCTTCATCAGCTCGACATAGCGCTCATGTTCCGGGAGCACCTCGTCGAGCGGCTGGCCGACATAGAAGAGGTTCGTGGTGAGGTGGATGACCGAGTAGGCCGCGAATGCCGTGTCCCCATTGTCCAGCCCTGCCTGGACGGCTTGCTTCAGCGGCGCCAATGTCTCCCGGAGGTGGCGCGTCCAGTGGAGGATGTAGGCCGCGTTGACCAGGTACACCTTGGACTTGAGCCGCTTCGCGTTCATGCGCTCCAGCAGCTCCAGGAAGAGCTCGCTGTGCGTGGCGGCGGCGGCCACATCGCCCAGGAGGGTCGAGTGGATCACGGCATAGTCGGCGTGGAAGTAGGGCGCCTCCGGCGCATGGCCATGTCGCAGGCACAGCTTCAGCATCTCCAGGGAGACCGCCATCGCGGTCAGCCCGTTCTTCACGTAGAGCGCGGGGATCAGCGACATGGCCACCTGACAGGCCGCCAGAGAGCGGCGGTCGGTCATGGGCGGCAGGTTCAGGAGTTCCTCCTTGCTCCAGCCCGCCATCAAGCCCTGGACCGAGCCCAGCAGCTCCATGAACGTAGGTAGCTCCACGCTGCGGGGCTGCTCGAGTCCCAGCAGGGCCAGGGCCGTGTAGCCGTCCTCGATGGCTCGGTCGAGATCGGCCCGCGTCGAGGCGAAGGTGATTCGGATGGCGTAGATCCTCGTCTTCTCCAGGGCGTCGTGGGTCCTGGCCAGCACGAGCTCGGAGAGCGCATCGCCCTGTTGAGTGTGGGCGTTGAGGTACTCCGCCTCCATGGCCTCCAGATGCAGCTCCCGGCACAGCGCGTGGCGCTGGTCCCAGGCGGCCTCCGGCAGGAGCGAGAGCCCCATGGAGAAGTAGCGCAGCGCGGGCTCGAAGGCGGCCGAGGCCATGGCCTTCCTGCCCGCCAGGAGGTTGAGCCGCGCCACCTCGTAGCGCTCCTCTTCCTCCGTCACGAGGGCGCAGCCCCGGTTGAGCTGGTGGACGACATCCAGGAGCCGTTCCTCGAGCTGCTCGGGTGCCAGACTCGCCAGCAGCATCCGCGCGATGCGCAGGTGGAGCTCCGCCCGCGCCTCCTCGGGGATGAGGGTGTAGGCGGCCTGCTGGACGCGATCGTGCAGGAACCGGTACGTGGCATCCACGGCGCCCCCGTGCTCCGCGAGCTGCCAGCGATCATCCAGGGGCAGGATGAGGCCCTCTTCGATGGCGGGGTACAGCCGGGTGGCCGCCTGGGCGGGGGTGACGCCATGCACGATGGCGAGGGAGGCGAGCTGGAACCGGTTGCCGATGCACGCGGCCAGCCGCAGCGCCTCCTGCGTCGGCGGAGGCAGCCGCTGGAGCTTGCCCGTCATCAGCTCGATGACGTCATCGGTCAGGCCGCGCGCGCGAATGGCCTCGAGGTCCCATACCCACCTGGCCGCGTCAGGCGAGAAGTCGATGAGCCTGTCTTCGTAGAGCGTGCGCAGGAGCTGCCCGAGGAAGAAGGGGTTGCCTCCGGAGCGCTCCCAGAGCAACTGCGCGAGCGGCGCCGAGCTGTCGGGACCGCAGCGGAGCGCGTCCGCGACGAGCTGGGCCACGTGAGCGGGCTCGAGCGGCGAGAGGGAGATGGAGGTGATCCGGGTGCCTGCCGCCTCCAGCGCCTCCAGCATCAGCCGCACGGGATGGGTGCTCTCTACCTCGCGCTCCCGCCAGGCGCAGACGAGCAGCAGGTGCTGGAGCCGAGGTTCCGTCAGGAGCAGCTGGAGCAGCTCCAGGGAAGGCAGGTCGGCCCACTGCAGGTCATCCAAGAAGAGGACCAGGGGGTGCTGCTCGGAGGCCAGGGCCATCACGAAGCGTTGGAAGACGAGGTGGAAGCGATGCTGCGCCTCCTTTGAGCTCAGCTCCGGCACTGGCGGCTGGGGCCCGAGGACCTGTTCGAGCAGGGGGAGCACGTCGGTGATCACCCGGCCGTTTTCGCCCAGGGCCTCGGCGAGCCGCTGGCGCCAGCGTGCCAGCTCCTCCTCGCTCGTGGTCAGCAACCGTCGGACGAAGTCGGAGAGCGCCTGGAGCAGGGGCGCATAGGGAAGGTCGCGCTGGAGCTGGTCGAACTTTCCGGAGAGGTAGTTGGCGCGGCGATCCAGCACCGGCCGCTGGAGCTCGTGGACCAGCATGCTCTTGCCGACGCCGGAGTCACCTCCCACCAACGCCAGCTCGGCCCTGCCGCGCGTCGCCCGCTCGAAGGACCGCATGAGCTCGTCCAACTGCGACTCCCGGCCGTAGAGCTTCTCCGGAACTTGGAACCGGATGGAGATGTCATGTTGGCCCGGGCGCAGCGCCAGCGCTCCCAGGGAAGCGTCCCGGGCTCCCGCGCGCCATGCGCCGAGACAGGCTTCCAGATCCGACTTGAGCCCGAGCGCGCTCTGGTAGCGATCCTCCGCGGTCTTCGTGAGCAGCTTCATCACGACGTCCGAGATCGGACGCGGCAGGCTCGGCTCCAGCTCGTGCGGAGGCACGGGCCGCTGGGCGATGTGCAGGTGGACGAGCTCGACGGCGTCCTTGGAGGTGAACGGGACCTGGCCCGTCAACATCTCGTAGAGGGTGACACCCAGCGAGTACAGGTCCGAGCGGTGATCGATGGCGCGGTTCATCCGCGCGGTCTGCTCGGGAGAGATGTAGTGCAGCGTGCCTTCGAGCTGGTGCGGGTTGACCAGGTTGGGGCTCTCCCGAGGCAGCAGCGAGGCCAGCCCGAAGTCGATGAGCAGGACTTCCTCGCTCACGGGCTCGACGAGGATGTTGGACGGGTTGATGTCCTTGTGGATGACGGTCCGTCGGTGGACCGCGGCCAGCGCGGCGGCCAGCCGGATGCCGAGTCGAAGCGCCTCCTCCAGCGACAGTCGACGCTCCTCGAGGAGGGCCCGGAGCGTTCGGGCCCCCCTGTCCTCCATCACGATGGCCCAGCTGCTCCGCACGGGCTCCAGGGCCAGCACCTCCACCGCCCCGTCTCCCGAGACCCTCCGGCCGATCTCGTACTCGCGCTTGAAGCGGCTGGCGTTCTCGAAGCTGGGATACTCCTCTCCCAGCAGCTTGAGGACGACCGGCAGGCCGTCGCTCTCGCGGCGGCCCCGGTAGACCCAGGTTCGAACGCTCCTGTGAAGCTGAGCGTCCAGCTCATAGCCGGTGATCCGCAGCATCAAGCGCCCCTTGGGGTGGGGCGGCAGGATACCGCTTCGTCCCGCTACCCAAGGACGGAGTAGCGCAGCAGCACCACTCCGTTCTTGTAGACCTTGGTGGAGAGCAGCTCGAGGTTCTTCACCTCTTTGAGCCGGGTGGCCAGCGGGATCCCCGAGCCCAGGAGCAGGGGGTTGAGCTTCACGAGCACCTCGTCCACGAGGCCCGCGGTGAGCAGCGTGGCCGCGAACTCTCCGCCGCCGCACAGGTAGAGGTCCTTGCCCTGTTGCTCCTTCAGCCGCCGGACCACGCCCACGCTGTCTTCGGTGATCAGCTTCACCCGTGGGTTCGGGCTCTCCTTCATCGAGTGCGAGAAGACGTAGGTCTCCAGGGCCGGGTAGGGGTCCGTTACGCCCAGCTTCAGGCCGACCTCGTAGGTGCGGCGGCCCATCAACACGGTGTCGTAGGACGCGAAGGAGGCGAGGTAGTCAGCGACGTGCTCGCTGTCCTTCACGAGCCGGTCTTGCATGAAGGCTTCGGCGGTGTGCTGCTCGGTGGCGATGAAGCCGTCCAGGGTGCTGGCGACGTGGTACTTGAGCTTTTTCATAAAGGATCTCCAGAGGTTGACTCGTAGCGCGCGGACACGCTCACGGCGACGCCTCGGCCAGGTTGCCGGGCGAGGGGAGCGGTCGAGGAAAGCGTGGGCTAGCGAGAGGAGATCATGAGAGACGCCGGGAAGCGTCGAAAGGAAGAGTAAACCTCCACCCGATGTGACGCAACCCGGGAGTTCTGACGTGTCACTGACGTGTCGCAGCACGGGCTGTCACGTCAGCGCCGCCTCCCGCGCGGGAAGGGAGCCCTGGGGGCAGGCACTTGGTCGCTGGTACGCTGCCTGCAGTTTCACCTGGAAAACGGAGGCAGTCCGCATGGCTACGCAGTACGTCGATCTCACCGACGAGGGCGTCAAGTACGATCCCCCTACGCTCTCCCCCTCGGTCCCGCCGGTCGTCAAACCCGGAGACACGGTGATCTTCCGGGTGATCAACATTCCGGCCACCTACACGATCTCCTGGGATAACAGCTCGCCCCTGCAGAACACGGGCAGCTTCCAGGTCAACGGCAGCAGCCTGACGCCCTACTCAAACCAGGAGGTGTCCACCACCGCGAGCGCGGCCACCTATCCGTTCACGGTGTCCCCTGATCTGCCGGTGAAATCCGGCGGGCCCCCGGAGTATCCGGAGGAGTCGGGCGGCTCCCACGGAGGCCTCGAGGTCTCGCCGAACTAGCGTGAAGCGAGCAGGGCACCCCACTCTGGAATGAGGTTGGGGTTGCGGGCGAGCGCCTGATCCAGCTGCGATCGGGCCTCGGTCCGCCATGCCTCTTGCTGCGCCGCGGGGGCCGGGCTGTCCGCCAGCATCAGGAGGATGCTGGCCCTCGTGGCGCGGGCCTGGGCCCACTGGGACCGCCGGGCCAGCGTCTCATCCACCAATGTCAGGCTCTGGCGCAGCAGCGGAGCGGGATCGCCGCCCACGGCCGCCAGCCACTTCGCCCAGTCGCGGTGGAGCACGCTCGTGGCGAGGCGGTACTCGGGCCAGTCGGGGTTGATCTCCAGCGCTTGCTGGAAGGCCTGCGCGGCCGCCTCGAAGTCCTCGCCGCGCGCCTTGCCCTGCCGCGCCAGCCAGCGGGCCCGGGTCGCGCGAGTCTCCGCCCGGTAGCGCAGCGCGGAGCCCAGGCGAGGGTTGAGTTCGAGCGCCTGGCGCAGCGCCTCCGAGGCCTTCTCCAGGTCCGCCGTCGGATCCCTTCCGGACTCCACCACCCCGACGGCCAGGGTGTGGTGCGCCTTGGCCACGTTCGTCCAGAAGACGGCGTCGCGGGGGACGCGCTCCACCGCCTGCCGGTAGAACTCCACGGCCAGTCGGGCGCTCGGGATGGAATCGACGCCCTTCCTTCTCAGGAACGCCGCCCGGAAGTCATGCACCTCGCCGAGGTTGTTGTAGGCGTGAGCCTGCTGCGGAGCCAGGGTACGGGCCTGCTCGAAGGCCGCCTGGGCCTGATCCAGCACCGGGAGGGCATCGCCTCCCTCGTCCCACACCAGCTGTGCCTGCAGCACCAACGCCAGGCCGAGGACATTGGGGAACTGGGGCAGCTTGCCGTTGATGGCCTGCCCCTTGCGGTACATCTCGATGGCCTGCGAGAGGTCCGGCTCGGTGGGCGCGTCCCGGTTGGCGCTCCGCCGGGCCCGCGTCTCGTACACCTGGCCCTCGTAGAAGTACGTCACATGGTTGCCGGGGTCGATGCTCCGCGCCTTCGCCAGCGCCTCCAGGGCCTTCTGCAGGTCCCCATGGGCGTCGCCGGCCCGTGGGGACGAGGCGCGCTTGAAGTACGCGGTCCCGAGGTTGATCCAGGCGTCCGCGTACGCGGGCTCGAGCTGGATGGCCGCGAGGTAGGCGTCGATGGCCTGCCCCCGGCGGGGCAACGAGTCCTCGCCGCGCTGCTCCTCGGCGTCCGCCCACACCTTGAAGGCCAGCCCTCGCTCGAGGTGGAAGGCATAGTCGCGGTCCTCGGGCTTGATGCGCTCCAGGGACTCGATGGTCTGTCGCAGCTGCTCGCCCGGGTCCTCGCTGTGCTCCTGGCGGTAGCGCGCCCACTGGCGGAGCACCTGCGCCATCTCCATATGGACCCACGGGTGCTCGGGCGCGAGCGCCTGCGCCGCGCGCGTGGCGGCCAGGGCCTTGTCCAGCAGGGGCTGCACCTCACCACCCTGCTGGATGCGCTGCTCGGCCATGCGGCGGTGGAGGCGCGACTCCACCAGCATGGACTTGAAGTGATCCGGCGAGGCGGTGAGCGCGCGGGACAGCGCCTCCAGGCCCCGCTGGTAGGCCGGTTCGATCTCTCCCTGGCCGTAGAGCTCCAGGACGAGGGAGGCGTGCTCCAGGCGCGCCATCGCGTAGTACACGACGGGCAGGCTCTCGCCGATGTCGGCGGCCACGGCCTGGGCCTGCCGCGCCGCCTCCAGGTCCGCCAGCGCGCCGGTGCGGTCTCCATTGCCCTTTCGCTGCAGGGCGCGCGCCAGGAAGATGTCGCCGCGCAGCAGGGGCGCCTCGTAGAACCAGGGGTTCGTGGTCCGCATGGCCTCCAGGCCGGACAGCGCCTCGTCATAGCGGCCCTCGTAGAAGGCCAGCAGCGCCGCCACGTACTCGGGCGACAGCTCCTCGGCCCCCTGGCTCTGGCGGAGATAGACCAGGGCCGGATCCCGATAGTGGCGTTCGATCTCCCGGCGGCGGGCCTCGCGCTGATCCGCGTTGCGGATGCGCTCCACCTCCAGGAGGTGCTCCTGGTAGAGCTGGCCCAGCGCCAGCGCCAGCGCATAGGCCACGCGCGCCTCGCGGTAGCCGCGCTGCCAGGCGGACTCGAGCTGCGCGCGCGCCCCCTCGGTGTCTCCCAGGGCGAGCAGGGCCCGCCCCACGGCGTAGTTTCCTGGCCCCTCGGCGCGGGCGCCGCCCTGGCGCACCTCAGTCTCCAGCTCGCCCATCCGCGAGAGGATGGCCTGCCGGTCACCGCGCGTGTCATGCAGCGGCGCCATGGCGGAGTAGCGCGCCATGGCCTCGATGCGCTCCACCAGCTCGGTGAAGCGGCGGGACAGGCGCTCGCGCAGCGTCACCTCGCGGCGGGCCAGCACCGATTGCCCCAGGGCCAGCATCACCACCAGCAGCGCGGCGGAGCCCAGGGCCACCGCGATGCGGTGCTTGCGGACCTTCTTGCGCAGCCGGTAGAGGACGCCGGCCGGCCGTGCCTGCACCGGCTCTCCGCCAAGGAACCGCTCCAGGTCCTCGGCCAGGGCCCGCGCCGAGTCGTAGCGGGCCGAGCGCTCCTTCTCCAGGCACTTGAGGGTGATGGCCTCCAGGTCCACCGGGATGTCCGGGTCCAGCGCCCGGGGCGAGCGGGGCTCCTCGGATTGGATGCGGCTGACCACCTCCAGGGCGTTGATGCCGGAGAAGGGCGGCTGGCCCACCAGCACTTGATAGAGCGTGGCCCCCAGGCTGTAGACGTCCACCCGCCGGTCCAGGCGCGACACCTCGCCCCGGGCCTGCTCGGGGGCCATGTAGTGCGGCGTGCCCAGCACCGCGCCCGTGGCGGTGTTCTCCCCGCGCCAGTCGCGCGCCAGGCCGAAGTCCATGACGTAGGGCTTGAGGCCCCCGTCCTCGGTGCGCTCCACGAGGATGTTGGAGGGCTTCAGGTCGCGGTGGATGAGCCCGGCGCGGTGGGCGGCGTGTACGCCCTCGGCGACGTCCCTCATCACCAGGATCTTCTGCTCCAGGGTGAGCTCGGAGGCGAGCTGGCCCAGGTGCCGGCCCTCCACGTACTGCATGGCGATATAGGCCCGGCCCTGGACCTCGCCCACCTCGTACATCTCGCACACGCGCTCGTGGTGGACGCGGGCCTGGGCGCGCGCCTCGGACAGGAAGCGCTGCGAGAGCTCGGGGGTGCCATCGCGCACGAACTTGAGGGCCACGTTGCGGCGCAGCCGCGGGTCATAGGCGAGGAACACCTGGCCCATGCCGCCCTGGCCGAGGAAGCGCACCGGCTGGTAGCGGTCCCAGTGGGGCAGGGGGAAGACCGGCTCCGAAGGAGTGGCGGGCGCGGAGGACCCGGGCTTCTGGGTGGCGGGCTCCTGGGTGGCGGCTCGGGCCTGACGCTGGACCTCCTCTCGCAGCGAAGAGAGCGTCTCGGGGGAGACTTGCCCCCGCTCCAGCATCAGCTCCAGGGGGCTGCGCTCCAGGCGGACGGCTTCCGCGCGCAGGTGCTCCAGCTGTTCCCGGGACAGCACTCCCTCGATCAACGCGAGGTGCAGCTCGTCTTCGTACTCCGCGGGTAACGGACTCGGCGGTTTCACGCCCCGATCATACGGTTTTGCTCCCAGCCAGGGCAGCGGGCCCCTAACCCTCGACAAGCGCTTTCAGGCGGCCGAGCGCCTCATCCCACTGTCGCGAGATGTGATCCAGGCACCGACGCGCCTCCTCCAGCCGCTGGGGCTCGAGCTCCCAGAGGCTCTCCCGGCCATGGCGCGTGCCGCGCACCAGCCCCGCATCGGCGAGCACGTGCAGGTGCTTGGTGATGGCCTGGCGAGTGACTCCCGAGCCGTCACTGAGCCGCGCGATGGACATGGGCCCCTCCACGCACAGGCGCGACACGAGCCGCAGACGTGTCTCGTCCCCCAGGGCCGCGAAGATGGGCGCGGAGGCGTTCAGCTCGGAGGGGTTCGCCCCGCCCTCAAGCGGTCTGCCCGACATAGCGCTCGATGTTCTTCATCTGGATGCCCCAGCCCTCCTCGTTGCCTCGGTACGCCTCGGCGCGGCGCGCGAGCGGGAGCTGATCGAAGCCGGCCTCCACCAGGGTGAGCATCGTTCCTCCGGGGACCTCCTCCAGCTCGAAGATGACCTGGGTGGTGGGCTCGGCGGAGTAATCCGCCCCGGGCTCGACGGGGTGGGGGTGCGAGCGCCAGGAGAAGTGTCGCTCGGGCTCCATCCGCTCGACGGTGAGCTCGAACTTGACGTGCTCGTAGCCCGGGTTGGTGACGGTGCCCTGAACGCGAGCACCGGGGGCGAACGGGCTGGCGAGCTTCACGCCGAACCACTGGCCGAACTCCTCGGCATTCGTGATTGCCCGCCAGACGCGGGAGCGCGGAGCGCGCAGCAGGATCTTCTTCTCGATGCGGTCGGTGTTCGTGGCAGCCATGTGCAACCTCCTGGTTGCACTTTAAGGACAGGGTGTCCAAAGTGCAACCAGAAGGTTGCTATTCGCGGGCCGCCTGGCCGCCTACTGCAGGGAGGGCGGGCGCTGGGTCGGGACGCAGAGCCGCAGTGTGGGCTCGCACGTCACGGAGAAGTCCGGGTTGATGCTGCCGGCGTTCTGGCAGATGTCGTTGTCCGGCTCTCCGTCCTCGTTCTCGCACGAGACGCTGGGCCACATGCCCCAGACCTCGTACTCCGCCGTGCAACCGTTCTCGGTGTACGTCAGGTCCGCCACCATCTGCGTGCCCGGGGCGCGCGGCGTCGCCAGCACCCGGACGTTGTTCCACTGGTAGACGAGGTCCCGCGGGGCCACGCCGTCACCGCCCGGCACGTGCTTCTCGGTCGGGGGAAAGTCGGTGGCGGAGCAGAAGCCCTCGGCGTCCGACGACTTGGCGAGCGCGCCCAGCGAGTACGAGAGGCGCTCCGGGTCCTGCTCGTCGAGCTTGGCGAGCGTCTCCGGCTTGATGACGAGCCGCTCGTCGCCCGTGGGCGTGGAGAACTTCTGGATGCCGAGCTGCTCGCCGACCTTCACCGAGCAGATGCTGGGGCCCTTGGGCTTGTAGGTGGCGGCCCACTCGAGGCTCTGCACGGGGCAGCCGATGGGAGGCTGCTCCGTGTCGCAGCCGGCGGTCAGGGCGGTGGCCAGCACCAGCCCGAGGATTCGTGGAGTCATGAGTTCGTCCTTTCCTGGTGGCAGTGCCTAGAACGTCACCCGGGCGCCGAAGCGGAACGAGCGCGGCGACTGGTAGGCGAGGGGCTTGCCGAAGTTCTTGTTCACCGCCTCCGCGGGGATCGGGTTGCCGTCCGGATCCACCAGCTTTCCAGACAGATCCGCCGGAGTGCCGCCCTCGATGGGGAGCACGGCCGAGAAGGTGTAGTTCTGGTCGTACATCGTGGCGGTCTGGAAGTTGAAGAGGTTGAACACGTCCACGCTGAGCGAGGCGGTCATCTCGCGCGTGAGCTTGTAGTTGAGCGCCAGGCGGCTGTCGAAGCGGTGGACCCAGGGCAGGCGGCCCCCGGAGCCACGCGGCAGGATGTAGGCCTGGGCCGCGCCGTAGTCGATGTGCGCGCCGAGGTAGCTGTAGGGCGTGCCGGAGACGCCGCGGTAGGACAGGCCCAGGTTGAGGCTCAGGTCCGGACGGATGACGAACTCCCGGGCGCCGAACGCCTTGATCTGGTGCGTGCGGTCGGCGGGCAGCAGGCCCTTGCGGTTGGGCAGCAGCGACACCAGGTCGAAGTCGGAGTTGATGTTCGGGTCGAGCTGTCCGTTGTCCGAGCGGAACAGGCCCTCATAGTTGCCGTACAGGCGGGACCACGTGTAGCTGACCTGCGCCAGCCACAGGTCGGCGAAGTTGCGCTGGAAGAAGAGCGTCACCGCGTCGTACTTGCGCGTGGGCAGCACGAAGTCCGTGGCGAAGCCATAGCCCGGGTTGCCGATGAAGTAGGTGGAGCCGTCATCGCGGCTCATGTCTTCGATCACGCGGTTGATGGAGCGCCGCGTATAGGAGAGGCCCAGGCGCGCGTTGGAGAACAGCTCGTACTCGCCGCCCAGCACGTACTCGTCCGTGGACTGGGGCTCGATGTCGGGGTCCACGATGGTGGCGCCAGCGCCGATGGTCTCCCACAGCCGGTTGGAGTCCAGCTCGGGGCGGTAGGGCAGGCGCGACTCGTCGCTGGAGCAGATGCCCTGCTGCTGGGCGGGATCCAGCGGGTTGCACAGGGTCGAGTCCCGGCGCGAGCGCAGGCCCGGCTCGCCGGGGAAGGAGCGGTCCACCATGTCCAGCGGGACGCTCTCGTAGTAGCGCGCGTAGCTGCCGAAGAGCTTCATGCGGCCGCTGCGGGTGGGGTCGACGATGATGCCCAGGCGGGGCGACCACTGGTTGCCCAGCACCAGGGCCAGCTTGTCGCCGCCGGTGAGCCGCTGGGTGTCGTAGCGCACGCCCACGTTCAGCGTGGCCCGGTTGTCGAACAGGCTCCAGCTGTCCTGCGCGAAGACGCCGACGGCGGTGGACTTGGACAGCGCCGACTGGAAGTCCTGGACGAGCACCTCGTCCGGCCCGAGCAGGTAGCCGTACTGGCGGAAGTCGCGGAAGTAGCTGCCGTCATCCGCCTCCAGGTACATGCGGCGGCCCGACAGCGAGCGGATGTGGTCATAGACCATGTGCTCCAGGTCCACGCCCGCCTTGAAGTTGTGCTGGCCGGCGGCGTTCACCAGCAGCGTGCCCACGGCCTTGGCCTGGTAGCGGTCCAGCGAGCTCTCATCCAGACGGCCCGGGCCGCCCGTCAGGTAGTTGAGCACCGGGCAGCGCGTCGGCTCCCGCGCGGGATCCGGCGCCACGCTGGGGTCGGCGGCGGCCACGTCACAGATGGAGGGGTCCGGAATGGCCTCGAACTCGGAGATCGAGTGCTGGTACGGCAGGCTGTACTCCACGTCCGCGAAGGTGACGGTGCGGGTGGTGCGCTGCCAGTCGACGTTGGAGACGCCCGACAGGCCGTCCTGGCTACCGCCGACGGTGCCGTCCATGGGGCGGACGATGACGTCCTGGTGGTGCCAGCCGCCGGTGACGTTGAAGAGCAGGCGCTTCTCCAGGAAGGAGGAGGTCAGCTTGATGCTGGTGTCCAGGCTGTTGGCGGTGCGCTGGGTGGCGAGGGCGCCGAGCTGGCCGTTGAAGCGCTCCGTCTCGGGCAGACCGGTGCGCTCGCTGATGGCCAGGCGGCCGTTGCCGCCCGCGGAGGAGGGCGCGCCCGACACCGACACCGACACGTTGTGGTCCTCGTTGATGAGGTAGGTGAGCTTGCCCAGGTACTGGAAGCTCTGCTGATCGGCGAAGTAGCGCTGCTCGGTCCCGGGGATGAGCTCGGTCCGCGGGATGCCCTGCTCATCGACGATCCGGTGCCCGTTGTCGTCCAGCACCAGCGCGTTGAAGTTGCGCTCCAGCTGGTAGCGGGTGAACGAGGGGGCGATGCCCGCGTAGAACCAGAGCCTGTCCTTGATGATGGGGCCGCCGAGGTCGGCGCCGAAGTCTCCCAGGTTCCACAGCGAGGCCTGGCTGGAGACGGTACCGCCCGACTGGATCGCGGTGGCCCGGGAGCCCAGCGAGCCGGGGCTGAAGTTGCCGAACACCGAGCCGTGGAACTCATTGGAGCCGGACTTGGTCACCGCGTTGACGACGCCGCCGGTGGAGCGGCCATACTCGGGCAGGTAGCCGCCGCTGATGACGTTGACCTCCTGGATGAACTCGATGGAGAGCGGGGTGCCGTTGATGCCGAAGCCGGGGTCATTCACCGACACGCCGTCGACGATGTACTGGTTCTCCGGCGAGGTGGCGCCACTGACGGAGACGCCATAGGTGTCGGCGTTGGCGCCCGGGGCCAGCTCCGCCAGCGACTCGAAGGAGCGCGACGCGGCGCCCTTGCCGGTGGGGGAGACGACGGCCACGTTGCGCAGGAAGTTCGTGTCGACGTTCACGCCGGTGGAGGTGGAGCCGATGTCCACCGTGGGCGTCTGCCCGACGACGAGCACCTCCTCGGTGAGGGCGCTCTCGGGGATGAGCTCCACGTTGACGCGCACCGAGTAGTCCAGGCGCAGGGTGATGCCCTCACGCGCGTAGGGCTTGTAGGCCTGGGTCTCGAAACGCAGCGTGTACACGCCGGAAGGGAGCTGGGGGAGGCGGTAGGTGCCAGCGGCATCGGTGACCACCGTCTGCTCGCCCTGGAGGTTGGGAGAGGTGGCGGTCACCACCACGTCCGGCACGGGCTTCTTGGTGGTGGTGTCCACGACGGTGCCGAGCAACACCGAGGTGCCTTGCGCCATGGCGGGGCCTGCCACCAGGCACAGGGCCAGGACCAGCAGACCTGACTGCCGGAGGTTCCTTCTGTCTGTCATAGGGCTTCTGGCCCGGGGGGTTGGGGGATTTCTCCACCGGGCGCTCCTCGCGGGGGGCGAACTAAGCGCCCACGGCAGGACATAATCAAGCTTTCGTTTCCGCCCTGGCACATTGGGTAGGATTTGCGGCTGTTCACCCCCCCCGCTGGAGTTCCCTTGCGCCTCTCTTTCCATCGCCGCTTTGCCCCGCTGCTGACGTGCGCCGCCCTGGCCCTGGCTGGTTGCAGTGACGATCGCCTCCAGGATCCTCCCGTGGAGGCCAAGGTGATGACGCGCAACATCTACCTGGGCGGCAACATCTTCCTGCTCGCGCAGGCGCAGTCGCCGCAGCAGGTGCCGGTGGTCGCGGCGCAGCTCTTCGCGACGGTGCAGGCGACGGACTTCGCGGCGCGGGCCGAGCGGCTCGCGGAGGAGATCCAGGCGACGGACCCGGCGCTGATCGGGCTCCAGGAAGTCTCTCGCTACCGGACGCAGCACCCCAGTGACTATGTGTCCAGCAACCGGGCGGTGAACGCGCAGGACACGGCGGTGGATTTCCTCGCCATCCTGCTCGAGGAACTCAAGGAGCGCGGGCTGGACTACCGCATCGCGGCGATGGTGCAGAACGCGGATGCGGAGCTGCCCGCGGCGCTGTCGGGGAACGCCAACGATCTCACCGACATCCGGCTGACCGACTACGACGTCATCCTCGCGCGGGGGGATGTGGCGACGACGGAGGAGGTGGAGCAGAACTACACCTTCAATGCGCAGGTATCGGTGGGCGGCGGGGCGGTCACCTTCACGCGAGGCTTCACGAAGGTCGCCGCCACACTGGACGGGGCGAAGTTCACCTTCGTGAACTCGCACCTGGAGGGGCTCATGCCCGCCAACCCGGAGCAGGCCAACGAGCTGGTGGGGATCCTCCAGGGCTATGCCGAGCCGCTCATCCTGGTCGGAGACCTCAACACCGGGCCGGGGAGCTCAACGCCAGCCTACGGGATTTTCACGGACACGGCCGGACTCGAGGACGCCTGGCCCGAGGTCGGCACGGGCCCCGGTTTCACCTGTTGCTTCAGCGAGAAGGTGAACGACACGCAGACCACGGGGCTCGATGAGCGCATCGATCTGGTGCTCTACCGGGGGCAGGGAATCCGTCCGACCGCGGCCGAGGTCGTGGGCGACGAGCTCGCGAATCGGACGGCTTCGGGCCTCTGGCCCTCGGATCATGCCGGCGCGGTGGTGACGTTCAGCATCACGCGCTGAGCGGGGAGGCTAGGGCGTCGGGGCGGGCTGCTCGTCTTGAAGGAGCGGGTCCAGCCCTCCCCGGGCGTCCAGGGCGTAGAGATCATCGCATCCGCCGATGAAGCGACCGTTGATGAAGATCTCGGGAACGGTGGTGCGGCCGGAGCGTTCGATCATCTTCTTGCGCCGCTCGGGGTGGGCCGAGATGTCCACGGTCTTGACCGACACGCCCTTGCTCCGGAACAAGGCCATCGCCCGGTGGCAGTAGGGGCACGTCGGCTTCGAATACATAAGGATGTCCGGCATGGGGTCTCCTGCCCGTGGCGCTTGTGCGCGCCTGTGACAGAAGAGTGGGGATGCGCATGCGCGCGTGCTCGGTAGGCGCGGCGAGGAGCAACAAGGCAGGCAAGGCCTCTCTCGCAATGTTGGCGCCATGGAGGCGCGAGGAATGGGCTTGTCCCTTGGGGAGAGGTAGCAACACGCCCGCCCTATAAGGTAGGTTCCCTGGCCCCCAACCTGAAACGAGACCACCCATGACCAAGCCTGCTGGTCCTCAGGCCCCTCGCTCTGGCGAAGTCCTCGGGCGCTGGCGCCTCTGTGGGCGCGCCGGCCGAGGCTCCTTCGGCACGGTGTTTCGTGCGGAGCTCACCGCGGAGCCCTCCACCCAGGCCGCGCTGAAGGTTGCCCGGGGGCCTGACGATCCGCGCTTCGCGCGGGAGGCACACCTCCTGGCCACGGCAAGTTCGCCACACCTTCCGCGCTTGCTGGATAAGGGGGAGTGGTGCTCGCAGGATGGCTTCTGCTACCCCTATGTCGTCATGCAGTGGGTGGAGGGCATGCCTCTCTACGCCGTGCGCAACGAGCGAGCCCTCACCAATGCCTTTGCAGCTCGCGTCCTGTGCCACGTGGCGCGGGCTCTCGCCGAACTGCACCGCCTCGGTGGGATGCACCGGGATGTGAAGGGCGACAACATATTGGTGAGTCCCGAGGGCGACGCCGTGCTGGTGGACCTGGGCGCCTCATGGCATGCAGGGGCCAACCCTCTCACCGACACCTCCATTCCTCCTGGTACCGAGGCCTACCGAAGCCCGGAGTTGCTGCGCTTCCGGCGCCGCTACCGGCGCAAGCCAGATGCACACTACCAGTCTCATCCTTCCGATGATCTGTACGCCTTGGGCGTGACAGCCTACAGACTGGTGACGGGCACATATCCCGCACCTCTCACCGACGCGGATACTTCCTCCGTCGAACCACCGCCCTTCCTTTCTCCCAGTGAGCTGGCCACGGTGAGCCCTGAGTTGGAGAAGCTCATCCTGCAAGTTCTCTCCAAGGATAAAGAGAAGCGCGGGTCTGCGGCCGAGCTGGCCCAATCCCTGGAAGAAGTGGCGACCCGGGTAGGAGCAACTCCCATCGAAGCGTCTCCTTCCGTGGTCGACACGGAGAAGACGGAACGGCCAGGTCCGCGCAGACGGCCCAAGGCGCCCGCGTGGCTCCCTTGGGTCAGCATCGGAGTGGGGGTGGGTGGCATCCTCGTGCTCTTCGGCGTCGTGCTCTACCCGCCCCAACCGTCTCGGCCTTGGATCGCCGAGGGATGGGAGGCGCACCCGCCTCCATCTGTGACGCCGGATGCTGGCGTGGGCGAGGAGGCTGTCGTATCCGTGGTTCAGGCCCCGCGCATGCCCTCTGCTGCCTCGGTGCTGGGCTTGCCGATGCCCAAGGCACCCCTGCCAGGGCAGAAGAAGCCACCTTGTTCAAAACGTTCCGAGAGAGAGGCGCTGGGGGCCTGCTGGACCGTTCTCAAGGTGGACCCCCCTTGCGAGAAGGAGGGGTATGAACTGGATGGGCTGTGTGTACGTGCATCTTTTGATGCGCCCCGCCAGCCCACCTCGGAGCAGCCATGAGACTGAGCAGGCTCTGTCATTGGCCCCTTGCGTACCCATTGAGGCGCCATGCGGTTCTACCTGCTGCGTGAGATCCAGGGGCTTCGTTACTCGGGCGAATACAGAGCCTCCCGCAAGTGGAGCCTGCCAGGTGTTCATTGCCCACGGTGTGATGCCAGATGGTCTACGGCCGTGGATTCCTACCCTTCGGTGGATCTGTCCCATCTGCCAGACGTGAAGAAGTATGCGGCTCGGCTGGAGGAGGACTATGCGGAGTTCGAGCGGCTGCGCGAGCAGGTGCGTCCGTTGGCACCTCCAGGAGTTCCCCTCTGGCCAGGGACCCTGTTGGGTCCACTGGTGGGTACGGCTCGGGGAGAGTTTGGTCCCGTGCTCATTCAAGACCCATGGACGCTGTTGATGAGACGTGAGGTGCTCGAACGTCTACAGGCCGAGGGTGTCCGGGGGCTCAAGGGCTGCCGTACGGAGTTCCAATTCCGCAAGCAGGACCCGCCAGAGTTGCTGGAGTTGGAGTTGATGCCCCATGGCGGATTGCACCCGGACTGCTTGCCCGTGGATCGTCCAGTGCCATGCACCAAATGTGGACGTAAGGGGTTGAAGCTCCCGGAGGAGCCCGTCCTGGATGCGGCGACGCTGCCACGTGAGGTGGACGTCTTCCGGTTGGAGGGTTTCCTGACGATGATCATTGGCAACGAGCGCTTCGTGGAGACGATGCGGCGACTGGGTTACGAGCAGGACATCGCCTTCCGTGAGCTGCCCCTGAAGTAGGGGAGGGCTACTCCAAGCGTCCGGTCTTCTCGATCTGCGCCCGGACCAACTCCGAGTAGACGCCGCGCTGTGCGAGCAGCTCCTCGTGACGGCCCGACTCCACCAGCTTTCCGTCATCCATCACCAGGATGAGGTCCGCGTCCACCACCGTGCTCAGGCGGTGGGCGATGACGACGCGTGTGCAGCGCAGCGAGGCCAGCGCCTGCTGCACCTGGTTCTCCGTGATGGAGTCCAGCGCGCTCGTCGCCTCGTCCAGCAGCAACACCGCTGGGTTGTGGACCAGCGCTCGGGCGAGGGCCAGACGCTGGCGCTGGCCACCGGAGAGCGAAGCGCCCCGGTCCACCAGCGGCGTGTCGTAGCCCATGGGCATGGCCGACACGTCATCGTGCAGCCTCGCCAGCCGGGACGCCTCCAGAATGGGCTCCAGCGGGAGCGTTGGATCCCTCAGCGCGATGTTCGCGCGCAGGGTGGTGCTGAAGAACGCCGGCTCCTGGGGCACCACGCCCATCTGGCTGCGCACCGACTGCAGATCCAGGTCCGCCAGATCCGCGCTGTCATAGGCCACCCGCCCCGAAGTGGGCAGGTACAAGCCCAGGAGCAGGTTCGCCAGCGTCGACTTGCCCGCGCCCGATCGCCCCACGATCGCCACGAACTGACCGGGGTCGATGCGCACCGACACATCCTTCACCACCAGTGGCGCCGTCGGCGCGTACCGGAAGGAGACCCGCTCCAGCTCGATGCCGCCCTTCAGCTTCGCCACCTGCCCGGGCTTGCTCGGATCCCGCTCGGGAGGCGTGTCGAAGATGTCATCGATGCGCTCGATGTAGCTGCCCAGCAGCTGCAGCTGGCTGGCCGTACTCACCAGATTGGACAGTGGCACCAGCAGCGCGCCGGCCAGCGCGTTGAGTCCCATCATCGTCCCCAGCGTCACCTTGCCGCTCATCACCTGCAGCGCGCCGAAGCTCAAGAGCAACAGCGGCGCCACCATGCGCAGGCTCCCATTGAGCGCCTCCACCCACGCCATCAGCCGTCCCCGCCGCAGGCTCACGTTCAGCACGTTCACGAACAGCTCCGAGAAGCGGTTTACCGCCTGGTGCTCCACCCCGAACGCCTTCAGCGTCTGGATGCCCGTCAGCATCTCCACCTGGTAGCTCTGGCTCTTGGCCTCCACCTCCAGGCTCTCGGAGAGCAGGGAGCGCTGCCGCCTCGCCGACAGCACCAGGATGAGGACCTGCAGCAGCCCCAGTCCCAGCACGAACAGCCCCAGCATCGGGCTCACCGCGAACATCAACCCCAGGTAGAGGACGACCAGCGCCCCGTCCAACAGCGCCGACAGCGCGCCCGAGGAGAGGATCTCTCGCACCGTGGCATTGCTGCCCATGCGTGCCAGCAAGTCTCCCGCCGCGCGCACCTGGAAGAAGGACCAGGCCAACCCCATCAGGTGCTCCACGAAGCTCAACGTCATGTTGGAGTCCAGCCGCGTGCGCAGCTCCAGCAGCAAGTGCCCGCGGATCAACGTCGTCAGCAACTGGAAGCCCGTCAGCGCCAGGAGCCCCGCCGCCACTACGCCCAACAGGTGGACATCCCCCCGAGGGACGACACGGTCGATGACCAACCCCGTCAACACCGGGATGGCCAGCGCGAAGAGCTGGAGCACCAGCGACATGACCAGCACCCGCGTGAGCGTGTGCGACTGCTGGAGCACCTGCAGCGCGTACCGCGAGGCGCGCCGGGGCCGGGCCTTGCCCGTCTCGAAGTGCTCGCCCGGCTCCAGCAGCAGGGCGACGCCCGTGAACGCCTGCTTGAAGCGCTCCAGCGTCACGCGCCGCCGCCCCTGGCCCGGATCCGCCAGATAGACGTAGCCCCGGCTCATCCGCTCGAAGACCACGAAGTGGGAGAACTGCCAGTGCAGGATGGTGCCCATCGGCAGGTACCGCAGGGCCTCTTCATCGATGGAGACGCCTCGGCCCCTCAGCCCGAACGAGCGCGCCGTGCGCAGGATGTCCAGCGCCGAGACGCCATCCCGGGCGGCGCCCATCGCCTGCCGCACCTCCTCGAGGCGCGTGGGCTTGCCGTGGAACCCCAGGACCATGGCGACACACGCCGCGCCGCACTCGAGCTCCGAGAGCTGGCGCACCAGCGGGACGCGTCCCCGCACCCGCGTTTGGAGGTTGTGCAGGGCCGGAAAGCGGTCCGCCAGCCCCGGAGTCTTCGTCTCAGCGGTTCTCATGTCCCAGCGCTCCCTTCAGGCCCGGTACCAGCGCCACGAGGATGCGCTCCAGGCGCACCCGCGCGTCCGCTTTCGCCAGCATCCCGTCGAAGTAATTGAAAGTCCGGCCCTTGCTCATGAACGTGGAGGAGGGCACTCGCGCCTTCACCAGCACCATGGGGCCCGCCAGCTGCACCGCGTCCGCGATCTCCGGGCCCAGGAAGCGGCGCACCTCCGCAGGACCGACGATCTGATCCCCCACCGACTCGATGGTGAGCGTGTGGTACTCGTGACGGAAGCCATCCAGCTCCACCCGCAGCGAGCCGCCCGGCTCCAGCAGAGGCCGCTGGCCGCCCGGCAGCAGCGCCACCAGGGACACCTTCACATCATCCCCCACGATGGAGATGACATTCTCGCCAGGGGTCACGTACTGGCCCGGGCGGATGCGCAGGCCGCTCACCACGCCCGCGTGCGGCGACCGCAGGGTGCGCGCCTGTTGTCGGGCCTCGGCCAGCTCCCGCTCCGCGCGCAGCGACGTCAACGTCTGCCGGGCGGCCTCGTCCGCGGGATCCCTCAGCACCCGGATGAGCTGCAGCTCGAACTCGCGCTGGATGCGCTCCAGGGAGACCGTCTCCTCCTGGGAGCGGAAGCTCACCAGCACCTCGCCCACCTCCACCCGCTGGCCGGGCTTCACCGCCACGGTGGACACGACGCCCGGCAGATCCACCGTCAGGTGGCTCTGGCCCTCCACCTTCACCACCGCGGGGCCGGAGGCGTACTCGGGCAGGGTGCCCACCAGGGAGTACGTCAGCGCCGACACCAGCAGCGCGAGCAGCGTCCAGTAGGTCCACCGCGTCCAGGCGGGCGAGATGCGCAGGACGTCTCCGTCCTGCTGTGCGCCCTCGTGGTGGCGCAAGGCTTCCTCTCGGAAGATCTTCGTGCGAGGTGCATCCATGTCGTGAACTCCTGGTCGAGCGCGCGAGGACACACCCCCGCCCGTCTCGGAGGGCTACCGCCCGCTCCGCGTCGGTATGGGATCGCTGGATTCGCGCTGGCCGATCGCGCCCTGCCGGGGACCCGGCTGGACGTGGACCACCATGCCGGTGGAGACCGTCTCGGGTGGGTGCGCGTCGAAGGCGGCGATGGCGAACACCATGCGCGCGGCCGCGTCCACCTCGGGGGCGATGCTCTCCACGTGTCCCGCCAGCGTCTGCTGGCGCTGCTGCAGGGAGAGCTCCAGCGGCGAGCCGGGCTCGAGCTGGCGGGCCTCCTCCTCGGGCACCGCGAAGCGGACCTTCCAGCCGCCCGTTCCCAGCAGCCGGAGGATGGGCTGCCCCGCGGCGACGCGGGCTCCCGGGCTCACGGGGCGCGTGGCGACGATGCCGTCGAAGGGCGCCACGAGCGCCGCCTCGTTCACGTTCCGCTCCAGCTCCGCGACGCGGGCCTGCTGCTCCCGGGTCCGGGCGCGAGAGGCCTCCAGGCGCGCCAGGGCGGTCCGCTCCTGGTAGCGGAGGGTGGCCAGCTCCTCCTTTGAATAGACACCGAGCTCCAGCGAGCGGGGCGTGAAGTGCCGACTCTTCTTCTCCCGGGCCTCCGCCAGCGCGAGGCCCGAGGCCTGCTCCTCGGCGCGAGAGCTCTGGAGCGAGGCGCGTGCCGCCGCCAGCTCCTGGACCACGGGGTGGATGTCCAGCCGCGCCACGACCTCCCCCTGGCGGACGGTGTCCCCGACATCGACCTCCAGGCGCTCCAGCCGGCTCTCGAACTTCGAGCTCAGGTCCACCGAGTCGTGCGGGATGACGACGCCCAGGAAGGGCGCCGTGGCCTCCAGGGAGCTCTCGGATGCGTGAGCCAGAGTCCCCACGCCGCTCGCGCAGAGGAACACCAGCGCCATCGCTCCCCGACTCCATCCCCATCGCTCCATCCGACGCGCTCCCTGGAAGGTCCATCAGGGAGGAGGGGATTCCATCGGGTTGTGACGGAAGCCTCGGGAACCTTTGGCTCGGGAGTGGGGCCTGCCAGGCAGGAGAGGGGCGCGTCGCCTACTTTCGACGGCTCGCGCTCGCCCGCCATTGCTCCAGATGGGCCCGGGCGGTCTCGGCGTTCGGGTCACGCTCCGCGGCCGCCTTCAGCGTCATTCCCCGGTTCATGAGTTCGCGGGAGATCTGCGCCCAAGGCGATGGGCCTGTGATCTCGTTCTCGCGCAGCTCGCGGACGACCTCGCAGAACTGCTCGCGATCGCCGGGCGCGTCGCGCACCAGCCCTTCATCGCGGACGAAGGCCCACGCCGTGGCCTCATCCTTGAGCCCCACGGCACTGAGGCACGCGATCAATCTGTTCCAAGTGTAAGGAGCTTCCATGGAGGAGCCATGCTGCTATGGCGGCTCCAGGTCGTGTCAAGGAGGCCTCCGGGTGGCGCCGCGCGAGCTAGTGAGACGCGGAATATTCCGTCTCGTGCTCCGCGCGCATCTGGAATGACTCATGCGCCAGGTACGCGTTCTGCTTCGGAGCGGCCGGTGGGCCGCAGGACTCCTGGCTGCATGGAGCGCTCGGTTGTCGCGAGTACGCGCTGGCCAGCAACCTGCTCACCAGAGCCTCGAACTCTTCGAGGGCACAGCTCTTGGGCACGAACTGAACTCCCGGAGCGTGGGGGTTGCCCGCGGAGCTGTGGAGGATGATGGGAATGTCTCGCAGTTGCTCGTCCGCGTGCAGCTCGTGGCACAGCTCCAGCCCCGACATGCGCGGCATGTTCCAGTCCGTCACCACCAGATCCGGGGCGGCCGTTCGCGCCAGGCTGAGCGCCTCACAGCCGTCGCGGGCGCCGAGGACATGGTGATTCATCTGCTCGAGCACCTCGGTGAAGAGGTCCAGCATTTCCTGTTCATCGTCGACGAGGAGGATGGTGCTCATGGTGTCGCCTGCCTTTGTTTCCAAGTGGTTCTATCCGGATCGAGTCCAGGGTCCCCCTGTGTGATGACGGGCCACCGCGTCGGGTATTGAAGGCATTTCAGCGTCCCATTCGCTGAACTCGGGGGTTGCCCAGGGAGGGACAGGCTGCCGTCCGCTCGTGTGTTCGCGACCGCTCCCTCGCCCTGGGGGGCAGGGCGCGTTGCTGGGCTCTGGGACGGACCTTAAGGTGAATCGAGGCGCTGCGCCGAGGTGCTTCGGCAGGGAGCACCGGGGGGCGAAGACATGCGTCAAGGCGACGAGCATCCAGACGAGCGAGCGGAAGGGATCACGCCCGCGGAGGAAGAAGAGTTCGAGGAAGGAGACCTCGAGGATTCCCTATTGCAGCAGGTGGCCCAGGTCTCGGTCCCGCTGCGCGTGCCCGGGCGGGGGGAGCACATGGGCGGCCTGGATGGCCGCCGCTTCGAGATCCTCGAGGAGCTGGGAGGCGGTGCCATGGGCCTGGTCTTCCGGGCCCGGGACGAGGAGCTGCAGCGCGTGGTGGCCCTCAAATTCCTGCTTCCGCGCGAGGGGGCCGCCGAGGCACCCATGAGCAACCTGCTCCGGCAGGAAGCGCGGGCGGTGGCCCAGCTGGACCACGACAACATCGTCCGAATCTTCGACGTGGCCGAGTGGAGCGGTGCGCCCTGGGAGCCCAAGGTGCCCTTCCTGGTGATGGAGTGCCTGGAAGGGGAGGCGCTCTCGTCGGTCGTGAGGCGGGAGCGGCCCTCGCTGCGAAAGGCCGTGGAGATGATGGGCGCCATCGCGGCGGGCCTGGCGCACGCCCACGAGCACCACGTCATCCACCGCGACCTCAAGCCCGGCAATGTCTTCATCACCCGGAAGGGCCAGGTGAAGATCCTCGACTTCGGGCTGGCGTACCTCACCGCCGCCATGTTCCCGGCGATGCCGCATATTCCGATCGCGGGGACCCCCACCTATATGGCGCCGGAGCAGTGGCGGGGGGAGGACCAGGGTGAGCGCACCGATATCTGGGCCGCCGGCGTCATGCTGTACGAGCTGATCACCGGAGAGCCGCCTTATCCCGAGGGGAGCATCGCCGAGCTGCGCCAGAGGGTGCTGTCCGAGGAGCCGGTGCCTTCGGTGCGCGCGCTGCGGCCCGAGGTTCCCGAGGAGCTGGCGCAGCTCGTGGCCGCCATGCTGGTCAAGCAGCCCTCGGGCCGACTGCAGACGGCGAACGAGGTCCGTGAGCGGCTGCGTCGCATCGAGGAGACCCTGGCGCCCTGGCGGGACGAGCCGCGCAGCCTGGGGCCGCAGCGCAGGCAGGTGACGCTGGTGGCGTGCTGGCTGGCGGATCTCGCCGGCCTCGCCGAGCACCTGGATGCGGAGGACTTCGGCGAGCTGGAGGGCGCCTTCCACCAGAGCTGCTCGGAGCTCCTCCAGCAGCACGGCGGCTCCATCACCACGTGCGTCGGAGACGAGGTGCTCGCCTGCTTCGGCTACCCGCAGGCCCGGGAGGAGGACGCGGAGAAGGCGGCCCGCGCGGCGCTGGCGCTCACCACGCACCTGGGCACGGCCATTCAGCAGAAGCTGCCCTACCTGCCGCGCCGCAAGCTCACCGTGAAGGTGGGGCTGCACACGGACACCGTGGTGCTGGACAACCTCCCGCCCGAGCTCCGAGGACACACCTCCGCGCTCCAGGGCGAGGCCCCGAAGATCGTCCACTGGCTGGCCCGGCAGGCCGCGCCCGACACGGTGTGCCTCAGCCACACCACCTGGAGGTTGGTGCGCGCCGCCTTCCGGACCGAGCCGCTGGGCCCGCACTCCTTCCAGGGGTTGGCCGGGGTGGCGAAGCTGGAGCTGCACCGCCTGGTGCGGGAGACGCCGACCTACAGCCGCTTCGAGCGGACCCATGCCGTGGAGCCGGTGACGCCCCTGGTGGGTCGGGAGGCCGAACTGGGCCAGCTCCACGAGCACTGGGAGGAGGCCCGTGGAGGCCGAGGCCGCTTCGTCCTGGTGCGCGGCGAGGCCGGCATCGGCAAGTCGCGCCTCATCCAGGAGCAGCACGAGCGCATCCTTCCCGGGGAGGCCCTTCGCCTGCGGTGCCAGTGCTGGGCCCAGTTCAGCACCAGCGCCCTGCACCCCATCCTCGAGCTGCTCCAGCACCTGCTGCGGCTCGATCCCGAGGGCAGCCCCCAGGAGAACCTGCGCAAGCTGGAGCGGCGCATGCGCGTCTGGGGCCTGCCCCCCGAGCACATTCATCTGCTGGCCACCTTCCTCTCGCTGCCCGTGGCCGAGGAGTCGCCCCACCTGCGGCTCACGCCCGAGCGCCTGAAGGAGAAGACCTTCGAGGCCCTGGCCACGCTGCTGCAGCGCACGACCGAGGAGCGCCCCGTCTTCGCCGTCGTCGAGGATCTGCACTGGGCCGATCCCTCCACCTTGGATCTGCTGGGCTTCCTGCTGGAGCGGACCGAGAAGGCCCGGCTCTGTGTGCTGCTGAGCGCCCGCCCGGACTTCCGCCCCTCCTGGCCCCGGCGCGCCTGGCTCCATGAAGTGGCGCTCGAACGGCTCGCCCCGCACCAGACCGCGGATCTGGTGCGGCAATCGGCCAGCGGCAAGAGCCTGCCCGAGGAGACCATCGAGCACCTGGTGGCGAAGACGGACGGCATCCCTCTGTTCATCGAGGAGATGACGCGCATGGTGATGGAGAAGCCCTCCACGCCCACCACGACGGAGGCCTCCTCGGTTCCCTTGACCTTGAGTGGGCTGCTGTTGGCCCGCCTGGACATGCTGCCCCGGCGGCAGAAGTCGCTGGCGCAGCTCTGCGCCGTGGTGGGCCGCGGCTTCAGCCATGCCCTGCTCGCCACGCTCTCGGCGCGCAACGAGATGGCGCTCACCCAGGATCTCTCCGGGCTGTTCCAGGCGGGCCTGCTCCACACGGTGGAGGACTCGAGCGGCCCTCGCTACCAGTTCCGCCACGCGCTGCTCCAGGACGCGGCCTACCAGTCCCTGCTGCGCCGCACCCGGCGCGAGTACCACGGGCGCATCGCCCACGCCTTGTCGGCCCAGTTCCCCGAGCTGGCCGAGACCCAGCCCGAGATGCTCGCCCACCATTATACGGAGGCGGGGGAGGTGGAGCTGGCCATCCGGTATTGGGCCAAGGCGGGAGAGCGCGCCAGCCTGCGCTCGGCGAACGTGGAGGCCATCAGCCACCTCAACCAGGCGCTGCGGCTGCTGCGCGGCCAGCCGGATGCCGCCCAGCGCACGGAGGAGGAGCTGCGGCTGCTGGTGACCCTGGGAGTGCCGCTGATGCAGACGCGCAGCGTGCGCTCGCGCGAGGTGGAGCAGACCTATGACCGGGTGATGGAGCTGCTGCGCCAGGTGGAGGACGCGCTGCCGCGCCTGCACGTGCCCACCTGGGGCTCGTTCGCCTACTACTTCATGCGCGCCAAGTTCCACGTGGCCCAGGAGCTGGCGGAGCTGGTCGTGGCTCAGGGGGATCGGCAGCACAGCGCGGAGCTGATCGCGCTGGGCCACCGGATGATGGCCACCAACTGCTTCAACCGGGGCGACATGGCGAGCGCCCTGACGCACGTGGAGCGCGCGCTGGAGTTCTCGGACTTCGATCTGGAGCACCACCGCGTCCTGTCCGTGAAGGAGTGGATCAACCCGCGGGTGGCCGCGCTGGCCTATGGCTCCGTCGTCCAGTCCGCCACCGGCCGCGAGGCGCAGGCCCGCGCCTACGGCGAGGAGGCGGTGCGGCTGGCAGAGCAGATCGGCCATGCGCACACCCTGGCCTTCGCGCTGACGTATGTGGCGCTGGGCTGCCAGCTCCGCAACGAGCCGGAGTGTGCTCGCGACTGGGTGGAGCGCTGCATCGCGCTCTCGAGCGAGCACCGGTTCCGGCTCTGGCTGGGCTGGTCCGTGTTCATCAAGTGCTGGGTCATCTCCGAGCGGGGCGCCCCAGCCGAGGCCCTGAAGCTGCTGCAGGCCAACCTGGGCCGGTGGCGCAACGCGGGCGTCCGTGCCGGCATGCCCCTGTTCCTCGGCATGCTCGCGGAGCTGCACTTCAAGCTGGGGCAGTTCCAGCAGGGACTGGCCGCGGTGACGCACGCCCTGGGGTGGGTGGATGCCCTGGGCGAGCACTCCTATGAGGTGGAGCTGCACCGAATCGAAGGCGAGCTGCTCCGCGCGCTGGGTCACGAGCCGGCTGCCACCGTGTCCTTCATGCACGCGCTGGACGTAGCGGATCGCCAGGGCGCCGCGGGCTTCGCGAGGCGGGCCCGGGAGAGCCTGGAGCGCCAGTTCCGAGAGTTGGGGGGGGACCGACCACCCGTCAGTCCCGCTTGAGCATCACAAACACCGGCTCGTCACTCCTGCAGAGAGGGGCAAGCCATGAACACGCAAGGGATGACGATGAGCACCGATCGGGAGCGGGTGGAGCAGGAAGTTCGGGAACTGTGCCAGAGCGGAGACATCGGGCGGGCGGTAGAGCGCACGCTGCAGGGCTATGGCATGGAGATCATGCGGTTGATGGCCTCGGTGCTCCACAACCCGGAGCTGGCCAAGGATGCCTTCAGCGTCTTCTGTGAGAGCCTCCTCAAGGGACTTCCGGCGTTTCGCTGGGAGAGCTCGCTGCGCACGTGGTCCTATCGCCTGGCGCGCAACGCCTGTTACCAACTGGCGCACGCCCCCGCCGCGCGGGAGACGCCGGTGAGCTCCTCTGGCATTCCGGACGAGGCCCTGAAGCACCGCTCGGACACGCGCCCCTGGCAGCGCACCTCGGTGAAGGAGCGCTTCCGCGCCCTGCGCGAGAGCCTCGAGCCCGAGGAGCGCATGCTGCTGCTGCTGCGCGTGGATCAGCGGCTGGCCTGGACCGAGGTGGCGCGCGTCATGTGGGATGAGGACACGGCTCCCACCTCCGCCGCCCTCAGCCGCAAGGCCACCGCCCTGCGCCAGCAGTTCCAGCGCATCAAGGCCCACTTGCGCACGCTGGCCCTGCAGCAGGGCCTCATCGATCAGGACGAGTCCATGGAGCCCGCACAGTAGGTCTATGTAGGCAAAGGGCCCAGGATTGCTCCCAGGGTGGATGCTCCTGTTGTGTCACCAACGTAATGATTTAGTGGGATTGCAGCTGGGGCGTGAGCACCGCTATCAGTGAGTGCGGCGAGGAGGGCTCATGTTCCAGCAGGTCGTAGAAGACGAGGTGATGCGCCGGCGGAAGCAGACGCTGCTGGTGTTCGCCGTCGTGATCGTCGCCCTCTACGGGCTGGACCTGGTCATCCTCCAGCGCCTGAGCCTGGCGCCGCTGGGGATCCGGGTGCTGTGGTCCCTGGCGCTGGTAGGGACGACGCTGGTGATCGCCCACCTGCGCCCGCCGTACGCGCGGGTGCTGAGCGCCAGTTATGGCGTGGTGGCCACGGTGTGCTTCACGGGGCTGATCCTCCTGACGGGGCACACCGAGAGCCCGTACTTCTATTTCTTTCCCAGCCTGCCGCTCATCATCGCCATGGTGAGCGTGACCTACCTGGAGGCCGCCTTCACCAGCGGCGTACTGAGTGCGCTGTCCGGGGGCTGGCTGCTGCACCAGTCGGGTGAGCCGGTGATGCAGGGCGTCATGTGGGCCGCGATGGTGGTGTGCATCATGTTCTTCGGCATGTACGGGGGCGTGCAGTTCCAGAAGGCTCAGCACCTGGAGGACGAGATGCGGCTGGAGCGCACGCGGCGCGAGGCGCTGGAGAAGCTGGCCATGAGCGAGCGCCGGCGGACGCAGTCGGAGAAGCTGGCCACCATCGGGCGGCTGGCGGCCAGCGTGGCGCACGAGCTCAACAACCCCATCGCCTATGTGCAGTCCAACGCCGGCTTCCTGGAGCGGGAGGTGCTCAGCCAGCCCGTGAAGTCCAAGGAGGAGCTGCGCGAGGCCTTCCAGGACGTGAGCTCGGGGCTGGAGCGCATCCGGCAGATCGTCTCGGATCTGCAGGGCTTCTCGCGCATGGACGCGGCGGAGGTGCCCACGGAGTGCTCGCTGGCGGAGGTGGTGAAGGACGCGACGCGGCTGGCCTCGGTGCGGCTCAAGCACGTGGCGCGGCTGAAGGTGGAAGTGCCCCTGGAGTTGCCGGGCGTCTACGTGGTGCGGCGCAAGCTGGCTCAGGTCATCCTCAACTTGCTGGTGAACGCCGGGGACGCGCTGGAGTCGCGTGGGGGCGTGGACGGCGAGGTGCGGGTGTCGGGCCGGGTGGAGGATTCCTCCGTGCTGCTGTTGGTGGAGGACAACGGCCCGGGCTTCCCGCCGGAGGTGCTCGGCCGGCTGTTCGAGGCGTTCTTCACCACGAAGGGGCCGGAGAAGGGCACGGGCCTGGGGCTGTCGCTGTCGCGTGAGTTCGTGGAGCAGTTCGGCGGCACCCTGATCGCCGAGAACCGGCCCGAGGGTGGGGCGCGGCTGCGCATCGGCTTTCCGGCGCGGGTCTGCGGGGAGCTCGTCGCCCGGGGCATGAGCGAGGCCGTCGCCGCCGCGTGAGGGCTCACCGCCGCGTGGCGATGACGACGCTCAAGGAGCTGAAGGGTGGGGGCATGAGCCCGTTACGTACTTCCACCTCGAAGCCGTGCGCCTGGAGCAGCTCGCGGGCGCGCGGCACGAGGAAGGTCAGGTAGTACATGACGAAAGGCGGCTTCCAGAGCGCGTTGCGCACGCGCATCGCCGCGTTGAAGCCCTTGGCCATCCAATACACGGGGTGGAGCTTCGAGGGTGGGTGCGCGGTGACGAAGACGAAGCGGCCTCCAGGGCGCAGCGCGCGGGCGACGGATTGCACCATCCGCGGCTCGTCCTCCTTGAGGATGTGACCGAAGGCACCGAAGCTCGTCACCACGTCGAACTCGGCCTCGAAGGGCAGCTCCAGCGCGTTGGCCTGGACGAAGGTGAGGCGGGCCTGCCCGGGCGCGTCCGCCAGTTGTTGGCGCGCCTCGTCGAGCATGCCCTGGCTGAGGTCCACGCCCACCACCTCCTGGCGGCAGAGCGGACGCAGGTAGCGCATCGCCGCGCCGGTGCCGCAGCACAGGTCCAACGCACGATCGATGGAGCCCGGCGGACCCACCTGTTCCAGGGTCGTCTTCACCACCGGGTCCGGGGTGCGGAAGGGCGTGTACTCGAACTTGGGCGCGAGCAGATCGTAGCCGCGCTCGACGGAGGACAGCGCCTGCTGCGCCAGCTCGAAGAACGTGGGCCCCTTGCGGTGGAACATGTCCTCCCGTGTAGCATCCGCGCCCTCGGCCGGGAGGGGAAAGATGCTGCGTCGAAGCGCGTGGATGTTCGCTGTCGTAAGCGGTGTATGGCTCGTGTCCGGTTGTGGTGGCACGGAAGAAGACGCGCTGGAGTCCGAGCGGGTGACCGCGAAGCAGCGCCTGGTCGCGGGGTGCGCGGAGTCCTCGGTGGACGCGGATGCGGACGGGCTGGATGACGGGGTGGAGAACTGTCTGCTGCAGCGCCACGCGCCCGTGCTCTACCTGCCGTGGTCGCTCGATTGGACGAAGCCCGCCAACGTGGATTGGTACCTGTCGCGCGTCCACATGCGCTTCCATCACGACAATTGTCCCGACTGCCAGATCCTCGAGCTGGGCGCCGTGACACAGACGAACCTGATCAATCGCTCTCACAGCGAGAAGGACTGGATCTGCGCGCACACCAGCACGACGCGCAACTCGTTCGGGGATGGCTTCAACGAGAACGAGTCGTTCTTCCTCCAGCCGCCGAATGACGTCACCCACAACGGCAGCACCACGCCCGCCGACTGGAAGGTGTACGGGCACGTGTACAAGAACTCGCTGGGCGGAGTGAATGTCCAGTACTGGTACTTCTTCCCGTACAACGACGGTCCCGCGGGCTTCAACCATGAGTCGGACTGGGAGCACATCAACGTGCGGCTCGCGGCGGACTACTCGGTGTCGGGCGTGCATTACGCGCACCACAGCAAGGTGGACTACTTCGCGAAGGCGGACGTGCAGTGGTTCAACACGACGCACCCCTATGTGTGGATCGCCGACGGCAGCCACGCCAGCTACCGCTCCGAGCAGATCTGCGACTCCACCATCGAGGAGGTGGGCATGGGCTCCAGCAGTTGCGAGACGAACGCCAGCTACCGGTGGTTCACCTGGGCGGGCGGCAAGGGCACGGCGGCGGGCTTCCAGGGAGGTGGCGTCATCAACGTGGGCGAGAAGACGCGGCCGCTCAACAACCAGCAGTTCATCAAATACAACGCGCGGTGGGGCGAGCTGGGCAGCACCCGCATCACGAACGGGATACGGACGCCCTCGTTCCAGGGGAACTGGCTACGCGACGCGTGAGGGCGGCGGAGGGCTCGGGTAGGGTAGGGGCATGTCCCGCTCCCCCCAGTCCTGGACGCTGCCGTGGCGAGGCCTTGGCCTGAGCAGCAACCTCAGCGCCAGCGATCAGCCGCACCCGTATCGGCTGCTCCAAGAGGATCCCGAGCTCTTCGACTTCGTGGAGTACAGCGCTCCGCTCTCGCTGGCGGAGACGAAGGAGCACGCCTCGCTGTTTCCGGAGATGTACCGGAACCGCGAGGTGGTGCCGGTGCTGTTCCACCCGGTGCATCTCAACCTCTATGGGCCGGAACTCGAGAGCAGCGAGGCCCTGGCCGATCTGGACGCGCACGCGAGGGAAGTGGGCAGTCCCTGGGTGGGCAACGACGTGGGGTGGTGGCACGCGGGGGGGCAGGCGCTGCCGGGCTACCTCTACATCTGTCCGCCGCTGACCAACGAGGGCCTGCAGGACTGCGCGGCGCACGCGCTCCACGTGCAGGCGGGGCTGAGCGTGCCGTTGGCGCTGGAGAACCCCTCGGTGCTGGCACGGCGCGGAGACATGCACGTGCTGGACTTCATGGCCCGGCTGCAGGGGCGCACCGGGCTGCCGCTGCTGATCGACATGGGGCACCTGCTCAGCTACCAGCTCGCGGCGGAGCTACCGCTGGACGCCGGATTCGAAGGCTTCCCGTTCGACCGGGTGATTGAGCTCCACATCGCAGGTGGCGTGGTGACGCGCCGGGGGCCGCGCCGCTTCTACGTGGATGACCACACGCAGCCGGTGCGCGAGGAGCTGTTCCTGATGTTGGAGAAGGTGCTGCCGCGCTGCACCTCGCTGCGTGCCGTCACCTTCGAGGGGGACGGACACCCGCCGGAGGTGGCGATGCTCACGTTGCAGCGCCTGCGCCAGTTGGTGCCGTTGGAGGAGAGGGAGCCCCTGACGCTCACGCCGGTGGAGACCCCTCCGCCGCCGCTGGGCAACGTGAGCCGACCCTGGGAGCTATTCGATCTGGGCTATGGCGCGCGGCGACCGGTGGTGGCCGATGACGTGGAGGGCAGCCAGGAGGAGACGAGCTTCCGCCTGGCGGTGGTGGCCGAGCAGCTGGATCGAGACTTTCCGATCTCCCGCCTGCTCCTGGCGGGGACGCGCGAGGGGCTGTTGACCTTCACCGCTTCGTCGGAGTTCCGAGAGCTGTTCCAGGGACTGGGGCGCTCGTTGGGGCAGACCTTCATGGCCTTCGCCCGGCGGTACCTGCGCGAGCAGCCCGACGATGGAATGGCGGCGGCGGTCTCCTTCGAGACGTTCCTGCCCTCGGTGATGCAGCGGCCGGTGGTTCCTCCGAAACCGGGAGAGGTGGGGCTGGTGGAGGCGGTGCGGGTGGGCACGTTCCCAGCGGATCTGTCTGAGTTGATCTACGCCGCGCGCGCTTTGCGTCGCCACCTCACGGGACGGGCGTGGGCGGGGGGCATGTTGGAGGTGAGCGGGCTGGAGGCGCTGGCGCAGACGGCACGGCGCACGGTGGCGAGGCCCTGGCGCTTCGCCGTTCGCCAGAAGCGTACCGGAGGGCTGGAGGTGCAGACGGTGCCACCGCGCCTCACTGACGTGCTGCGCTCGCTCTCCCAAGGTCCGGTGCCGGAGAAGGACATCGCCCCAGCGCATCTCGCCGAGGCCCTGGGCCGTGGGCTGGTGCGTCGCGGCTGAGGCTTGCCAATCCCTCCCAATGCTGGAGCGGATAGTCGAGAAGCTGGAAATAAAAAAGCGGCGCCGGCCTCTTCGCGAGACCAGCGCCGCCGTGAGTCAGAACGGACGCGCGATTACGGGGTGGTCGCGGTCAGCGACACGCCCGAGAACGCCGAGTAGCCACGCACGGAGACGTACCAGGTGCCGGCGACCGGGTTGCTGAACGAGCAGGTCTCGGCGTTGCCGCCCAGGTACGGGCGGCAGTTGTACGTCGTCGTCGTCGGCTGCGAGCCGCTGCGGACGTAGAGGTCCGCGTCGCCCGTGCCGCCCGCCTGCGTCACCGTGAGGCTGGTGGTGCCCGCCGGGACGGTGATGGCGAAGTGCTGGAAGCTGCCGGTCGCGCCCGACAGGCCGGTCTTGGAGAGCAGCGTCGTCGTCGGAGGCGTGACGCCGTTGATCTTCCCGGTGATCCACGTCTCGAAGTGCGAGACGCGGGCGTACATGCCCGGGTAGCGCGCGTCAGCGCAGCCGTAACCCCAGCTCACGACGCCGGCCAGCGCGCGGCCGCTGCCCTTCACCACGGTGAGGGGACCACCGCTGTCACCCTGGCACGAGTCCTTGCCAGGAGCAGCCGCGGCCAGCTGGTCCGCACCGATGGTCTCGCTCGGGTAGGACGACTGGGCCGAGCTGTTGCTCACGATGTTCACGTCCACGGTCTGCAGCGTGGTGGGCAGCGTGCTGCCGCCGCTGGTGAGCGTACCCCAGCCGGTGACGCGCGAGACGACGCCCGCGTTGGTCAGGCCCGCGGACGCGTCAGCCGAGGTGACCATCGGGATGGCCTTCACGGTCGTGCTGTTCAGGGTGAGCGGGGTGGTAAGGCGGAGCAGCGCCACGTCCTTGCCGACGTTGGCATCCACGTAGCCCGGGTAGACGACGACTTCGGCGACCGTGCTGGTCTGGCCGGAGCCGGAGCGCGAGGTGCTGCCGGCCAGGATGCGGCCCGGCTTGGAGATCGTGCCGCCCGAGTTCACGCAGTGCTGCGCGGTGACGACCCAGTTGGCGTTGAGGATGGAGCCGCCGCAGAAGTGCGAGCCGGAGGAGCTCTGTAGGGACACCTGCCAGGGGTTGGCCTCGATCGTCGTGTTGGTACCGCCGACGATCTCCTGCTCACTGGACGTTACCGGCGTCGGGTTCTCCTCGACGAGCTCGGGACCACAACCGGCCAGCAGCGTCAAGCCGCCGGCGAGAGCCCAGCGACGCACGATCATACCTGAAATCATTTGAAACCTCGGGGGATGGTGAAGTGAAGCGGATGCACTGTGAACGCACTCGGTATCAATGGTCAACAGGGAGTTCACACTGTCCGTCACATACTTTCTTTTTTCGTGAAGCCCAGAGGGAGCAATGACTAGGTTTTGATTGAAAGACTAATAAAACACGTGTTTCGACAAAGTCTGTTTTGTCGGGTATTGGGTCGCCGAAGGGTTCAGGGTTCGAGATCCTTTCGGGCCGCTGCGCGCACTTCATCGATCAAGGTGTCCTCCGGGCCGGTGATCTGCCGCTGCACCATGACGACGACCCAGGTGCGCGCCTTGGGGTCGACCCAGAACGTCGTGCCGCCCACGCCGCCCGTCCACCCGTAGGCGCCGACGTTCAGGCCCCCGGGACGAACGCTCTGTGGCGTCTCGATGCAGATGCCTCCACCCCAGTCCGCCCGATCGAGGACGAACTCGGGGTGCTCGATGCCGTCGGGGATGAGGTTCGTCCGTTGCAACCGAAGGGTTTCGGGCTGGGCGATCCGCACGCCGTCCAGCTCGCCCTCGTTGAGCAGCATCTGGCAGAAGCGCGCGAAGTCACGGGCGGTCGAGACGAGACCGCCGCCACCGGACGGCACTCCTGGCGGCGTGGTGAACAGGCTGGCCTTGCGATCATCCTGCACGGCCAGCGCGCCATTCTTTCGCACGTAGTTGGTGGCCAGGCGCGGCAGCTTCTCGGCGGGGACGTAGAAGGCGGTGTCGACCATGCCGAGCGGCTCGAAGAGGTGCGTCCGCAGGAAGTCCTCGAAGCGCTGCCCCGATGCGCGCTGGATCACCAGGCCCAGCACATCCAGGGCGAGCCCGTAGTCCCACTGGGTTCCCGGGTCGGCGGCGAGTGGCAGGCTGGCGATGCGCGTACCGAACTCCTCGAGCGTGCGCGGCGGCGGCAGCTCTCCTTCGTGCGGTGGGGTCAGGCGGAAGTTGCCCAGACAATCGAGGCCGTTTCGCCGGTAGAGCTCCGCGGCGGGTCCCTCTTGCCAGACGTGCGGAATCCCAGCGGTGAGGGTGAGCAGGTGGCGCACGGTGATGGGTCTGCTGGCAGGTCGGGTCTCGGAGCCGTTTCCGGTCGCGACCCGCATGTGCTTGAAGTCCGGAAGGAGCTCCGCGATCGGCTGGTCGAGCCCGAGCGCGCCTTTCTCGATGAGCTGCAGGGCCGCCAGCCCGGTCACCGGCTTGGTCATGGAGGCGATCCGGCAGATCGTCTCCGGACCGAAAGGGAGCTCGGTGTCGAGCGCGATCTTGCCGGCCGCCAGCCAGCTGGGCGCGGCGTTCGGAATCTTCACCGCCGCTGTGATTCCCGCCTGCTCTCCGTCGCGGACGACTCGGTCCAGCAGCGCCTGGAGGTGTGGGTACCGCGCCAGGTTCGCGGTGTGCGTTTCATTGACCGACATGTGTGCGCTCCCAGGGCTGGGACTTGTCAGCTGCGAATCGACTGGTGCCGATTCGCAACTGGTTTCAATCTAGGAGCGGTGGACGCGAAGATGCAAGGGATTACGCGACCAGCACGGTGAGCCCCTGGAGCAGGTTCAAGGCCTGCTCCCGAGAGGGGACACCCGCCTCGCGCACGAGCCGCGCGGGAGGAGTCTGGCTGCTCACCTCTTGCTCCAGCGCGCTCAGCGTCTCGCGGCGAGCCTGGAGCAGGAGTTCGCGCTGCGCGGGGGTGAGGCGTCCGGCGGCCCAGGCATCGACGGCCCAGGCCAGCTCCGCGTGGCGCAACTCGTCTCGCGAGATGGGACGCAGCGCGCGGCGCACCTCCTCGTCACCGGCGGTGCGCGCCTGCCAGCCCGTGACCAGGGCGCCAAAGGTCTCGCGCACGCAGCCCTCGACGGCGTTCTCGGTACACATGGCCTCCAGGGAGCGGGGCTCGAAGGGGCGGATGTCCACCTCGGGCATGCGCGCTCCGTGGCGCAGGGCGAGCGCCTGCATGGCGCGGGTGTGATGGACCTCATCTCCGGCTGAGCGCCGCGCCGCCTGCACCAGAGCCTCCGGGGCGCCGTGGGCGGCCAGCTCGTCGGCGAGCCGGAGGAAGGCGGGAACGGAGGCGGCCTCCAGCCATGCCACGTGTGCGAAGAGGGCGCCCAGCTCACAGTCCGCTCCTTCGTGCGGATGGGCTTCCTGGAGTCCCTCGGGCCGGCGACCATCGTTGGAGCAGGTGATGTAGCTACAGGAGAGGTACTTCGTGCCTCCGTCCGGAGTGCGGGTGCCGCAACTGGTCAGCGGGGCTCCCTCGGGATGCTCGGGGCAGGTGTCGCACGACACGCCTCCGTCCGGCTTGAGCTGGATGTTCTCGGTGGTCAGCGTGATCGGCCCCCGGACACATTCGGGGTCTCCGTTGCAGGCCGCCAGTGGGAGCGAGGGTGCGGTGAGCAGCAGTCGGTACAGGGTGCGCCGCAACACGCGATTCTTCGGGAACAGCTCGCTCTTTCGGTGATGGTTCATGGAACCCCCCTTGGGTGGTTCCAACCCCCGGCCTGGTTGGAGTGGCCCGCCAGCAATGCCAGGCGAGCCATGCGCGGGAGTATAGCTTCGCCAGCCTTGACTCAGTGGTGTGAAGTCTCCGGAATGTGCCGCCATGCGATACTTCCTGCTGGTCGCGCTGTTCTGGGCGTGGGGCGCCTCTGCCGCTGAGCCCTCCAAGCCTCGGGTCCTCAAGGCCGCACGGCTCTTCGACGCGAAGGCCGGCAAGCTCGTCACTCCGGGGCTGGTCGTGGTGGTGGACGGGAAGATCACGGCGGTGGGCGCGCGCGCCACCGTGCCCGCCGGGGCCGAGGTGCTGGACCTGGGAGATGCCACGCTGCTGCCCGGCTTCATGGACGCTCACACGCACCTGACCGGTGAGCCAGGGGAAGACTGGCGGCAGGACGTCATCGATTACATGCAGCGCACCACCGCCGAGCGCACGCTGGATGCGCTGCCGTACGCGCGAGCCACGCTGAGGGCGGGCTTCACCACGGTGCGCAACCTGGGCGCCGAGGACTTCATCGACATCGGGCTGCGCAACGGCATTCGTCGGGGCAACGCGGAGGGGCCTCGCATCATCGCTGCTACCACGGGGCTGGGGACCACTGGCGGCCACTGTGATGAGGGTAACTCGTGGCGCAAGGGCTTGCTGGCCGACGAGGTGGGGCGGGGAGTGGCGGATGGCCCCGAGGCCCTGCGCGCCAAGGTGCGCGAGAACATCAAATATGGGGCGGACGTCATCAAGGTGTGCGCCACGGGTGGGGTGCTCAGCCTCAACGCCGACGTGGACTCGCCACAGCTCACCCAGGCGGAGCTGGACGCCATCGTGGACGAGGCCCACGCGCGCAAGCGCAAGGTGGCCGCGCATGCCCACGGGGCGGAAGGCGCCCGGCGCGCGGTCCGCGCGGGGGTGGACTCCATCGAGCATGGCTCCTTCCTGGACGACGAGGCGCTGGCGTTGATGAAGAAGAAGGGGACGTACTACGTGCCCACGGCCATGGCGCTGAGGGGCGTGCGTGAGCGCTTCGAGAAGGGGCTGCTGGCGCCGCAACAGATCCCCAAGTTCCAGGCGGCCTACGCCGCCTCGCGGCGCACCCTGGCCACGGCGATCACCAGCGGCGTGCGCATCGCTTTTGGCACGGACGCGGGAGTCTTCTCCCACGGCAAGAACGCGGGAGAGTTCGCGTTGCTGGTGGAGGCGGGCATGACGCCGGCCAACGCGCTGCGCACCGCCACCACCGTCAACGCGGAGCTGCTCGGGGTGGCGGACACGCTGGGCGCGCTGGAGGCCGGAATGCTGGCCGACGTCATCGCGGTGCCGGGCGATCCGCTCCAGGACATCCGCCGCACCGAGCAGGTCTTCTTCGTGATGAAGGAGGGCGTCATCTACCGCAACGACCGTGCGGCGGGCGGGCGTTGATCACGAGCGAGGAGGAAGACGCATGTCCTCGATCCAGAATCTGCCTGCTGTGGATGTGTTGGCGCGCGCGGAGGAGGACTTCGCCGGAGCCGAGCTCACGCTGCTGTATGACCGTGTCGATGCCGAGGACAAGCGCCTCCTGGTCTTTGCGGTCGTCGAACTTCTACACGAGAACCTGGAGTTCGGCCCTGAGCTTCCTGTGGACCATCGAGACAAGGACTCGTACGTCCGGCTTGGCAAGTCAGGGCACGAGCTCAACCTGCGCCGTGTCCGGCTCCCGGTTCGTGAGGCGCTCGAATGGTACCGGCGCTGTGCCGCGGGGCAGGGGACGGTTCCTCGCACCGCTTACGAGAAGGAACGCTCGCCAGACAAGGCGCCTTTCACACTCCATCTCCCATCGTTCGCCGAGGAACCGCCCTGGCCTCATGTGGTGCTCGAATCAGAGTCGTCCTTCTGGAGCCAGGCTCCTTTCTGGGGACACCGTCCAGGCGGGACGCGGCGCCACCAGCTCATCGCCGAGAGCAAGAATTTCACGGTCTCGGCCTGGGATGAGCGGTCCGAGGATATGGCTCGGGAGTGGCTGAAGGACCGCTTTCCTGTCGATATCTTCGAGCGGCCGCGTCTGCTTGGGTCGATCCACCTGGTGCTGACCAATCCGGTGTTCGGGAAGGTCCACACGCGGCTGAACGCGGAGGATCCCTCCCAGCTCTTTCTGCAGGTGCAGCGATGGCCAGGACGGGCTCTCTCGGGGCTCCGCTTGCACATACGGCAGGAGCGGCCCACGGGCTCCATGGCCCTTCATGTCGTCCCGCTCGAGCACTCGCTCACGACGCTGCAACTGGCATGCGATCCGCACACGGTTCCCTATGAGATCGTCAGTGAGACCCATGGGCTGCTGTATGCCAGCACGCCCTCGGTGTTCGCCCGCCAGGTGCAACTGAGCGTGCATGTGGAGCGCACGGTTCGCCAGGTCTCCGTTCCGGCGAGCTCGCGCAAGCGGGGGAGCGAGACCTATTCGGTATCCATCGCCGGTGCCGGCGAAGTCCTTACCAGCACCAGCGAGGAGGTTCTCCGCCCCGCACTCGATGCGATCCTCGAGGATGACCAGGACTTCCGACGGCGGAAGCATGCTCTCCAATTGGGCCAACGGTGGTTCGACGGCCATGTGGAAGAAGCCACGAAGTTCATCCGAGGGCTCATCCAGAATGCGAGCCAGGATGTCCTCGTCATCGACGCCTACTTTGGCTGGACGGAGCTCCTTCGGTACGCACTCGCGCTCAGCGTCCGTGGGGCGAAGATGCAGATCATGACTTCGAAGGAGTATCTCGAGAAGAAGCCCGAGGAGGACAGCCCCTTCACTCATGGCGTTTTGCTCGCGGATGCGTTGCGCCAGGTGCGCGCTCAGGACCCCTCGTTGGATATCGAGATCCGGGTGGGCATGGGGGACAAGCCGCCTGTTCACGACCGATTCCTCGTGCTGGATGAGGATACGGTCTGGATGCTGGGATCTTCTCTGAATGAACTGGGGAATCGCGGCACGACCGTGATCCGCCTTCCGCACGCTCAGCCCGTCCGAGAGCCGCTGCTCCAGCATTGGGCCAAGGCCCTCCCGCTGGACGCCTTCATGGCTCGTCCACGCACGGTGCCCAATCCTCCATGAAAGACCCTCGCTTCGACTGGGACAGGATCGAGGTGGCTTCGTACGAAGCCCGACTCCGCAAGGAGGAGCAGGACCTCCTTGCCACGCTGCCAGACCTGAGCACGCTCCGTGAAGGGCTGCTCGCATGGTGGAGGGGATTCGTCGGGCCCCTCCCGGACTCGGGGGACACGGCGGCCCTGGCGGTTGCGGCGCTTCGGCTCAAACGTGAATTCTCCAGCAGGGCGAACGCACAGCTCCAGCCGCTCATCGAAGCCCTTTCCCACTGCATCACTGGCGATGCGGGTGAAGGGGCCATGACGCGCGTTGCCAAGCGCTTGCTTGCCAAGGAGATCGGTCACGCCACGGCGCTGGGAGCCGTGTCCGCAAAGGTCTTGAATCAGAGCGAGGCCTTCGCTCACCGCCGCGCAAGCGACTGGATGGCGTTTGATGATGCCTTCCTCGCGAGTTGCCAGGCGGATGCGGAACTGCGGAGTCGTTGGGTTGCCGTGCTCGAAGAAGTCCCAGAAGAGATTGAAGCCTACGTGGAGGTTTACTCGGGTGAGCAGCACCTCCTGGCATCGCTGCGCGAAGAGGAGAAGGCGTTCTTGCAGCGCAAGGACCCGACGCGGTTGTGGCAACAGCGCAACGACTTCATCCGGTTGTCGGCAGACATCACTCAACGGCTGAGGTTCCTGGCGGTACTGGAGTTCCCAGCCGTGCTCCGGGTGCTGGAGCGCATTCCCTCCGCGGCGGTTCTGGAGGAGGTATTCGGCTGGGTCGGCTTCCAGAAAGATCAGGACTGGATCCTGCGCGCCCTTCGGGAAGCGGCACCTGTTTTCGATGCGCAAGAGTGGACGGGAAAGCGCGCACTGCTGCCTTGGGTCCTGGCCATCGTGAGGTACGCCGAGAGGCTGGAGGAGGCGGTCTCCTGGGCCGCGAGGAGCCAGCAGGCCACAACCCCTCCCGCGCAGGAGGTCCTGGAGTCCCTGCGTCGCAGGGAGTTGCCCGAGTGGTTCCGAAAAGCCTTCGGTGTACTCCTCGATCGTCCAGACGGGCAACGTGTCGCCATCGAGTTCGCGGTCTGGCTTGCCGAGGAGACGCAGCCCGCCAACCAACGGCAGTGGTCTGCACAGCGTGCGGCTCTGAACGAGCTGCTCGTGGTCCTGCCTCTCCGGGGGATTCAGCTGGAGGCCATCGAGGCGACGATGAAGCTGGCGGAGAGGAAGAGCCAGATGCCCTTCTTCCTGGTCGGCTGTGGAGTGGAATTGAAGCCCGAAGTCACCAGTCCCTCATGGGGAATGCGCACCCGTGAGGTTCGTGAGGCCGTGTGGCAGTGGTACATCCGGATGCTCGCGACGGAAGAAGAAGGGGTCCTCTCCCAGGTCAACCCCTACAGGCCCGTGTCGTGGCCGTTCCGCTTCACCGGGGCTGTCCTGGCGGGGTTCGAGGAGCCTGTTCAGCAATGGCGAGACGCCCGGGCTCGGCTGTTCAAGCAGCGCCAGCTTGCGCGCTTCCGCGTCGACGGCGAGCTGCTCGAGCCCAGCCGGCATCTCGTGCGCACGGGATTGAGCGCCATTCGGGTGCTCGCCTCGGAGCCTGTGAGCGCGCGATCCGCCGGGCATGCGCGCCAGCTCTGGCACGACCAGCTCGAATTCCTGCGGTACCTCGTGTTGGGCCAGGCGAAGAACCCGTTGCTCCTGGGGCTCCACGAAATGGCAAGGGCCTTTGCCTTCATGTCTGCAGCCTTCGGGGAGGAGTGGCGAACCGAGTTCGCGACGGTCACTCCATTGCTCCAGTCCAACGCGGTGCTGGCCCTTCGAGCCGCTCACTACCTGCTCGAGAGCGGAGTCGAACGGCAGTCCCTCAGGGAGACCTTTGCCCGACATGGGATGAACCTGAAGGACATCGGAGAAGAGGCCCTGGCAGTGGAAGTTGCCAAGCCGGACACCGAAGCCACGGTGAAGCTGGAGGAGATCGTTCAGGCCATCCTGGGGGAGGAGGCCCTCCCACGTCGCATGTAGGGCCATCCGAGAGAGGCTCGGGAGATCGCTCCCCCGAGCACACGGTGGCCTGGTTGTCAGCGACTGTCAGTTGCAGTCGGCGTCGTCGACGACCATGAACGGCTCGCCCGCGGGGACCAGGGTCGGGGAGCCGATCGGGCACATGGCCATGAGCTCGCCATCGGCCGAGGCGATGGCCCAGGTGTCCGCGGTGTCCATGACGTCGTCGTCCACATCGCCGGCCGCGTAGGCGAGGTAGTCCCAGAAGGGGTACTCGCAGATGCCGTAGATGCCTGCCTGAGTGCTCACTCCGACGGAGGTCGCGTCGCCGTCCCAGCTCGCCGCCGCCAGCTCGCTGACGTTGAAGAGCCACGGGAAGGTCGGGTGGGCGAAGGTATCGACCGCGATGCACCGATCCGACATGTTCTGCATGGCGTTGAGGCTGCTCCGGTCCTCGGCGCTCGAGCAGGGCGCTTCGAGCGAGTAGCTGTAGCGATTGCCACGAGGCGGATCGAACCCAGGGACGTGGATGTTGTAGGGCTTGCTCTGCTGCAGGCTCATGCTCGCGTGCAGGCTCTTGAGGTTGGTGATGGCCTCGGACTGGCGGGCGTGGGTCTGCGCCCGGTGGAATCGCGGCAGGCCGATGGCCAGCAGAACTCCGGCCACCACCAGCACGACCATCAGCTCGAGACAATTGAAGCCACGGCGTTGCGAGGACAGGCTCATGATGCCCCCTTGTTTATTGAGAAATTGAGGAAAATCTAGTGATCCATGCAATCTCCGCAAGGACAAACCGGGCAGGCGAGAAAGTGTCCACCCCAGGACACCACCTTGCGCTGGCCCTGCCTCTGCGGTAGGTGGCCCGCCATGTCGTCACCCCTCGTCGTGGGCATCGCGGGCGGTACCGCTTCCGGCAAAACCACTGTGGCCCGGAAGGTCCGCGACGCACTGGCCGACTGCCGGGTCGCCTTCATCGATCAGGACTCGTACTACCGGGACCTGGAGGACATGGCGATCGAGGACCGGCGCCAGGTCAACTTCGATCACCCGGACGCGTTCGACACCGACCTGCTCGTCCAGCACCTGCACGAGCTCAAGCGCGGCCACGCCATCGAGAAGCCCGTCTACGACTTCCGCACCTCCTCGCGCATGCCGAACACCGCTCGCGTGGACCCCGGGGACATCATCCTCATCGAGGGCATCCTCGTGCTCCATATGAAGGAGGTGCGCGACGTGATGGACGTGAAGATCTACGTCGACGCGGATGACGACCTGCGCATCCTCCGGCGCCTCACCCGCGACATCAAGGACCGGGGCCGCGACTTCGACCACGTCGTCAGCCAGTACCTGCGGCACGTGCGCCCCATGCACATGGGCTTCGTCGAGCCGTCCAAGCACCACGCCGACATCATCATCCCCCACGGCGGTAACAACGACATCGCCATCGGCATGCTGGTGGGGGCCCTGCGCGCCCGGCTGGCGGCGCCCCCCGTAGGGAAGTAGCTCAGCGCAGCCGGCGCAGGAAGTCGCGCACCGGCCCGTGCATGCGGCGCGTCTCGGTGAGCAGCGCGCCGTGGTCTCCCGCTCCCTGCAGCTCGTGGTAGCGCGCGTTCACCCCGGCGGCGCTCAGCAGGTGGTACGTCTCCCGCACCCGGGCCGGCGGCGCCAGCACGTCCGAGACGCCCGCGATGAGCAGCACCTTGGCCTGGATCTTCGGCAGGAACTCCGTCAGGTCACACCCCGCGTAGGCGGTACACAGCAGGCTCCACGCGTTGGCGTCGAAGGAGGCGCTGAACGCCTCGGCGTCCGCCTCCAGCGCCTTCTCGGCCACGTCGATGTCGCGGTAGCGGGCCACCAGGTTCTCGCGCCCGTAGAGCATCCGCAGGTACTCCAGGCGCAGCTTGCGCAGCGTCTTCCGCGGGCCCTCGTTCGCCGTGTAGAAGCCCTCCTTGTATTCGGGGTCCAGCCAGAGCATCTGGTGGAACATGCCGATGCGGTCCCGCAGCTGCTCGGGCAGCGTGCGCGCCGCGCCGATGGCCACCACGCCGCCCACCATCTCGGGAAACAGGGCCGCGAGCCGCAGGGCCACCTGGCCTCCCAGGCCCACGCCCAGCACCGCCCGCACCCGCTTGAGCCCCAGGGCCCGCAGCAGCGCCGCCACCGTGCGCGCCATGTCCAGCACCGTCAGCAGCGGCAGCGCCGGGCCCAGCTGCTGCCCGGTGAAGGGATCCTCGGTGAGCGGGGAGGTGGTGCCGAACGGGCTGCCCAGCAGGTTCACCGAGAGCACGTGCTGGCTGGTGGGATCCAACGGGCGCTTGTCGCCGATGAGCTCCCGGCCCCACCCGGACGGCTGGTAGGGCGAGCCCTCCAGGGGCCCGAGCGCCCGGTGCGACTGTGCCAGGTCGTGCAGCAACACCACCGAGTTCTCGCCTGACGGTTCCCCATAGGTCTCATAGGCGACCTGGGTGCCGTCCAGCAGCCCCCCCTCTTCGAGGGGAAGCGGTACCGTCAACAGGTGGATTCCCGTGGCCTGGATCACTCAGGGGAATTCTCATATCACTGTGCGCCCGAACGCATCAGGAGAGTCTCTGAGTGAAGCGCTACTTTGGTGTTCTCGTCATCGTCGCAGGGGTGATTCTCGGCTCGGTCATGTTCTACCGGCGGCTGAGTTCCCAAGCCCAGGAGGCTCAGCGCGAGGCGGACCGGGTCAAGATCCAGAGCGACTACCTGGAGCGGGTGGGGTGGATGCGCAGCAACCCCGACGAGGAGTCGTATCGGGAGGAGCTGGCCCCCTTCTTCAAGGTCTACTTCGACCAGGTCAACGGCCACCTCGACCGCTACAAGGGTAACAAGGAGTTCGACACCTACCTGCAGGAGCTGGAGCGGCGGGCCGAGGGTGGCAAGGACGAGAAGTCCGCGGACCGCAAGGCCGTCTACGAGTACACCCGCAAGGTGTTCGACTCGTTCCGCAACGGTCGCTACAAGCCGCTGTGGACGGCCACCGATCGGGGCATGCGCCTGGACGTCATCGGCGCGGACGTGGAGATGGTGCAGGGCACCCCACAGGTGCGCTTCCGGCTGCTGCTCTGGGGCGCCCAGCGGGAGATGAAGGACGACGGCAAGGTGAAGAAGATGATGACCAGCGCCGCCTTCGACACGATGTGGAAGCTCACCGATGCCAAGGGCAAGCTGGTGGGCGAGATCCGCGGTGGTGATCCGTCCATGAAGACGGACTGGCCCGAGCGCTACATCTCCGAGTTCCCGCCGCAGATGGTGCTGGGCCACTACGACATGGACCTGGTGCCCAGCGAGGTGTCGAAGATGGAGATCACCTTCAAGGTGTCCTCGCGCGCCTCCACGGGAGGCACCGCGTCGGCCACGTACGTATGGAAGGTGGAGCCGGTGCCCTCGGAGTGGAAGCTCGGCGCGGGTGAGACGTGGAAGGACGCCACCGTGGACGAGCGCCCCGAGGAGGAGATCGATCCGTCGAAGGCCGCCGCGCAGGACGAGTAGTCGCGCCCGCGCCTCAGCCCTCCACTACGGTGAAGTGAGTCCCCAGCCGGTACGCGCTCAGCGTGCCGGCGTCGTCCAGGAAGTAGAGCCCCAGCCGGGCGTCCGCCTGCAGCGACACGAGGCCCGCTCCGGCCTGGACCTCCGCCAGCACCTGTCCGCCCTTGGGGTCCACGGCCCGCACCTGCTCGCCGGGGATGAGCACCACGCCGCGCGAGGCCCGGGCCGGCAGCGCGCTGGCGAGCGGCTCTCCTACCGCGCCGACGCGCCAGCTCAGCTCCCCGGAGGTGTCCACCCGCACGGCCGCGCCGCTGGCGGAGGTGACGAGCACCCCGCGTGGCAGGGCCGTGAGCGCGAAGGGGCCCACGCCCATGTGCAGCGGGCGCTCCCACAAGAGCTTGCCCCGGGAGTCCAGGCACAGCAGCAGGCCTTCCTGGTCCCGCACTCCAGCGAGGTAGACGCGGGTGCGGACCGGCAGCGGCGCCGACGGTGTGGACAGTTGGAACTCGCGCGTCCACGTCACGTCCCCGGTATGCGCATCCGCGAGCAGCAGCGCGTGGTGCGTGCCCCGGCCCAGCGTCGCCACGAAGCGCTTGCCCCAGGCCACCGGTGTGCCGTGGAAGGGCAGGGGCGCGCGCATCCGGAAGCGCACCTGTCCGTCCGCGATGTCCACTCCATATAAGTAGCCTGAGTCCGTGGCCACGAGCGCCCGGTGCCCCTGGGTCGCCAGCCAACTGCGCTGCGTGCGCGGGGGCGCGAGGCGCCACACCTCTCGGCCTCCCACCTCGGCGAAGGCCAGCACCGTGCGCTCCTCGGACAGGGTGAGGAGCAGCCCGTCCTCTCGCATCAGCTGGGGGCCCAGCGGCAGGCCGTCATGGTCGTGCAGCCAGCGCGCGCTCGGGCCCGCGCCCACGAAGCCGTAGACGCGATCGGCGTCCGCCGCCACCACGTAGCCGTCCACCGTGGCCGCCACGCCCTTGGCCGCCTCGCGCCGCCACTGCACCTGCCCATCCTTGCGCGCCAGCCCGCAGGCCAGCTCGCGCGAGCAGAACACCACCCCCTGTCGACCCAGGTGGAGGCCGCCATGCTCGGCGCCGGCCAGGCCCTTCTGCTCCCAGCGCCGCTCGAAGCGCAGCCGGCGCAGGCGCCCGGGGACGGGCAGCGGCTTGCCGGCGCCGCGAGAGGAGGCGCCACGCCCCCGAGCCTCGCCGGTGCTCTCCGGAGGCTGCACCGGGCCCCGCAGGTGGGACAGGCCCTCCCGGCACCGCTCCGTGAGCTCCACCAGATAGGGGTTGCTGGCCTGGCTTCGCTCCCGCTCGGAGATGGCGAGCGCCAGCGCCTGTCCCAGGTGGAACATCGCCGCCGCCAGCGCCGTGCCATCCACCGCGAAGGGCGCGCCCGAGCCCAGCCGGCCCTTGCCCGAGGCCAGCTCCAGCGCGAACCCGGGCCGTACCCCGGCGGGCTCGAAGGCGAAGCGCGGCTCGCCCAGCTCCACCGCGCGCGCCAGCTCCAGCGCCTGCCGGGACAGCTCCAGCGCCGTGAGGAAGGGCGGCCCCGGTGTACGCCACGCCGAGGGCTGTCCGGGCAGCGCCAGCCACACCTCTCCGGCGCACAGCAGCGAGCCCAGCGCCGCGCCTCCGCCCCGCTCATAGGTGCGCAGCAGGTCCGCCGGGTCCTTCAGCTCGAAGCCGAAGCCTGGCTCCTCGGAGGGTTCCACCCGGCGGGTGAAGGCCTCGGGCGCCGACTCCTTCCGCACGGCCAGGGGACCACCGAGCAGGCGCAGCGCCTCGTCCAGTCGCCGGGAGAGGGAAGGGGAGAGCGCGTCGGGCGCCACGCGGGAGAGGTCCACGCGGAAGCCCTCGCCGCACTCGCGCGCCGCCTCGGTGAACTCCTCCAGGTCCACCCGCACCGGAGGGCGCAGCAGCCGGGCCGGGCGCCCCAGGCTCACCACGGACACTTCAATGTCCACGCCGGCCCGCCGCAGCACCAGTTCCAATCCCGCCTCCGCCAGCGACACCTGTGCCAGCCGGGAGCGCCCCGCGTGCAGGTCCGCCGCCGCGCCCACCAAGGTGGGTACCACCTCGGCCAGAGGCTCCTCGCCGGCGCCGGACAGCAGGTCCATGCCGTCCAACTCCAAAGCGATGGAATCCACCGGCGGGGCCGAGGGTTCGCGCTTCCAGCGCTGTCCGAGACGGAACCGGGTCATCCTTTCCCTTCGTTTCCCTTCGTTGACAAGCCAGAATACCGGTGGCTAGCATCCGCCGCCCATACGGACCTACATTTTTGTAACCGTTCGAAATTCTTGGGGAATAGTCGATGACATTTTACGAGGCCGCGCTCCGTATCCTGGAGAGCGAAGGTCGTCCCCTCCACTTCCTGGAAATTACCGAGAAGTCCATCGCCCAGAATCTGCTGTCCCATGTCGGAAAGACGCCAGAGATGACCATGCTGTCGCGGCTGGCCGCGATGGCACGAAGGACGCGTGACCGCAAGGTCATCGTCACCGCGAAGGACACCTTCGCGCTGGTCGACTGGGCGCTGCCGGAGGACGCGGAGGCGTTGGCGCAGACGGGAGTGGTGGAGGCGCATCCAGAGGAAGATTTGCCGCCGCTGCGGCCGGTGGAGCGCCACCCGGAGCCGCGCGGGGACAATGTCCGCGTCGCGGGCCGTGGCAGTGAGCGCAAGCGCCGCCGGGACGAGGAGGAGGAGCGCGGTGGAGGACGCAAGCGCCGCTTCCCGCCGCTGCCGGAGGTGGTGTTCGAGATCCTCAGCGACTCGGAGAGCGGGCTGCGCGCCGAGCAGCTCATCGAGCGGGCGCGCACGCGCGAGCTGTGCCCCGAGGACGTCACCGTGGAGGCGGTGCTCACCGCGCTGCTGGAGGACAACCAGCGCCGAATCGACGCGGGCCGCCGTCCCCAGTTCGCCTTCAACAAGCAGACGAGCGAGGTGGTGACGCTGGAGCGCGCGGGCGCGCCAAGCGAGGCCCCACCGCTGGAGCTGCAGGCCGCGTTCGCCGCCGCGCTGGGCATCCCGTTGAAGGATGGCCGCCCGGTGCTGGGCAAGGCGGAGGCCACCGCGGTGGCCGAGGCCGCGGTGGACCCGACGCTGCTCACCACGCTCAAGACGACGCTCAAGGACGTGCGCCGCTCGGTGGCTCGCTCGCTGCGCAAGCGCCTGGGCGAAGTGGATGTGGGCACCTTCGAGAAGTCCGTCGTGAAGATGATGCACGCGCTGCACTTCCGAGAGCTGAAGGTGGCCAAGCGCTCGAAGGAAGGCCCGCTGCTCACCGCGCGCAAGCGCGAGGGCAGCGTGGAGTTGCGCTTCGCGGTGCGGATGCTCAAGGGCAACCCCGCCATCGACCGCAAGACGGTGCAGGAGCTGCGCCGGGACCTGAGCCACTACTCGGCGCAGGTGGGCCTGCTGGTGAGCGCGGGCGATGTGCGCGGTGACGCGCGCTCCGAGGCGCAGGCCAGCGGCTCGCTGGTGATGCTGTGGTGCGGTGACGCGCTGGGCGAGAAGTTCCTCGAGGCGAAGACGGCGGTGACCGTCACCCAGGTGGAGCTCTTCGACATCGACGAGCGCTTCTTCGAGGCGGCGAAGCTGGACGCCGAGGAGGCGCAGAAGCGCCGCGAAGAGCGCCAGCGCGAGCGTCAGGCCCGCGACGAGGACAAGCCGGAGAAGCCGGCTCGCAAGGCCGCCCGAGTCGAAGTCGAGGCCGAGGGCGAGGACGAGGAGGCCCGCGTCGAGGAGCCGAAGGCCGAGGAGGCCGTCGCCGAGGCTCGCCCGGCTCGGCCCGCCCCGGAGTCCCCCAAGCCCGCTGCCGCCTCCGCCTCCGAGGAGGAGGACGAGGAGGGCGAGGAGGGCGACGAGGAAGGGGAGGATGAGGACCTCGAGGCCGCCAGCGCCTTCGTGGCTGGTGGGGGCTCACGCCCCGAGGGGGCCGCGAGCGCCGAGGGTGGATCCGCCGCGGGTGAGCGCAAGCGCCGCCGCCGTCGCCGTCGAGGCCGTCGGGGCCGTGGTGCCCGGGCCGAGGCGGGTGCGCCGGGTACGACGCCGGCCGGAGGGACTCCGGTGGTGGAAGGCTCCGCGCCCGCCGCCGCCGACGCGCCCACGGGTGAGGCTGCTTCCTCGGATGGCGAGCTGGTTCGGCCGCCCGAGCCCGCAGCGGTGGCGGCGGAGCCTCCCTCGCAGGCGGCGGAGCCTTCCCAGGCCCCGGAGCCTGCTCGGACGGAGGAGCTTCCGCCTCCCGCGCCGACCAGTGGCCCTTCCGAGGGGAGCGCCACCTGACGCAGTGCAAGGGACGCGGGTGGGGAGAGTGGGTTAATGTAGAGGTGCCATGAAGCCGGCCCTGCTCCTCACCGCTTGCGTCTTGCTGCTCGGCGCCTGCCGCTCGCAGGCGCCGCGCTACCCGGTGGAGGAAGTCCGGCTGTCCGGAGCCACCCTCACCGACAACTCCCAGCTCGGGATGGCGCCGGAGCAGGTGCGCGAGCTGTTCAGCACCACGCTGAAGGACAGCAAGCGCTTCGAGCTGCTCGGTGAGGAGAAGCCGCGCGAGGTGCGCCCCTGGCGGGTGACGCTGGAGCTGCCCTTCACCCGCGAGGTGCTGAAGGACGATGGCCCGCACACCTATGCCGAGGTGGGCGCCACCCTGGTGCTGGAGCGCTTCGGGGGCGATCTGCCCGAGCGCTACGAGGTGGTGGGGCTGGGAGAGGTCCGCGTGGAGGCGGACACGCCCGAGGCGCGCCGCACGGCGTTGCACAGCTCCCTCGAGGCGGCGCTGCGGCAGGTGTCCGAGTCGGCGGCGCTGCAGCTGGCCACGCTCGATCGGGACAACGCCGGGCTGTTGCAGGATCTCCAGTCCTCGGATCCGCGCCTGCGTGAGTTCGCCCTGCGCACGCTGGCCGAGCGCGGGCACCCGGCGGCCGCGCCGCTGCTCATCGAGCAGCTCAAGTCGAGCGACGCGGACACGGTGCGCCGGGCCATCGGAGCGCTGGTGGAGATGAAGGCGGCCAGCGCGGTGCCTGCCCTCATCGATCTGTCTCGGGGCAAGGAAGTGGGCTTCCTGCAGGAGATCGTCTTCGCCCTGGGCGAAATCGGTGGGACCGAGGCGGAGGCCTACCTGTATACGGTGGCGCAGGGGCACGATCAGCCGGCCATCCAGGCCGCGGCGCAGCAAGCCCTGGATACGCTCTATGCATCTCGCAAGCACGCCTCACCGGAGGCGCGGGCCACGAAGCCCGCGGATCAATGACATGAAGGTCTCTGCCGTCGTCGGAGGGTGGGCCCTGGTGGTCGCGGCCCTGGTGAGTACGGGCTGCGCCAAGAACGTCGAGGTGGAGGAGAAGCCGCGAGGCGCCACCCAGGTCTCCGAGTACTACCCGCTGTCGGTGGGCAACACCTGGAAGTACGTGGTGAACGGCCGCGCCGACAAGATGGTGGAGGTGAAGATCCTCAAGGAGGAGGGCGGCTTCTTCCACGACACCCAGGGTGGGCAGTTGATGGCCGACAGCTTCGGCATCCGCGACCAGAAGCGCTACCTGCTGCGCGGGCCGCTGGAGACGGGGCACTCGTGGACGAACGTGGTGTCGGTATCCTCCACGGAGCGCTACCAGATCCTCCGGGTGGGGGCCCCGTGTGAGGCGCCCGCTGGCGTGTTCAAGGACTGCGTGCAGGTGGAGGCGCGCAACCGCGTGGACGTGGACACCACGCTCGTCAACACCTTCACCTTCGCGCCCGGCGTGGGCCTGGTGCGCATTCAGGTGGAGGCCGAGCGGGAGGGCCGCCGCATCCCCCAGACGTGGTTGGAGCTGACGTCGTTCCAGGTGAAGCCCGCGCAGGGCTGAGGGACATATGAAGGAGATTGGCATCGCGCTGCTGGGCCTGGGCAACGTGGGGCTCGGGACGTATCGGATCCTCGCGGACCACGCGCGGGACATCGAGCGGCGGCTGGGCGCCCGGGTGCGGGTGCGCCACATCCTGGTGCGCGACAGCGGCAGGGCCCGGCCCGAGGATGTGCCCGCGGCGCTCATCACCCGGGACATCGCCCCCATCCTCGCGGACCCCGAGGTGTCGGTGGTGGTGGAGGTGATGGGGGGCCTGTCGCCCGCCAGGGAGTTCCTGGAGAAGGCGATCGCCTCGGGGCGCCACGTCGTCACCGCCAACAAGGCGCTGCTCACCGCGCATGGCGAGGCGCTCTTCTCCCAGGCGCTGGCGCGCGGGGTGGACCTGCACTTCGAGGGCGCCGTCTGCGGCGGCATCCCCATCATCCGCACCCTGCGCGAGGCGCTGGCCTCGGATCGGGTGTCCTCCATCCACGGCATCGTCAACGGGACGACGAACTTCATCCTCTCGGCGATGGCGGACGAGGGCTCCACGTACGAGGACGCGCTCGCTCGGGCGCAGAAGCTGGGCTACGCCGAGGCCGACCCCACGCTGGACGTGAACGGCATGGACGCGGCGCAGAAGCTCTGCCTGCTGGCCTCGCTGGCGTTCGCCGCCCGCGTGTCTCCCAAGGATGTGCATGTGGAGGGCATCACCAGCCTTCGCCCCGTGGACATCACCCTGGGCCGCGAGGCGGGCTACGTGCTCAAGCTCCTGGCCATCGCCCGGCGCCTGCCCGAGGGCCTGGACGTGCGCGTCCACCCGGCCTTCATCCCCGGGGCCAGCCCGCTGGCGGACGTGCGCGGCGCCTTCAACGCGGTGCTGCTCCAGTCGGCGGCGCTCGGGGCCTCGCTCTTCTCCGGTCTGGGCGCGGGCTCGCTGCCCACCGGCAGCGCCGTGGTGTCGGACATCATCGACATCTGCCGCAACCTGCTGGCGGGCGTCTCCGGCCGGCTGCCCATGCTGAGCGCGCCCTATGTCCAGGAGGTGCCTCAAATCCCCTCGGATGAGCGGCGCGGGCCCGTCTACCTGCGCTTCTCCGTGAGCGATGAGCCGGGCGTGCTCGGCCGTATCGCCACGGTGCTCGGCGAGAAGGGCGTGAGCCTGGCCTCGGTCATCCAGCGTCCGGCGCGACCCGAGGATCCGCACGCCACCATCGTCGTCTTCACCCACACCGCCCGCGAGCGGGATGTGCAGGCGGCGGTGCAGTGGATTGACGCGCTGCGCAGCACTCGCTCTCCCACCCAGGTCATCCGCATCGAAGAGGGGCCAGGGGTGCTGAGGGTGGGCGGCTGAGTTGAGGTCGCCATGGCTCCCGAGACTGCCGAGCAGACGCAGGAAGAGCTGATCCTGGGCTTCCTCTTGGAAGGAGGGGAAGACTTCACCTCTGGCGAGGCGCTCTCCAGCAAGCTGGGCCTGTCGCGCACCGCCGTGTGGAAGCGTGTGGAGGCCCTGCGCGGCAAGGGCTACCGAATCGAAGCCATCCCGGCGCGGGGCTACCGCCTGGTGGAGGTGCCGGATCGGCTCACCGCGCTGGAGCTCAACCCGCTGCTCTCCTCGCGCGAGCTGGGCCGCATCATCCACTCTCACGACACGTTGCCCTCCACGAATGAGCGGGCCTTCCGGCTGGCGCACGACGGGGCGGAGCACGGCACGGTGGTGGTGACGGACCAGCAGACGGCGGGCAAGGGGCGGCGGGGGCGCACGTGGGTGTCGCCGCCGGGGCTCAACCTCTACTTCTCCGCCATCCTCCGGCCGGAGCTGCCGCCGCAGCGCGCGCCCGAGCTGACGCTGGTGGCCGCGGTGGCGCTCACCGAGGTGCTGCGCGAGTTCGGCACCGAGGCGTTCATCAAGTGGCCCAATGACGTGCAGATCGGCGGGCTCAAGGTGGCGGGCATCCTCACGGAGCTGTCCGCCGAGCCCGAGCGGGTGCATTTCGTGGTGCTGGGGGTGGGGGTGAACCTCAACTCCCAGCCGGAGCACTTCCCCGAGGAGCTGCGCGGCACGGCCACCTCGGTGGCGCAGGCCCTGGGCCAGCGCGTGCCCCGGGCGGCCTTCGCCGCCAGCCTGTGGACGCGGCTGGAGAAGTGGCTGGACCTGCACCTGGAGACGGGCTTCGGCGCGGTGCGCCAGCGCTGGAAGGCGCTGTCCTCCACGCTGGGGCAGGACGTGCTGGTGCGCACGGATCGCCGGGAGTTCCAGGGCCACGCCGAGGACATCGACGCGGCGGGCGCACTGCTGGTGCGAGTAGAGGATGGCTCGCTCGAGCGGGTGCTGGCCGGAGACGTGGAGCGGCTGCGGCCCCGGGCGACGAACCGGCCGTGAACAGGCCCGCCCCGGGCGCCTTCGCGCTAGAGTACGGCGCGTGATGCTCCTGGTCATCGACGTCGGCAACACCAACACCGTCCTCGGGGTGTACGAGGGCAAGAAGCTCCTGGCGCACTGGCGCGTGGAGACGAGCGCCCGGCGCACCTATGACGAGTACGGCATCTCCGTGCTCCAGCTCTTCGCGTGGAGCGGCATCGATCCCGGCAAGGTGACGGCGGTGGCCGTCTCCAGCGTGGTGCCCACGCTCCAGTTCAACCTGGAGAAGATGAGCGAGCGCTACTTCAAGACGCGCCCCATGTTCGTGGGGCCGGGCGTGAAGACGGGCATGCCCATCCTCTACGACAACCCGCGCGAGGTGGGTGCCGACCGCATCGTCAACTCGGTGGCGGCCTACGAGAAGCACCACGGCGGCCTCATCGTCGTGGACTTCGGCACCGCCACCACCTTCGACGCGGTGTCCCCCAAGGGCGAGTACCTGGGCGGGGCCATCTGCCCGGGCATCAACATCGCCATGGAGGCGCTGTTCCAGAACGCCTCGAAGCTGCCCCGGGTGGAGTTCGCCCGGCCACCCCACGTGGTGGGCCGCAACACGGTGCATTCGATGCAGTCCGGCCTGGTCTACGGGTACGTGGGGCTGGTGGACGGCATCTGCCAGCGGATGCAGGCCGAGCTGGGCTTCCCCGTGAAGGTGGTGGCCACCGGGGGCCTGGCGCCGCTGGTGTCCAGCGAGTCGAAGACCATCCAGGAAGTGGATGAGTTCCTCACGCTCGAAGGCCTGCGAATCATCTACGGAAGGAACCACGCGACATGACGACCGCCTCTGCCGTTCCCGCCGCTCCGGCGGGCTGTCCCTTCACCGCCGAGTTCCTGCCGCCCAACATGCGCAAGCACGTGGACCCGGCCGCGCCGGTGCCGCTGCGGATGATGGCGGCCAAGGGCCTGGTGCCCCTGAGCCCCTCGGACATGCTGGGCGCGCTCTACATGCTCACCTATGACGCGGAGCAGAACATCCGCGACACGGCGGCCAAGACGGCCGGAGGGCTGCCGGACCGCATCCTCGGCTCGGCGCTGCGCGACGAGGGCATCCAGGCGCCGGTGCTGGGCTGGTTCCTGGGGCTGCTCAAGGGCAATGACACCTACGCGGAGATGCTGGTGCTCAACGCCACCACGCCAGACGAGGCGGTGGCGGACGTGGCGGCAGGCTGCAGCGCGAAGCTGGCGGAGATCATCGGCCAGAACCAGCTGCGCATCCTGCGCCACGAGAACATCATCCGCATGCTGTGTACCAACGCGAACGCGGGGCCGGCGCTGCTCGACTCGGTGTGCGACTTCGCGGTGCGCAGCGGGCTGGTGCTCGCGGACGTGCCGCAGATGCAGGCGGCGCGGGTGCGCCTGTTCGGGCCGCAGGCGGTGGCGGCGCCGCCGGATCCGGGCCCCACGGCCGAGCAGTTGATGGAGGACTTCAAGGAGGTGGCGGAGGAAGCCGCCGCCCCGATGGAGGAGGGCAAGCGCCTCAACCTCACCCAGCGCATCATGAAGATGAGCATCGCGGAGAAGATCAAGCTGGCGACGCTGGGCAACAAGGAAGCGCGCACGCTGCTCATCCGCGACTCGAACAAGCTGGTGTGTACGGCGGTGATCCGCAGCCCGCGCATCACCGATGGCGAGGTGCTCGCGTGCGCCACCAACAAGGCGGCGAACGACGAGGTGCTGCGCATCATCTACAACAACCGGGAGTGGACGAAGGTCCAGAAGATCAAGCTGGCCCTGGTGAAGAACCCGAAGGTGCCGCTCACGGTGGTGATGAAGTTCCTCAACAACCTGCGCGACACGGAGCTGAAGGACCTGGCGCGCGACCGGAACGTGCCCGCCGGCGTGGCCTCCTTCGCCAAGAAGCTGATGGAGAAGAAGACGGCCCCGAAGAAGGAAGAGAAGTAGTCCCGGGGCGGGGCTTTACCCCTCTCCCGAGGGAGAGGGGCAGGGCAGGGGGCCGCTCAGCCTGGACTCAGGCCGCGGCCTCGTCCGCGTCCTCCTCGACGGAGGGCTGCTCCTCGAGGAGCTGCTGGGCGATGCCGAGCGCCTTCTTGGCCCGCTCGCGCAGCTTCTCGTCGTTCTTGATGCGGGAGTAGAGCTTGGTGACGCGCTCCTCGTTGCGCACCGCCGCCTCCTCCAACTCGGAGACGCGCTTGCGCAGGCCCTCGGCCTCCTCGGAGGCCTGGGCCGCCTGGCTCGTCAGCTCGCCGCGCACCGTCTCCAGCTCCGACTGCGCCGCCTCCAGCTGGCCCTGCAGCTCGCTGGCCTCCTGGCGCGCGCTCTCCGCCTGGCCGCGCAGCTCCTCGGCCTCGCCGCGAGCCGCCTCCAGGTCCGCCTCGATCTGGCCCACCCGGCCGCGCAGCTCGTCCAGCTCCGCCTGGGCGGTGGCCTGCTGCTCGTTGTGAGCGTCCACCTCGGCCTGGAGCGCGGTGAGCTTCGAGGAGGCCCCGCGCGCCTCGTCCTTGGCGGCGACGAGCTGCTGATCCACCTTCTTCTTGTCCGCGGTGAGCTGGTCCACCTTGGTGGTGAGCGTCTTGATCTGCGCGTCCCGGCGCGCCATCTCCGCCGCCGAGTCGGTGACCTGCCGCTCCATCTCCAGCTGCTTGTCCTGGAGCTCGACGAACTCGTGCTCCTTCTGGGACAGCTCGTTCTTGATGCGGGAGATCTCCTTGTCCTTCTCCTGCTCCTTGAGGTTCAGCTCGCTCTTGAGCCGGAGGATCTCCTTGTCCTTCTTGTTGACGGAGTCGCGGAGGGCGAAGGTGTCCTTGTCGTTCTTGCCGGCCGAGGCGCGCGCCGTCTCCAGCTCCGTGGACTGCGTCTCCAGCTGGGACTCGAGCTCCTGGACGCGGCTCTCGGCCGTCGAAGTCTGGGACTGGGCATCCTCCAGCGCGCTCTGCAGCTCGGCCACCTTGGCGCGCAGGTTGCGCAGCTCGGCGGCATCCGCCGCGGACATCGCCGGAGCGGCCGGCGTCGAGGTCACCGCGGGGCGGGAGCTGGAGGCCGAAGTCGAGGGCGGAGGCGCCACGGCACGGACCGGAGGCGAGGCGACCGGAGCCGGCGGAGTGGGCGCCGCCGGCATGAAGCCGATCTGCGTCTTCTCGCTGTCGTCGTCACCCAGCGCGTCCAGCGCGTCTTCGGCGTCCCGGCCCAGGTTGTCGAGCGCGGAGAACTCCTCGTCGCCGCCACCGGCCTCCGGAGGCGCCACCACGGGCTCCTCCTCGGCCGCATCGCCGCCGGACATGTCGCTGAAGGCCTCGTCGAGCATGTCCAGCTCTTCGCCACCGCCGGAGGACTCGCCCTCGACGGCGATCTCCTCGGCGGAGGTCTCGCCGGTGAGCGGCTCGTCCTGCGACAGCGGCTCGTCATCCGTGAGGCTGTCGAGCGTCAGGCCTTCGTCCTCGACCACCTCGCCGACGACGACTTCGGGAAAGCCGATCAGCGCGCCCACGCGCTCCACCAGCAGATCCGAGTCCACCGGCTTGGCCACGTACTCGTCGGCGTGGGCCTTGAGCTTGCGGTGCGCGGCGAACCCGTCCGGGTTGCCGATGATGACGATGGGGACGTTCTTGAGATCGTCGTCCTTCTTCAGCTTGCCGCAGATGAGGTAGCCGTTCTGTCCGCCGGACAGATCCACCGCGAGCACCACCAGGTCCGGGCGATCCCTGCGGATCTGCTCGACGCTGCCCTTGCCGTCCGTGGTCTCGTCCACCACGAAGCCCTTGGCCTCGAGTGCCTCACGCATGGAGGAGGAGAGGGAGGAGTCACTTTCGACGATCAGGATTTTCTTGGACATGAACGGACGGCCCGGCCTTGGAGCGGCGCGGGCCCTGGCCTCGCGCGGGCAACAACGTGCGAACGACGGAAAACTCCAGCGAGGCTATCGGCCATGCTGGGGACCGTCAATGTTCGGGCCGGCCACTGTCGGGTGGCGTTCTGCCCGGAGTGCGATCGGGCAGGCGACGCCCCGACTCAGGGGACGTGGGAGGTGTGCTGCACGGGAACCAGGGTCTGCGCGGGACGTGGCGCGCTGGCCAGGCCCGAGGCACGCTCCTGCTCCTGGATCAGCTTGCGGATGTCCGCCTCGGACAGATCCGCCACCAGCTCGTAGACGATCTCGCCGTCGCGCCAGATGGCCACATTGTAGCCGGTATTCGAGTCCGCCTGCACGGAGGGCAGGTCCTGGGCATTCAGCTCACGCCGCGCGTCATCGAACACGAAGACGCCGATGCGGCGGGCCTCCTCGCCCTCCTTGGCGGGTCGGGTCTCGTAGCTGATGTAGGCGGCCGGGTAGCTCTCCACGTTGGAGAGGCGGGCGCCGGACAGCCGGGCGTTGGGCAGCCGAGGGACCAGCACGGTGTGGTCCAGCTTGTTCTCGAACCAGGCCTCCACGTGCTCCGGGGCGGCGTTGGCGATCTCGTAGGGCAGGCCCTTGGCGTGGCGGCGCGCGGCGTCCTCCACGAATCGCTGGTGCCGCTCAGGGCGCATGGAGATCCACCCGCCGCCCACGGCCACGACGACGAGGGCCGCGGCGCTCACGCGTAGGAACTGGGCCTGCGTGGCCCGGCGCTGCTCGCGCTTGAGCCCCACCTGGATGCCGGCCCGCAGCGACTGGGGGGCGCGGCTCGACTGGAGCGAGTGGCGCGCGGCGCGGCGAAGCGTCTGGCGAATTTCGCGTTCCTGCTCCACCCGTCGCGTGCAAGCCGAGCACGCCTCGAGGTGGGTCTCCACGTCCATCCGCTCCTCGGGCTGAAACTCGCCGTCGAGGTAGGGGTAGAGCAAGCGATCGAGTTCCTGGCAGGTCATGAGCGCTCGAATGAGGTCCGTGAAAGAAACAGGCCCTCGGGTAGAAATACCCTCGGGCCCGTCAACCTCGTTCTACCCCGTCTTCTTCCTTTGCCGGTACTCATCCAGGTTGGCGGCACCCGCGGTCGGCGCCACCACCGGATCGCCATCGTGGCGGAATACACCCTGGCCCTCGGCGTACTCGCGCAGCGTCTTCTGCAGCAGCTTGCGACCGCGGAACAGCCGGCTCATCACCGTGCCCACGGGGCACTCGAGGATCTCGGCGATCTCCTTGTAGGAGAACTCCTGAAGGTCCGCGAGGATGACCACCAACCGGAAGTCGATGGGCAGCGAGTCGATGGCGCGCAGCACATCGTCCGACAGCAGCCGGTCGAAGAAGTACTGCTCGGGGTTGGCCGCGAAGTCCGTCGCGTCCCGGCTCACGAAGCGCTCATGCACCGCCTCGCGCTCCACGCCCTCCACCACCGTGCGCTCCTTCACCTTGCGCCGATAGCGGTTGATGAAGGTGTTGGTGAGGATCTTGAAGAGCCAGGCTTTGATGTTGGTGCCGCGCTCGAACTTGTCGAAGAAGCGGTAGGCCCTCATGCAGGTGTCCTGCACCAGGTCCTCGGCATCGCGCTCGTTCTTCGTCAGCCGTAGCGCCGCGGAGTAGAGCGGGTCCAGATGGGCCAGCGCCAACTCCTCGAATTCTTGCTTCGTCCGGTTCGGTTGCCTGAAGTCCAACATGTCCCGCCTTCCAAAGGCCCGAAACTACAGGCGAAAGTGTTGTTGCCTGCCCATCAATGTATGCACGGGAACAGACAGGTCAACAACGCAATCCACCCGGGCTTGCTGTACGCACGGTCGCTCCTAAAGGCGTCATACAGCGCTCGGCAACGGATATTCCTGAACAATTACCAGAGGGAGGTAGGGGACCAGGCGAGCCTACCTCCCTCCCTGTACTTAGGTAGGGAGTTGCCCTACCGGCTCTTGGTGCCGAGGGCGTCGGCGATCGACACGTAGTCGTAGCCGAGGTCCTTGGCGACGGCCTCGTAGGTGACCTTGCCGTCGTAGGTGTTCATCGCGCGGGCCAGGGCCTTGTCCGACTTCACGGCCTCGACCAGGCCCATGTCGGCGATCTTCTTGGCGTAGGGGCGCGTGGTGTTGGTGAGGGCGAAGGTGGAGGTCTGCGGCACCGCGCCGGGCATGTTGGCCACGCAGTAGTGGACCACGCCATGCACCGTATAGGTGGGGTTGTCGTGCGTGGTGGGGCGGCACGTCTCGATGCAGCCGCCCTGATCCACCGCCACGTCCACCACCGCGGAGCCGGGCTCCATCTCCTTGATCAGCGCCTCGGAGACGAGCTTGGGGGCCTTGCCGCCGGGGATGAGCACGCCGCCGATGACGAGATCCGACTCGCGCACCGCGCGGGCGATGTTCTCGCTGTCGGAGGCCAGGGTGGCCACGCGGCCGAGGAACACGTCATCCAGGTAGGTGAGCCGCTCGAGGTTCACGTCGAGGATGGTGACCTCGGCGCCCATGCCCACGGCGACCTTGGCGGCGCAGGTGCCCACCACGCCACCGCCGATGATGGCCACGCGGCCGCGGCGTACGCCGGGCACGCCGCCCAGCAGGATGCCCTTGCCGCCGTGCGCCTTCTCCAGACAGGTGGCGCCGACCTGGATGGCCATCTTGCCGGCCACCTCGCTCATGGGCTTGAGCAACGGCAGGCTGCCGTCATCCAGCTGCAGCGTCTCGTAGGCCACCGCGGCGGCCTTCTTCTTCACGAGCACCTTGGTCAGCTCGGGGTCCACGCCGGCCAGGTGGAAATAGGTGTAGACGATCTGACCGGGCTGAATGCGCTCGTACTCGGGCGCGATGGGCTCCTTGACCTTGACGATCATCTCCGCGCGCGACCACACCTCGTCCGCGGTCTTGACGATCTCCGCGCCGACGCGCTGGTACTCGGAGTCGGGGATGCCGGAGCCGACACCTGCATTGGCCTCGACCAGCACCTTGTGGCCCGCGCTCGTCAGCGCGCGCACGCCCGCCGGAACCATGCCGACGCGGTACTCACGGGTTTTGATCTCCTTGGGAACTCCGACGATCACGACGTGCCTCCAGGGGGGTAAAAAATCGCGCGGACCATACCAGCGGATCCCGGGGAATCAAGGCACCCCCAGGAGCGCGGGTGATTGCTCCTGCAAGCGTGGCGCGGCGCGCCGTGGATGACGCACAGCGGCTAGAAACGACGTCGAAGGGAAGAGGGCCCAGTGGTAGTTATGGTGGGCATGAAGTCGTCGCCCAAGCTGCTGTTCGCCGATCCCAAGGGTCGGGTGATGGAGCACCCCTACCTCATCGCCACCTTGCGAAGCGGGGAGGAGCTCGTCCCCCCGCAGGACTCGCCCATCCCGCTGCCCGAGGCGGGGCGGCTCGTCCACCTGCCAGGTCGCCTGCCAGTGGGGCTCAACCCGGACACGGGGGAGCTGGAGCTGGTGCGAGAGATGAAGGTGAGCGGCAAGAGCTTCGTGCCCAACGCCGTAGGGGCGCTGCTGCCGCCGGGCTACACGCGGACCTTCCTGCCCGGAGAGGTGAAGGGCGACGGGCCCATTCTTCCGCAGTGGGCGTATACGGCCGCGGCGTGGGGCAAGGACGGACCGGTGGCGTGGGCGATCCACACGGACAAGCGCAGCCATTGGGATCCGGTGAAGTACTCCACGCCGGAGATGAAGGCGTTGGTGGACGAGCACATGGCGCGCTTTCCGGGCAGCCGGGTGCTCAAGCAGCTCAAGACGTGCGCGCTGCTGTACCGGTGCTTCACCTCGCAGAACACCTTCTATGTGCGTGACGAGGCCGCCATCCCCGCCTCGGTCATGTGCAACGCGCGCTGCGTGGGCTGCATCTCGGATCAGCCGGAGGACGGTCCTCCCGCCTCGCACGAGCGGATGGACGACGGGCCCTCCGGGGAGGAGATGGGGGCCATTGGCCTCTACCACCTGGAGCACGCGCCGGGCCGGACCATGGTGAGCTTCGGCCAGGGCTGCGAGGGCGAGCCGCTCACCCGGTACAAGGCCATCGCCGAGGCCATCCGCTACATGCGGGAGCGCACGGACAAGGGCTCGATCAACATCAACACCAACGCCAGCCTCACGCACGGGCTGGCGGCGCTGTTCGACGCGGGGCTGGACGCGGTGCGCGTCTCGCTCAACTCGGCGGTGAAGGATCTCTACGAGGCCTACTACAAGCCGGTGAAGTACACGTGGGAGGACGTGGAGGCGTCCATCGCGCTGGCGCGCGAGCGGGGCGCCTACCTCGCGCTCAACCTGCTGCTGTTCCCCGGCGTCACCGACCGCGAGGGCGAGGTCCAGGCCCTGGAGCGACTGGTGAGCAAGTACCGCGTGGATCAGGTGCAGACGCGCTCGCTGGCGATCGATCCCCTCCAATATCTGGAGGTGGCGCGGGACAAGGGCGCGGGCGGCGAGCCGGTGGGCATCCGCGATCTGCTGAAGCGGCTGAAGGCGGCCCGACCCGGGCTGATCATCGGCAACTTCGCGCGCGGACTCGAGGAGCGCGACAACGCGGCTGGGCGGTAGGGCCTCCGCGACTTTTCAGTACCGCACGCTTGGACCTCCACGCTCGGCCGCCTGCTGAAGTGGCAGTGAGGATCTTTGACCGCTACTGGACGGGGCTCTGCCCGCCCGGGGCTTCCGTGCTGCTCTCAGCGGTATTCTTCTGGCTTGCTGAAGTTGCTCTTCTAAGCCGGGGGTAGAGCCATGCAGCGAGTGCGCACTGGAAGCTGTCGGGCCCGTTCGGTCAATCCTCACCGGAACCCTCGCGCGGGGTGGTGGCTCGCGCTGCTCCTGGGAGCCGTGGGATGCGGGGCGCTGGAGGAAGGCTCCTTCGCCGCGGAATCGGAGCCCGAGACACGGCGAGAAGCGCTGGCGAGTACCGCAGGGCTGTCTGCCAACGGCTTGTCGGTCAATGGGCTGTCCGTCAACGGCCTCTCGGTCAACGGCTTGTCGGTCAATGGGCTGTCCGTCAACGGCTTGTCGGTCAACGGTCTCCTCAGCGCCACCTTCAAGAGCTGGTTCGAGGCGGATCCGGTCGCGAGCGACACGTTGATGAAGTACGCGGTGCTCTGCGCGGTACCCGCGAATCAGGTGCGCACCTTCACGAGCACGTTGACGGGCCTGAAGTACACCTGGCAGGGCCTGCTCGGATTGGCGCCCGGCTGGAGCACGGGGCTGCCCGCCACGCAGGCCGAGCAGCAGGTCATCACCGCGTGCCTGGCGGCGCACGCCAACAAGTTCGGCATCCACATCTCCATCTCCGTACTAGGACTCAGCGCGCTGGGGCTGCCCATTCCATTCACGTCCTCGGAGCTGGAGACGTACTCGGAGGACGAGGCGTGCTTCTTCGGCAACGCCTTCACGGACGAGGGAATCTTCGCGGCCACCAATCGCTCGTTGCTGCACGCCAGCGAGAGCACCGCGCGCGCCTGTGGCCTGTCCTCGCGGCATGCGAGCACCGACTGCCCGCCCATCGTCCACGTGGGCTCCTGCAAGTCGTACTGCACGCTGGACTCGACGCGCACGTACTACACGCAGTGTACTTACAACGGCGTGAGCTACCGCCCCATCACCACGCGCATCCTCCCGACGGACATCTACAGCTGCGGGGACGGGGTGTGTCAGTTCACCGAGAGCTGCGGCAACGGCGGCACCTACGACAACTGCTTCGTGGACTGCGGCGCCTGTCGGTGAACCGGAAGGGGGCTACTCCTGCCCGGCGGCGGCGGGAGTCAGCTCCCGGGCCACCAGGCTGCTCATCACCGCGTCCTTGGGGACGTAGCCGTCCGCCCCGGCCTCGCGGCAGATGCGCTGCAGCTCCTCAACGTTCTCTCCTGAACAGAGCAACACCTTGATGCCCTTGAAGAGGCTGTTGCTCTTGATGAACCGGCAGAACTGCTCGCCGTTCACGTTCGGCATCCTCACGTCCAGCAGCACCAGATCCGGCCGCGTCTGCTTCTTGAGGATGATCTTCGTCGCCTTCTCCGCGTTGTCGGCGACGTGGACCTCGAAGCCCTTGGTCACCAGATCCGCCTCGATGATCCGCGCCGTCATCTCGCTGTCATCCACGATCAGGATGCGCGGCTTGCGGGCCCCGGGCTTCGCACTGGCGGGACTCCCGGCAGCCGGGGGAGTCGCGGCGGCCGGGGTAGGGGCAGATGTAGGTGTAGCGGCGGGAGTCTCGGCCGGGGCGAGGGTGGGGGGCCCGATGAGCTTGATCACCTCACCGAGCATGGCCTCCAGGCCACCGCTCTTGAGGATGTAGCCGTCGGCGCCCGAAGTGCGCGCCTTGCCGGCCAGCTCCTGCTCGGGGATGTCCGAGTGCAGCACCAGCTTGGCGGAGACCTTCTTGACGGTGCGCAGGTACTCGACGACATCGTCCCCGAACATCTCCGGCATGTTCACGTCCATCAGGATGAGCGTGAACGGCCCCTCGGCGAGCTTCTGCTCGAGGCTGGCCAGATCCATCGCGCCGCTTGCCTGATAGCCCGCCGCGCTGAGCGCCCGCACGGTGAGCTCCACCAGCATCGGGCTGTCGTCGATGACCAATACGCGGGACATCTGCCTCCTCAAGAACCCAGAAACAACCCTACACTGTCGGTGCCCGCCGGACCATCGAAACGGCATGCAGGCAGGCGTCCGAGCGAGTCCCCTTGACCCGTTTTGATCGCCTCCGGATACTTTGTCGCCTTGACTTCAACTCCCCTCCAACGCGCGCTCCGCATCGCCCCGGACCGTGCCCTCACCACGCAAGCACGGCCCGAGCAAGAGTTCTTTTGCTTCCGTGTAGGAACGCTCCGCCTGGGGGTCCCCAGCGAGAACGTCCTCGAGGTGCTCCGGGCAGGGCTCCTGACGCCTCTGCCGCGCGCCCCGTCCTTCCTGCTGGGCGTCACGGGTCACCGGGGTGAGGTGCTGCCCGTCATCGACCTGCTGCGCTTCCTGGCCAAGGGCGAGGCGCGCATCCTCCCGCGCACCCGCATCTTCGTGGGTGTCAGCGGCAGCTACGTGGCCGGGGTACTGGCCGACACGGTGCTGGGGCTGCGGCGCATCCTCGTCTCCGATATTCTTCCGCCCCCCGTGGGCGCCGACGCCGCCACCGAGCACCTGCTGGGCGTCGTCCAGGGGCCCACGGCCGAAGAGACCATCAACCTGCTCAACTTCGCCAAGCTGCTCGAGACCGCGCGGCAGCGGGCGGTGGCGCGATGAGGCAGGAGAACGAGCTCTCCAACGCGCTCTCCGAGGAGGAAGAGGTGGACATCCTCTTCTTCGAGGTGGGCCCGCACGTCTACGGCGTGGATGCCTCGCAGGTGCTGCGCATCGAGCGCGCGCTGCCGGATGATCTCGCCGTGCCTGGGCTGGGAGCGCTCCATCGCGGCACGCGGGCGCTCGTCTTCAATTCTTTGGAAGGGGAGTCCCACCTGAAGGTGGACGTGGTGCGCGGCGTGCGCCCCATCCCCGTGGCGGACCTTCGGCGGCTTCCGCCCGCCGCCGTCTCCGCGCCGTACACCATTGGGGCGTGCCTGGATCAGGCCCGCCTCGTTCTGCTCATCGATCTGCTGGAAACCGCAAAGACTCAAGGAAGGCACTGACAGCAATGGCCCTGGACACCACCAACGACAAACCCGCCAAGTCTCGCGGAGCGAAGAAGCCCGCGGCGACCAAGGCCGCGCCCAAGACCAACGTCCTGTCACTCAAGCCGCTCTCCGACACGCTCAAGTCGGTGCTGGCTGGCAACCTCCAGGCCCGCGTGGCCTCGGAGATCGTCACCGGCGAGACGGCCGAGATCGCCAACCTGCTCAACCAGGTGCTGGATCGCTTCTCGGATTCCGAGCACCGCAAGCAGGTGGCGGCGCAGGAGATCGATCAGGCGCTGGACGCGCTCATCGCCCTGGTGCGCGAGGGTGACCTGTCGCGCTGGAACACCACCACCGAGGATCCCCAGCTGGCCCCGCTGCTGGAGGGCTTCGGCAAGGTGATCGAGACGCTGCGCACCTTCGTGCGCGAGATCAACGAGGCGACGCTGCGGCTGTCCTCCTCGGCCAACCAGGTGCTGGCGGCCTCCACGCAGCACGAGACGTCCTCCACGGAGCAGGCGGCGGCCATCCACGAGACGACGGCCACGATGGAAGAGCTCAAGCACGCCTCGGCGCAGATCGCCGAGAACGCGGGCGCGGTGGCTCGCGTGGCCGAGGAGACGCTGGGCGCGGCGCGCTCGGGTCGGGGCGCCATCGCCGAGTTCATCCAGGCCATGCAGCAGATCCGCAGCGACGGGATCGCCGTGGCCGACTCCATCACCAAGCTGTCCAAGCGCGTGGAGCGCATCGGCACGGTGGTCGAGGTGATCGACGAGATCGCCGACCGCTCGGACCTGCTGGCGCTCAACGCCGCGCTGGAGGGCAGCCGCGCCGGTGAGGCGGGCAAGGGCTTCTCCATCGTCGCCGCGGAGATGCGGCGCCTGGCGGAGAACGTCCTGGACTCCACCAAGGAGATCAAGAGCCTGATCACGGAGATCCGCGAGGCCACGGCGGCCGCGGGCAGCGCGGCGGATGCGTCCAAGGTGGCCACGGAGTCCGGCGAGAAGCTGGGCGCGGTGGCGGCCCAGTCCGTCGAGGGCATCCTCGCCGGCGTGCAGGAGACGAGCGACGCGGCGCGCGTCATCAACCTCGCCACGCAGCAGCAGCGCACCGCCACCGAGCAGGTGGTGGCCTCCATGGCGGAGATCGAGGACGTGACGCGGCAGACGACGCAGGCCTCCAAGCAGGCCACGGGCGCCTCGGCGGAACTCACCCAGCTCGCCGGTCGTCTGGCGGAGCTCATCAAGCGCTTCAAGGCCGACTAAAGGAGCCTGGCTCCTTCCCAAGAACCGGCCATGGACACAGAGGCCCTCAAGAAATCCCTCCTGAAGAAGTTCCAGGAGGTCAGCGCCGACCGACTCCAGAAGATCCAGCTGGGGGTGCTCGATCTCGAGAAACCCCACGCGGATCAGGCGGCGGAGGACGTCGCGCGCGAGCTGCATACGATGAAGGGCGAGGCCCGCATGCTGGGCCTTGCCAGCATCGGCCAGCTGGCGCACGCCGCGGAGGACATGCTGCGCGCCGAGCGCGAGGGCAAGGCGGCCACCGAGGTGGCCACGGATCTGCTCCTGCGCGCGTGCGATGTGCTGTCGGACCTGCTGGAGGATATGGCCGCCGCGCACACCGGCACCCCGTCCAGCGAGGAGATGTGCAAGGCGCTCGCGGACGCCTCCGGTCACCCCGTGCCGCCGCTCAACGGCAGGACGGTGACGCAGCGGCCCTCCGTGCCGCCCCCGTTGCCTCCGGAGCCCGCGGCCGCGAAGACGGCTTCGCCTCCTCGCCCACCTCCGGCCGAGCCGGGACCGGCGCTCGCGGCCGCTGCCGCGGCCGCGCCCGTACACGCCAAGGCGGAAGAGGAGGCCCCAGCCGCGCCCGCGGCCGCGAAGACGGCCATCGCCGACCGCAGCATCCGCGTGAACGTCGAGGTGCTCGACTCGCTGGGCCTGCTCGCGGGCGATCTGCTCGTGGAGAGCGCCCGGAGCCGCCTGCGCGGCCTGGAGACCGAAGAGCTGTTCGAGCGCTTCTCGCGCCTGGGCGATCGGTTCATGCGCCTGGGAGAGCACCTCCACCTGAATGGGGAGGTGCGCTCGGAGCTGGATCGCATCGAGAGCGATCTGCACATGCTGCGCGACGACGCGTTCCGCTTCGTGCGCCGCAACGACGACGGCATCAACACGCTGCACGGCAACCTGGCGAAGATGGCGGACACGGTGGCGGAGGCACGGCTGGTGCCGCTCTCCACCGTCTTCGATGCCTTCCCCCGGGCGGTGCGGGATCTGGCGCGCACCCAGGGCAAGGATGTCGATTTCGGCGTCGAGAACGCCGACCTGGGCGTGGACCGCTCCATGCTCGCCGACGTGCGCGACGCGCTGGTACACCTGCTGCGCAACGCGGTGGACCACGGCCTGGAGTCCCCCGACACCCGCCAGCAGATGGGCAAGCCCGACGCGGGCCGCATCCGCATCAAGGTCCGCGCCGACGGCGACATGCTCCACATCGAGGTGGAGGATGACGGCCGGGGCATCGATCCCGAGCGGTTGAAGCAGGTGGCTGTCGGCCGCCGGCTCATCACCCAGGCTCAGGCCGTCGCGCTCTCCGAGCGGGAGGCGATCGATCTCATCTTCCGGCCAGGCTTCTCCACGCGCGACCAGGTGAGCGAGATCTCGGGCCGTGGCGTGGGCATGGACGTGGTGAAGCGCAAGGTAGAGGCGCTGGGCGGCTCGGTGGGAGTCGCCAGCCGCCTGGGCCGTGGCGCCACCTTCACCCTGCGCTTGCCCCAGTCGCTGGCGTTGATGAAGGTGCTGCTGGTGCGCCTGGGCGATGACGTGTACGGCATCCCCGCCGCGGACGTGGTGGCGGTGACGCGCGTGAAGGCCGAGGACCGGATGGAGGTCTTCGGCACCCTGGCGGTGAAGCACCGGGGCAAGCCCATCGCCCTGGTGGCGCTGGGGCCGCTGCTGGGCGTCAACGGCGGCAACCGCATGGACAAGCCGCCCGCGGTGGTGGTGCGGCACAGCGACGACAACGCGGCGCTGGTGGTGGACGGCTTCGTGGACGAGCGCGAGGTGGCCGTCAAGCCGTGCGGCGGTGACTTCCTCAAGGGCGCGCCGTTCATCGCGGGCACCGCGGCCCTGGAGGACGGGCGCATCGCCGTGCTGTGCCACGTGCCGGACATCATGGCCGAGGTGCGCCGCATGGCGAGGCCCGTCACCCAGCAGGCGGCCTCCAAGCGGCTCAAGGTGCTGCTGGTGGACGACTCGCCCATCGCTCGCGCCACCGAAGGCGCGCTCGTCAAGGCGCTCGGCCACTCGGTGGAAGAGGCGCAGGACGGCGAGGAGGCCTACGCCAAGGTCCAGAACGCCACCTACGATCTCATCCTCACCGACGTGCAGATGCCGAAGATGGACGGCTTCTCGCTCACGCGGCGGCTGAAGACCACCGCGGCGGTGGCGCGCATCCCCGTCATCATCCTCTCGTCGTTGGCCTCTCCCGAGGACAAGCGGCGCGGGCTGGAGGCAGGAGCGGACGGGTACCTGGTCAAGGGCGAGCTCGGCGTGGAGAGCCTCGCCCAGACCATCGAGCGGTTGACGTAGAGGGGTTGGCGTGCGCGTTGCCTCAGGGCTGGCATATCGGGTGGTGCTGGTAGGCGGAGGGCTCCGCCTGATGGCACGCACCCTCTTCGACGGCGACGCGCTCACGCTCGCCGGCGAGTGCGGCTACCTCGAGGCCCTGGAGATGGTTCGGGCGCAGAACCCGGACGTGGTGCTCATCGACCTGACCACCCTGGATGCGCTGGAGGCCATCGAGCGGGTGATGGACGAGTGCCCCACGCCCATCCTCGCGCTCGATCCCGGCATGCTGGCGCGCGCGGATGCCTTCAAGGCGCTGGCGCTCGGGGCGCTGGACGTGGTGGACCGGCTCCCGGTGCCTCCCCCGGACTTCTGGCAGTCCACCTCGCGCCGGCTCGTCATGCTGGCGCAGGTGCGCGTGGTGCGTCACGTCCAGGGCAAGCTGCGAAGGCGGCAGCCGACGGACGAGGCCGAGCCACCGTTTCCCCTGGTGGCCATCGCCGCGTCGCTGGGGGGCCCCCGGGCGCTCTCCGTGGTGCTCAAGGGCCTGCCCCGGCAGTTCCCGGCCCCGGTGTGCATCTGCCAACACATCAGCGAGGGCTTCACGGAAGGGCTGGCGCACTGGCTCGCCTCAGAGACGGCGCTGCAGGTACATGAGGCGCTCCACGATCAGATGATGGAGCCGGGCTCGGTCTATATCGCTCCTTCGGGTGCGCACCTGCTGGTCCGTGCCGACGGCCGGCTGACGCTCGACACCCGGCCTCCGGTGCGAGGGTTCCGGCCGTCGTGCGATCTGCTGCTGACCTCGGCGGGCGCGGCCTTCGGGAAGCGGTGCATCGGCGTCATCCTCACGGGCATGGGGCGGGACGGGGCACGGGGGTTGAAGGAGATCCGCGAGCGGGGAGGGCGGACGATCGCGCAGAACGCGGAGACGTGCGTCGTCTACGGCATGCCGCGCGAGGCGGTGCAGTTGGGCGCGGCGGAGGAGATCCTCCCGCTGGATCGCATTGGGGCAACCCTGCTGGAGTGGGTGGAGACGTGCTGACCGTGAGCCAGAAGGCCCTGCAGCAGCTCGCCGCCCTCCTGCTGGAGCGGGCTGGTCTGAAGATCACTCCGGACGGCTACCACAGCCTTCGGCTGGCCCTGTCCACGCGCATGCCCGTGCTGGGGCTCACCGACCCCGAGGCCTACGTCCAGCGGCTGAGGGAGGTGGGAGGCGAGCAGGAGCTGCGCTCGCTGCTGCCGCTCGTCACGGTGGGGCACACGGAGTTCTTCCGCGACCCCAAGCAGTTCAAGGCGCTGGAGCGCTTCATCCTCCCGCAGCTGCTGGCGAAGTCGCGGCGGGAGAACCGCAAGGTGGTCATCTGGTCCGCGGGCTGCGCCACCGGCGAGGAGCCCTACAGCGTGGCCATGGTGATGGCGGAGCTGGGCGCGCTGGCCATGGAGGTGGATCTACTGGCCACCGACTTGAACCTGGCCGCCGTCGAGGCCGCCCGGGCGGGCCGCTTCTCGGTGCGGCGCTCCTCGGGCATCTCCGCCGAGCGGCTCGAGCGCTTCTTCAAGCCCGTGGAGGAGGGCATGGAGGCGCTGCCCGCGCTGCGCGAGTACGTGCGCTTCGATGGGATGAACCTCGCCGCGCCCTCCTTCGATGGCATGGTGCAGCAGGGCTCGTTGGACCTGATCCTCTGCCGCAACGTCATCATCTACTTCGATCTGCCCACCATCCGTGGGCTGATGGACCGGTTCCTCGCGGCGCTGCGCCCGGGCGGGCTGCTCTTCCTGGGCTACTCGGAGAGCCTCTTCAAGGTCTATGACCGCTTCGAGATGATCGAAGTGGATGGGGCGTTCGTCTACCGCCGGCCCCTGGTGGAGCCGCGTCCCCGTCCCGCGGTCACGGCGACGCCCGCGCCGCTGCCTTCCTCGGCGACGAATGCCTCCGCCGCCGCAGCCGCTGCAAAGGCGCGTCCGCCGGAGAATACGGGCACGACGGGGTCGCGCCCCGCGGTGCCCGGCACGGAGAGCCTGGCCTCGATCCGGGATCGGCTGGCGATGGGCACGGGGCTCGGGAACAGCTCCGACCCCAAGGCCCTCCCGGCGGATCCTCCGCGCCCGACGCGGCTGACGCTGGAGATGCCCGCGGTGGGAGCTCCCGAGCCGCGAGTGCTGCGCGCCACCGAGGTGCCCGGTGGCGCCAAGACGCTGCCTCCCGCCGCGCGGCTGAACCAGGCCGTGCGCAAGATGATGCAGAGCGACTTTCCGGCGGCCATCCAGGATGTGGAGCGGTTGCTGGCGGATGAGCCGGGCCACCTGGACGCGCTCTTGACGCTCGGCAACCTCTTCTCGCTCACCGGCAAGATCGCCGAGGCGCGCGAGGCCTTCGCCCAGGCGCTCGCCCGCGAGCCGCTGTGCGTGGAGGCCCGGGTCTTCGGCGGCGTGGCGGCGCTCCAGGCGGGCAACCTCGCCGAGGCGCGCTCCGAGCTGAGCAAGGCGCTCTTCCTGGAGCCCACGCTGGCCATCGGCCACTACCTGCTGGCGCAGGTCCAGGAGCGCACCAACGATCGCGACGGGGCGCGGCGCAGCTACCGCAACGCCATCGCCCAGCTGCGCTTCCCCCAGCGGCCGCTGGCGGGCCACTACCCGGACATCCCGGACTCGGCCGAAGCCATCGCCCGGGTGGCCCGCTACGCGCTCGCGGCGCTGGAGGACTGAAGAGCGCCTCAGCTCTCCAGGGTGCCCTTCACGTCGTTGAGGCTCTTGCTGGGATCCAGCACCGCCCCGAACTTCTTCTGCAGGTAGGACTTGGCCTGGCCGCGCAGCAGCATGCCCGGGTCGGTGCCCTCGCCCTGCACGGCCTTGTCGGTGATGACGAAGCTGGCATCGAGCTGGATGCCCATCACCTTGCCAACGAGCCGGGCGCCCTCGCCGGCCCAGTCCGACTTCACGCCGTACTTGGTGCCCCAGTACTGGAGCAGTTGCTCCACGCGCTTGCGCACCTCGTCCTTCGGAAGGGAGTGGGGGACCTCGAACTTCATCGTGCCCATAAAGCTGGCTCCTGACCGCGGGTCTATCCCGCCGGTTTAGTGATGACCGGACCGGAAGGGAACCGCCGTCTCACCTTCTGACGCGCGGAAGTCAACAGCCTCATCTCTTGGGGGTACGGCGGCGCGGCGTCTTCACCGGGGCGTCTCCCTGTCGCCACCAACGTTCCAGGTAGGGTCCCAGATCGAACTTCTCCGCGGTCCGGGGGGAGCTCATCGGCCGCACCTTGCCCAGCACCTTGCGCTCCTGGAAGGGCCGATCGTGCAGGCCGAGCACCCACATGAAGTTGGCCACGCTGGCCGGATCCCTCCCGTCCAGGGCGTAGCGATCATTCAGGTGGGCCATGCGCCGGAGCGCCTCCTGGGGGGTGGGGCTCCACTCGAGGATCTTCTTGCCCCAGAGCATGCGCAGGTAGTTGTGGATGCGGCCACGCTCGAGCAGCTCGCGCTGGGAGGCGTTCCAGAGCCCGTCTCCGGTGCGCGCCGCCTCCAGGTCCTCCAGGGAGTAGAGGTGCTCGCGCTTGTCCTTGCGGTGCGTCTCCAGGGTCTCGCGTGCCCAGCGGGGCAGGGAGTCCACGGAGAGCTGCCGGGGCACGGGGGTGTGGAAACAGTAGTTGAAGGCCAGCTCGCGGCGAACGAGCAGCTCCTCCAGGAAGGACTGCACGGCGGGGTTCTTCTCGCCTCCCGCCTCGCGCACCCTGCGTGCGGCCTCTCCGGGGAACAGGTGGCCCCAGTGGAAGTAGGGGGACAGGCCGGACTGCTGATCCTTGCCGGGATCGTTCCGCTCGGTGTCGTAGCCCTTCAGGCGTGTCTCGATGAACGCCTCCAGCGTCTTCAGCGCGGCCGCGCGCCCGCCGTGTACGCCCTGCACGGGCGGCACCGTGTGGTCGATCTCGAAGGTGCCGAGCGCCTTGCGCAGGGCGCGCGCGTCCGAGAGGTCGAAGTCGGGGGAGAGCTTCTTCGCGGCGCGGGCGGCCTTCACGGGCCGTGGGGGGAGGACGCGGCCGAGGTACTCCGGCCAGAGCTTGCGGAGCTTGGGCCGCAGCGCGTACGCGCCGACCTGGGGCTCGGCGATGCGCTGCATGGGCACCACGCACGAGGCGTCCACGGCGAACAGCGGCACGCCCAGCGCCTTGGCCGCGCCGCGCAGGTGCCCGGGGATGATGAAGGAGGGGTAGAGGTCCGAGACGACCGCCGCGGCGCGCAGGCCCAGCTCCGCGATGCGCGGCCGGTGCTCCCGAGGGTTGCGAGGAAGCTCCAGCCAGTACGGCAGGCCCCGGGCGGCACAGGCCTTGGGAAGCTCCGCCATGCCTTCGAGGGCGAAGGCGTGGAGGCGATCCGAGGCGTGGGGGTAGTCCGGGCGCAGGGCCTGGTAGACGACGACGGGCAGCCCCAGGTGGTTGCCGATCGCGATGGCCGTGTCGAGCGCGGGGTTCTCCTCCACGCGGTGGTGGACCATGCACCAATAGAGGACGAAGTCGCGGCCGGAGGGCAGGGGCGCGTCCCGCACCACCTGCACGCGGGCGGAGTCGATGTCGAGTTCGGACCAGGAGAAGCCGGTGGGCATGGTGGCCTCGAGGATGCGCGAGGGCCCTGGGCGTCGCGCGCTGAACGCATGCGCCGCATGGGGCCTGAATTCCGGGCTGGACAACCCGGCGAGTGGGCTAGGTTGCCCACGATTCCTACCGGAGGGCTACCCCCATGCGCATCCTGGTCGCTGACGAGTTCCCCAAGCACCACCTCGATTCGCTCCGAGGGCTGGGGCTGTCCGTGGACTTCCGGCCGGGCCTCAAGGGAGACGCGCTGGCGGAGGCGGCGAAGGAGGCCTCCATCCTCGTGGTGCGCAGCACCGAGGTGTCCGCGAAGGTGTTCGAGGTGGCCACGGGCCTGTCCCTGGTGGTCCGCGCGGGCGCCGGGGTGAACACCATCGACGTGAAGGCCGCCAGCGCCCGGGGCGTCTTCGTGGCCAACTGCCCGGGGCAGAACGCCATCGCGGTGGCGGAGCTGACGTTCGGGCTGATGCTGTCGGTGGATCGCCACATTCCGGACAACGTGGCGGCGCTGCGCCAGGGCGTGTGGAACAAGAAGCGCTTCTCGCAGGCGAAGGGCCTCTACGGGCGCACGCTGGGAATCGTTGGCCTGGGCGCCATCGGCGTGGCGGTGGCCGAGCGGGCGCAGGCCTTCGGCATGAAGGTGGTGGGCTACTCGCGCTCCTTCACCCCCGAGCGGGCCAAGGCGCTGGGCATCGAGCGGGCCGAGAGCCTGCTGGCCCTGGCGCGGCAGTGCGAGGTGCTCACCGTACACGTGCCGGCCACCGCGGACACGAAGGGGCTGGTGTCGCGGCAGGTGCTGGCGGCGCTGCCGGATGGGGCCACCTTCATCAACACCAGCCGCGCGGACGTGGTGGACACCGAGGCGCTGCTGGAGGAGGCCCGCCGAGGGCGCCTCTTCGTGGCCACGGACGTGCTGCCGGATGAGCCCAAGGGCGGCGAGGCCACCTTCCAGAGCGAGCTGGGCAAGCTGCCCCATGTCTACGCCACGCACCACATCGGCGCCTCGACGGAGCAGGCGCAGGACGCCATCGCGCGCGAGACGGTGCGCATCGTCGATCAGTTCCTCAACGAGGGCGTGGTGCCCAACTGCGTGAACGTCGCGGAGCGCACGCCGGCACGCTACCAGCTCATCGTCCGGCACCACGATCGGGTGGGCGTGCTGGCCAACGTGCTGGACGCCGTGCGCCAGGCGGGCATCAACGCCCAGGAGATCGAGAACACCATCTTCGAGGGGGCGCATGCGGCGTGCTGCAAGATCCAGCTCGACTCGCGGCCCCCGGACGAGATGCTGGAGCGCATCCGCTCGCGCGCGGAGGAGATCATCTTCGTGGATCTCGTCGAACTGCGGTCCTGATACGGGGGGATGTGAAAAACCGGTGCATGCCCGCCTCGGTTGCGCTCTGCTGCGCGGCAAGAGGCCGGAGCTTGAGGAGTGCTTGCGTGTCACACCTGAGAACCTGGAGTTGTCTCACCATCACCATCGTCGCGCTGGTCCTTCCGGGAGTGGGGCGGGCTCAGCAGGGCCCTCAACCGTCTCCTCCTCCCTCCCAGGTGTTCTACCCGCCCACGGATCCCCAGGCGACGCCGCCTTCGCCCTCGCCGGCAGACCCGAACGGAGCGGCCCCCGCCACGAGCCAGGGCACCCAGCAGCCGACCACGTCGTTCCCCGCGGCGACCGATCCGCAGCAGCCCGTGACGCCTCCTCCCGGGGTGCCCTCGGACGCCCCCGTGGCGCCGCCTGATCCCAACTCGCTGCGCACCGAGCCCCAGGCGCCGCTGACGGAGAACGGCGTTCCCAACGAGGCTCTGCCTCCGCCGCAGCCCGAGGCGGGAGGCGTGCTGCTGGATGGCCGTCCTCGCCAGGGTCCGTTCCTGTCCGGCCCGGGCAGCTTTACCTTCGTGCTCCACCACGCGGTCCTGGGGGCCATGGGAGGCCTCTTCACCCAGGGCTTCGCGCAGGACTTCAGCTTCGATCGGGGCTCGCGCGAGGCGATGCTCGCCGGCACGCTCATCGGCGCGGGCCTGGGCTTCGGCGCCTCCTCGTGGTGGCAGTTCAACAACTGGGTGGACAAGCCCCTGGGCTACTTCGGCATCGCCAACTCCCTCGTCGGCGGCATGTTCATGGGCGGCTTCATGGATCTGCTCGCGGACAACCGGGATGTGCTGGCGTGGTCCTCCTTCGTCGGCGCGGAGCTGGGCGCGTGGCTCACCGCCACCATCGGTGGCGGACAGTTGCCGCTCAACCACGGCTTGCTCGTGTCCTCGGGGGCCGCGTGGGGCCTGGCCTACAGCGCGTTGCTGCTGGCCATCATCCACTCCTCGGGGACGAAGATCGCCGGGAAGACCTGGGCGGACACGCTCCTGATCGCCCCCGGTGTCGGCGCGGGCGTGCTGGCCATCGCGACCATGCGCTACAACCCGACGTCCGGGCAGATCCTCCGAGCGAACATCTTCGGAGGAGGGGTCGGGGCCATCGTGCTGCTCCTCTCCGGGCTGGTGCTGGGAGGCTTCGATGAGCCCACCCCGTACGTGCTGTCCTTCCTCGGCTCGGCGGGCGCCATCACCACCGTGAGCCTGCTCTGGGAGGAGAGCGTGGATCGCACCGCCATCTCGTCCAGCTCCTCCAAACGAAAACCCTATAAGAACGTCTGGTGGTAGGCCGCCTGGAGAGCGGACGAGCGGGCGTCATGGCAGGGACAAGGAGGCGACCCCACCTTCTCCCTGCATGGCGCGAGTCCTTCCTTTCCCTGCTCTCCTCTCGACCCTGGGCTCCCAGCTTGAAACGGACCGCCCCGGGGCTCGAGGCGTCCCTCAGCCCTCGCATATCCGGCCTCTGCTGGAGGCGCCCAACCCGGACGCGGAGTTGGAGCGGTGGCGCGCCTCGGGCGCCGTCCTCCGGGATCCCCGGCCTGCCCTGTACGTCGTGGAGCTCCACGGCCCGGCAGGGAGGCTCAGCGGGCCCCCGGTCCGCTTCCTCCTGTGCTCGCTGAGGCCGGACGCGGCGGCGCCACTCGAACATGACCCGTATCGGCCGCGCTCGTGGTGCGCCGAGCCGGCGATCACCCTGGCCGCGGATGACCACGGCGTGCTGCGCACCCTGCTGGCCGAGGCCGCCGAGCGCGGCGGCGTGGTGTGGCAGGGGGCCTTCGATGGGGCGCGGGTGGTGCTGCGCCGCATCGAGCCTTCGGCGGTGTCCAAGCGCATCCAGTCCGTGCTGGATGAGGCGCCCATGCGCCCCCTGGCGGCGTTGGATGAGCAGCACCCGACGCTGGCGGCGGTCGTGCCCTTGTCGGACCCGGGGCTGCAGCTCGAGCCCATCCACCGGGCCCTCAAGGGGGTGGAGACCTTCAAGGAGGAGACGTTCCTCACGTTGGTCAACGCGTACGCGCGGACCTATGAGCTGGACGAGCCGCTGACGACGCCTCGGGGGCTGGCCGCCGCGCGCGAGCGTCTGGCCACGCTCATCAGCGGGCAGCACGCGGTGCTGCTCGTGTTGCCCGAGGGGCGGGGGAAGATCCTCCGGTTCCGGCAGGGGTTGGACCTGGCGCACCTGAAGGGAGCGCCGCGCAACCCGACCCTGCGCAGCCTGGACCTGGCGCTGCTCAACTCGCTGGTGCTGCGCACGGTGCTGGGCATCAAGGATCCCGAGGCGCCCGCGCACCCGCATGTCTTCCCGGTGCGGGAGCTGGAGTCGCTGGTGCAGGGCGTCCAGTCGGGGATCTTCCAGGCGGGCTTCGCCCTGAACCCTCCGCCGGTCTGGGAGGTGAGAGCGGTGATGGAGGCAGCCGCCACGCTCCCGCCGTGGACGCTGCGGGTCGAGCCCCTTCCTCCAGCGGGCCTCCTGTTCCTGGACCCCCAGGCATAGTTTTTACAGGTGAGGCTCCCGTCGGCGCGATCCGTGTTGGAGTGGCCCCAGAGCGTGCGGCTCGCGCTGCACGCGGGGCTGGGGGAGACGCTCGACTCCATCTGTGGGGGCGAGGTGCAGGTGCTCCAGCGGCGGACGGGCTACCGCTTCACGTTGGATCCCATCCTGCTGGCGCACTTCGCGGTCTTCGAGGCGGGCGCGCACCGGGGGCGGTTGATCGATCTGGGGACGGGCAGCGGCATCATCCCGCTCATCCTGGCGAAGCGGCTGGGGCGCAAGGACATCACGGCGCTGGAGCTGCAGCCGCGGCTGTACTCGCTGGCCGAGCGCAACGTGTACCTCAACCGGTGTGAGCAGCAGGTCACGCTGGTGCAGGGGGATCTGCGGCAGGTGGAGCAGTTCTTCGCGGCGGGGAGCTTCAGCCACGTGCTGTGCAACCCTCCGTATCGGGCGTGTGCCACGGGGCGCAGCAGCCTGACGGTGGAGAAGGCCATCGCGCGGCACGAGGTGGCGTGCTCGCTGCCGGATGTGGTGCGAGCGGCCCGACACCTGCTGGCGCAGCGCGGGGGGCTGTGCGTGGTGTACCCGTCGGCGCGGTTCGCGGAGCTGGCGGCGGTGCTGCGAGAGCACCGGCTGGAGCCGAGGACCATGCGCATGGTGCATCCGCGAGCCGACCGCCCGGCGAAGCTGGTGCTGCTACACGCGGTGAAGGGGGGACGGGCGGACCTGACGGTGCTGCCGCCGCTGGTGCTGCACGCGGAGGACGAGCACGCGTTCACCGAAGAGGTGAGCGCGATGGTGGAGTGAGTCACCCGAAGTGGCGCCGGTACTCCGCCTCCAGCAACTCCGGGGAGAGGGTAGGGGAGGCCAGCTCCTCGGAGGTGACGCACAGGGCGCCCACGATGCTGGCCAGGCGCAGGCACTGCTCGATCGGATGGCCCCGGGAGTGACCGAAGAGGAAGCCAGCGAAGAAGGCATCCCCCGCGCCGTTGGTGTCTCGCACGGTGTAGCCGGGCACGATGGGGGTCTCGATCCAGCGACCGTCCGAGGTCAGCGCGGAGGAGCCGTGCCGGCCGTGGGTGCAGACCACGAGCTTCTTTCCGCTGCGCACCATGTGCTCCATGAAAGGTCGGGGCTCGGGCATGGCATCGGAGCTCATGAAGATGCAGTCGGCCGCCACGAGGAAGTCGGCGTGGTACGGGTTGCGGCCGTCATAGTCATGCAGGTCGCACCAGAGCTCCTTGCCCGCGTTTCGCACCGCGTGGATCACGCGGCGTGTGTAGTTGATGATGTTGAGCACCACGTAGTCGTGCGTGGGGATGAGGGCTTTGATGCGGTCCAGGTCGAGCTCCGGCTCGAACGTCGCATGCGCCATGTAGATGGAGATGCGCCCGCCGTCGGAGTCCATGAGGTTGACGTGGCGCTCGGTGCCGCGCGGATCGATGTCCCGGACGAAGTCGATGCCCTCGTGGCGAAGGCGCTCCTCGATGCGCTGGCCGTAGGTGTCCGCGCCGACCAGGGCATGCAGGGTGACGTCGAAGCCCAGCTTGCGGAGGTTCAGCGCCTTGCCGGCCCCGGTGGAGCCGAGCGTCTCGTGGTAGCCCTGACTGAAGACGGTCTGCGAGCGAGGCTCGGGGAACCGGTTGAGGCGAATCAGGGTGTCGAACGAAACTCCGCCAATGACCAGGGCGCGGGGCATCTCCATCCCTTCGTGGGCATCGGGTGGGTGAGTCCGACTTCAGTCATTCAGGGCGCCGAGGCGGATCCACTCGACGATGGCGTCGAGCTCGTTCTGCTTGGCCCCCTCGGTGCCTCGGGGCATCACAACGCCGTACTTTTCATCGAGCGGCAGGCGGAGCTTCTGGACGAGGAAGCTCTCCTCGGGCTTGCCGGGGACCACCAGCTTCAGGCCCTCGCTCCGGGCCGCCCTGTTCTGAGAGAGCGTATTGATGAGCGCCGCGTAGGACTTGCCGGTCGAGAGGTCCAGTGCCTCCAGACTCTGGCCGGTGCCGTGGCACTGGCTGAAGCCGCACCCCTTGTCGAAGATCTTGGCCTGGATGACGGACAGCTTGGGCTCGATGACCGGGAGCTGAGGCGGAGCGGGCTGCGGCGTGGGCGAGGGATCTTCCACCGGCGCTTCGCCGCCGCAGGCCACCATCAGCGCCCAGAGGGTGAACAGGGAAGCAGCACCACGAATACGCAGGCGGATCGACATACGGGCTGGAGCGTCCTGGAGAGAATGCGGACACGGATCATCTAACGTCTCGCCCGAAGAGGCGAGGACTCCCGGGCGCTGGAGCACCTCGCCAGGCCACCGCGAGGAAGGTCACGATCAAGAGCACGCTGAACTCCATGCCGCCGGTGCCAGCGCCGACCACGAACCAGCCGGAGTGGCGATGCACCAGCGCTATCCCCACGGCGAGCTCCACGGCGAACCAGAGCGCCAACGGTCTCCGGAAGTGGCCCGCGGCGAGCGCGAGGCCGCCAGCGATCTCGACGACGGTGAGGGTCCAGGCGATCACCTCCCCAGCAGGCAGTCCTTGGGAGGCCAGGAACCCCCCAAAGGCGTTGACGATGCCGAGGTAGGTACGCGCCACGCCGTGGATGACCATCATGGCCGCCGCGGCGATGCGCACCAGGAGCCGGTCCGGCGTATCGAGGTGGAAGAGGGTCATCGGAGGGCTCCTCAGTCCGCTGAATAGTGACATGGGAGGCTACAACCGAGGGCCCGCGTGTGACGTGAAAGGCTACAAATCTTCGTGCGGGTGAACCCCGCCTGCCTCGCCTCCCAAGGAGAGCAGGGCTTCAGGGTCTTGGCATGCTGTCTGCACATCGTGTGATTGCCCGTTGAGCCACGAAAACTGGCTCCGCTGGGTCCATGCAGACGGACTGGAAGTCTCCTCGCCACACACCCCCTGAGGTCCTCATGAAGAAGCAATTCCTGAAGGTGTTTGCGTTCATCGCGGCCGTTCTCTTCGTCGCCCAGCCCGCGGTGGCTTCGGAGTGCGACACCCGGGAGGCGTTGTTCAAGGCCGCTGCCGAGTCCGGCGTGAAGCTCAACCTCGAGCAGACGGTGACCGCCTCCTCGGACAGCATCACCTTCGCGGGCTCCAGCATCGCGGGCTTCGAGCAGATTCCCGCCACCCGGCTCCCCCGAGGCGTGGACGCGGGCTTCATCTACCTGAATGCCCCTGAGAGCGGCATTCCGGCTGACTTCTACCGGCTCCACACCCAGGCCCCGGCTCCGCAGAAGGGCATCCATGAGGGCACCGTCAGCCTCGTCTCCCGGTCGGGCAAGGTGGTCGCCCAGCTGCCCGCCACCCTGGAGACGTGGTCCATGGAGGTGCCCCGTCCGCTTCCCTACGAGCGGACCCTGATGGAGGCCCAGCTGCACAACGAGCCTGCCTCCTCCGAGGGGGTGATGGCCGCCAAGCCCCGGCTCACCATCATCATTCGTTGCCCGAACGGCACCACCATCATCATCCGGATCGGGTGGTAGTCCGGGACCCTGAATGTTGAAGGGACATGGATTCGGCCAGCATCCCTGGCCGAATCCATGCACGGCCGTCATGTTTGGTGCATCCTTGCCGCGGGAGGAGCCCAGAATGACTGCAAGCCGTTGGTTGGGACTGGCCGTGGTGACCACCCTGTTGGTGTCCACGAGTGCGCTGGCTCAGGCGCCGAGCGCGGTGGGGCGTTGGACCACCATCGATGACGAGACGAAGAAGCCGAAGTCCGTCATCGCCATCTACGAGGAGGGCGGCAAGCTGTACGGGAAGATCGAGAAGATCTTCCCCGACCCCAACGCGCCTGAGAACCCGACCTGCGACAAGTGTGAGGGGGCGCTGAAGAACCAGCCCATCATCGGCATGGTCATCATGCGCGACCTCAAGAAGGACGACGACGAGTGGTCGGGTGGCACGATCCTCGATCCGAGCAACGGCAAGACGTACAAGTGCAAGATCGCCGTTGAGGACGGGGGCAAGAAGCTGAAGGTCCGCGGCTACATCGGCATGTCGCTGCTGGGGCGCACCCAGCACTGGGTCCGCGCCGAGTAGTTGGCATAGACGCTGGCTATCGATCCATTGCCGGGCGCGGCTAGCACCGAGAAGTCTCCGAAGCAGGTGGCTGAGGCGCTGATGGCGAAGGCCGGCAGCGCTCGGCTGCACGGGTGAAGCTGTGCGTCTCCGCGACAGCGAGGAGGCGTCGCGGGAAGTCGCTTCTCCTGAGTGCGGTGGGTGCCTGACCTGGAAATGCCCTGCGGAAGTCCGGGCGATTCTGGTAACCCGCCATCCATGAACGTGCCCCATTCGCTCAAACTGCTCCTGTTGCTGGTCTCACTGGCTTGCGGTTGCAAGCACACGCCTGTCGCCGAGGCGCACAGCTCACGGCACAACGGCTGGGAGCTTTCCGATGCCCACGCTGATCGGGAACGACTCCAGGTGCTCAAGGACCGGATCGCCCGCAACGAGTACAAGGACATCCGCAGCATCATCGTCATCCGAGACGGCAAGCTGCTCGTCGAGGAGTACTTCAACGGCGCCACCGCGCAGCAGCTTCACGATGTGCGCTCGGTGGGCAAGACGTTCGCGTCCGCCCTCATGGGCATTGCCCTCCAGGAGGGGCACCTGCGCAGCGTCGAACAGCCGCTCTCGGAGTTCTACGACCTGACGAAGTACCAGAACTTCAGCCCAGCGAAAGCCAGCGTCACCCTCGAGCACCTGGTGACCATGAACTCGGCGTTCGAGGGCAACGACAACGACGCCCAATCGGTGGGGAACGAAGAGAACATGTACCCGCAGGGCAACTGGGTGGAGTGGACCTTGAACCTGCCCATGGACCCGAACGCGGTCTCCGGCAAACGGTGGAGCTACTTCACCGCGGGTGTCGTCCTCCTGGGCGACGTGCTGAACCTGCGCGTCCCCGGAGGGCTGGAGCGGTATGCGGACAGCAAGCTCTTCAAGCCCCTGGGGATCGAGCGCTATCAGTGGGTCTACACCCCTCAGGGAGCCCCCAGCCTCGCGGGCGGCCTGCAGCTGGCACCTCTCGACTTCGCGAAGTTCGGGCAGCTCTACAAGAACAACGGCCGCTGGGGTGAGCAGCAGATCCTCTCCCCGGAGTGGGTCGCGCGGTCGTTGTCACGCCACCATGCGACGACCTTCCCCGGCGATAGTTACGGGTACCTGTGGTGGAACAAGGTGTACCGGGTGGGAGAGCAGGCCCACGAGACGTTCTATTGCAGCGGCAACGGGGGCAATAAGATCTTCGTCTTCAAGGACCAGCCGCTCGTCATCGTCGTGACGTCCAGTGCCTACAACCGGCGGTACATGCACAAGCAGGTGGACGAGATGATGGAGCAGTTCATCCTCCCCGCGGTGCTGGGTAGATAGGATGGCCGACACCCTGATCCTCCATGCGAAGATCACGACGCTCGATCGTGCAAATCCCACGGCAGAAGCGGTCGCGATCCGCGACGGCAGATTCCTGGTGGTGGGAGACGAGGCCACGGTCCGCGCGGCGGCAAGCCCGAATGCGACCGTGATCGACGCCAAGGGACGCCGGCTCATCCCCGGGCTGATCGACAGCCACATCCACGTCATCCGCGGCGGGCTCAACTACAACATGGAGCTGCGCTGGGACGGCGTGCCGACGCTGGCCGACGCGATGGCCATGCTCCGGAAGCAGGCCCAGAACACCCCTCCGCCGCAGTGGGTGCGCGTCGTGGGCGGCTTCACCGAGCATCAGTTCGCCGAGAAGCGCCTGCCAACGCTCGAGGAGATCAACGCCGTCGCGCCCGAAACGCCGGTGTTCATCCTGCACCTCTATGATCGCGCCCTGCTCAACGCCGCGGCGCTGCGCGCCGTGGGCTACACCCGGGATACGCCCAGCCCTCCTGGCGGAGAGATCGTCCGCGATGCCGCGGGCAACCCTACCGGGCTGCTACTCGCCCAGCCCAATGCGATGATCCTCTACGCGACGCTCGCCAAGGGGCCCAAGCTTCCGCCCGAGTACCAGCTCAACTCGACCCGGCATTTCATGCGCGAGCTGAACAGCCTTGGCGTCACCAGTGTGATCGACGCGGGCGGCGGCTCTCAGAACTATCCCGAGGACTATCAGATCATCGAGAAGCTGCACCGCGACGGCGAGCTGACCCTGCGCATCGCCTACAACCTGTTCACGCAGAAGCCGAAGGAAGAGCTCAAGGACTTCGCGACCTGGTCGACCCAGGTGAAGCCCGGCGACGGCGACGATACCTATCGCCATAACGGCGCAGGCGAGATGCTCGTCTATTCTGCGGCCGACTTCGAGGACTTCCGAGTCGCCCGGCCCGACATGCCGCCCCACATGGAGGCCGATCTCGAGCCCGTCATCCGCCTGCTGGCCGAGCGGCGCTGGCCCTGGCGGCTCCATGCCACCTACGACCCGACGATCGGACGCGCGCTCGACGTCTTCGAGAAGGTCCACCGCGACATTCCGCTCACCGGCCTCCACTGGTTCTTCGACCATGCCGAGACGATCAGCGAGCGCAACATCGACCGGATCGCGGCACTCGGCGGTGGCATCGCCGTGCAGCACCGTATGGCCTACCAGGGCGAATATTTCGTCGAGCGCTATGGCGCCAGGGCCGCCGAGGCGACCCCGCCGGTCCAGCGGATGATGGCGGCAGGGCTGCCGGTCGGCGCGGGGACCGACGCGACCCGTGTCGCGAGCTACAACCCCTGGGTATCGCTCTCCTGGCTCGTCACCTCGAAGACGGTCGGCGGCCTGCGCCTCTATCCCGCGGCGAATCGGCTCGACCGCGAGACCGCGCTGCGGCTGTGGACCGAGGCCAACACCTGGTTCTCGAACGAGCAGGGAAAGAAGGGCCAGATCAAAGCGGGTCAGCTCGCCGACCTGGCGCTGCTGTCCGACGATTACTTCTCGGTGCCCGAGGACAAGATCGCGACGCTGCGCTCGGTGCTGACCCTGCTCGGCGGCAAGGTCGTCTTCGCTGAGGGCGATGATGCGAAGCTCGCGCCGCCGATGCCCAAGCCGATGCCCGACTGGTCGCCGGTCGCGACCTTCGGCGGCTATTGGCGGCCGCCCGAGGCCCGCACGAAGCAGGCCTCGGCCTGCGGCTGCCATGACGTATGCTCTCTCCATGGACATGACCATGCCGCTGCCCTGGGGGCCCCTGTCGCGGCCGCCGAGGTCCAGCGCTTCTGGGGCGTGCTCGGCTGTGGCTGCTGGGCCGTCTGAGAGATGACCCCTCCCGCTCCCACCTCCGCCCCGCCGCTGATCTGGCTGGCCCTGCTGCTGTCGGTGACGACTGGCCTGGTCGATGCCATCAGCGTGCTCGGGCTCGGTAAGGTCTTCACCGCCAACATGACCGGCAATGTCGTGTTCCTGGGCTTCGCCGTCGCCGGCACGCCGGGCTTCCACTTCGCGCCCTATCTCGCCGCGATGTCGTTCTTCCTGGCCGGAGCCGTGATCGCAGGGCAGATCGCCAGGGCGCAGCGCGGCAGGCCGCTGCGGCGCTGGCTGCTGCTCGCGGCGATGATGGAGGCCCTGTTGCTCTGGCTCGCGGCCATCATCGCCACCGGGTTCGACATCGCGTCGCAGTCGCCCGGCCCCTCCCTGTACGCGATCATCGCGCTGACAGCGCTCACCATGGGTTTCCGCAATGCCACGGTCCGCCAGCTCAAGATCCCCGAGGTCACCACTACCGTCCTCACGCTGACCCTGACGGGCCTTGCGGCGGATTCGACGCTGGCGGGCGGGACCAATCCCAATTGGGCGCGCCGGCTGGGCAGTGTCGCCGCGATCTTCGCGGGCGCGGTGATTGGCGCCACGCTGGTACTTCATGTTGGGCTGGTTGCCCCGCTGATTCTGGCCGGAGTGCTCGTGTTGGCCGGGACCGCCGTCTGCGCGCGGCATCCGGCAGCGGCGCAGCTGATCAGCTGAGCGGATTCGCCCGCCGGACTGCCCTGGCGCATCTGCACCCTGTCGACAAGCTCTCCTCTCAAGAAGGGGAGGGGCCCCCGTGGAGCGTGTGCTCGCTCGGGCAACCCCTCCCTGTTCACTCGGTATCGTGCAGGCTTGGTCAATCCTGCGCGTGAATCTTCCGCATCGTTACATCGGTCGCGTCACCTCTGCCGGTGAGCGTGAAGTGGATCTTCTTCCCCTTGGGGCACGCCCAATCGCTGTCCTGACTGCCGGACTCCGCGAACTCGGTATGGACGTAAACGCACTGACCATCCGCATCATGGTCCTTGACCCACCCATTGACGGTCACCTTCTTTCCCCCTGCCTTGCATTCCCTGGCCATGAAGGAACCCCAGTCGTTTTTGTCGCCATGGGTATCGCAGTCCTTGGCGGCGGCGAGCACGGCGCCTGGCTCGATGCGAGCGATTTCCGAGATCCCGGCGGACGCGGGTTGACTGAAGGAAAGAGCTGCGACCGCAATACTGAAGATTGCTGTGAGTTCTTTTCTCATGATTTTGCTCCGTGATAGGGGTGGCGCTTCAGCCTCCCTATCCGCTAGTTGTTGTTGATCGTCACGAAACCCGGGCCCTCTGCCTTGACATGGTATTTGCCGTACAGACCCGTGATCGTTTTACGGGTTCCCGTCCAGCCGCCTCGGCCCGAATGCACCATCGCCCCGTTTTTACTGTCATACACTTTGTACTTCACGCGCGGGGAGACATCGATATGAACGAAGTTCCCCTGGGGATTGGCGGGCACTGACTGGGTCGTGCATTTCCAGGGCTCTTTCGCCATCTTGCACGTATTCGAGGCCGCGAAGGCCGATGGCGCTGCCAGGAGGGCAGCAACCGTCGCCATCAGGAGCCCTCGATTGATAAAGGAACTCATGTCTTCATCCTTTCTCTCGCGAAGAGTGCTCCGAGTTAATTGTTGCTGATGTAGCCGTAGCCGCCGAATGGATTGTCGACGTACAGCTTGTACTCCTGGCCATGCAGCCCGGGGATCGTCCCTCGCTTCCCCGTCTTGCCGGCGGTCCCCGTACGCAGAACCTTTCGGGTCTGCTCGTCCTTGACCTTGTAGTTTGCCGAGGGACTGACCTCGAAGAAGACGACGTGCTTGGACGGGTTGGCACGCACCGTCCCCGTCTCGCACTTTCCGCTAAACGGTCTCGGCTTGATCAAACAACTCGAGGACGCCGCTTCGGCAGTGCCGCTCACAACAAGAAGTGCTGCGCTTGCTGCCGCGGTCACCAATCCCTTCAGAATCGATAGAGACATATTCGCTCCTCCTCTAGGAATGATTGCTTTGGCACCAACTGCCACTTCTGGCTTCGGTGGATTTGATCCACCATTCAAGGCGGAGGCAGCGGATGGTCGTTGTGACTCAATGGCGAAGTGGCCCCACGCTCTTCGGACTCCCCTGGCTTACAGGGGCACACTCATGTCGATTGTCGAATCGAGTTTCCAGGCTCGTGGCCAGCGCTTAATCCTCGTGCAGGAGGAAACCGAGCATGGGCACGACAGAGGCAGCACTGCAGGCAGGGCTTGAAGGGGTCGTCGTCGCGGAGACCCAGTTGAGCGAGGTGGATGGCGAGCGCGGACGGCTGGTCATCGCCGGGAGTGATGTGGAGTCACTCGCGGGGGCCGTCTCCTTCGAGGAGGTGTGCGCGAGGCTCTGGGCGCCGTACGCCCAGGCGCCGCTGCCCTCCTCGCTCCAGGCCTCCCTCGGGGAGGCGCGCGTGCGGTCCTTCGGGCTGCTGGAGGGGCTGGGCAATGCCTTCTCGGCCGAGGAGGGGATGGACGCGCTCCGAGCCGCGATGGCCCATGTTCCCATCCCGCCGGGTAGCGAGCAGGAGACGTTCCTCTTGCTAACAGGCGCCGCCGCGGTGTTCACGGGCGCGTGGGCTCGGCGCAGGCGCGGGCTGGCGCCCGTGCGGCCGGATCCCAAGCTGTCCCATGCCGCGGACCTGCTGCGCATGGTCACCGGAGAGCATCAGCCCGAGCGCGCCGCCGGGCTCGATGCGTACCTGGTCACCGTCTCGGACCATGGCTTGAATGCCTCCACGTTCACCGCGCGCGTCATCACCTCGACGGGCTCGGATGCGGTGTCCGCCACGGTGGGCGCCATCGGCGCGCTCAAGGGCCCGCTCCATGGTGGGGCGCCGGGGCCCGTGCTGGACATGCTCGACGCCATCGCTCGACCGGAGAACGCGGCGTCGTGGCTGGAAGGGGAGTTGAAGGCCGGCCGCCGCATCATGGGCATGGGCCACCGCATCTACCGCGTGCGAGATCCTCGCGCCGCCGTGCTGGAGCGCGCCATCGAGCGGCTGGAGCGCGGAGGGCTGCGGACCGACCGGCTCGCGCTGGCGCGGGCGGTGGAGCGCGCCGCCGAGGAGCTGCTCCGTCAGCGCTACCCCGATCGCCCGCTGCGCGCCAACGTGGAGTTCTACACGGCCGTGCTGCTCGACGCGGTGGGACTGGATCGGACGCTGTTCTCCACCGCCTTCGCCTGTGGCCGCGTCGCGGGCTGGCTCGGGCACGTCGCCGAGCAGCGAGCCACCGGTAAGCTCATCCGGCCCGCCTCCCGCTACGTGGGCACGATGCCGAAGGAGTAGAGTGGCGGCCGAGCGCGCGAGGGGCACGCACACTTTTTTTTGCGACATTCGGCGGCGGCGGCTGTCACCGTCATGATGCCACTTCAACCGGAGAGTTCTCGCATCATGATGAGCATTCGAAGCGTCTTTCTGCGCCTCGGAGCCCTGGGGATTGCCTGGGGAGTCGGGCTGCTGGGCTGTGGTGGCGAGATGGACACCACGAGCGAGTCCGCGCTCAGCGGGACCTCCGCTTCCGTGGAGGCTGGGGAAACGGTCGTCTTCACCCACACCGGCGCAGACCAGACGTTCACCGTTCCCGAAGGTGTCACGCGCCTGCGCGTGAAGCTGTGGGGCGCGGGAGGGGGTGGCCAGCAGTTCGCGTCCTACGGGGGCCATGGTGGCGGAGGGGCGTTCGCGGACGCGACCCTCCGGGTGCTTCCTGGAGACGTGTTCACCGTGGTGGTGGGCGGAGGCGGCGCACCGGGCGGCTCCCCGATGGGAACCGCGGCCTACGGGGGAGGTGGCGGGACCAGCCCCCGGTTCGCGGGAGGGGGCGGCGGACGTTCCGCCATCCGACTGAACACCACGGAGTTGGTGACGGCGGGCGGCGGTGGCGGAGCCGGCGCGGAAGCGAACGGCACGTCGGGAAATGGCGGGCCCGGCGGCGCGCTTGGGCACGATGGCCTGGACGGCGCTCCCACCGACGGGACCTACGGGCTGGGCGGCCGGGGAGGAAGTGCTACCGCGGGAGGTGCGGCGGGCACGAGCGTGGGGGGGGACGGGATGCGGACGGCCCAGCCGGGCAGGCAGTTTTATGGAGGCGCCGGCTCGGTGATTTGGTCGGCCGGCCACGGGGGCTCGGGCGGTGGGGGCTACTACGGCGGCGGAGCGGGCGGCGAGGATTGGAGCGGCGGACAGGCGGGTGGCGGTGGAGGCGGATCGAGCTTCGCTCTGGGCGGCACCGTCGTGGACGGCAGTGGCTACACCGCCGGCAATCCGACGGATCCCGATTACGTGAGCGGCGTGGGCATGGGCGGGGCGGGCACGTACGCCGGCGGACATGGGCTCGTGGTCATCACCGCCGAGCAGCGGACCGAGTATCCCCCCTCCCAGATGTTCCGGTACACGGGAGCCGACCAGTTCTTCACCGTGCCCGAGGGTGCCACGCGCATTCGGGTGAAGCTCTGGGGCGCCGGAGGCGGGGGCATCTATTACCCCTACGCGGGGTTCGGCGGCGGAGGCGCCTACAGTGAGGTCACCCTGCCCGTCACCCCGGGCCAGGTCTACACGCTGGTCGTGGGGCAGGGCGGGCTGCAGGGCAGCTACTCCCTTCCGACGGGCAACGGTCGCACCTATGGCGGAGGGGGCTCTGGTGGCGCGCAGTACTCGGGGGCGGGCGGAGGGCGCTCGGCCATCCGGCTCGGCTCGACGGAACTGGCGACCGCGGGAGGAGGGGGTGGTGCCGGGGCGTCCGCGGATGGCATCAACGGCAACGGGGGCGCCGCGGGCCTCAATGGCCAGGATGGCGCCAACGGCACGGACACGGACGGCTCGTTCGGTATGGGCGGCCGAGGCGGCACCCAGAGTGCTGGCGGTGCGGCGGGAGTCGGCACTTGCAGCACCGGAGCCAGCCCCGGCACGCAGTTCGCGGGCGGAGACGGCTACCTCGCCTGGGGCTGCGGCGACGGCGGCGGTGGCGGCGGTGGCTATTTCGGGGGTGGGGGTGGCGGAGGTGACGGGAACAACGGCAACGGTGGTGGTGGTGGTGGCGGCTCGAGCCTTGCCCCCGCGGGCATCATCCTGGGGGCCTCCGGTCGCTCAGCCGCGAACCCGGTCGATATCGACTACGGGGCGGACATCGGCATGGGGGGCCTGCGCTTCAACGACGGCGGCCACGGCCTCATCGTCATCTACGTCTCCAATGAGGCGCGCGCGGGCACCTGGTCCACCACCGGCGCGCTGGCCCCGGCCCGCCGCGCCCATACGGCGACGCTGCTGCCCAACGGCAGGGTGCTCGTGGCGGGAGGGCATGCCAGCACCGGCTACCTGACGAACTCCCACGTGTACGACGCGGCCAGTGGCACCTGGTCCGCCACCGGCGCGTTGGCGCTGGCGCGCGGCTTCCATACGGCGACGCTGCTGCCCAACGGCAAGGTGCTCGTGGCGGCCGGGTATGGCGCAGCGGGCCGCACCAACACCTGCCAGCTCTATGATCCGGCGACCGGCACCTGGTCCACCACCGGCGCGCTGCCGACGGCCCGTCACGTCCACACGGCGACGCTGCTGCCCAACGGCAAGGTGCTCGTGGTGGGCGGCTCGGGCGCCAGTGGCCCGCTGGCCACGGCCCACCTGTATGACCCGGCTACCGGCACGTGGACGACCACGGGCTCGCTCTCGCAGGCCCGCTACTACCACACGGCGACGCTGCTCCCGAACGGCAAGGTGCTCGTGGCGGGCGGTGCGACGGGGACCAGCGCGATCGTCAACCGCGTCGAGCTGTATGACCCGGCCACGGGCACCTGGACGACGACGGGACCGCTCAGTCAGATCCGTTACCTTCATACGGCGACGCTGCTGCCCAACGGCAAGGTGCTGGTGACGGGGGGCACCAATGCCACCACCGTTCTCGCCAGCGCCGAGGTGTATGACCCGGCCACCAGCACCTGGACCCTCACGGCCCCGCTCAGCCAGGCGCGCTACTGGCACACGGCGACACTGCTTCCCGAAGGCAAGGTGCTCGTGGCGGCCGGGAGGAATGCCAGCACCAGCTTCGCCACCGCCGAGCTGTACGACCCGGCCACTGGCGCGTGGACCGCCACGGGCGCACTGGCGATAGCGCGCCGTATCCACACGCAGACGTTGCTGCCCAACGGCAAGGTGCTGCTGGTGGGGGGCGAGCTCAACAGCGGCTACACGGGCAGCGCGGAGCTGTACTGAGCGACGAGCTGGGCGGGTCGGCAACTTCCTGGCCCGCCCCTCGGCTACGCTCAGGGAGAGGGGCGCTGAGGGGCCTTGTAGCCCCTGCACTCCGACACGCCCTCGCAGCTCAGCACCGTCAAGAGGAGGTCATCGGTGTCAGTCTTGGGGACATAGAAGTCCTTGAACTCGGCGATCATGGTGTGGCTGTCATCGCTGATGACGAAGCGCGCGTTGCCCCCCTCCGCTCTATATCGGTCCTTGGGGATGATGAGGGTGAAGAGCGGCTCGGTGCAGCCTCCCAGCGCGATGGCCGAGCCCCCTCCGTAGGAGCGCATGGTCTGGTTGTCCTGGGTTGCTGTCGTCTGGGCCGAGATGGCCAGACATGGCTCCGGGTCCATGGCGTCGTACGTCGGCCGACCCAGGATCAGGGCGACCTGGTAGTTGTCGGCGTCCGCGCCCCCGCCTTCATGGATCCACGTATGGGTGCCGACCCTGAACTTGTACGCGGTGAAGGCCGATAGCGGCTGGGGATTCTCTTCCGGGCCGCAAGCGCCGAGCAGCAGGCAGGCGGCAACGGCACAGGTCATGGAGCGTGAGCGCGACATGAGGACCTCGAAGTCGATGTGACATTCCAACGGCGGGTTGTGTCTACCCGAATGCCGGGTCTCATTGAACCGGCACACGAAAGGACACCCCGTTGAACACCTTCCGCAACCCCTGGATACTTCTGGCCTTCTTGACCGGTCTCGCCGCCTGCGGGCCCGAGACCTCCGAGCTCCTCCCGGACGAGGCCCCGGCGCTGGGCCAGCAGGAGCAGGCCCTCAACCCGCCGCTGCAGGATCCGCAGCAGTGCAACCTGCCTGCGGGCCGCTACGCGGTGAGCGCCCGGCAGACCAGTACGCCCAACGTGTACGACGTCTGGTTCCTCAACAACGGGCTCAACTCCCTCTCCTATCCCGCCGCCAGCTGCAAGAGCATGCTCTTCGTCTGGAATGAGGCCACCGCTCCGGTGCCGCCCAATGCCCAGACCAGCCCCAGCAATGCCATCTACCGTCTGTTCGAGGGCTGGTGGTTTGGTTCGACGCCCGCCTCCGGTCCGCGGCGCTTCGCGGTGAAGGCCATCTGGCGCAACCACGACCTATACTCGGTCTATGGCACCAATCTGGAGGGCCACCTCTACACCGCCGGAGGCACTCCCGCCCGGCTCGGTGCCTTCAACTACATCGGCCCGGGCTCCGATCAGAATCACATGCTGTGGCTCGGCAACGCTCCGAGCGCGTGTGCTGGCCAGGAACTCGACTCGATCCTGTTCGGGGGCTGCATGCTCTGGTCGCTCTACCTGGAATCGGGAACCAGCCGGCTCGCTGGCTACGAGATGGTGCGAAACGCCAATGGAACCTGTCCGGCAGGGTATTACTGCCCCCAGCTGCCGCCGGTAGACTGGTACCCGTTCCCCTGAGCCGTCGGCCGCGTCTCCATGAGCCCAGAATGCCCCCCTGAAGAGGTGCTGGCTCGCTTCGCCGCGGGCACGCTCCTGGAGACGGAGCGCTCGGCGCTCGAAGGACACCTGGCCCGGTGCAGTGTGTGCTTCGAGGTGGTGTCGGCCCTGGTCGCGGGGAGCAGCTCCGCGGCCCGGGGCACCGCCTCGGCTTCCTCCGCGCCCGTGCTGGCACGGGGCACGGCCCTGGGACGCTACCTGGTGCTCGAGCCCCTCGGGGTCGGTGGCATGGGCGTGGTGTATTCCGCGTATGACCCCGGACTCGACCGGAAGGTTGCGCTCAAGCTGCTGCCGCCCCAGGGCCCGCACGGGGCCTCCTCTCCCGAGGGGAGGCTCCGGTTGCAACGCGAGGCCCGCGCGCTGGCCCGCCTGTCCCATCCCAACGTCGTCACCGTGTACGACGTGGGCAGCGAGGGCGAGCAGGTCTTCGTGGCCATGGAGCTGGTGGATGGGCAGACGCTGGGGGCGTGGCTGTCGTCCGGTGCCCACGACTGGCGACAGGTGGTGCGGTGCTTCGCGGAGGCGGGCCGAGGGCTGGCCTCCGCTCATGCGGTGGGGCTCGTTCACCGCGACTTCAAGCCCGACAACGTGCTCATCGGGCACGAGGGCCGGGTGCGCGTCACCGACTTTGGCCTGGCGCGGGTGACGGAGGACACACACGCCCCGAGGGAGCCAGTCGCGACCGCCGGAGCGGAGGGAGTCACGCGCACGGGCTCCCAGGTTTCACGGCTGTCGGGCGCCCTGTCCGGGACGCCGCGCTATATGGCGCCCGAGCAGTGGCAGGGCGAGGCCACCGGCCCGTGGACGGATCAGTTCAGCTTCTGCGTGGCGCTCTGGGAGGCGCTTCATGGTGAGCCTCCTTTCGCGGGCACCACGCCCTCCGCGCTGGGCCAAGAGGTCCTCGCGGGCCGCCTGCGCCCCATGCCCACGCAGCGCCAGGTCCCCGCGAGGCTCCACGCGGCCCTGGTGCGCGGGCTCCAGCGCGAGCCCTCGGCCCGCCACCCCTCCATGGAGGCGCTGCTGGCGCAGCTGGAGGTCGATCCGGCGCGTCGGCGCCGACGCGTGGCGGCGCTGGTGGGTACGGGGGTGGTGCTGATGGGGGTGCTGGGCGTGGGCCTCGCGCAGTGGACGTACCGCTCGGCGCAGCTGTGCGCCGGAGGGCCAGCGCGTGTCCAGTCGGCATGGGGCGCGGCGACTCGGGAGGGCGTGCGCCGGGGCCTGCTGGCCAGCGGTGTACCCAGCGCGGAGCGGACCTGGGAGCTGCTCACCCGGAGCGTGGATGCGTACACCTTCGACTGGGCCTCCATGCACCGCGAGTCCTGCGAGGCCACGCGGGTGCGAGGAGAGCAGTCCGAGCAGCTGCTCGATCGCCGCATGCTGTGCCTGGACCATGCGCTGCAACGTGTATCGGCGCTGGCGCGGGAGCTGGAGCACGCCGATCGCGCCACTGCGGGCAAGGCGATGGACGCTGTGCATGCGCTGCCCGCGCTGAGCGAGTGCGCCAACGCAGCGGTGTTGCTGGAGGCGCCGGGGCTGCCCCGGGACGCCTCCGCCCAGCGGCAGGTGCTCACGCTGCGCGAGCAGCTCGCGGAGCTGGAGACGCTGAAGGAGCTGGGCCATCTGAAGGAGGCGCTGCCGCGAGCCGAGGCGCTGAGCCAGGCTTCCGAGGCGCTGGCCTATCCCCCGCTGCAGGCCGAGGCGCTTCTGCTGGAGGGCACGCTGCTGCGCATGAGCGAGCAGATGCCCGAGGCGATCGAGCACTTCCGCCGGGCGGCACTCCGGGCGGAGGCCGGGCGCGAGGATACGCTGGCCACGCAGGCCTGGGCGAGGCTGGCGCTCATCCAAGGCACCGACCAGAAGGAGTTCGCCGAGGCGCGCCGCAGCCTCGAGTATGCCCAGGCCAAGCTCGACCGACTGGGTCGCCGGGACAGGCTCCTGGAGGCGGAGGTGCTGGGGGCGCGCTCCGGGTTGGCGGACCGGGAGGGGAACTTCGCCGAGGCGGTCGCGCTCGATCGCGAGCGCGTGGAAACCCTGGAGCAGCAGCTTGGCCCGGATGCCCCCGCGCTGGCCTCGGCCCTGCACGGCCTGGCCGCCTCGCTCTACATGCACGGGCAGCTGGACGAGGCTTCTGCCTCCATCCACCGCGCCCTGACGTTGCGAGAGCGTCACTGGGGACCTGAGACCCAGAACCTCGCCGTGGGGCTCAACCTGCTGGCCATCATCGCCAAGCACCGGCACCAACTTCCCGAAGCCCGCGAGGCGTATGAGCGCGCGCTGCGCATCTACTCCAGCCTGGGTATGGAGCAGAGCTCCCAGTACGCCCAGGCCCTGGCCAACCTGGCCAGCCTGCTCGATGATCTCGGAGAGCACGCGCAGGCGCTCGCCGCGTTCCAACGCGCCGTGACACTGGAGCGCACGAGCAGGGAACGGGACTCCGACTCCCTGGCCAACGTCCTCACGAACATGTCCTCGGTGTACCGGAGCCTCGGGCGCTTCGAGGAGGCGTTGGCGGTGGGGCTCGAGGCGCTCTCCCTGCGCACCACGCGATTCGGCCCTCGCCATGTGCTGGTGGGAGTGACGCTGGACGCGGTGGGCCTCTCGCTGATGAAGCTGGGCCGTTACACCGAGGCCCTGGAGCACTTCCGACGCGAGCTGGAGATCTTCTCCGCCACGTTCTCGGCGGAGCATCCCCACGTGGCCACAGCGCACTACCAGCTCGGTCTGGCGCTCGCCGCTCTGGAGCGGAACGCCCAGGCGCGGGCCTCGCTGGAGCGGGCGCTCGCCATCTTCGCGCGGAATCCGAACCTGGGCCCGGAGCAGGCGGAGACACGATTCCGGCTGGCGCTCCTTCAGTGGAAGAACGGCGGACCGGATCGCGCGCGTGTACGTGAACAGATTCTCGAGCTGAGAGAACGACTCCAGGAGCCCGCGCGCACCGAGGTGGACGCGTGGCTCCGTGACCATCCCGGTACGCCCTAGCGGCCTCTTCGAAGCTCGCTGCCAGCACGGGGACGGCCCGCTAGATTGGGAGGCACCATGTCCTCCCCGTCCCATCCCGACAGCGCTCTCTCCGCCGCACGGCTGCGTTCCCGCGCCCTCGCGCTGCTGCCCGCCGGGACCGCGCGGGCGCTGGAGCCCGAGGAGGAGCTGGGGCCGGTGCTCCACGCGCTCTTCGAGGCGAGCGCCCAGGTCCGGGCACGGTTCGAGATCTCGGAGGATGACTTCCTCCAGGCGCTGCTGCGCCAGGTGAGCGGAGCGGGGGAGGGGGTGGCGACGCTGCGGTCCCTCCACGCCGAGGACCTCGCGCTGGCGATGGGCTGCGCCGCGGGCCACCCGGTGGCGCTGGCGGAGTTCGACCAGCGCTTCGGCGCGGACATGAGCGCCGCGCTGCGGCGGTTGGATCCCTCGCCCGGCTTCATCGACGAGGCGATGCAGGCCGTGCGCGAGCGGCTCTTCCTCCGCCGGGAGCGGAGCAGCCCGAAGATCGCCTCCTACTCCGGCACGGGCCCGCTGGGAGGCTGGGTGCGTGCCGTGACACTCCGGGCGGCCATCAACCTGCGTCGTGGAGCCACGGCCGAGGTGCCGTTGGATGAGCGGCTGGCCAAGGGGCTCGGGACGGACAGCGCGGGCCCGGAGCTTCAGCTCATCAAGAGCCAGTACCGCGAGGCCTTCCAGCAGGCCTTCCGCACCGCGCTCGACACGCTGACCGACCAGGAGCTCAACCTGCTGCGTCTGCACTTCGTGGGAGGTGCCAGCCAGGAGCAGCTGGGCAAGCTGTACACCGTACACCGCGTCACCATCGCGCGTTGGCTGACGCAGGCGCGGGAGCGACTGCTGTTGGCCACCCAGCGGGAACTGCGGTCCCTCCTGAAAGTGGAGCCCGAGGAACTCGAGGACATCCTCGAGCTGGTGCGCAGCCAGTTGGCCATCACGCTCACCCGCGCGCTCCGAGGCCGTGAGCAGCGAAGCTGAGCCGCGCCGATAGCTGCTCGCGTGGAGCCGCTGGGAGCTTGCGGAGGTCACACCCCGGTCGTGGCGTCTCTACCCCGAGGGATATGTACGGCCGTGTTCGCGCGGTCCGGGGGAGCGAGCCAATGCGCAGCAGGTTTGGGTGGATAGGGGTCGTGGTCCTGGCAACCTCTCTGGGCGGGTGTCGCTCCGTCGCCGACAAGGTCTCCAAGGAAGTGGAAGAGGTCATCGGGTCGAAGGACTCCAAGGACAAGGACACGAAGCGGCCCACTCCCAAGAAGAAGGAGGAGGAGGAGCGCCACGCCGAAGCAGGCACGGACGAAGCGCCGCTCGAGGCCGAGGAGGCGACCCCCGCTCAGAGCTATTCGCGGGAGTGGGTCGTGAGCCCGTCCGGTTCGGACGAGGCAGCGGGCTCGCGAGAGAACCCTTTCCGGACCATCCGCCGAGCGATCGAGAAGGCAGGGCCTGGGGAGGTCATCCGCGTCCAGGCGGGGCAGTACGCCGAGAGCGTCGTCATTGATGGAAAGGCCCGCAAGGGCACGAAGGACGCTCCCATCACCCTATTGGGAGAGGGAGAGCCGAAGATCGTTCCGGGCAAGTCCTCGGGAGCATTGCTCCAGGTCCGACGCCCTTACTGGATCATCGAGGGCTTCGAGATCGATGTCCGCGGACAGAGCCGTTTCGCCGCCGTCTTCGAGGGGGATACCCAGGGCGCCACACTGAAGCGCTCCCATCTGCACGGAGGGACGCTCGGAGGCGGGATCACCACTTACGGACAGGCGCACGGCGTCCGCATCGAGCGCAACCACATCCATGACTTCCACAAGCCGGGAGGGGATGACTCGCACGGCATCGTCATCCAGGCGACCTCACGGGACATCGTCATCCGGGGCAACGACATCCACGACACCTCGGGGGATGCCGTGCAGTGCCTCAAGCCGGACTCTGGAAGCCAGGCGCCCGCTCAGGACGTGGTCATCGAGCGGAACAAGCTGCACGCGACCGGTGAGAACGCGGTGGACATCAAGACGTGCCGGGACGTCGTCGTCCGCCACAACCGCATGCACGACTTCAAGAAGAGCTCCTCCTCGGCGGGGGAGGCCGTCGTCGTCCACTACTCCGCCAAGAACGTCCGCATCGAGGACAACGAGATCTCCAAGGCCGGCAAGGGCATCGCCGTCGGCGGTGTGACGGACGGCGCCAACCCCACGGACGTGGTGGTGAGCGGCAACACCATCCGGGAGATCACCTCCTCCGGCGGAAGTGACGGAGCCGGCATCCGCGTCGAGAACGCCAGCAAGGTGAAGGTCGAGGGCAACACCATCGAGGACACGGATGGGTACGGGATGATGCTCGGGCTTGGTGCCAATGGCGCGCCCAGCAGCGATCTGACCGTGAAGGACAACGTCGTCCGGACCGAGAAGCTCGTCCGGCTGGGGAAGAAGCGCCCCGGGCTGCGCATGGAGTCGAACCGCTATGCGCCTGGAGGGTTGTTCAAGGCCGAGCCCAAGGAGACGCGGGACTTCTCCCAGTGGAAGGAAATGACCGGCGTGGACAAGGACTCCAGCGTGGAGCACTGAGCCCGCAGGGGTTCAACCCCGGCCGTGGCGCCCCCGGAAGTGACGATCCAGGTACGCATTGGCCTGTTCCCAAGCGGTGCGGGCCTCGGGGGGTAGGGGCCCTCCGTTCTCCGGGAGGTCATCCCTCCGCGCCCGTTGCAGCACGGCTTGGGGCGCCTCTTCGCTGGAGGGAGCCAGCAGGGCCTCCACCGCTTGAATGCGCGCGTGTGCCCCGTCCACCACGGCGAGCGCTTCGTCCAAGGAGACCTCGCCCTCCGCCATGGCCATGAGCAGATAGCAGCGGTACCGGCGGCAGGCCTCGGGGCGCTCCGCGTAGACCGTGCAGCAGCGCCCATCCAGCGCGGTACACCGCTGCACGAGCGACGGCGTACCCTCCGGAGTCTCCATCACGGACAGGGACAGCCGCTGCATCGTGGCGACCTCCGCCTTCCTCAGTGGGACGGAGGCGAAGAGGTTGCCGTCACAGCACAGCCCGCAGCGCTGACAGAGGGTGGAGAAAGGCATATCGACTTCAACCCTCCGAAACGGGGCTCCCATCCTCGGTGGGTAGGGCAGGGGGCTGCGGCCAGGCAAGCCAGCGCTCCGAGCAGTTCACTGCCGTGTCTCCGTGGCCCCGGTGGCCTGCCGTTCATCCCGGCACCACTTGAGCCGTTCCTGGATGACCTCGAGCGGGACCGCCATCTCCAGCTTGAACGACGAGCCATCTGGCTGCACGCGCGCGAAGTCCAGCAGCTGCGCCAGATCCTTGTTGCCGTCCGCCTGGGCCTTGAGCCGCCCCACCGACAGCGCCGCGCCCAGCGACTTGCCGAGGTCCGTCACCGCCGCCGCGTCCGAGCCCCGCAGCTCCGCCACCATCGCCACGTCCGAGCGCGCGTCCAGGTGCAGCTCCACGTTGTCGGCCACCTGCTTCAGCCGCTGCGCCAGCTCCGCCTGCTCCGGAGGCAGCATCCGCGCGATCTGCTCCACCGACAGCACCCCGTACATCTCTCCGTACGTGCTGTTCTCGGAGATGATGGGAGGCTCGTTCGAGCCGCGTCCCTCCACCCGGTCGAGGACGTCCTTCACCGAGGAGGGCGTGTCGCCGACCACCAGCAATTGGTTGTTCCAGGTGCCCACCGCCGAGTCTCCACGGCCTCGTCGCGTGCCTCCATCCGCCTGCGCGATGACCACCTCGCCCGGCTCGTACACGCGCGCGCCTGGACCGTAGTCCGAGGACACCCGCTCCTGGAGCAGCTCCGTGAAGCGCGCTTTGCTGAAGTCCCCCGAGAGGATGAAGCCGTCATCCGTGATGACCATGCGGTCCAGATCCTGGAACGGATCCACGCCGCTGACCTGCCGGAACTCGTCCATCCGCTTGCCGCCATCGCGCATCATGCAATCCATCAGCAGCTCGCCGATGGGGGAGTGCCTCAGGGCGTTGGCTTCGATGACCACCGCCGACCGGCCCTTGCCCCGGGGCAGGGCGGCGAGCACCGGATCCCTCGGGCGCTGCGGCGTCGCCACCGCCGTCCCCGCGTCCTCGGGCCCGCGCGCGGGCAGCACCTGGGTGCGGCGGAGCTCGGCCCGCTTCCGCTCCTCCGGGCGCATCTTCCGAGGGAAGTCCACCTTGGGTGGCTCGACCTCCGGCTCTTCGCCCTGGCCGGTGAACATCAGCCCGGCGCCCACCGCCAGCAGCACCACCGCCAGGGCGAGCCACATGCCACGCCGTCGGTTCATCAGTAATCCTTCCCTTCGAAGCGCCAGAAGCCCACCGCGAGCACTCCCAGGCCGAACACCAGCACCCCCACCAGCAGCGTCTCCAGCGACTTCACACCCAGGGGCTGCGAGGCCGCAAGGTCCGCGGAGGCATCCGCCAGCGAGGACAGTCGCGGCAGCACCAACGTCACGCCCTTGAAGAGCTCTCGGCTCAGACCCTCCTCGAAGACACGGGCGATCGAGGAGCGGTAGCCGGCGATGATGCCGCCCACGAACATCAGGAAGCCCGAGGCCGCGCACAGCGCCGCGCTGCGCACCAGCGTGGCCGTGGTGAGCATCACCGCGTACACCGCCGCGAAGCTCACGCATGCCAGGAGCGCCGCCACCAATGGCCCCGCCGTCCAGTACCCCGTCTTCACCCCGAGAATCAGCAACAGCCCGCCCGCGCCATAGATCGCGCCGCACAGCGCCAGCGTCATCACCCCCAGGAACGTGCCCGCCAGGATGTGCCAGCGCTGGAGGGGCAGGGCGAGCAGGTGTTCGATCCGCCCCGGAGACATCAGGCTCGGCGCGAAGTCCGAGCAGGCGACGATGCCGAAGAGGATGCCTCCATAGAAGACGACGTAGGCGCACGCCTGGTAGAGCGGCCGCAGCGCCACGTCCACCGAGCGGATGCTGGTGTCCACCACCTTGCCGAACAGCCGCGTGGCCGCCAGCGCTCCGTCCAGCACCTCCAGCCGCAGGCTCAGCGAGATCACGAGCAGCAGCAGGGTGATTCCCACCAGGAAGGCCAGGATGAACTTGCGCGACGCCGCCTCGCGCAGCACGTAGCCGGCGATTCCGAACACGGGCCTCATGCCGCTGCCCCCACCGTGGAGGTGAGCACTGCTTCCAGATCCTGTCCGTCGCGCTTGAGTTCCACCAGCAGCGCCCCGGCCGCCCGTGCCCGGTCCAGCGCCGCGTTCAGCGCCGCCGGATCCGCCGCCTCGATATGGTAGAGCCCCTCCGAGCCCGTCGCCTGGAAGCCGGCCGAAGCCAGCGCCCCCGCGTCCGTGCCGGGAGCGAAGCGCACCGCCCACCTCGCCCCGCCGCGCGACAGTTCCTCCAGCCGTCCCTCGCGCAGCACGCGCCCGTCCGCGAGGATCGCCACGCGATCACACACGCGCTCCGTCTCCGCCAGCAGGTGTGAGTTGAGGAAGAGCGTGGTGCCGCGTCGCACCTCCTCTTGAAGGATGCTCCGCACCTCCACGCGGCCCATGGGATCGATGCCGTCGGTGGGCTCGTCCAGCACCAGCAGGGAAGGGGATCCCAGCAGCGCCGCTGCCAGCCCCAGCCGCTGGCGCATGCCCTTGGAGTACCCGCCGATGCGCCGCCCCGCCGCGGACGCCAGCCCCACGCGCTCCAGCAACCGCAGGTGCGCGGCCTCCTCCGGTCGCAGCCCCTTGAGCCGCGCCACGGTGTTCAGGAACGCGGTGGCCGTCCACGCCCCCGGCAGGTGCAGGCGCTCGGGCAGGTAGCCGATGCGCGCGCGGATGCGCGGGTCCTCCGGTGAGCCGCCCAGCACCCGCACGGTGCCCGCCGTCGGCTGAACGATGCCGAGGATGGCCTTGATGAACGTCGTCTTCCCGGCACCGTTGGGGCCAATCAGCCCGAAGGCGCTCCCCTCCGGCACGGTGAGGTCCACGCCCCGCAGTGCGTCATTTCCCGCACGCCCGAAGGCGCGTCGGTACGTCTTTCGGAGCCCGCTGACTTCGATGGCTGGCACGGTGCCACTCTAGACGATGCGGCCCGAGACCGATTGCCTCCAGGGAGGCCAGCCAGGCGTCCAAGCCCGCCGTGGGCCTGCTTGCGTCGTCACTTTTGCGTGGGTGGGAAGCAGTGTGCGCACTCCCGACGTTCCCTTGCGTGCGAAAGCACGGCTTTTCGCATGCTTCACCCAGGCTTACCTCTGGTCCGAGGTGTGCAAGGGCTCTGCTTACCAGGAGGAATGGACCATGACGTGGAGCGAGATTGTGGGGAATGAGTTGGCGCAGGCACGGCGTGAGCTGGCCGAGGCGGAAGAAGGCCTCAAGGCAGGCACTCCAGCGGCCCATGCGCGCTATACGCGGGCCCTCTTCGAGGCGGAGCGGGCCGAGCAGCGCGCCAACCAGGCTTCACGCCGCTCCTTCTGGAACGCCGGGCTCCTGCTGCAGAGCTGAGTCGGGGGGCCGCCGCGCCGCCTCCTGCGCGGTTTCCAAGGCTTGTTTGATATAGGTGCCAGCGTGGCGAAATCATGGCGCTGGCTGATACCTGTCGTGGGCCTGACGGTCGCCTTGTGTGGCGTGGGGGTGCTGCGCCTCTATCTCCACTTCAGCGACGAGGAGGCTCTGGAGCTCGAGGGCTTCCGCGAGTCCGAGCGGGAGTTCCGCTGCCGCCCGGGGACGAGCTTCCGGGGAGATGACCACAGCTTCAACTGTGTCGACGTCGACGGCTGCACCATCCAGGAGAAGGTGATCTTCGAGCGAAGGCTCCTCCGCACCTGCCCGGAGCAGGACGGGGGAACCGCGCGGTAGAGGGGCCCCCCGCCTTGCCGGCTGCCCGGGAGCCCAGCTCGGTCCACTTGAGGCTGGCGCGGGGCCATCAACGGTTTATACCGTCGAGCTATGGCTTTCCCCATCCACCGCCCCCGCCGCCTGCGTCGCTCCGCCGTCCTCCGGGACATGGTGCGTGAGACGACGCTGGAGCCCTCGGACTTCATCTACCCCCTCTTCGTCGTCGACGGCCGGGACGTGCGCCGCCCCATCGCCTCGATGCCGGGCATCTTCAACCTCTCCATCGAGCACGCCGTCGCCGAGGCGAAGCAGGCCAAGGCCCTCGGGGTGCCTTCCGTCATCCTCTTCGGCATTCCCGACCAGAAGGACGGCCGGGGCACGCAGGGCTACGCGCGCGACGGCATCGTCCAGCGCGCCATCCGCGCCATCAAGGAGGCCGTGCCCGAGCTGCAGGTCATCGCCGACGTGTGCCTGTGCGAGTACACCGACCACGGCCACTGTGGCGTCCTCGAAGGCGATCACGTGGCCAATGACGCCACCCTGCCGCTGCTGGCGCAGATGGCCGTCACGTGCGCCCAGGCCGGCGCCGACATCATCGCCCCTTCGGACATGATGGACGGGCGCATCGCCGCCCTGCGCAGGTCCATGGACGAGGCGCACCTGGTGGACACGCCCATCCTCTCCTACGCGGTCAAGTACGCCTCGGGCTTCTACGGGCCCTTCCGCGAGGCCGCTCAGAGCACGCCCCAGTTCGGCGACCGGCGCGGCTACCAGATGGATCCGGCCAATGCCCGCGAGGCCCTCAAGGAGCTGCGGCTCGACCTCGACGAGGGCGCCGACATGGTGATGGTCAAGCCCGCGCTCTCGTACCTGGACATCATCCACCGGGTGAAGGAGCACTGTCAGGTGCCGGTGGTGGCCTACAACGTGTCCGGCGAGTACGCCATGGTGAAGGCCGCCGCCCAGAACGGTTGGGTGGATGGCAATCGAGTGATGATGGAAATCCTCACCTCCATCAAGCGCGCCGGGGCCGACCTCATCATCACCTACCACGCCCTCGAGGCTTCCAAGCTCCTGTAGCCGACAGCCGGCGCGGGAAGTCTCTCGGACGGCTTGATCCGCACCCGGGACGCGCGCAAAGTGAGTTCCACAGCAATGCCCACGAAGAAGAAGCGTCCCAAGCGCAAGGCCGCCAAGCCTCCGCCCGAACGTCCCCGCCGCGCCGGCAAGCGCCCCGGTACGGGAAAGACGCCCGTCGTCCGGGCGCCGGGTCCCCTGCAATACAAGGTCGTCGAGCTGTCCACCGTGGATGAGGGCTCGCTGGAGCGCACCCTCAACGAGTGGATCCCCAAGGGTTGGAACCTCGATGGCGTGCAGTTCGCCATGCGCGAGGCCTCCAAGCGTCCGGCCATGGCCTTCGTCTTCTTCACCCGCGAGGGCGAGGCCGCCACGCACGACACCGAGGAGGCCCGTGGCCGGCTGATGCGGCTGTCGGAGACGGGCTCGCCCACGGCGGAGTTGATGGCGGACCACGCCCGTACGCACGAGAAGCGGGCCGGCGGAGGCCCTCGGCCGATCAGCGCCTACGAGCGGCTGGCGCAGCTCGCGGGCCTGGATGAGCCCGAGCCCCTGGAGAAGGGCCTCACGCTGGAGCCCGAGGAGTGAACCCCGGCCCCGAACGTAGCTTCATGGTGGCACCTCGGAGCGAGCGCGCGCTGCGCCTCGTCCATGAGGGCGATGCCATGGCCGGCTCTCCGTACCCCAAGGCCTCGCTGCTGCTGCGCGTGGGCGCGCGGCTGGTGGACGTGGCCGTGGCGTGGGGCCTGTGGGTCGTCTGCGGCGCCGCCGGCTCCGTGGTGGCGCTGCTGTTCCTGCTGCTGGCCGACGGCATGCTCCAGGGCCAGAGCGTGGGCAAGCGCATCTTCGGAGTGAAGGTGATGCACCTGCCGACCCGCTCGGCGGCGCGCCACCGTGACAGCACCCTGCGCAACGCGCCGCTGGCGCTCATCGTCCTGCTGGGGATGATGCCGCAGCCGCTGGGCCTGGTGGCCGGCGCCGCGGGCCTCGTCGTCATCGGCGGGCTGGAGGCGTGGCGCGTCCTCAAGGATCCGCTCGGCTGGCGGCTCGGGGACATGTGGGCCCAGACGCAGGTGGTGGATGGGAAGGTTGTCGCGGGCGCGACGGTTGCCGCCCGCACGCCCGTGGCGCATGAGCGCGCTCCGGGTCGACTCATGTCCGCGGCGAAGGTGCGCCGCGGGCGCTCGCTCAAGAAGGCGAAAAGGGAGAAGCCGTGCGCATCGCGCTGACGTACAACCTCAGGCTCTCCGACTCGGAAGAAGAGGCGGAGTTCGATACCCAGGAGACGGTGAACACGCTGGCGGGCGCCATCGAGCGGCTCGGCCACCGGCTGGAGCGCTTCGAGGTGAGCGGCCCCGCCTCGCGCACCGTCGCCCGGCTGGAGGCCTACAGCCCGGATCTCATCTTCAATACCGCCGAGGGGCGCCGCGGCCGCTTCCGCGAGGCCTTCTACCCGGCCCTCTTCGACGAGCTGGGCTTCCCGTACACCGCCAGCGACGCGTACGCCCTGGCCGTCACGTTGGACAAGCAGCTCACCAAGCTGATCCTCTCCAAGCACGGCATCCGCACGCCGGGCTGGCAGTACGTGGAGAAGCTCAGCGAGCTGACGGCCGAGAACCTGCGCTTCCCCGTGATCGTCAAGCCCAACTTCGAGGGCTCCTCCAAGGGCATCACCCAGGACTCCATCGCGGAGACGCTGGACGAGGTGCGCGCGAAGGTGGCCGACGCGCTGGCCAAGTACCCCGCCGGCGTGCTGGTCGAGGAGTTCATCGGCGGCAAGGACCTGACGGTGCCCTTCCTGGCCGCGGTGGACAATGACTACGACGGCGTGCTCACGCCGGTGGAGTACGTGGTCGACGCGAACGCCACGGCGGGCCGCAAGTACCAGATCTACGACTACGATCTGAAGGTGAAGAACTACGGCGCCGTGAGCGTGCGCGCCCCGGCGAACATCTCCGCGAAGACGGCGGAGGACGTGCGCAAGATGGCGCAGACGATCTTCCGAGTGCTGGACTGCCGGGACCTGGGCCGCATCGACTTCCGGCTCAGCGACGCGGGCGTGCCGTACTTCCTGGAGATCAACGCGCTGCCCAGCCTGGAGCCCGGCGCCGGCATCTACGCCTCCGCGGCGCTGGAGGGGCTGCACCTGGACGGGGTGATCGGCTCGATCATCCAGAGCGCCGCCAAGCGCTACAAGATCAAGGACTCGGCGCGGCGCCAGGGCAAGCCGGCGCGCAAGAGCGGCCCGCTGAAGGTGGGCTTCTCCTACAACGTCAAGCGCGTGAAGCCGACCGTGGATGCCTCCGAGGACAGCGAGGCCGAGTACGACTCGCCGTCCACGCTCCAGGCCATCCGCGAGGCCATCGCCTCGTGGGGCCATGAGGTGATCGACCTCGAGGCCACCGCGGAGCTGCCGAGTGTGCTCGCGAGCACGCCGGTGGACATCGTCTTCAACATCGCCGAGGGCTTCAAGGGCCGTAACCGCGAGAGCCAGGTGCCGGCGATGCTGGAGCTCCTGGACATCCCGTACACGGGCAGCGATCCGGCGACGCTCTCGCTCGCGCTGGACAAGGCGCTGGCCAAGAAGATCGTCCGCCAGGCCGGCATCCACACGCCGACCTTCCAGCTCATGCACACGGGCAAGGAGCGGCTCAACAAGGAGTTCACCAACTTCCCGCTCATCGTGAAGCCGGTGGCGGAGGGCTCCTCCAAGGGCGTGGTGAGCAAGAGCGTCTGCCAGAGCGAGGCGGAGCTGCGCGAGGTGGTGAAGGAGCTGGTGGGCAAGTACAAGCAGCCGGCGCTCATCGAGGAGTACATTGGCGGGCGCGAGTTCACCGTGGGCCTGCTGGGCGAGCGCCGGCCGCGCGTGCTGCCGCCCATGGAGATCGTCTTCCTCGACAAAGAGGAGAAGAACCCGGTCTACAGCTTCCAGCACAAGCTCGATTGGAACGATCGCATCCGGTACGACGCGCCCGCGAAGCTGGAGCCGGCGCTGCTGGAGAAGCTGCGCACGGCGGCGCGTGGCTCGTTCATGGCGCTGGGGTGCCGCGACGTGGCGCGCATCGACTTCCGCATGGATGACAAGGGGCGCATCTACTTCATCGAGTGCAACCCGCTGCCGGGCCTCACGCCGGGCTGGAGCGATCTGGTGCTCATCGCCCAGGGCGCGGGCATGGACTACCGCACGCTCATTGGCGAGATCATGGCCCCGGCCATCCGCCGCTACAAGGAGCGGGAGGCCCGTCGCGCCGCCGACGAGCAGGGGCCCACCAAGGTGCTGCTGGACAAGCCCGCTGGGGAGAAGTCCGCCCTGGAGGACAAGCCCGGCGGTGGCAACGGCGGCGGCCAGCACTCCGCCAGCGGTGAAGTGCCGCCGCGCACCGACGTGAAGGCCTGAGCCTCAGTGGACGTCGCGCCCCTCGCCGAAGCCGAGCACCCAGAACTCCGGCTTCGGTGAGGGTTGGGCCTCCACGGCCTCGAGCAGATCGGCGACGGGCTCCTCCTGCCCGTCATCCCCGAGGTGGAAGGTGCCGAAGTGCATGGGCACGCTCACCTTGGCCTCGAGGTCGAGGTGGGCTCGCACCGCCTCCTTCGGGGAGATGTGCATCACCTCCATGAAGGCCTCGGGCTTGTAGGCGCCGATGGGCAGCACCGCCAGGCGAGGCGGGCCGAAGCGCTCGCGCACCTGGCGGAAGTGCTTGCCGTAGCCGGTGTCCCCCGCGAAGTACGTCACCCCCGAGGGCCCCTGGAGCACGTAGCTCGTCCACAGCGTCCCGTTGCGGTCGCTCAGGCCCCGGTTGGAGGTGTGCTGGGCGGGGGCGCTCACCAGCTTCACCGCCGGTGTGAGTTGGACCTCCTGCCACCAGTCCAGCTCCGTCACGTTCGGCAGGCCCTTGGAGTCCAGGAAGGCCTTGTTGCCCAGCCCGGCGAAGAAGCGCGCGTTGGGGAAGTGCTTCGCCAGGCGCTTGAGCGTCGGCAAGTCCATGTGGTCGTAGTGGTTGTGGCTGATGATCACCGCGTCGATGGGCGGCAGGTCCTCGAAGCGCAGGCCGGGCGGGCGCACGCGCTTGGGGCCCACGAAGGACACCGGGCTGCAGCGCTCGGACCAGATGGGGTCCGTCAGCACGTTCACTCCGTCCAGCTGGAGCAGCGTGGTGGCGTGGTTGACGAAGGTGACGCGCAGGGCCCCGGAGGCCACGCGACGGGGTGGAGGAGGACCCGGAGGGGTGTCGGTCCACTCAGTCCAGGGGCCGGGCTGCCGGTTCAACTGCCAGTCCAGGATGCTCATCCGACGCGTGCGCGTCTCCTGGTTGACGAAGCGCTCGCCGTCGAAGTGCTCGGACCTCGGGCCTTGGTAGACAGGAGCGGCGAACGCATGGCAACCCGTTCCAATCCCTGTCACTCCCAGTAGGAGCAAGAGGACCCACCTGGACGGCGGGGCAGGGCGGGGTCGGGGCATGGCCATCACAAAGCTCCTCCTGATATGAAGGTATCAGAACAGGGGACGTGCAGCGGTTCGACATCCACAGCCGGAGCACGCCTCTGGCTCTTGCATGCACGGGTGAAGTCCATGTCTGGTCGCCAGGTCGGTGGCAGGTACGTGTTGGAGAAGAAGATCGCTGGCGGTGGCATGGGTGCCATCTGGATGGCGACCGATTCCCAGCTCCAGCGGCGCGTTGCCATCAAGCTCACCACGTCGCAGCGGCTCTCTTCCGCCGCCGCGCGCCGTCAATTCGAGCAGGAAGCCAAGGCGATCGCCCAGTTCCACCACCCGAACGTGGTGCAGATCCACGACTTCGGCGTGGACGGCGATGACCCGTACATCGTCATGGAGCTGCTCGAGGGCGAGGACCTCGAGACGCGCCTGCGTCGCCGCGAGCGGCTGGCGCCCTCCGCCGTCGCCGCGCTGATGACCCAGGTGGCCCGTGCCCTGACGGACGCGCACACCGCCGGCATCGTCCACCGCGACCTCAAGCCGGCCAACCTCTTCCTGGCCCGGGTCGCCGGCCGCGAGGAGGTGAAGATCCTCGACTTCGGTCTGGTCCGGCAGAAGTCGCGCACCGAGGATCTGCCCACCGATCCTGTCGCCGATGGCATGGTGGGGACGCTGCGCTACATGAGCCCCGAGCAGATCCGCGGGGACACGAGCCTCGACCACCGCAGCGATCTCTGGTCCATCGCGGTGGTGTTCTTCCGCGCCCTCACCGGGCGCTTCCCGTTCTCGCTGGAGTCCGTCGGCTCGCTGCTCAACGGCAGCTTCCGTCCGCCCGAGGTGGCTCCCTCCACGCTGGTGCCCGAGCTGGGCGCGGAGCTGGATCCCTTCTTCTCGCGCGCGCTGGATCCCGATCCCGCGCAGCGCTTCCAGTCCGCCAATGAGCTGGCGGCGGCCTTCTCGGCGATCGTCCAGTCGGCCCGCATCGAGACGGCCAAGATTCTGGTGGTGGACGACGAGCCAGACGTGGAGACGCTGATGCGGCAGGCATTCCGCCGCCAGCTCCGCGACGGCCTCTACGAGATGATCTTCGCCTCGGATGGCGAGGACGGCCTGGAGAAGCTGCGCCAGAACCCGGACGTGGACGCCATCCTCACCGACATCAACATGCCGCGCATGGACGGGCTCACCTTCCTGGGCAAGGTCGGCGAGGTGAACCCGCTGGTGAAGGTCATCATCGTCTCGGCCTACAGCGACATGGCCAACATCCGCACGGCGATGAACCGCGGTGCGCACGACTTCCTGGTCAAGCCGCTCGACTTCCAGGATCTCGAGGCCACGCTGGTCAAGACGCTCAAGCACGCGGCCGAGGTGCGCCAGATGGTGCGCTCCATCGAGGAGAACGCACTGCTGCGCGTGGCCGTGCAGAGCTCCGTGCGCGACCGCCTGCGCTCGCTCTTGCAGGGGCCGGAGGCGCTGGCCGGTGAGCGCGTGGAGGCCACGGTGGCCTTCGTCTCCATCAAGGACTTCACGCCGGTGACGCGCCAGGCGCCGCCGGAGGCCGTCATCCGCAAGCTGAACGAGAACTTCCAGGTCATCGTCCCCGAGCTGGCCTCGCGCGGCGGCACGGTGGACAAGTTCCTGGGCGAGTCGGTGATGGCGGTGTTCCGCGGCCCCGAGCACCTCACGCGGGCGCTGGATGCGTGCGTGGCGGTGCGGGCGCAGATCCGCGACATGGCCTTCCGCACGGGTGATCAGTCGCCGTACGCGCATGGCGTCTCCATCGGGCTGGATGCCGGAGACGTGGTGGCGGGCGGCCTCGGCGGGCTGGAGCTGGGTCGGCTGGACTACACGGTGGTCGGAGACGTGGTGAACACCGCGGCGCAGCTCGCCGCGCTGGCCGCGCGGGAGCAGGTGCTCATCAGCGAGCGCCTGCGCCAGCGCATCGCGGAGGAGTTCGAGTGTCGGGAGGCAGGGGCCTATCTGCTCGGCCCGGGCGCTTCGGTGACCGTCCACGACGTCCTCGGCCGCCGCGGCCAGGTGGTCATAACGGGGGACACGACGCCTTCCCCGCAGCCGCGTGAGCCGACCACTCAGCCTCAGGACTCGGCCCTGGCTGCCCTGACGGGCCGGTAGGCGGCTGGGAGTCCAGGACGGTAGACTGCTCGGCGCGCCCCCCCTCACGCGCTGAAGAGGATTCCATCATGCAGACGACCCGGCCCGCTCCCTCGCTGTTCGAAGCCTATCCGCCCACCGAGGACTACGAGCTCTCGTCAGGCGTCGTGTGCCAGGTCCCCTACGCGTGCCGCGATGCGGACATGGCGGTGCTGCATGGGACGGCGGACCTCGAGGTGGTCCGTCGCCTGCTCGCGGGGCAGCGCTACCAGCCGGTGTCGATCGGCGCCAACCGCTGCACCGCCGCCCTCTGGCTGGCCGACTACCACGACACCACGTGCGGGCCCTACAAGGAGCTCATCGTCTCCTTCGCCGTCTCCACGAAGCCCCTGGAGATACCGGCCAGCGGTCCACTCGAGCTGCTCCAGGCGGGGGCGCACCCGGATGCCACGGTGCTCTGCTACAAGCTGATCCTCGATCAGCAGGTGCCCATCGACTATGGCCGCGAGGTGCATGGGCACGCCAAGCACCCCACGCCGCAGCCGGTGGACATCGCCTTCTCGGCGCCGTGGTGCCGCTTCGACGTGACGTGCGAGGGCAAGCGCGTCGCCTTCGGTCGGGTCCGCTTCCCCGAGGAGCCCACGGGCGTGCAGCGACTCTCCATCGGGTTCGTCACCCCGAAGGAAGTCTTCCAGACGCGCAACATCATGCACTTCGACCTGGAGGCGCGTTACCGTCTGTTCGGAGAAGGGGATGAGTTCTCCCTCTCCAGCGACAGCACGCTGGGTCGGGAGTTGGTGGACATGCGCTTCACGCCCCAGGTGGTTCAGCACCTGCCGCGGATCCGCTTCGTGATGCCCAAGCCGCTCAATTGGCGAGGTTCCAAGGAGAAGTAATGAGCCCTCCGGGGACGAAGTACCTCAACAACGCCTCGCTCCAGGTCTACCCCCCGCCGAGCCTGTGCCAGGACGTCACCCAGTACATCTTCTTCATCAAGGGTCGGCAGTCGAGCCTCCAGGCCGTCTGCGACAAGTACCTCAATGAGCCCTCGGGTGGCGCGGTGGACTATCGCCCGCGGCTGCCCTTCGTGATGCTGACGTTCCAGCACATCGCCCGGCTCTCCTCGGGAGCCGAGGGCTTCCAGGACTGGGGGTACACCTCGGAGCGCGAGGCCACCTTCTGGATCGCCGCCAGCGACTACAAGAAGCACGGCCCGGACGAGCTCTGCAAGCGCGTGGAGATGTTCATTCCCTTCATCTACGCGGACAACCCCTGGGCGGTGGCTGGAGGCCGGGAGATCTACGGCTTCCCCAAGCAGGCCGCGACGATCCAGATGCCGGGCACGGGGCAGGGGGCGGGGGCGTTCGAGATCCACACCCTGGCGTACCGCACCTTCAGCCCCGACACGCGGGCCGAGCTGGCGCGGGTGCTCACCGTGGAGCGCGCGGATGGCACCTCCCTCGATCGGGAGGAGCGGGAGCGCTCGCTGGGAGAGGAGTTGCTGGAGCGGCTCGGCGTCCTCCGGGATGAGCTGGGGCAGTTGCTCGGCTTCGACTTCGAGATCGGCGCGCGGGTCGTCGAGTTCCTGTTCCGGCCGACGCTGCCCATGGTGTTCCTCAAGCAGCTTCGCGGCGTGGGCACCCGCACGGATGCCTGCTACCAGGCCATCGTGGGCGCGGCGGCGGATCAGATCGATCTGAAGAGCCTGCGCCTGGTGCCGCGCCGCTTCCGCCTGAAGGTGGAGTCGCTCGCCACCCAGCCGCTGGTCGAGGAGCTGGGGCTGGAGCTCGATCCGAGGGGGCAGATCTTCATTCCAGGGGCTCTGCAAGTCCGCTACGACTTCCGCCTCAACGAAGGTCACCTCATCTGGAGCGGTTCATGAAGAAGAAGGTGGCGGTACTCGGTGGCGGCGCCGGCGCGCTGACCACCGCGTACTACCTGTCTCGCACGCCGGAGCTTCGCGAAGAGTACGAAGTCACCGTGTACCAGGTGGGCTGGCGACTCGGAGGCAAGGGCGCCAGCGGACGCGGCCCCCACGGCCGCATCGAGGAGCATGGGCTCCACATCTTCTGGGGCTTCTACGAGAACGCGTTCTCGTTGATGCGCGAGTGCTACCGGGTGATGGACCGGCCGAAGTCGATGCCGCTGGCCACCTTCGAGCAGGCCTTCGCCCCGCGCGATCTCATCGCGATGGAGGACTTCGTCAACGGCCGCTGGCAGCGCTGGGTGGTGTCGTTCCCCTCCAACTCCCGCCAGCCTGGCGAGGGGGATGACTCGTCCACGAGCTGGCAGATCATCGAGCAGGTGCTCGGGGTGGCCCGGCAGGTCTACAGCAAGCTCAAGGGCGGGCTCTCGCTCGCGGTGGCGCAGGGCCACACCCTCACCGCGCAGGAGCTGGGGAGCACTGCGGATGGGGAGGAGCTGCTCGAGCAGGCCTATGCCCAGGTGTTGTTGGCCACGCAGCCGCAGCTGGCCTCTGCCACCGCGGACGGCATCACGGAGACGGTCCTCAAGCTGCTCCGGACGTTCCTGAACTGGATCAAGTCTCGGATCGAGTACCTGATCGAGTCGAACTTCCTGCTCTATCAGCTGTACGTGGGCTTGGACTTCCTCATCGCCAACCTCGTGGGAATCCTCGCGGATGGCGTGCTGTCCAAGGGCTTCAACTCCATCGAGGGCCAGGACTACCGCGAGTGGCTGGAGAAGCACGGCGCCAGCGCCATGTCGCTGCGCTCGGTGCTGGCGCGCACCATCTACGACGCGGCCATGAGCATGGTCGACGGCGATCCGGATCGGCAGTTGATCGGAGCGGGCAGCGCTCTGCGGGCGCTCTTGCGCATCGGCCTCACGTACCAGGGGCACGTGGCCTACGAGTTCACGGGCTCCATGGGCGACACCATCTTCGTGCCGCTGTACGAAGCCTGCCGGAAGCAGGGGGTGCGCTTCGAGTTCTTCCACCGCGTCGAGGAGGTCATCGCCGAGCGCGGCGGGCCCGGCGGCAAGCCTCGCGTCACCCGGGTGCGCGTCGGCCGCCAGGTGGACTTGAAGGATCCGAAGGCCAGCTACGAGCCCTTCATCTACGTGAAGAACCTGCCGTGCTGGCCGGACAAGCCGCTCTACGATCAGATCGTCCAAGGGGACAAGCTGATCATCGAGGGGATCGATCTGGAGTCCTTCTACACGCCTTGGCCGAGCGTGGAGGAGCGTGTGCTGGAGGTGGGCAAGGACTTCGATCAGGTCGTCTTCGGCATCCCGGTGGCCTCGGTGCCCTTCCTGTGCCCGACGCTGATGGAGCTCAACCCGGCGTGGCGGCGGATGGTGGATCAGGTGGCCACCATCCAGACGCAGGCCTTCCAGATCTGGACCACCAAGGATCTGAGCGCGCTGGGCTGGACGGTGGGGAGCCCGATGCTGACGGGCTACGTCGAGCCGCTCGACACGTGGGCGGACATGACGAGCCTGTTGCCCCGGGAGGGCTGGGCCCAGCCGAACGCGCCGCGCACCTCGGCCTATTTCTGCGGTCCCATGCCCGGTCCGTCTCGGCCTCCACCTCCGACAGACCATGGCTACCCCGCGCGGCAGAAGGAGCTGGCTCGGCAGGCGGCGCTCAGCTTCCTGCGCAATGACATCAGCGTGCTCTGGCCGCGCTCGACGCAGCCCAACAACCCGGCTGTGTTCGACTGGTCGCTGCTGGTGCCCTCGAACGGGGCGGCGGGGGAGGGGCGCTTCGGCACGCAGTACTGGCGCGCCAACGTCGACCCCAGCGAGCGCTACACCCTGGCGCTGCCGGGCACCGAGAAGGCGCGGATCCGGCCGGACCAGACGGGCTTCGAGAACCTGACCGTCTGCGGGGACTGGGTGGACAACGGCTTCTATATCGGGGCGGCCGAGGGCGCCGTCATCTCCGGCATGCTGGCCTTCCGCGCCGTCACGAAGCAGCCGCTGCGGATCTCTGGAGAGGCGTTCTGGTACCGCTGAGGAACGAGGGGCGATGAGCACGGCAGAGGAGTCGCGGAGTCGAAAGCGCAGGATCGTCATCCTCGGGGGTGGCGTCGGCGCGATGACGGCCGCTTACGGGCTGACCAACTACCCGGGCTGGCAGGACCACTACGAGGTCGTCCTCTACAACCTGGGCTGGCGGCTGGGTGGCAAGGGCGCCAGCGGGCGCAACAAGGACGCCGCCCAGCGCATCGAGGAGCACGGCCTCCACGTCTGGATGGGGCACTACGAGAACGCCTTCCGGATGATGCGGCAGGTGTACCAGGAGCTGGGTCGCCCCAAGAGCGCCCCCCTGGCCACGCTCGAAGATGCCTTCAAGAAGCAGTCGCTCGTCAATCTGTTCGAGCGCACGCCGAATGGGTGGGTGGACTGGCCGTTCCCCTTTCCGGAGAACCCGCTCGAGCCGGGGATGGAAGGGGAGGGGGCATTCCCTTCGCTCGCCACCTACCTGGAGCGCGGGCTGCAGGCGCTGCTGGACATGCTGTACGAGCTGCCAGGGGCGGGCCTCGCCGCGGCGACGCCTGCTCCCGAGACGCTGCCCGCGAAAATCGAGAGCACGCTCCGCTCGCTGGGGCTCCCGGCCTTCCCGAGGGGCAGCGTGCCGGGCATCGGGCGCACGCTCCAGCTCGCGCAGCTCGCCGCGGCTCGGCTGCCCAAGGCTCAGGGGGCGCAGGACCCGAACCACCTGGAGGTCATCCTCTATCTCGTCGAGGAGGTCTTCGCCCGGCTGTCGGCGCGCTTCATCCGCAACCTGGAGAACAGTGCCGTTCGCAAGCTCTGGGGCGTTCTGGAGCTGGGGCTCGTCATCGCCCGGGGCATCCTGCGGGATGGGCTGCTGAGTAAGGGCTTCAACGCCATCGACGGCGAGGACTTCCGCGCGTGGCTGGCGCGGCACGGCGCCAGCGACTTCACGCTGTACCAGGCCCCCATCGTTCGGGGCATGTACCAGCTGCTCTTCGCGTACATCCAGGGCGATCCGAACCGGCAGCAGCTCGCGGCGGGCGTGGCGACGCGCTTCATGATTCGCATGGCCCTCACCTACAAGGGCGCGGTCTTCTACAAGATGCGCGCGGGCATGGGTGACGTGGTCTTCGCTCCCATGTACGAGGTGCTCAAGCGGCGGGGTGTGCGGTTCCACTTCTTCCACAAGGTGGAGAAGCTCCGCGTCCACCCGCTGACGCGCAACATCAACCGCATCGAGATGACGCGGCAGGTGGCGCTGAAGGACTCGGTGGCGGGGTATCAGCCCCTCGTGGATGTGCTCGGGCTGCCGTGCTGGCCCGACCGGCCGAGCTACGAGCAGATCGTCGATGGCCACGAGCTCGAGGCCTCCGGCATCAATTTGGAGTCGTACTGGGCTCCGAAGTGGAAGGGGGCGAAGCCCGTCACCCTGGAGCGCGGCAAGGACTACGACGTCTTGGTGATGGGGATCTCGCTCGGGACGTTCCCCTACCTCTGCGGAGAGCTGCTCGAGCACAGCGCGCGCTGGCGGCGGATGGTCGAGGCGCTCCAGACCAACCAGACGCTGGGCGTGCAGGTCTGGCTGTCCCGCTCCTTGGAGGAGCTGGGCTGGACGCAGGCGCCCACGGTGATGACGGGCTATGCCGAGCCGCTCAATACCTATGCGGACATGGCGCACCTACTGCCTCGGGAGACCTGGCCCCCGGGGACGGTCAAGAACATCGCCTACTTCACCGCGCCGCTGATGGACGCGCCGGTCATCCCGCCGTTCACCGATCACGACTTCCCCCGGCGAGAGCACGAGCGACTGAAGGAACTGTCCCTCCGTTGGCTGAAGGAGTGCATCGGACCGCTGTGGCCGAAGGCGCCGCGCTACAACCCGACGGGCCTGGACTGGGCGCAGCTCGCGACGCTTCAGGGCAAGCAGGAGGGGGTGGCCCGCTTCGACAGCCAGTTCTGGCGCGCCAACATCGACCCGCCCGAGCGCTACGTGCTCTCGCTGCCGGGCTCGACGGAGGCCCGGCTCGGCTCGCACGACTCCGACTACCCCAACCTGTACCTCGCGGGAGACTGGACCCTCACCGGCCTCAACTGCGGGTGCGTGGAGGCCGCCGTCATGTCCGGCCTCCAGGCCTCGCAGGCCATCTCCGGCTACCCGGAGAACATCTCCGGCGAGAGCGACTTCTGAGCGGCCCGGGTCAGGCGGGCGCCCCCGCCCGCTGGCCCGCGCCCGGCAGCACCACGATGAACTCCGCGTAGCGGCCTTCCTCGGACTCCACCATCAGCTTGCCGCCCAGCGAGCCGACGACGATCTCGTGGCTGATCGACAGGCCCAGGCCGGTGCCCTCTCCGGCGGGCTTGGTGGTGAAGAACGGTATGAAGAGCTTCTCGCGGGCCTCGGGGGCGATGCCCTTGCCGTTGTCGCGCACCCGGATCTCCACGTTGTTGCCCGTCCAGCGCGTAGAGACCTTCACCTTGGCCTGCTCCTGGCTCCCGGGCAGCCGGGCCCGCTCACTCGCCGCGTAGCAGGCGTTCTCCACCAGGTTGAGCACCACCCGCCGGATGTCCTCGGAGATCAGGCTGACGTCCGGCACCTTGGCGTCGAAGGCCGTCTCGATGACCACGTTGCGCCGGGCGCTCTTGGCGTTCAACCCGTGGTGCACCAGGCGCACGGCCTCCTCCACCAATTGGTTGACGTTGGTGGTGCGCCGCTCGCCCCGGTTGCCGCGCGCGTGTCGCAGCATTCCGTCGATGATCCCCGTGGCGCGCTGCCCATGCTCGCGGATCTTCCGGGTGTTCATGTCCAGCTGGCCCAGCAGATCCTCGAAGTCCTCCTGCTGCGCCGGAATCAGGGAGGTGGCGCCCTGCAGGCCCTCGCGCAGCTCCTTCAGTCGATCCACCGAGAGCGCGGCGAAGTTGTTCACGAAGTTCAGCGGGTTCTTCAGCTCGTGGGCGATGCCGGCGGTGAGCGCACCCAGGGAGGCGAGCTTCTCCTGGGTGATGATCTGCGTCTGCATGGCCTTGAGCGTCTCCAGGGCGCGTTGCAGCTCCGCGTTCTTGTTGTGCAGCTCCGCGGTGCGGTCGGCGACCCGATCCTCCAGGGTGTGGCTGTAGTCCTCGAGCCGCCGGTACAGCTCCGCGTTCTCGATGGAGATGGAGGCCTGCGTCGACAGCATGCCCAGCACCTTGAGGCGGCTGGCGTTGAAGGCGCCCGCGGTGAGGTTGTTCTCCAGGTAGAACAGCCCGAGCACGTGCCCGCGGTGCCGGATGGGCGCGCAGAGCACCGAGCGGACCGTGTGCTTCGAGACGTAGGCGTTGTTGCGGTAGGCCTCCGAGGTGGAGGCGTCGTCCAGCAGCACGTGGGTGTTCGTGCGCATCACCTGCTCGACGATGGCCTGGCAGAGCGCCTCACTCTGCGCCAGGGGCACCGACGACTCCGACGGGGCGGCGCGGTTGCTCACCTCGCCCGAGGCCTCGACGACGAAGTCCTTGCCTCGCTTCAGCACCAGCACGCCGCGCTGGGCGCCCGCGCTCTCCATGACGACGTGGATGAGGTTGGCCACGAGCTGCGGGAAGAGGATCTCGCTGGAGATGGCCTGCGAGGCCTTCATCGCCGAGGCCATGTCCAGCGACTCGCCCAGGGACTCGGAGCTGGTGGGCGAGGTGGGGTGGTTGGAGCCGGTGGGGCCCGTCTGGAGGGTGGGGTTGGTGGAAGGCACCGTGCGAGGCTTGTCCCAGCGCCGCAGGGCACTGCCGTGAGAGAGCAGGAGGTTGGCCTGCTCGGCCGCCAGTTGGCGGGCCTTGCCAGCGGCCCCCCAGCGCTCGTAGGCGTAGAGCGCCTCGAGCAGGTAGGCGGTGGCGATCTGCGGGCGATCCTGCGCTCCGAAGAAGCGGAAGGCCAGCTCGCGGGCGAGGGCCTCCACTCCCAGGAAGCCGCTCTTCTGGGCCGCGGCGATGGCCTGCTCATACTCCGCGATCGCCTGGTGCCCGTGGCCCTTCACCCGGGACAGCTCCGCGCTGACCAGCAGGTGGTAGGCCGCGAAGTTCTCCGGGGCGCGCTGGGCGAACTTCTCCAGCAGGGCCCGGTGCTGCTGCATCACCTTGAGCAGCTCCTCCCGCCGCGCCTCGCTCACCTCGGGCCAGACCGCGGCCGCGCTCAGCGCGTGGTAGTAGGCGTGCGTGGCCACGTGGAAGAGGCCGGAGATGAAGGGCAGCAACGGCACCACTTCTTCCGCCTTGGCCAGGGCCTCCGCCGGTTGGCGCATCAGGTAGTGCCGCTCGACCGAGGAGAGCACCAGGTAGGCCTGCGCCGTGTGGCCCGCTCCGCTGGGCGTCGGCGCCGGAGTCTCCTCGGAGCCCGTCAGCGCCAGCAGCGTGTGGTGCGCGCCCAGGAACATGTGCAGCGAGTCCGGGTCCTTGCGCGTCTCCAGGAACTCGATGAAGCGGCGGTTCTCCGTGACGATCTCCGCCAGGGGCTCGCCCACAGCGATCCGCCGCCAGAGCCGGACGATCAGGCAGTGACCGGCGTAGATCCAGTCACCGCTCTCCATCAGCCCCTTGTACGCCTCGGTGAGCTCGGCCACGCCGGAACGCGCGCTGCGCGTCCAGTGGTCGATGAGCCCCGCGCGCAGGTAGCGCACGCGGGCATGCAGCATCGGATCGCGGAAGCGCGCCGACAGCTCCACGGCGAGCTGGCCGAACTGCCGGCCGGTCTCCGGGTTGTCCAGCGCCGAGGCCAGGAGGACGCCGTAGACGACGTAGCCGAAGGCCGACAGGCGGCTGTTGCCGTGCTCCAGCGAGAGCCGGACGATGCGCAGTACCACCAGCGCGAACAGGGCCTGGTCTGCCATGTAGGCCGAGGCCGAGATGCTGGCCAGCAGGCCCAGGGCGAGCTCCAGGTTCGGATCCTTCATCCGGGGCAGCCCCAGCAGCTCCTCCGGATTGCGGCCGGCGAGCTTCTCGGCCACCGCGCCGAGCTCCGCGATGAGCGCCGATGGATCCTTCGAGTCGGGCACCTCCACGCCGAGCACGCGCAGCCCCTCGATGCCCAGCCGCATTGCCTCGATGTGCTGGCTGTTGAGCGAGGCCATCGTCGCCTGCATCGCGAGCACCCCGGCCTTCTGCGCGGGGGTGTGTGCATGGGCCGTCAGCATGGCGAAGCCGACCGTGGCCGCGTCGAACTCGCCGGCCAGGTAGCTGGACTCGGCCAGCTCCGTCTGGAGCGTGAAGGCCCGCTCGTACTCGTTCTCCCACGGGGAGGCAGGCAGCAGCTCGAAGCCGCCGCGGAACTGCTCACAGGCCGCGCGGTACGCGCCCGAGGCCTTCGCCCGGCGCCCCGTCCGCAGGTGGAGATCGGCCAGCTCCAGCCGCAGCTCCGCGGGGCCAATGCTCTCCGGGGCGTAGGCCAGGTGCGGAAGGATGGCGAAGGCGCGCTCCTCGATCGTCCCCGCGGCGCGGGCCTCTTCGAGCAGCCTCAGGCCGATGCGCGTGTGAAGCGCCGCGCGCTCCTTCTCCTCCAGCAGGGAGTAGGCGGCATGACGGACCCTGTCGTGGAGGAAGCGGAAGGGCACCTCCAGATCCGAGGGGAGGGCGACGCCGCCCTGGGGATCGAGCAGCACGTAGTCCTTGCTGAGCGGCACCACGAAGCCCCGCTCGACGGCGCTCCACAGCGTCCGCGCCGTCTCCACGGCGGGCGAGTCCCGCACCACCGTCAGGTCCCGGAAGCTGAACATCATGCCGAGGCTGGCGGCCAGCTGCAGCAGCGCTCCCGTCTCCCGGGGCAGGCGCCGGAGTTCGTCCGCCATCAGGGCGGCCACGTCGCTGGGGACCTCCCGCGCCTCGATCTGGCCGAGGTCCCACTCCCACCGGCCGCTGCGCGTCTCGAAGCGCAGCAGCCCCTGGTCGTGCAGGAAGCGGAGGAACTCGCGGATGGAGAACGGGTTGCCGCCGGTTCGGGCGTGGATGAGGTGGCCGAGCTCCAGCGCGCGGCCGGTGTCGGCGCCGGTGGCCTCGCGCACCATGCGCGCCACCTCCTCGGGGCCGAGCGGCGTGAGTTGGAGGACCTGCATCGGCGTGCCGGTGGCGCGCAGTTCCTCGAGCGTGAGCGCGAGCGGATGGGCGTCGGAGACCTCGGTGTCGCGCCAGGCGCCCACGAGCATCAGGTAGCGGCAGTCGGGGTCGCGAGCCAGCTCCTGAAGGAGCGAGAGCGTGGCGACGTCGGCCCACTGGAGATCATCCAGGAAGAGGACCAGGGGCCGCTCCGAGGTGGCGAATGCCTGGAGCGACTTGACCAGCACGCGGTTGAGGCGATTCCTGGACTCGGCGGCGGGAAGCCCCGCGGAGGGAGGCTGATCGCCGAGCAGCGCGCGCGTCTCGGGCACGGACTCGACGAGCACGGCGGCGTTCACCCCCAGGGCCTCATCGAGCCGCTTGCGCGCGACGGTACACTCGGCCTCGCCCTCGGCGAGGGCCTGGTGGATCAGGTGCCTGAGCGCCTGGTGGACGGCATCGAAGGGCACGCCACGGTGCAGGGGATCGCACTTGCCGGTAGCGAAGCGGCCGCGGCTGGAGGCCGTCACCCGGTGCAGCTCGTTGACGAGCGAGGACTTGCCGATGCCCGCCGAGCCGGTGATGAAGAGCAGCTCGTTGCGGCCCGCCACGGTGCGCGCGTGCGCGTCGGACAGGCGCTCGATGTCAGCGGCGCGCCCGTGCAGGCCCTGGGGCAGCCGGAACTGGTGGGCCCGATCCGCGGTGCCCAGGGGGAAGGACTCCAGCAGCGTCTTCGCCCGGAACCGGCGCTGGCATTCCTCCAGATCGGCGATGAGGCCCCAGGCGCCCTGGTAGCGGGCATCGGGATCCTTGGCGAGCAGCTTGAGGATGATGTCCGCGAGCGGCTGGGGGATGGCGGGGATCTTCTCGCGAGGCGAGGGGGGAACCTGCGCGACGTGCGCGTGCAGTAGCTCGAGCGGGGTGGTGGAGTCGAAAGGGCGGTGGTTGGTGAGCAGCTCGAAGAAGGTGGCCCCCAGCGCATAGAAGTCCGCGCGGTAGTCCAAGGCGCGATTCATGCGCCCCGTCTGCTCCGGCGCCATGTAGGCCAGGGTGCCTGTCAGGTACGTGGGGCTCTCGGGAGTGACGGTCTCCAGCGCGATGGCCACCGAGATGGAGAAGTCGGCGATCTTCAGCACGCCGCTGTCGGTGTTGACGATGATGTTCTGCGGCTTGACGTCCTTGTGGATGACGCCGTTGCGGTGGATGTGCCCCAGGGCGGCGGTGATGCGGATGGCGTAGTCGAGGAACGTCTCCACGTTCACCGGCCCGCTCTCGTCGAGCAGGTGCTTCAGGGAGCGGCCGCCGATGTCCTCGAGCACCAGCGCCACCCGGTCGCTGAACTCCTCGATGCCGTACACCCGGATGATGCCGTCGCCCTCGACGCGGCGGGCGATGGCGTACTCACGCTGAATCTCCAGCGTGCGGCGCCGATCGAGGTAGTCGCTGCCGGGCAGCTTGAGGATGACGGGGCATGCGTCGCGCAGTCGCGTGGCCCTGAGCAGCGTCGAGCGTGGGCTCTCGTGCAAGGTCTCGTGGATGGTGTACCCGGCGCTCTGTGACATGCGTCTTGAAATCCCCTGGGTGGGCGCGCGACTGCCCGTGACACGGGCACAGCCTACCCCGAGCGCCGGGAGACCTGAGAGAGGCGAAAGGGCAGGCTTTCCAGGTGGGCTGGAACGGGGAGTGACTCCGGGTGCGGGCTGCCAGGTTTGAAAGGGCTGCCAACCTGACAGGGGCTCGGCGTCGCGGATTGCTGGGCGGGAAAAGTCGCGGGGATTAGACTGCGCGGCCCGTGTCCCAGGAACATGACGGAGCCGATAGCCCGCTGGGCAGCAACGATACCGTGGTGCCCGCGTCGGGTACGGGGAGCGTGGCGGCCAGGGTCCAGGAAGAGCTCTTCGCCGGGCGCTACCTGCTGCTGGGATTGATTGGCCGCGGGGGCATGGGCGCGGTGTACCGGGCGCAGGACACGCTGGTCGGGGATGTGGTCGCGCTGAAGATGCTGGAGCTGGACGAGGGCCGGGGGCGCGATCTGCTGGAGCGCTTCCGCCGCGAGGTCCGGCTGGCCCGGCGCATCTCCCACCCCAACGTGGCGCGCACGCATGACCTGGGCGAGCACGCGGGGCACCTCTTCCTCACGATGGAGTACGTGGAGGGAGAGGATCTGCAGTCGCTGCTGAGGCGGGAGCGGGTGCTTTCGCCAGCGAGGGCGGCGCGCATCGCGCTGGCGGTGTGCGAGGGGTTGGTGGCGGCGCACGCGGCGGGGGTGGTGCATCGAGACCTGAAGCCCGCCAACGTGCTGGTGGAGCGGAGCGGCCGCGTGGTGCTCACCGACTTCGGCATCGCCCGGGCGATGGCGGGGGAGACAGCCTCGCGTACGCAGGGCATGGTGGGCACGCCCATGTACATGGCGCCCGAGCAGTTGTCGGGCGGCGAGGTGGAGGCGCGCTCGGATCTCTACGCGGTGGGGCTGCTGCTCTTCGAGATGCTCACGGGCGAAGCGCCGTTCACGGGGGAGTCTCCGATGGCGGTGGCCTTCGCGCGGTTGCGGCAGCCGCCGCCGGACCCCGCGGGGCGGCCTGGGGTGCCGGACGCGCTCGCGGAGTGGGTGCGGCGGTGCCTGGCGCGTGAGCCGGAAGAGCGGCCGTCGGGGACGCAGGAGGTTGCCTCGGCGCTTCGCGCATGGCTGGCCTCGGTGGGAGAGGCGGTGGAGCTTCCGGGCCCTGCCGCTTCGCCCGCGACGGGAGTGTCCGGGGCGGCGATGGTGACGCCTCGGGGGACGTCCCAGTCCGGCGGGTGGGGAACGCAGATCAGCACGGGCTCGGGTGGGTACACGCCTCGGACGATGCTGCGCGCGGGAGAGCAGGGGCTGGCGGTGCTGCCGCTGCGCTTCATGGGGCCTCGGGAGCAGGAGTTCCTCGGGGACGCGGTGACCGAGGGGTTGATCGACGTGCTGTCGCGGACGCGGGGCGTCCGGGTCCAGGGGAGCGGGGCCACCGCACGCTTTCGCAGCGAGCGGGATCCGCGCGTGGTGGGGCGGGAGCTGGAAGTGGGGTACGTGGCGGATGGGGCGGTGCAGAGCATGGGTGCTCAGGTGCGTGCCTCGCTGCGGTTGGTGGAGGTGGCCTCGGGCATCCAGTTGTGGAGCGGCCGCTTCGAGGACTCGGGCGAGGATCTCTTCGCGCTGCAGGATCGGCTGGCGCAGCGGATGGCGGAGGCGCTGCGCCAGGAGTTGCTCATCGCCACGTACAGCAGCGCGGCCACGCCGGAGGTGCTGGCGCGATACCGACAGGTGCTCGCCCAGGCGCATTCGGCGCCTCGGGTCCTTCATGAGCAGGTGATTCTCCCCTTGGAGGAATGCCTCGCGCGGAGTCCAGGTTTCGTGCCAGCGGTGGCGCTGCATGCCGTGGCTTCCATGAGGGCGTGGTTCATGCGCCTGGCGGATCAGACGGTCGACTGGTCCGCCGTGGGCCGCGCCAGCGTCGAGCGGGCCAGCCAGCAGGCGCCCGAGGTGGTCGAGACGCTGCTGGCTCGGGGCATGCTGGCGACCCAGGAGGGAGACTGGCGAACGGCCGTGGTGGCGCTGCGGTCCGCGCTGGCCTCGGCGCCCACCTATGCGGCGGCGCTGCAGTACCTGGGGAGCCTGCAGTGCGAAGCAGGGCGCGCCGACGAGGGCCTGCCTCGTCTGCAATTGGCCTACGAGCTGGATCCCGGGATGGCCAGCGCCCTGTACGAGATCGCCCGCTGCAGCGCGCTGCGCGGCAAGAGGGAGGAGTATCAGAAGACCGTAGAGCGGCTGATGACCTATCCGTTCTTGCGGATGCCGACGCTCCTGCTGCGGATGCGTGTGGCCGCGTGGTTCCGGGACGTCGAGGAGCTCCAACGCTGCGGCGCCGCTCTGCAGGATGAGCCTCAGAACATGACGCTCAACGCGAGCATGTTCGTGGCGGCGGCGCTGGAGGAGGAGTCTCCGGACCGAGCGGTGGAGCAGTTCGACAGGGTGCTGCAGGGGAGGGTGAGCCCACGGTTCGTGTCGATGATGTGTCAGCTCGCCACGGAGATCCTGTGCCTTTCGGGGCAGGCGGAGCGCGCGATGGGGTACTTCCAGCGCGCGGCGGACACGGCGCTCATCGACCTGGAGTGGATCGATCGCTGCCCGGCGCTCGTGCCGCTGCGGACGCTGCCGGGCTTTACCGAGGCGCGCTTCAAGGTGCGCACCCGGGTCGAGGCCATCTGGACGGCATGAGGAGAGTGATTCTCGGGTGTGCCCTGATGCTCGGGGGCGCTGCTTCGGCGGAGGCCCCGCCCGCAGCGCTGGCTTGCTTGGCGAAGTGGTACCCGGTGGAGCCGGTGAAAGGGGAGGGGGGATGGATGGCGCGGCTGCCCGACGGCAAGTCGTACCCGTTCGATGACGGGCGCGCGAAGTCCTTCGAGGAGAAGCTCGAAGCTGCTGACTTGGAGGACACCTTCTCCATTCCCTACCGCACGGGCCCCATCGCGCCCGTGACGCGGGAGAACGAGGACCCAGGGCGTATCCGCTTCGATCCGTTGTTCCACGCGGCCTATGGAGCCACCCAGGAGCAGGTGGATGTGGTGGACATCACATTCCTGGGCCAGAAGCTGAAGGTGCATCGCAAGGTCGCGCCTGTGTTCTCGCGGGTGGAGAAGCGGCTCGAGGCAGTGCTGAAGCAGGAGCCCTCGCTGCGGCCGTACCTGACGAAGGTGGGAGGCACATTCAACTGGCGGAACATCGCGAACACGAACCGCCAGAGCGCGCACTCCTACGGAGTGTCCATCGATCTGAACGTGACGCGCTCACACTACTGGGAGTGGGCGAAGCCGAAGCACCCAGTGAAGTGGGCGAACCAGATCCCCCAGGTCATCGTGGATGCGTTCGAGGCCGAGGGCTTCATCTGGGGAGGGCGCTGGTACCACTACGACACGATGCACTTCGAGTACCGGCCGGAGCTGCTCGACCCAGCGTGCCGGGCCGAGTGAGGCTTCCGCTCACTGCGCGGTGGCGCCGCCGTCCAGGATGACCTCCGAGCCCGTCATCAGCCGCGACTCATCCGAGGCCAGGTAGATGATGGCGTAGGCCACCTCATCCGGCTCTCCAAGTCGGCCGATCGGGATGTTCTTGGCCATGTGCTGCTTCCCCACGGCGGGATCGCCCTTCAGGCTCGCCAGCGAGTCCACCATCGGCGTGTCCACGAACACCGGATGCACGGAGTTGCAGCGGATGCCGTAGCCCTGCTTCGCGCAGTGCAGCGCCACCGACTTGGTCAGCAGCCGGACACCGCCCTTGCTCGCGCAGTAGCCAGGCAGGGAAGGTGCCCCCACCAGCCCCGCCACGGAGCTCATGTTGATGATGGAGCCCTTCGCGCCGCACTGCTTCATGGCGCGGATGCCGTGCTTGCACCCCAGGAAGACCCCATCCAGGTTCACCGCGTTCACATGGCGCCACTCCTGAAGGCTCAGCGCCTCCACGTCCTTGGCGATGCCGATGCCCGCGTTGTTCACCAGCACGTCCAGCCGGTCGAACGTCGCGAGCACCGAATCCACCACGGCCACCCAGTCCTCCTCCCGAGTGACGTCCAGGCGCCAGAAGCGCGCCGTCATGCCCAGCTCTTTCGCCAGCGCCTGACCCGCCTCCTCGTTCACATCCGTCAGCGCCACCCGCGCGCCCTCGCGCACCAGCATCCGCGCCGCCGCGGCCCCCAGCCCCGACGCCGCTCCCGTGACCAGCGCCACCTTGCCTTCGACTCGTCCTGGCATGGAATCTCTCCTCGTCTCTCAGGCCTTCACCGGAGTCAGCAGCACCTTGCCCTGGCGCCCACCCGAGATGGCCCGCGCCAGCGCCTCGTGGATGTTCTCCAGCGGGAAGGTGGCATCCACCGGCACGCTCAGCGTGCCGTCCATCACCAGCTTCGCCATCCGAGACATGAGCGCCATCTGGGCCTCGCGCGGCGTCGTGTTCATCCAATGCACCAGCCAGAAGCCGCGCAGCGTCACGTTCTTGAAGATGAGCGCCGCCGGCGAGAGGCTCGGCGCCTTGAGGCTCATCGAGCCGTAGTTCACCACCGTGGCCCCAGGCGACACCGCCTCGCCCAGTCGCAAGGTCGCCGAGCCCGCCACCGCGTCGATCGCCAGCTTCAGCGGAGCCCCTCCCGTCGCCTCGCGCACGCGCTTGGGCAGGTCCTCCCCGTCCTCCAACACCACGTCGGCGCCCAGCGCCTTCAGCTCCTGCGCCACGTCCGAGCGTCGCACCACGTTGATCGTCTTGATGCCCTCGAGCTTCGCCAGCGAGATGAGGTTGCGACCCACCGCCGAGTTGGCCGCGTTCTGGATGAGCCACTCACCGCGCTCCAGCTTGACGAATTCCCGCAGCATCAGCTCCGCGGTGGGCGGGTTGATGGAGAGCATCGCCATCTGGTGCAGGTTCGCTCCGGGAGGAACGGGCAGCAGGCGCTGGGCCTTGGTCTTGATGTGCGTGCGCCACGTGCCCGCGCCCAGGGGCAGGAAGACGGTGTCTCCCGGCTTCACCGCCGCCTCGCCCTCGACCTTCACCACGCGGCCCACGCCCTCGTTGCCGGGCACCGCCGGCAGCTTCGGCAGCACGCCGTACAGTCCACCGATCGTCGCGATGTCCGAGGGGTGGATGGGCGTGGCCAGCACCTCCACGAGCGCCTCTCCGGGCGCCAGGGAACCAGGATCCTCATCCACCACCTGGATGACCTCCAAGGGTGCGCCAAAGGCCGCGAAGCGTGCTGCTTTCATGTGTACCCCTCTGCCCGTGAAAAGGCCGGGGAGCCTACAGCCGGTCCATGGCCGAAAGCAGGCTCCTCCGCGTATGGTAGGCCGCCTTTTCAGGCATCAACCCTTTGGAGGTCCCATGAAGCTCTACCACCACCCGTTCTCCTCTGCCGCCTTCAAGGTCCGCGCGCTCATCCACGAGCTGGGCCTGCCCTGCGAGATGGTCACCATCGACATGTCCAAGGGCGAGCACAAGATGCCCGACTTCATCGCGAAGAACCCCAACGGCAAGGTGCCCGTGCTCGAGGACGACGGACTTCACCTCTGGGAATCGAACGCCATCCTCTGTTACCTGGCCGCCAAGAAGCCCGAGAGCGGGCTGATGCCCACCGATCCCAAGGGCCTGGCGCAGATGCACCAGTGGCTGCAGTGGCATGCGACGACCCTGTCGCCCTCCACCACGGATGTGATGATGCAGACCGTGTACGTCAAGATGATCGGCCGCGAGAAGAACGACGAGCAGTACGCCGCGGGCATGGAGAAGGTTCGCCGCGATCTCGCCGTCCTGGAGAACGCCCTGGCCGGCAAAGAGTACCTCTGCGGCAAGCTCTCCATCGCCGACTTCTCGCTCGTGTCCAGCCTGCAGCTGCGCACCCCCATGGGCTTCGACTTCGAGGCCTACCCGAACGTGAAGGCCTGGGTGGCGCGCATGGAGGCCCGCGAGAGCGTACGCAAGTCCCTGCCGCCCCAGTAGTCGACAGGGCTCACTTCTTCTTCTTGCGGTAGCTCGCGAGCTCCGCCTTCTTGGCCTCACCGACGGCGTCCAGGTGCTTCTGCCAGTCCCGACGGTGAGGCCGCAGTGCCTCGGCGATGGAGCGCGCCACCACGAGGTTGCGGTACCACTTGGTGTCCGAGGGCACGATGATCCACGGCGCGTGCTTGGACGCGGTGCGGGAGATGGCCTCCTCGTAGGCCTCCGTGTAGTCGTCCCAGTGCTCGCGGTCCTCCCAGTCGCCGGCGTTGAGCTTCCAGGACTTGCGCGCATCCTCCTCGCGCTTGAGCAGGCGCTTCTTCTGCTCGTCGTGGCTGATGTGGAGGAAGAACTTGAGGATGATCGTCCCGTGCTCGGCGAGCAGCTCCTCGAAGTCGCGGATGTGATCGTAGCGCTCCTTCCAGAGGGACTTCGGCACGAGATCGTGGACGCGCACGACGAGCACGTCCTCGTAGTGGGAGCGGTTGAAGATGCCGAACTCGCCCTTGCGTGGGGCGTGGCGGTGGATGCGCCAGAGGAAGTCGTGCTCCAGCTCCTCGGGCGTGGGCGCGCCGAAGGACGTCACATGGACGCCGCGCGGGTTGAGGAAGCCCGCCACGTGCTTGACGGCGCCGTCCTTGCCGGCGCTGTCCCGGCCCTGGAGGATGACGAGCACGGAGTGCTGGCGCGCGCCCCAGAGCAGGTCCTGGAGGTCGAACAGCTCCTCTCCGAGCTTGTCGAACTCCTTTCGGGCCTCCTCCTCGGTCAGCTTCTTCGGGGGCTTCTCGGAAATGTCATCGAGCCGGACCTTCGCCCCCGGCTTCTCGAATGTCGTGACGCTCACGGACCTCTCCTCGCGATGGGGCTGCGTTAGCGCTTCTTCTTCTTGGCGGCGGGCTTCGGGGCGATCTCGTGGCTCTTCGCCTCGAGCATGGCCAGCTCCTCGCCCACGTCGAACTTCCCCTGGGTGCTCAGGCGCTTCAGGGTGCCGCGCGTCTCCTCCAGGAGCTTCGTGGCGCCTGGGACGTCGCCCTCCGCGGCCGTCTCCGTGGCGCGTGCCAGCTGTCGCGTCAGGAGCGATCGGGTCACCTGCTGGAGGGCCTCGGTGTCCAGCTCCGGCGGCGCCTTGCTCTTCTGGGGCTTGAACTCGGCTTTCAGCGCGAGCTCTTGCGACTTGGTCCGCTCGGTGAGCGCGTTCTCGTACTGCAGCTCCACCTGGGCGATCTCGAGCGGGCGCGCCTGCTTGCCGGTGTTGGTCGTGGACAGCTGGAGGATCGTGCGCAGCACCTCTCCGGGGCCCAGCTCGCCGACGGGGATCAGCAGGGTGTCTCCCTGCCGCGAGGACTCATGTCCGAGGACGTCCACGATGCTCACCGTGGAGGGCAGCTTCACGCGCAGCACCACCTTGTCCGCCGCGCGCTGCATGAGCTGCCACCGCTGCCGCTTGGCCACCCGCTCCACCTCGGACGAGTCGTTCATGCTGGCGGCGAAGCCCCAGCCCTCCTTGGCCATCCCCGCCATCAGCTCCAGGTTGGCGTCCTCGCCGATGGCCACGGTGTTCACGTGGATGCTGTGGTCCTCTCGGATATCCCGGGCGATCTGCGCCAGGCCCACCGCGTCCACCATGCCCTCGGTGGCCTGGCCGTCACTGAAGAGGATCACCTGACGGAAGAAGTCCCCTTCCTTGTTCTTGTTGAGCGTCGCGATGGCCTCGTCGAGGCCTCCGGAGAGATCGCTGCGGCCCAGCGCCTGGGCCTCCTCCACGAAGGCCTTCATCTTCTCGCGGTTCTCGGCCGTCACGGGCTGGAGCGGGAAGACCTCGGGTGCGTTGCCCACCAGGACGATGGCGAGCTGATCCCGCTCGCTCAGGCCGGAGATCAGCGCCAGCGCGGTCTTCTTGGCGATGAGCAGGCGACGGCCCGCGGTGGAGGCGGAGCGATCGATGACCAGCGCCACGCTCGCCGGGGCGCGCTCCCCCGGAGGAAAGTCGACCGTGCGCAGCTCCAGGACGGCGAACAGTTCCTGGGTGCCGGGGCTGATGGAGGGAGTGGAGAGCTTGCCGGTCAGCTGGAGCGAGCCGTTCTTCTTGGCCTCCAGCCAGGTCTGCTTCCAGCCCTCCGCATACTCGGGCACCTCGGGTTCCTCGGCGGAGGCGAGTCCGGACAGAAGCAGCGCCGCGAGCAGCGCGCAGGTTCCAAGGCAGGTCGGGCGATTCATGTCCTGGGGAAGCTATCCCGGATCGCGTGACGCTTCGAGGGCAGGGTGGGGCCGAGGCTCGCGGATGCCTCGGCCCCTTCCGCGCTGGGGTCTACTGCCCGTGGTACACGCCGATGGACCCGGGAGTGCTGGCGGTGCCCTCGAAGCCCACGAGGATGCGCCGCGTCGTGCCCGAGCGGTCCACCTGGATGTCCGAGATGCGCATCCAGATGAGGTGGCTGGGGAGGACGCCGCTGCCGTAGTGCAGCACCGTGTTGCCGCGCACCCGGCTCAAGCCTCCGCCCCAACTGGCGCCAGCCCACACGCTGTTATCGAGCGGATCTCCGGCCACCGCCGACACGTACCCGTGCCCGTCGACGAGCTCGGTCGACAGCGTGCGCAGGCGCTGGCCGCTCGAGCTGAGCTGGGCGAGGCCCAGGGTGAAGCTGCCCACCCACACGGACTGGTCGCTCATCACCGCCATGCCCGACACATGGTCGTCTACGCGCTGCGCCTTCGTGGGCATGTTCGGCTCGCCCACGGCGTCCGGCCAGATGTCGAGGCGGTTCCAGATGTAGTTGCTGCCCTCGGTCTCCACCTGGGCCTGCCAGTAGTTCCTGCCGTTGGTGCCATAGCGGAAGCGGGTGGAGCGGTTGGCGCCGCCGAACCACACGTCTCCGTTGGAGGCCACCGAGACGCCGTAGTACGCGTCGGTGAGCAGCACCGCGCGCGTCCCGTCCGAGTTCCACGCGTTGATGGCGGGGTGGACGTGCTCCATCACTCCGGCGCAGCCGTAGTCCCACGTCCCTGGGGCGCAGCTGTAGCCGGCGAAGTCCGACTTGCCCCAGGAGAAGCCGTGGTTGGCGCCGAACCAGACGCTCTTCGTCACGGGGTCGTAGGCGATGCGCAGGATGTTGCAGATCTTCTCGCGCCCTCGCGGCTCGGCGGCGACCTTGTTGGGACCCGTCGACAAGTCGTAATGCACCACCTGGATGCCGGTGGGGGTCAGCGTCACGCGGTCCGCGTCACCGCTCTTGTAGATGCTCGCGTCCGGAGGGCGGCCAGCGGCGTAGGCCTGATCCCACTCGTCCTCGCAGGTGGGCATGCCCGAAGCGGGCTTCTTGCCCTCGTAGCCCACGAAGGCGACGCCCGGAGGGCCTCCGGCGACGGAGATGACCTTCAGGTACTTGGTTCCCGTCGGGGCGCTGCCGTCGATCATGTAGCCGTAGGGCCGCAGGCCATCGGCCATGGTGAAGCGGCGGAACTGGGTCTGGCCCTGCTGGAGCACGAACAGGCCCTCTTCACCGCCCGCCACCCAGATGTTGCCTCCCTGGTCGGCGCTCACGCCGTACACGTAGCGGGGAGCGCCTTGCGCGGTGCCGTAGAACGTCCAGTCGCCGCTGGTGGGAGGCGGGGTGCCCGCGTCGGGAGAGCCCGTGCCTCCGTCCGGAGGCGTGCCCGTGCCCCCATCCGGAGGATCGGAGCACACCTGCTGCTCGGTGATGAGGATGAGGCGCGGCGTGGCCTCCGTGCGGGTGCTGGCGCGGGCGACGAAGTCCACGCCGTCCGTCACATCGGCCATGAGCCCGAAGCTGTACACCCCGGCTCCCTGGATCGCGCTGCCCACGTCGTACTGCACCCAGGTCTCGTTCCCCACGGTCCCCGTGTCCGCGAGCGCGCCGCTGGTGTTGGCCGGCCGCGTGTTCCACGTCACGCCGGTCGACTCCGACCAGCCGTTGGCGGTCGCGTGGACCTTCGGGCCGTCGGAGGTGGCGTTCACGGCGAACAGCCGCAGCCGCGCGCCGACCACGGGCTTGCCCAGGTCCGGCACGGTGAAGCGCAGGTAGGAGGCCCGCAGCGGCGAGCCATCCACCTCGAGGACGGAGGTGGTGCCCGACGGCACCGTGGGCGTTTCTCCCGCCACGCTGATGCTGTCCGTGGCGAGCACGGTGTGCTCCTGCCGCTGCACCGTGCAGTTCCCCGAGCCGGTGTTCAGCGTCACCACGAGCTGGGGGCGCAGGGAGGCAGTGGAGGCCTCACGCGAGTGGAACACCGTGCCATCCCCGCCCGTGGGCCGCACCGCGAAGCTCACCGTGCCGTTGCCCTGGACGGCGGCCGTCACATCCCATTCGACCCAGGCGTTCGCCGCCACCGCGCCCGCGTTGGACAGCAGGCTCTGGGGCGCGGGCTTGGAATCGAAGGTGAGAGAGCCCTCCTGCCAGCCAGAGCCGGTCGTATAGACGGCGGGCCCGTTGGCGGTCGCATCCGTCGCGTACAGCCTCAGCTTCGCGTGGCTGATGGTGCCGCTCAGTCCGCTCAGCTCGAAGCGGAGGTAGCTGGCGTACTCCGGTGACCCATCCACCTTGAGCACACTGGAGCCGCCGAAGTTCTGGCTTGGGGCTCCCGCCTCGACTCGCGCGTCCGCGACGGGCGCGAAGGTGCGCACCTCCTCGACGCCCCAGCGCTGTTCCGTGTAGCCCTCCGTTGTCCCGAGCCCTCCGCCGCAGCGCACCAGAAAACCTATCGCCGCGACGCACGCCGCCCACCGCATTCCTCGTTTCCACCTACCCACGTCCGACCCCCATGCATGCCGCACGTGCCCCGCCCAATGGGGACACGCCATCACTTGTCAGCCTTTGCAGCCGGGGTGCCGGTTCACGGGGCGACACCTGGGGAAGCGGGGCATTCTCAGGAGAGAAGAGTGCTTCCACGGGGTGAGAAGGCTCGGGGAGCGCCGAACCGGGGCTCGGGAGTGCCAGGGAACGGGAGCACCTGGGATGCGGAGCCGCGCGGCCTGGATGGGGTATTAGGACAGCTGCTCCCTTGGTCTCCTCCCGAGAGTGAAACGCTTGGTGGGTCGGTTGGCTCGGTCTATAGAGGCGCCCGCTTTCACATTTCCTCGAACAGAAAGGACGACGATGAAGAACGTTGCTCTCGGAAGCCTGGTAGCGGTGCTCGCGGCGCTGATCTCGCTGCCCGCTTCGGCTCAGCTCCAACTGCCGGCCCCCAGCCCGGCGGCGAAGGTGACGCAGACGGTGGGCGTCACCGACATCACCGTCGACTACTCCAGCCCTGGCGTGAAGGGCCGCAAGGTCTACGGCGACCTGGTTCCCTGGGACAAGCCCTGGCGCGCCGGTGCCAACGCCTCCACGAAGATCACCTTCAGCAAGGACGTGACCTTCGGTGGCAAGCCCGTCCCCGCGGGCACCTACGTCATCGTCGCCTTCCCCGGCCAGAAGGGCTGGCAGGTGGCGCTGAACAAGGAGCTCGGCCTGTGGCAGGGCAAGCAGTACGAGGCCAGCAATGACGTGGTGCGCGTGGCCGCGACGACCGCGCAGATCCCCAACCGCGAGCGCCTGACGTACATCTTCTCCAACACGACCGATAACGACACCTCGCTCGATCTGGAGTGGGAGAAGACCCGCGTCTCGGTGCAGATCAAGGCCGACACGGCGGCGCACGCCCAGGCCAACATCAAGAACGCGCTGGACAACGCGTGGCGCCCGCACATCAGCGCGGCCAGCTACGTGGCGGAGAACTCGAAGGACCTCGACCTGGCGCTGAAGTACGCGGACACCTCCATCGCCATCGACTCCAACTGGTACAACAACTGGATCAAGGCGGAGCTGCTGGCGAAGAAGGGCAACTACGCCGAGGCCCGCAAGCACGCGCAGGTGGCGTGGGATCTGGGCCAGAAGGCGCCCAACTTCTTCTTCAAGGACGCGGTGGCCAAGGCCCTCGCGGACTGGAAGGACAAGAAGTAGTCAGCGGCCGTCGGCCCCCGCTACGAGTCGCCGGTAGAGCGCCTCGTAGCGGTCGATGGCCGGCGCGAGCTGGAACCGCTCGAGGACGCGCTCGCGCGCACGGCGCGAGAAGCTGTCCCAGCGGGCCCGGTCCCGGAGCAGCGTGAGGACGTGGGCGGCCATGGTCGCCACCTCGCCCACGGGCGCCAGGTACCCGGTCTCTCCATGATCGACCAGCTCCGGGACGCCGCCGATGTGGCTGGCGACCACGGGGACGCCGCAGCTCAGCGCCTCCAGCGCGGCGAGGCCGAAGCTCTCCTGCTCGCTGGGGAGCAGGAAGACGTCGGAGGCGGCGAGCAGCTCGACGAACTGCTCCTGCTTGCCCACGAAGGCCACGCGCTCCTCCAGGCCGAGCTCCCGGAGCCGGCGCTCGGCCGGGGAGCGCTCCGGCCCATCGCCCACCATCACCAACCGGCACTGGAAGCGGCGGTGTACCTCGGCGAAGACGGACACCACGTCCTGGATGCGCTTGACGGGCCGGAAGTTCGACACGTGGATGAGCACCTGCTCGGTGTCTCCCAGGTCCGGGAAGAGCGTGCGCAGGGCCGTGCGATCGCGGTTCGGCGCGTAGTGCCGCGTGTCCACGAAGTTGAAGATGACCTCGATGGGGACGGACTCCGGGATGCCGAAGCCCTCCCAGGTGGCGCGCCGGAGGAACGCCGAGGGCGTCGTCACCGCGTCGCTGCGCAGGATGGAGAAGCGGGTGATGGGCAGGTAGCTGGGGTCGATGCCCACCAGTGTGGTGTCGGTGCCGTGGAGCGTGGTGACGATGCGCGGCGCCTTGTCGCCGAGCACCTCGCGCGCCATCCACGCGGCGGTGGCGTGGGGCACCGCGTAGTGGACGTGCAGCACGTCGAGCTTCTCGTACTGGGCCACCTCGATCATCTTGGAGGCGAGCGCCAGCGGGTAGGTGCCCGAGTTCTGGAGCGCCGGGTAGTCGCTCTCGGTCACCTCGTGGAAGAGCACCTGTCGGCCCTTGCCTCGGAGGCGGACCGGCAGATCCCGGGCGATGAAGTGGACGCGGTGGCCGCGCTCCGCCATCGCCAGGCCGATCTCGGTGGCGATCAGACCGCTGCCGCCAAAGGTGGGAAAGCAGGTGATGGCCAGGTTGAGGCGGTCGGTCATCGGCGGTGGGGGAAGAACAGGGGCCGCGCGAAGCTATTCCTGCGAAAATGATCGATCGGATCGGCCAGGCCCAGGGTCTCTCGCACCACGTAGGGCTCGCCGTGGGCCACGCCGATGTGGGCGCCATAGAAGCGGTCCCGCGCCTCGATGGAGGAGAGCGAGAGGGGTGAGCCGACCAGGGTCTGGGGGCCGTCTGGGCGCGGCTCCACCTGGCTCGCGTAGCAGCGGATGGCCGCCATCTTTCGATCGAAGGCCGCCGTCACATCGACGATGACGCTCGGCTCGGCGAGGTGTCGCAGGGGGTAGTAGAGGACCTGTCGCGGGGTGAAGGGGGCGCTGGGGGGCTCGGTCTCGAAGCGTCGGACGGAGGCGAAGAACAGGGCGCGTGTCACCAGCGCGCTGGTGGCCTCGTGGTCCGGGTGGCGCTCTTGCTCCCAGGGGACGAGGACGAGCTCGGGACGCAGGCGGCGCAGCACTTCGACGACCCGCGTCACGGGCGCGTTGCGGGTGCGCTCCTCCTCGGGGGCATCGAAGCCGGACCATGGGGAGACCCAGCCATCGGGCAGGCCCAGGTTCTCCCGGAGTGAGAGCCCCAGCACGCGGGAGGCGGCCTCGGTCTCGGCGGCGCGGGTCTCCGGCGTGCCGCGCGAGCTCTTCTCGCCCCGCGTCAAATCGATGATGCCGGTGCGGTAGCCGAGGTCCCCCATGCGGGCCAGGAGCCCGCCGCAGAACAGCTCGACGTCATCGGGGTGCGGACCGAACGCGAGGACGTCGAGGCCGTACCCCGGCTCGGTCGGGCTCATGGCCTCAGGTCCTTGAGGCTTCCGGAGAAGGGCTCACAGGCTTCGAGGACCATGCGCGTGAAGGCGCGAGCTCCGAAGCGGCAGGCGTAGTAGGGCAGCCCATAGAAGCGCTCCTGAGGTGTGCCCTCGGGAGCGAGGTAGGCGCGCAGGCGGTCCAGCCGTTCCAGGGTCACCTGGTCACGCTGGCCGAGGGCCCGGCCGTACTTGGCCACGAGGCGGGAGAGGGCGGTGCGGACGCTCTCCTCGGTGCGCTCGATGGCGTGGGCGAAGCTCGGGTCGAGGGCGGCCATGCACTGGCCGAGGCGGGCGAGCTCGGGGGCGAGGGTGCCCATGAGGCGGGCCTCGACCGCTTCGGGGGGGTCGAAGCCTTCTCCGGCGGCCTGGGCGGCCAGGCGGGCCAGTAGCTCGTCCCGGGGCGCGGTCGCCTCGTCCGGGGAGAGGCCGAGCTTTTCGAGCAGGCCGCGCGTCCGGTCATCGAGCACGCGGAAGCGGGCGCGCGGCACGATGAGCGGCATGGGCAGGCCCACGTGTGCATAGAGCGGCGCGAGCTGCGCGAAGTAGGCGATCTCTCCCGGGCCGCCGACATACGCCGCCGTGGGCAGCAGGGTGTCCTGGAGGATCGGCCGCAGCAGCGCGGAGGTGGTGAAGCGCAGCGGCTCCCGCTCCAGCCACGTCAGCAGCTCGGCCGTGGTGACGAAGCGGTTGTCCGGGTGGCCCACGAGGCTCCAGGTCCCCGGGGAGGCGGCGGGATCGAGGCGGTAGCGCGCGCCCTCGAGCCCGTCCGGAGAGAAGAAGCCGAGGGGCGAGCCAGGGCGGATGTGGACCTGCTCGGAGAAGCCCGCCTCGGAGAGGGCGCTGCCTTGCGAGGCGAGCGCGGTGGAGATGGCGGCGGCCTCCTCGAGGGCCCGGCGGTGGATGGGCGCGGCGAACGGAGAGACGCGCGGATCGCGCGGGTCCAGGAACACCAGGCCTTCGTCGGCGAAGACGGAGGCGAGGACCTCGGCGAAGGCGTCGGCCAGCGTCGCCTCGGGGCGGTAGGCGCGCTCGAGCAACTCCAGGTGTTCGCCCGCGTGGGGCTGGGTACCCAGCTCGGCCTTCAGTGCCGCGAGCGCGCGGGTGACGCCCTCGTCCAGGTGGCGGTGGGCGACCGGGATGCGCGAGGTGGCGGCGTCGGAGAGCTCGAGGGACAGGCGCAGTGGCGTGCCCGTGCCGCGCGGGACGAAGCAGTGATCGATCTCGGGGAGATCGTGGTCCTCGGTCTGCAGCCAGAAGACAGGCACGCAGGGGCGACCCGTCTCCTCTGCGAGGGTCCTGGCGGCGACGATGGCGGAGGCGGCCTTGTAGATCGTGAAGAGCGGCCCGAGGAACAGCCCGACCTGCTGGCCCGTCACCACGGCGACGGTGCCAGGGCGAGACAGCAGCTCCAGGTTCCGCTCGCGCGCGGGGTTGGGAGCGAGGCGCGTGTTGCGGGCCACGAGCGCCTCGAGCAGGGCAGGTGACACGGTGCGTGAAGCTGCGGCGGCGACGGCCTCCGCGCGGGCAGACTTGTGGCGGAAGCGATCAGGAAGGAAGGCAAGCGCGCGGGGATCACCGCGGAGCCACTCGGCCGAAAAGGAGGACGTCACGGTGCGTCCTGATAACAGGTCCGGCGTACCAGGGCGACCCGGTGTTCGTGGCGGGGCGAAAGATTTCCGCATGCTCCCGAGGCCTTTGTTATGAGGTTCGCTCGAATGCGGAACCTGCTCATTCTTGGAACGACGCTGGCCATGAGCCTTGGAGTCTGGTCGACGGCCCTCGCGCAGACGCCCCGCCAACCCCACGCGGGTGAGCTCGCGGCGGGCATCCGGCGCCTCGGTGTGGTGGGGAGTGTGCTGTACGTGGCGGCGCACCCCGATGACGAGAACACGCGGTTCCTGGCATGGATGGTCGGTGAGCGGGGCCTGCGCGCCGGCTACCTGTCGATGACGCGGGGCGACGGAGGCCAGAACCTCATCGGGACGGAGCAGGACGAGCTGCTGGGGCTCATTCGCACACAGGAACTGCTCGCGGCGCGGCGCGTCGATGGCGCCGAGCAGCTCTTCACGCGCGCGCGGGACTTCGGCTACTCGAAGAGCGCGGACGAGACGCTGCGCATCTGGGGGCGCGAGGAGGTGCTGGCGGATGTGGTGCTCGCCATCCGACGCTTCCGGCCGGACGTGATCGTCACGCGCTTCACCACGAAGCCGCCGAACCACGGCCACCACACCGCCTCGGCGCTGCTGGCCGAGGAGGCCTTCGCGGCCGCGGCCGATCCCAAGCGCTTCCCGGAGCAGCTGGGAGCGCTCAAGCCGTGGAAGGCCGATCGGCTGCTGCACAACGTCTCGACCTGGAACATGCCGCCGAACTCGGACCTGTCCGCGTACCTGAAGCTCGATGTGGGGGGCTTCAATCCGCTCCTGGGGCGTTCCTGGGGCGAGATCTCCTCGGAGAGTCGCAGCCAGCACAAGAGCCAGGGTTTCGGAGTGCCCGCCGAGCGTGGGCCGCTGATGGAGTACTTCACCCCGCTGTCCGGGACGCGCCCGAAGGCGGACCTCTTCGAGGGGCTCGACTTCACGTGGCGGCGGTGGGGCGGCACCGAGGCGGTGGCCCGGGTCGTGGACGAGGCGACGAAGGGGTTCGATCCGCGCGCGCCGCACCGCAGCATTCCCGCGCTGTTGAAGGTGCATGAGGCGATCTCGGCCCTGCCCGAGGACAACCCGTGGAAGGCGGCCAAGCTGCGTGAGACGGAGGCGCTCGTGGCCGCGTGCGCGGGCCTGTTCCTGGAGGCGCGCGCGGCGGAGACAACGGCCGTGCCCGGCGCTCAGGTGACGTTGAACCTGATGGCGCTGAACCGCTCGCCCGCCGCGCTCCGGCTGGTGAGCGCGACGCTGCCAGGAGGCGAGGTGGTGGCGGTGGGCAGCGAGCTGGCCGAGCACACGCCGTTCAAGCTCTCCAAGCCGGTGACGCTCGCCGCGGAAGCCGCGATCTCGACGCCCTACTGGCTCCGCCAGCACGCCGCCGGGGGGCTCTATGAGGTGCCGGACCGCGCGCTCATCGGTCGTCCGGAAGGCGATCCGGCGATGGCGGTGACGTTCGTCTACGAGGTTGGAGGCAAGCGCTTCACGGCGGTGCGGCCGGTGGTCTACGTGTGGACCGATCCGGTGCGAGGCGAGCTCTACCGGGCCTTCGAGATCGCGCCGGCCGTCACGGCCACGCTGGACCGAGACGTCATCATGTTCCCCAACAGCGCGACCCAGTCCGTCTCGGTAACGCTGGTCGCGGGCAGGGCCGATGCGGCGGGCAAGGTCCGACTCGAGGTGCCGTCGGGCTGGCGCGTCGAGCCGGCGGAGGCGCCTTTCCAGCTCGCGGCGCGCGGAGAGGAGCGCACCGTCCCGTTCCGCATCCTCCCGCCCAAGGGTACGAGCGAGCGAGGCCGGCTGCGTGTCGTCGTCGAGAGCGGGGGCCGCACTGAGTCGTGGAAGGTGCGGAGCGTGAACCACGAGCACATCCCGCCGCAGACGGTGCGTCAGCCCTCCGAGGCGTCCCTGGTGCCCTTTGCCCTGACTCCGAAGGTGAAGCGGCTCGGTTACATCCCCGGGCCAGGAGACCGGGTGGCCGAGAGCCTCGCGGCCGTCGGGTACGAGGTGACGCTGCTCCCCGAGGAGCGCCTGGCCGGCGAGCAATTGGAGCGCTTCGAGGCCATCCTGGTGGGAGTGCGCGCCTTCAACGCCAACCCGCGCCTCGCGGTGCATCGGGAGCGGCTCCTGAAGTACGTGGAGAAGGGGGGCCGGCTCATCGTGCAGTACAACACCAACAGCCGAGTGGGTCCGCTGCCCGCCTTCGTGGGCCCGTACCCGCTGGAGATCAGCCGGGACCGGGTGACGGACGAGACGGCGGCGATGACGCCCATCACTCCGAACGATCCGCTCCTGAGCACGCCCAATCGCCTCACGCCCGCGGACTTCGAGGGCTGGGTGCAGGAGCGGGGCCTCTACTTCGCCTCGAAGTGGGATGACCACTACCGGCCCGTATTCGCGATGAACGATCCCGGCGAGGAGTCGCTGAAGGGAGGGCTGCTGGTGGCCCGCCACGGCAAAGGCGCCTTCGTGTACACGGGCATCGCGTTCTTCCGACAGCTTCCTTCCGGCGTGCCGGGCGCGTACCGCCTGCTCGCGAATCTCCTGGCCCAATGAGCACCGAGCCGAAGTCCCCTGGACCCGGGGGGCCCTCCACACCCGAGCGGCGCCCTGAACTCGACGACGCGCCGCCCGTGTTGGGCTCCTGGCGCAACATCTACCTCTTCGTGCTGGGCACTCTTGCTCTGCTCGTCGCCCTGTTCTGGGCGCTTACCCGGGCCTACGCGTGACACTGCTCGACTGGTTGGTCCTCGTCGGGACGACGGCATTCATCGTCATCTGGGGCATGTGGAAGACGCGCGGCGCGCGCACCACGGATGAGTACCTGCGTGGCGGCAACGAGATGCGGTGGACCACGATTGGTCTGTCCGTCATGGCCACGCAGGCCAGCGCCATCACGTTCCTGTCCGTGCCGGGCCAGGCCTACGAAGACGGCATGCGCTTCGTGCAGTTCTACTTCGGCCAGCCGCTGGCGATGGTCATCATCAGCGCCGTCTTCATCCCCATCTATTTCCGGCTGAAGGTCCTCACGGCCTACGAGTACCTGGAGTCGCGCTTCGACATGAAGACGCGCCTGCTGGGCGCCTTCCTCTTCCTGATCCAGCGCGGGCTGGCCTCCGGCATCACCATCTACGCTCCGGCCATCATCCTCTCGACGCTCCTAGGGTGGCCGCTCGAGCCGACCATCGTGGTCATGGGCAGTCTCGTCATCCTCTATACGGTGACGGGAGGTTCCAAGGCCGTCAGCCAGACCCAGAAGCAGCAGATGGTGATCATGCTCGGGGGCATGGCCGTGGCGGCCATCGTCATCATCTGGCGGCTGCCCGAGCAGGTGTCTCTGGGGCGCGCCGTGGATGTGGCGGGCGCGTTCGGCCGCATGAACGTGGTCAGCTTCGACCTCAGCTTCCAGGATCGGTACAACTTCTGGTCGGGCATGACCGGCGGGCTGTTCCTGGCGCTGTCGTACTTCGGGACCGACCAGTCCCAGGTGGGCCGCTACCTGACGGGCCGCTCCATCACCGAGAGCCGCCTGGGGCTGCTGTTCAACGGCGTGCTGAAGATCCCGATGCAGTTCCTGATCCTCTTCGTGGGGATCCTGGTCTTCGTCTTCTACCAATTCTCCACGCCGCCGCTGCTCTTCAACGAGTCCCTGCGCACGCGGGTCCAGGCGACCCAGCAGGCCGGGGAGTTCTCCGCGGTCGAGGCGAAGTGGGAGCAGGTGCAGGCCGACAAGCGCGCGGAGCTGGAGCGCTACCTGGCCGCACAGGAGGCGGGCGACAGCGCCACCGCAGCCACCTCGCGCGAGCGCCTGAAGGAGGGCGCGCGAACGGCTGACACCCTTCGCAAGGAGGCCAAGGCGGTGGTCTCCCGGGCGCTGCCGGGAGCGGAGACCAAGGACTCGGACTACATCTTCATCACGTTCGTGAAGAACTGGCTGCCGAGCGGCCTCTTCGGGCTCCTCATCGCTGTCATCCTGGCGGCGGCCATGAGCTCGATCGCCAGCGAGCTGAACGCCCTGGGGGCGACGACCACGGTCGACTTCTACCGGCGCGTCATCCGCCGGGATGCGTCGGATCACCAGGTGCTCGTTGCCTCGAAGCTCTTCACGATCCTCTGGGGCGTGGTGGCCATCGCCTTCGCGAGCTTCGCGTCGCTGCTCGACAACCTCATCCAGGCGGTCAACATCCTGGGGTCGATCTTCTACGGGACCGTGCTGGGCCTCTTCCTGGTGGCCTTCTTCGTCAAGCGCGTCCAGGGGCACGCCGTCTTCATCGCCGCGCTCATCTCGCAGTCGACGGTGATAGCCCTCTTCCTGTTCACCCAGATCGGCTACCTCTGGTTCAACGTGATCGGCTGCACGCTGGTGGTCGTCCTGGGCCTGATCGTCCAGGCGGTCATGCCTCGGGCTCCAGCGCCGGCCTGAGGCTCAGGTGAGCTCCAGCAAGGGGGCGGTGCCGTCCGAGCCGAAGCTCGTGGCGGTCACGCCCACCGCCTGGAGCATCGACAAGAACAGGCGGGCCACGGGGACGCCCGGGGTGAGATCGTTGGGGTTCTTGTAGAGGATGTGGCGCCCCGGACGGACCTTCCCTCCGCCTCGGCCCGCCAGCACCACGGGCATGTTCAGGGTGTCGTGGACCTGGGCCTCGCCGATGTTGCTGCCGAACAGCACCACCGAGTTGTCGAGCAGGGTGCCGTCGGGCTCCTGCACGGCCTTCATCTTCGAGAGCAGGTAGGCGAACTGCTCCACCTCCCACTTGCAGATGGCGCTGTACATGCGCTGGCTCTGCGAGCCCGCACTGATGTCATGGCTGAGGGTGTGGTGGCCCTGGCTGATGGGGATGGAACCTCCTCGGCCATCGGGGATGGACAGGAAGTTGTAGCTGGAGTCGTCCACCGCCTCGCCGTACATGAAGGTGGCCACGCGGGTCAGATCGCACTGGAACGCGAGCACCATCACGTCCAGCAGCAGGCGCACCTGTTGACGCACGTCCGTGGGCTCCGAGGGCCGGGCGCCAGGGCTGCACTGCGAGGGCCGCGTCTGCTGCAGGCGCACCTCCAGCTCGCGCACTCCCGTCAGATACTCCTCCATGCGGAGCCGATCCTGCTGCCCGAGCTTCGACTGGAGCCGGGTGGTGTCCTCGCGCGCGGAGTCGAGGACACTCAGGCGCCGCCGACGTCGGGCCTCGGCCTCCTGGGCGCTCTGGTTGGGATCCATGCCTTCGAACAGCCGGTCGAACAGGTGATCGGGCCGGGTCTCCTTGGGCATCGGCGTGCCATTGGCGGTCCAGGAGATGTTGTTGTGCAGCACGTCCGAGGTGCCGCCGCGCGTGCCGAGCTCCAGGGAAGGAAAGCGCGTATGCGCCTTGAGCTGGTTCGCGGCGAACTGGTCCAGGGAGATGCCGTTGCGCACGGGAGCATCACCCGCCGGCACGGCGGTGAGGAAGGTGGCGGTGGAGGCCACGTGGCCCACGTCCACGTTGGAGGAGTAGTGGCTCGGCTTGTTGCCCAACCCGGAGAGCACGAGCATGTCGCTCTTGAAGGCCGCCAGCGGCGAGAGCAGCGGGCTGAGCGTGTAGTCCGCCCCGGTGTTCGTGGGGTACCACTCCGGCGGGTACATGCCGTTGGGGACGTAGAAGGCCATCATCCGCCGAGGTGGCAGCGCTCCCGAGGCCTGGGCCCGTGCGATGGACGGGACCATGGCCTCCAGCACCGGCAGTCCCAGCAGTGTGCCCGCGCCCCGCAGGAAGGTACGGCGAGACAGCTCCCAAGGCTTCTTCATGGCTGAGCCTCCTGCGCGCGGCGCATCCGGAACGGGGGACTGAGCACGACCTGGACGAGCAATTCCTTCATCCGGTGGCCCCGGGCCTGGAAGGTCTGGGTGAGCTGGGCGATGGCCAGCTCGTCGCTCCACTCGGGTGTGCGGCCCATGGCGTAGGTGAAGACGTGGCGCACCACGCAGGAGGGCAGATCCGGATCGTTCTTGAGCACGGTGGCCATCTCCAGGGCTCCGTCGAACGTGCGGCCGTCCGGGAACGTGCCCCGTGCGTCGATGGTGTACTGCCCGTCCGTCGCCCGCCAGGCGCCGATGGCGTCGTAGTGCTCGAGGGCGAAGCCGATGGGATCCATCTTCTGGTGGCAGCCGGAGCACGCCGGATCGCTAACGTGCTGTTCCATGCGCTGACGCAGCGAGCCGGCGGTGGGGCTGCTGGAGGGCAGTTGCGGCACGTTCGCCGGCGGGGGAGGGGGCTCCTGGCACAGCAGCCGTCCCAGCACCCACTTGCCGCGCTTCACCGTGGAGTTGCGCGTGGGCGTCGCGTTCAAGGTGAGGATGCTGCCGTGGGTGAGGATTCCGCGGCGGCTGCTCTGGGGCGACAGCGTCACACGCGTGAAGCGGGTCGGGTCCGGATCGAAGCTGCCCGGCAGGCCATAGTGGGTCGCCAGCGCCGCGTTCACGTAGGTGAAGTCCGCGTCCACCAGGTCCAGTACGCTGCGATCGCTCTGCAGCAGCTCGCGGAACACGAGCGCCGTCTCCATGGCCATGGCCTGGGCCAACTGGCCCGAGGCGTAGGTGGGGAACTGCGAGGGAGAGGGTTGGGCCAGCGCGAGCTGGCGCGTGCGCAGCCACTGGCCGGCGAAGTTGTCCACCAGCGCCTGGGCTCGCGGGTCCGCCAGCATTCGGCGCACCTGCTGCTCCAGCTCCGCTTCCTGCTTCAGCGTGCCGGCCGCCGCCGCCGCCAGCAGCGCCTCGTCCGGTGGCCCGCTCCACAGGAAGTAGGACAGCCGCGTGGCCAGCTCGAAGTCATTGAGCGGGTGCGGCTCCAGCGCGTCTGGCGATGGATCCAGCTCCACTCGGAAGAGGAAGTGCGGCGAGACCAGGATGGATTGGAGTCCTACTCCCAGCGCTACCTCGAAGGTGTCCCCCGCAGTGCGGCTCGCCTTCACTCGCGCCAGCAGCGCGCTTACGTCTTCGGCGGACAGAGGGCGGCGCCACGCCTGGCTCCCGAAGCGCGCGAGGATCTGCTTCGCGCAGGGCTCCTCGTTCGCTCCAGAGAAGTCACAGGTGAGGAGCCTCGCCCGGCCTTGTGAATTGGTGGGAGCCAGCGCGGACGCCACCAGCTCTTCCGCCGCCAGTGCGTACTTCTCCAGCAGCAACGGGCTGAGGCTCAGTACCTGGGCGTTGTTGTCGTAGCCGCCCACTTGATCATCCGCGGGGAGCACCTGCGAGGTAGAGGCGGTGGGCCCCAGCAACTCCCGCACCGTGTTCAGGTACTCCGTCCGGTTGAGCCGGCGGATGAGCTGCGCGGTGAAGGGCGCGTTCGGAGGGGGTTGGAGGCCATCGCCGATTCCTCCTTCCGGAGCAGGGGATTGGCTCTGGCAGGCCATCAGCGAGAGGGCCACCAGGAATGGCCAGACCTGCCATCTCCCGAGAGAGGGATTGCTGCTCACAGAGCAACCACCGCGACCAACAAGGGGTAGCCGGTGCATTCCCTCACCTCCGGGAGATCATTTATCGGGCAGTAGTAACGCCTTTCTCAAAGCTTGGGAACGGAGGCTTTTTCCCCACGCTCCGGCACCTTGGCTGCTGGAAGAAAGACATGGCCAGACATGGTGAGGCCATGGCGATGCAGACTTCGACTCGGACTGTATGAAGTGTCTGTCTTTGGGAGACAATTCCACTGCCACGAGAGTTTCGGGGTGGCGTCAGTGGCCGCGGTTCGCGCTCCGCACTTCCACGAGCAAGCCATTTTTGAACACCACCACCTGCATGAACTTGGTGGGGCCGAAGTTGTATGTCCACTCCTCGATATGTGTCTCGGTGATCTGCTTCGTCGAGGAGTCGCTGTCCTCGTCCCGTGTCTTCACCTCGGTCCGTTCGGTGCGGGAGTCCTTGGCGATGGGCTCGCCGCACTTCATGAGGACATCGGTCTTGGAGGCGCCGTCCGCGACGAGCCCGGTGCCGCAGCGAAGGGAGGCGGCATGGCTGAGCGTAGGAGCGGAGAGCAGCACGAGGGCCAGAGCCATCAACAGGGAACGCATCGAGGGGGCCTCCAAGGCGGGGGAGTGTGTGGACCCCAGGCTAGAAGTCGGCCCCCGTGCGAATATTCAATCTCGGCCTGACGATTTTCGCCTTCACCGGTTGTGTGTGTGTGCCTGTGGCGGAAGGTGGGGCATCCCAGCGCAAGGGAGGCGGTGCCGCAGCGGCTGGAGGCGCCGCCGTACAGAGCTCATGCAGGACTCGCAGCCGACGGGTCAGCAACATTAGAACCGTACAGGGAGGGTGCTGGATGGACCACCTCTGAGGTAGGGTGCTCGGCAGAGGGGCGCGCTTGCCCCGTGTCGAGAGGATGCTCATGGGAACGAAGCGCCCCCTGTTGGAGATGGATCCGGCCTCCTTGCCTCCGGGGACCCGGGTGGGGCCATGGCGGGTCAAGGGCTGGTGTGGACGAGGCACCTACGGAACCGTCTACCAGGTCGAGCGCGAGGGGCACGCGGAGGAGGGGCCGTATGCCCTGAAGCTGGCGCTCTATGCCGAGGATGAGCGCTTCAAGCGGGAAGCGGCGCTGCTGTCGCGCATCCGGCACCCGAACGTGCCGCGCTTGGAGGGGCAGGGGGTGTGGGAGCACCGCGCGGGCGCCTTTCCGTATCTGGTGATGCAGTGGGTGGAGGGCGAGTCGCTGTACGCGTGGTCGAGCCAGCGCAACCCCACCTCGCGCCAGGTGCTGCGGCGGCTGGCCCAGGTGGCGCGGGCGCTGGAGGTCACACATGCGGCGGGTGGGGTACACCGGGACGTCAAGGGAGACAACGTGCTGGTGTGGCAGGCTGAGGAGCGCGCTGTCCTTACCGACTTCGGGGCCGGCACATACCGGGGAGCGGGAACGATCACCTCGCAGCCCTTGCCCCCGGGCACGCCGCGCTACCGGAGCCCCGAGGCGTGGGCGTTTCAACGTCTGTTCTGCTTCCACCCCAGCGAGCACTACCGTGGCAGTGCGTGCGATGACCTGTTCGCGTTGGGTGTGATGGCGTACCGATTGGTGACGGACGAGTACCCGCCGCCTACCGAGCCGAGCGAGGAAGGGGCAGAGGTATGGCGAAGAGGTGGGCTGGGCCCTCGGCCCCCGCGGGCGCTCAATGCCCGTGTAAGCCCGAAACTGGACGCGATCATTCTTCGGCTGCTCTCTCAGCCAGAGGAACGCTTCAAAGGAAATGCCCGGCGGACAGCTGAAGCGTTGGAGCATGCGGCGCTGAGCGCAGGGGCCGAGGCGGACATCCCTTTGTTCGAGTGGGAGGAACTGGAGCGTGCTGCCTGGCCGCGAGAAGACCTATTCCTGGCGGAACTTCTAGGCCACCGCCCACGCCGACGTGACCTGACCATCGTGAGCCAGGCAGAGCAGGCGGATGCCTCCGCGAAAGTTGAAGCCGAGCGGGTGAAGGCAAAGCAACGTATTCGTGTCAGTGCTCATGGAGAACGTGAGCATCTCCGCGAGCAGACACTTCGATGGCTCTCTTTGGGAGGCGCGGTCGCAACGGGCCTTCTTTTCACGTTGAAGACAGACTGGGCGGAGCACGCGCAAGGGAGCGGCGCATCCGCGAGCGCACGAGACGTCTCGCGGGATGGTGGCGCGGAGGATGGAGGCACTTCAGGCCTGGGACAGGAAGTTTTGACTGCCCCCATGGCGATAGCAGCGCCGGTTGACAGGCGAGGCTTCGAACTGGACATGCCTGGCAAGCTCTTCAAGGGGCAACGCCGAGCGCCTTGCCAGGTGCGTTACGAGGTGGAGATCCGGGGAGGCTGCTGGATTCCCATACGCGATATCGAGCCGCCCTGTGGCGATGACAGCTACGAGTGGAAGAGCGTGTGTTACGCGCCGAGTTTCTCGGCGCCGAGACCCGCTACCTCGGAGCAGCCCTAGCGCTCTGGCGCTATTTCCGCAGTTCGGTGGACGTGGTCATGAGATTGTGCGCCCATTCTTGTTGCTCAGCGCTGTGCGTGAACGGAGCGAGGAGGCCACTTCGGAAACATTCCATCAGGCGCGTGTCCCGGCTGATGATGTTCGCACTCCCCAAAGGGAAAGCGAGGAGGGCGGCACCTTCCTCCTTCCCATCGGGGAGAGAGCGCAAAGCGTCCAGGTAGTGGGAGTAGGCCGCGAAGAGCTGGTCAGCGTCGGAGGCAACCGGTATCGCGTAGGGCTCTTCATGGACATCCACCCAGATCACGGGCTGTCGTCCTTGGGCATGTGCCAAGGAGGGCACCGTGGCGTAGTGGTAGGCCAGGTGTGGCTCTCCCGCGAAGACGAATGTGGGGAGCGGGAGATGCTGCTGATAGCTCTGCTGCCACCATCGATTCTGCTCCTCCAACTGGCGGTCGTGCTCCGAGAGCGGGTGGAGGGCGATACCTGCCACGTCCGTTGCGAACGCGGCGAACCCTAGCCGGGCATAGACGGCGAGCACCGGGTCGAAAGGCAGTCCTTCCATGAGCGTTCCGGCTTTCACCAGGACCTGGAGCGGTGAGCCGGTCGTCAGGCGGAGCCCCAACTTCCGGCAGGACTCCATCAAGCGGTCCAATCCAGGCAATGACAGAGGGGGGATCATCGGCGCTCTAATCCCCTTCAGGTAAGTGAGTGAAGACCCAGTTCCCGAGAGAGGACCGCCTCCTCTCGTGTGCATCGCCGCTCAGGCGCTTCCGCCAGGTGCTGAAGGCTGTGCAGTGGAAAGTTGGCTCCGGGTCTTGCATTAGAGGCCGCCCCGGCGGCGCTTCCGCCCAACCTGTCTGATGTCTGACAGGTTTGCTCAGCCCCCGCCCTGGGCAGGCGTTCAAGTCCTGATCGCTCTGCCTCCACGGAAACGATGGCCATCGCTCAGCACCTTCGGCAACTTTGCTGAAAGGGGTTAGTCCTGCGCGACGCACCTGTAGCGTCTTGCCCTCTGGGCGGCGGGGCTGGGGCGAAGTGGAATAACTAACCGCCCAGCGTGCCTCCTGGCGCTCCAGCGTGAGATGCACCAACCCCGTGTGTCGCTGCGCGAAGCGGGTGAGCACGTCGGCCAACTCTTGTTGGAAGACCTCGTCATCGACAGGGCTGCCGGGAGGCCCGGAGGGCCCAGTCGCTTTGAATTCGATCAGGGTGAGCGCGCTGCGCTCGGACCAGAAGGAAAAGGTCAGGCGCGAACCCGTGGAGCGCACTCCGCTGGCCACGGTCCACATGCGGGACAGGGCCAGGGTCGCTTCAGCGACTGCACCGGCCTCGAGTACCTCCTCGTTCATTCCCTGGGGGAGGGGGCCGTCGGAGAGGCCAACAACGTCACTGGCGCCACTGGTGGTGCAGCCGGTGACCAGCACGAGCAGCGCCAGCCAGCCCAGGGCGCTGCGCCACGTCATCGCCTCCGCTACGCGGAGCCTCAGCGCTCGGCTTCCTTCGAGCCCACGACGGTCATGTTCATGCCGATCTGCACCGACACGGGCTTGCCGTCGATGGTGACGACCGTCTTGCCATTGAGGTACCAGCCGAAGGAACCCGTCGAGAACGACTTCACTTCGGCGAGCATCTCCTGGCCGTTGATCGACACCTTCAACGGCTCGGCCTTCTCGAGGAACTGCGACAGGGACACGGGGGAGGGCGACTTGGGCATGGGGCGCGCACCCTATCAGCGGCCGAGCCCGTTGGGCAGGACAGCAAGCGAGAGAGCGTTCAGAAGCTCACCCGTCCAGGAATGAATGCCTAGCTTCCCTCCAGAACGATTCGACGACCTGGAGGGACATGGATGGCAAGGCACGCGTGGAAGGCCCTCATGACGGTAGGCCTGTTGAGCACCGCGGGGTGGGTGGTTGGCTGCGATGAGCGTCAGCAGGCGCAGCTCCGCGAAGATGCCCGGGACGTTGGCAGGGAGACCAGCGAGGCGGTGGAGGACGTGAAGGACGCCACCCGCAACGCGACCGAAGGCTTCCGTGAAGGTTACGGGGGTTCGGGGCAGGAGCCCGATGGGGACGCCGATATCGGGCGCAAAGAAGGGGTCATCAACGACGGAGAGGGCCCCTTCGAGCAGCAGCGTCGGCCCGGCGAAGAGCCGAGCATCCTCGATGACGGCAAGGGCCCGCTGGAGGATGGACCGAACCGCTGAGGCCCCAGGCGCTCAGGGACTCCGAAGTTGACACTGGCTACTTCTCGCCTCTCCGGTTACCTTCCTCGGGGAGACGAGGAGTGTCAGTGGCCACCCGGAAGACCCGTTCGAAGTCCAAGCCCTACCACCATGGGGACCTGCGCCGTGCGCTCATCGACGCGTCCCTGGCCCTCATCGCCGAGGAGGGCTTCGCCGCCCTCACCCTGCGCGAGGTGGCCCGGCGCGCCGGGGTGACGCACGCGGCGCCCTACCGGCACTTCGCCGACAAGGAAGCCCTCCTGGCCGCCGTCGCCGAGGAGGGCTTTCGCACGATGACTTCGCAGATGAGCGAACGCATGGCCCGAGAGACTGGCCCCCTGGAGCGCCTGGCCGCTTGTGGAGTGGCCTACGTCCTGTTCGCGGTCGCGCACCCCTCCCACTTTCGCGTGATGTTCGGGCCCCACTTCACCCACCCCATGAAGCACGAGGGCATGGAGACCGAGGGCGGCAATTCCTTCGGCCTGCTCATGCAGTCCATCGTCCAGGGACAGCAGGCAGGCGAGCTGCGCGAGGGTGAACCCCTGCCGCTGGCCCTCATGGCCTGGGCTCAGGTGCATGGCCTGGCCTCGCTGCTCGTGGACGGCAAAATCGAGCGCCCAGGGGCTCCCAAACCCGAGGAACTTGCCCTCTTCCAGACCCGGCTGCTGTTCGACGGGCTCCGGCGTCCCCCGCAGAACGGTTGACCGCGCCCGGGGCTGGACTAGCGTCCGAGCCCTCTATGCACCAACGCCTCCTCGAACTGAACACCCCGCGGGTGCGCGCACGGGAGCTGGGGCTGCCGCTCGGCCGCTTCAAGCCCGGCAAGTACAACGCCATCACCGACGTGGACGGGGTGCTCGTCGGCCATTGCACGCTCATCCAGGGCGAAGGCCCGCTGCGCCCCGGCCACGGGCCCGTACGCACCGGCGTCACCGCCATCCTGCCCAACAACGGCAACATCTTTATGGAGCGGATGAACGGCGGAGGCTTCGTGCTCAACGGCGCCGGAGAGGTGTCCGGCATGACGCAGCTCATGGAGTGGGGCCTCGTCGAGACCCCCATGATGCTCACCAACACCATGGCCGTGGGTGCCGTGTCCGACGGCGTGGCCCGCTACCTCGTCGATCGCTACCCCGGCATCGGCGACGAGCACGACGTCATCATCCCCATCGTCGGGGAGTGCGACGACAGCTACCTCAATGACATCTCCGGCCGGCACGTCCGCGCCCAGCACGTGCTCGAGGCCATCAACAACGCCAAGTCCGGCCCCGTCGCCGAGGGCAACGTGGGCGGTGGCACCGGCATGGTCACCTGCGACTTCAAGGGTGGCATCGGCACCGCCTCGCGCAAGCTGCCCGAGGCCATGGGTGGCTACACCCTCGGTGTCCTGGTGATGTCCAACTTCGGCAAGATGCACAACCTGCGCGTGGGCGGCCTGCCCGTGGGCGAGGTGCTGGCCGAGAAGTTCAAGGACGTGCCCCGGCGCGGGCAGACCTACGGCTCCATCATCGCCGTGGTGGCCACCGACGCTCCGCTGCTCTCTCACCAGATCAACCGCCTGTGCAAGCGCGTGTCCCTGGGCATCGGCCGGGTGGGCAGCTACGCGGCCCACGGCTCGGGGGAGATCATCGTCGGCTTCTCCACCGCCAACATCATCCCCCGGCGCACCCAGAAGATGGTCTACAAGCTGAAGATCCTCCTGGACCAGCGCCTGGACCCCCTCTACGAGGCGGTGATGGAGGCCACCGAGGAGGCCATCCTCAACTCCATGTGCATGGCCGAGCCCATGAAGGGCGTGAACGACAATTTCTGCCCGGCCCTGCCTCTGGACGAGGTGCGGCGCTTCGTGGACGCCTGCCGCCCCATCTTCGCCGCGGTGAAGAAGCGCCCCCAGCAGAGCAGCGCCCCTGCCTCGAAGGAGCGGCCCTCGGACGTGGACAAGGAGGGCGAGGTCCGGGTGGCCGAGGCCATGCCGACCGCCGTCCGAGGGGCCGAGGGCATCCCTTATCCCACCCGGCCGGCCCCGGATGAATCAGAGGGTTCCGCTCCTGGGGGTTCTTCTGATACGTAGCGCTCCCTTTTCTCCCTTTCTCCTACAGGAGTGAGTCGATGGCCCGCAGCAAGAGCAAGCACAGGCGCGTGCAGATGAAGCACCGGCAGCACTGGCGGAAGCGCATGAAGAAGCAGAAGGCGGCCGCCAAGGCCGAGGGCACCAAGAAGAAGTAGCGCGCTGGGGCCTCCACACGGCCGCCCCCTATTGTTGGGTGGCCGTGTAGGCCCGGCCCACCGCGCAGCGCTGCGCCCCCGTCGGCAGGGTGCGGCTGTAGTTGCCGTTGAATGAGCCGGTCAGCTGCCCCGTGCCTCCATCCATCCGCGCGGGCACGTAGCGGCCGCTGAAGCTGTAGGTCTCGGTGCCACCGTCCGTCGGCGTCCGGGCGCCCACCAGGCTGAAGTCATAGGTCTGGTAGACGGTGCCCTGCAGCGCCACCCCGTCCACCGTGCCCGTGAGCTGGCTGCCGGCGCGGTTCACCTCCAGGGGCCCCTCGGGAAGCTCGATGCTCAGCGGGTTGCACTCGGCCGGCAGCGCCCCTTCCGCGAACTCCAGCGTGTAGCGGCCCTCGATGGGGGGGCAGGTTGTACACGGCTCGACATTGCTGTCGCCACAGCCAGGGCTCAGGGCCACGGCGGTGCCAGCCAGCGTCACGGCGATCAGGCAGAAACGTCCAGAAGTCATTGCGGTTACCTCTTGGTGGAGTGTCGGGACTTCCCCGAGATGGGAGCCATTCCTACGTTGGTTGCGGCGCGTGGGGGCCGTGGGGCGCAAGGGTGGTGGGGCGTGTCGGCGGCGGAATCGAAGCGGTGGTCCAATTATGTGTTCGCGGGGTTGTTCATCCTCGCGGTGGTGCTGTTCTCTCGCATCCTGCTGCCTTTCGTGATGCCAGTGCTCCTGGGCGGCTTTCTCGTCGTCCTGTTCATGCCGGTCCAGGATTTCCTGTGCCGGAAGTTGAGGGGACGAAAGTCGCTGTGCGCCGCCGTCTGCACGTTGACCGTCTTCCTGCTCATCCTGGCGCCGCTGGCCGCCGTGGGGTGGATGGTGGGCCGTGAGCTGCTCCAGCTCGCCGCGGGCCTGCCGGACGTGTTGGACCGGGTGGACCTGCGGCAGCAGGCGCTCACGTTCCTGCCGAACGGCTTCGGCCGCTATGTGCGCGTGGACTCCGCGAACACCGAGGCCGAGCGCGCGCTGATGTCGGCGGCGGCCGGGAGCGCCTCGGTGATCCGCCACGTGCTCGGCGTGGGCTCGGAGCTGGTCATCAACCTGTTCCTGATGTTGGTGGCCATGTACTACTTCTTCCTCGACGGGCGCCGGCTCTTCGCGGAGGCCACCCGTCTCATTCCTCTCGACAAGCGCTACATCCACTCCTTCGCGCGTGAGTTCACCGACGTCGCCTACGCCATCGTCTACGGCAACACCCTCACCGCGCTCGCCCAGGGGGCCATCGGTCTGGTGGGCATGCTCCTGGTCGGCGTGCCCCACGCGGGGGTGTGGGGCGCGGCCATGGTCATCGCCGCGATGGTGCCCGTCGTGGGCACGGGCCTCGTGTGGGTGCCCGTCAGCATCGCGCTGATCCTCTCGGGCAAGTCGAGCGAGGGGCTCTTCCTGCTGGCCTGGGGCGCCATCGTGGTGGGCTCGGCGGACAACGTCCTGAGGCCCAAGCTGTGCGGCTCTCGTATGGCCCTGCACCCGCTGCTCGTCTTCCTCTCCATGTTCGGTGGGGTGGCCGTGTTCGGGATGATGGGGATGCTGGTGGGGCCGCTGATCGCCTCCTTCTTCATGGCCATGGTGCGCATCTACCGGCGGGACTTCCTGGGCATCTCCACGCCCGCCCTGGTCGCCCCTCCCGTGGTCGAGCCCTCGGTGGTGGAGCCCGCCGTGGCTCCGGCCCCCATGGCGGCATCCTCTGTCGAGACCTGATGCGTGTGGTTGTGGACATCGCGTACGCGGTGGGTGAACCTCCGCTGTGAGATGATGGCTTCGGGACGATGGATGAGTGGGTGGGGCGCGATCCTCGCCCTGGCCCTGGTGCTGGCCTCCCAGGTGGCGATGGCCCAGAAGCGGAACGCGAAGGCGAAGCCGCCGCGGGTGGTGGTCCTCGACTTCGAGGGGGACCGTCGCGGCGCGCTGCGCACCCAGGTGGAGGCCGCGCTCAAGAAGACGAAGCAGGTCGAGCTCGTACCGCTCAAGCGCTACACGGCCGCCGCTGGCAAGGCGGGGGTACGCGGGGCGGAGATGCGCTCTTCGGAAGGGGTGGCGAGCGTCGCCCCAGGCCTCAAGGTCGACGCGGTCGTCACCGCCAATGCGACGGGGCGTGTCCTGGTCGTGCGCATGCTGGGCGCCCGTGGCCAGGAGCTGTGGACCAAGGACGTGAAGCTCCAGAAGGGCCGCATGTCGGCGAGCGATGCCCGAAGACTGGCCGCGGGCCTGGCCACCACGGCCGTTTCACCGCCTCCGGTGGTGGAGCCTCCCCCTGCCGAGCCCGCGACTCCCCCGGCGGAGCCCACCGAGCCCGCGACGCGTCCGCCCGAGTCGGCCCCTCCGCCCGTGGCGACGGCTCCGTCCACGCCTCCTCCCGAGGCGACACCGGCGCCGGCACAGACTCCGCCTCCGGAAGGGACGCCGACGAAGCCGGCCGAGCCTCCCGAGGCGGTGGCCACGCCCAAGCCTTCAGAGCCGCTGGTGGCGCCCACGCCCATCGACGACGAGTCGCACACCTCCACGAGCGCCATTGATCCGTACGCCACCCGGGCCGAGCTGGAGGCCCAGGATCGCCACCGGTATCCGCCGCTCTTCCGCCTGTTCCTGGGGGGCACCACCACGTGGCGCATGTACTGCGCGCGGCCGGGGGTCTCGTCCTGCGCCGCGTTCGACAGCCGGCCCGAGGAGCAGCAGGTCGGGGACACGGTCGACTTCGAGTCGGGCGTGCCGTACCTCGGCCTGGTGGGGCAGCTGGAGTTGATGCCGCTGGGGCGCATGGAGAACAAGTTCCTGCGCGGCCTGGGCCTGGGCGTGGGCTACGTGCGCGGCTACTCGGAGACGCGGGTGAAGGTGACCACCGAGACGGGGGAGACGCCGACCCGGACGGTGGTGGCCACCGACACCATGCTCATGGCCTCGCTGCTGTACCGCTACTACTTCAACATGGGCACGGAATCGACGCCCCGGCTGGGGTTCGCGGGTCTCAAGGGCGGCATGTTGGGACGGGCCTTCGACGTGGACGACGAGGCGCGCGCGCCGTTGACGGGCTCGCACCGCCTGCACCCCTCGGTGGGGCTGGAGTTCTCGGTGCCGCTGCGGCGGTGGCTGCGCATCGAGGGTGGGGGACAGTTCTTCCTCAACCCCCAGGCGGGCCAGAGCCTCACGGAGGACAAGGGTGCGCTGGAGCTGGAGGTTCGCGAGCTGGGCGAGCAGGTGTCCAGCGCGGGCTGGTCCGCCGAGCTGGGCGTGGCGGGCGACTTCTGGGGCCCCTTGGGGTACTCGGCGCGCTTCCGGTACACGAACGTGAAGGACACGTTCACCGGGCGCGGCTCGAAGTTCGGCTGGGAGCAGGGCGGCGTGGCGCAGGAGAACCACGCCGACATCCTGTGGGGGCTGACGGTCTCGTACTGAGGCCTACCGCTCGGCCGAGGGCTGGTGGCTCACCACGCGCTCGGCATGCCGGCCCACGAGTTCCGAGTAGTGATCGTGCTGGGCCACGTAGTACCCGAGGCCCGCCGAGGCCGAGCGCAGCTCCACGATGATCCCTCGAAGCTCCGCTTGGGGCATGTAGGCTGTGAGCACGTCCCAGCCTGGCAGCTCCACGTTGGGCTCGAAGCTGAGGATCTGTCCGCGCCTGCCGGTGACGAGCCGCTGGGCGCGTGGCATGGCGTCGCGCGGCACGTAGATCTCCACCCGGAGGATCGGTTCCAGCAAGACCGGCTCCAGCTTGGGCAGCGCCTCCGCCATGGCCAGGCGCGCGGCGGTGCGGAAGGCCTGATCCGAGCTGTCCACCGAGTGGTAGGTGCCTCCCGTGAGGGTGACGGCCACGTCCACCACTGGGAAGCCCAGCGGGCCTCGCCGCAGCCCCTCCAGGACTCCCTCCTCGACGGCGGGGATGTACTGTCGCGGCACGGCTCCGCCCACCACGGCCGAGGTGAAGGTGAAGCCCTGGCCTCGCGGCAGTGGACGCACCTCCACCACCACGTCGCCAAACTGCCCGTGTCCACCCGACTGGCGCTTGTGGCGCGCGTGGTGGCTCCCCCGGTGGCGGATCGTCTCCCGGTAGGGCACCGGCGTTGGGCGCACCACCACGGGCACTCTCAGGCGGCTGTTCAGGTGCTCCACGGCGATGCGCAAGTGCAGCTCGCCCTGGCCTCCGAGCAGCAGCCGCTGCGTGTCCGGATCCTGATCCACCGAGAGAGCAGGGTCCTCCTCCACGAGCCGGGCCAGCGCGCCGGGCAGCTTCACGTCATCGGTGCGCTTCTCCGCGGTGATCGCTACCTGGTGTACCGGGGGCGGTGCCACCGGCCAGTCCTGGGGATGCCGCACGCCGTCGGCCTCCACGAGATCTCCCGTGCGAACCGACTCCAGGCGGCCCAGGAGCACCACCTCGCCCTCGGTTGCCGTGCCGACCGGCTGCTGCCGTAAGCCGTGGACCCGAAGCACCCCGCCCACGCGGCCGCCTCCCATCGGGTGGCCATCCACCACCGAGCCTCTCCAGATGCGCACCAGGGAGTGCTTGCCCACGTGCGGCGGATGGAACGTCTTGAAGGCCTGTGCCAGCGGCGGTCCTTCGGCGGTGATGCCCAGGCGGATGCGCGTCTCCTCGACGCCCGGTACCTCGTGGCGCAGTCCCTTCAGGAGCCTCAGCAGCCCCAGCCCTCGTTCGGCCGAGCCGATGAAGACGGGTACCAGCCGATCATCGCGCAGGGCCCGCGCCAGCTGCTCGTAGAGCGTCGCCGCGGGAGGGACGATGTCTTCCAGGAGTTGCTCCAGCAGCGTGTCGTCCTGGTCCGCCAGCCGTTCGAGCATCTGCCTCCGGGCGGCCTCCTCCAGCGGGCGGTGGGAGTCCGGCAGCGGAATGAGCGCCGCCTCCCGTTCGCCGCTCATGCCCCACGCGCGCTCGCTCACGAGATCCACGACCCCCACCATCCGCTCCCCCTCGCGCAGCGGGATCTCCCGCAGCACCAGGGGCCGGGCGGAGACGACCTGCAGGGATTCGAGCTGGGCCCGCACCGACGCGCCGCTCTTGTCGAGCGCGTTGAGGAAGAGCAGGTGGGGGATGCGGCGCCGATCGAGGAAGTGGAACAGCGGCGACAGGGACGCAGCACGCTCCGGTCCGGTGTCACACACCACCAGGGCCGCGTCGCAGACCATCAACGCGTGCCGCGCTTCCTGCGAGAACTCGAGCGTCCCCGGGCAGTCGATGAACGTCCAGCGCTCCCCCAGGAACTCCGCCGTGGCGGTCGCCAGCTCCATCGTCATGGCGTGCTCCGCCCCGGAGCCGTTGCCCCCCGAGGCGTGCAAGGGGCCTCCTCCCGTGACGCGCAGCAGGGACTCGAGCAGCGTCGTCTTGCCCACGCCCTGGGGGCCCACGACGGCGACGACTCGAGGCGAGGCAGGGTGTTTCATCACCTTTCCACTCCGGCTGGTGGGCAGAGGTGCCCTCGGTGAAAGGTGGAGCGCACCCAGGGCACTGGGAAGCAGGCAGGCACAGCCTGTCGAGGGCCCTCTCCCACGCTCCCTCCCCGGCGAGGGCTCTCGAAGCGGCGGCGCACGCTAGGGGGCCACGGTGCTGCCCTGGTTCTCCGCCATCTTGAGCAGTTCCTGCTGGGACAGCTCCTCCATCGTGCGCTGCATCTCCATTCCCACCGACATCAAGTCCTCCGTGGAGGCCACGCTCGAGACGCGCGGGAAGAGCGTGTTCTCCTCCTCCTTCACGTGCTCCTGCACCGAGCTCTGGAGCTTCTGGACGTTCTGCTCGATGCGCGGATCGTGGCGCTTGAGCTGGAGGATCTCCGCGATGAGCTGCTTGACCTGGGCATGCTCCTGCAGCGAGTGGTCCACCATGTCCTGGATGCCCATGCGGCGGGCGAAGGGATAGAAGTGCCGCTCCTCGATCTGCGCGTGGATGGTCAGCTTCTCCGAGATTTTACCCAGGAGCAGGATCTTCTCCTCCTCGCCACACTGGCGAATGCGTTCGAACAGCACATCCACTTCCTGGTGCTGCTGCTTCAGCAAGGCGAGCGCGTCCATGAGACCCGGCTCCTTTCCAACGTGAGGGTTCGCTCCAACGGTCGGCACGGGTGGGAGACGGCACAAGCGGCACACCCATACGATGGGTCGCGCGCCATCCGACCAGCCGAGGCGGGATGGCTCGGGGGCTTGATGACCAAGGGGAGGAGCGTGCGAGACTCGCCGCAATGGCCAGGAACTTGGGAATGGGCGTCCTCCGGGTAATCGCCGTCGTTGGCGGGGTGTGCATCCTCCTCATCGTCGTGCTGACGGCGGGCTCGACGTTGATGCCGGGCACGAAGGTCCGGAAGCTGTTCGGGGCGTCTCCGGATGCGCTCGCGGGCATTGAGGACTCGAAGAAGACGAGGACGCTGGCGCAGTTCCAGGCCCGGGAAGCGCTCGCCGCGGATGCGGGGACCGACGCGGGAACCCCCGCGCCCGTGGAGGCGAAGGCGTCCCCCGAGGAACAGGGGCGATGACGTTCCAGCAGCTCCTCACCGACGCGGCGCTCGCCTTCGTGGTGCTGGGCGTCGCGTTCTGGCCCTTGGAGCGAGCGTTCGCCGCGCGTGTCGGCCAGCGCCTGCTGCGCCCGGAGTGGGGCGTGGACTTCTCCTTCTTCCTCGGCCAGTACTTCGTGTGGGGGCCGCTCTCGGTCATCGCCATCATGGCCGCTCGGCCCTTCCTGCACCCGGAGGCCCTGGCGGGCTTGCGAGCGGTGGTGGCCCAGCAGCCCACGTGGCTGCAAGTCATCGAGGCGACGGTGCTGTGCGATCTCTGCGTGTACTGGTGGCACCGCCTCTGCCATCAGGTGGGCTGGCTCTGGCGCTTCCACGCCGTCCACCACTCGGTGGAGCACCTGGACTGGGTGGCCGCGCACCGCGAGCACCCGCTGGATGGCCTCACCACCCAGTTCGTGTGCAACCTCCCCGCGTTCGTGCTGGGCATCCCCCTGGGGCCACTGGCCATGGTGGCGGCGTTCCGGGGCATGTGGGCCATCTTCATCCACTCCAACGTGCGCATTCCCCTGGGGCCGCTGGGCTTCCTCCTCGGCGCGCCCGAGCTGCACCACTGGCACCACGCGCGCGTCGAGCAGACCCGGCACAACTTCGCCAACCTCGCTCCTTATATGGACTGGATCTTCGGCACCTACCACCGGCCGACGGGCGAGGAGCGGTGGGCGCTGGGGCTCCCCGAGTCGTTCCCTCGCGGCTACCTGGGGCAGCTCCTGCTACCCCTGCGCGCCCTCGTGATCCCCAGCAGAAAGGCCCACGGGAGTCCGCAGCCGGCTGGGGGCTTGCGGGCGCAGGCGGCGGATGGCGCGCAGCAGTAGCTCCTCGTCGAGCGGGTTGGCGAGGAACCCTCGCGCCCCGAGCTTCTGGGCTCGCTCGAAGCCCTCGTCCTCCGAGGCACCGTGGACGATCAGCGCCCCGGCCAGGCGGGCCTCTCCCATCAGCAGCCCCTCCATGGCCTGCATGGGGGCGAGCACGATGTCGGAGGCGCCGGTGTGGAGCACCTCCAGTGGGGTGGCCACCTTCGTCGTGTAGCCGTGGCGCGCGAGCAGCCGGGTGATCAGCACGGAGGTGACGGGCGGCCACCCATAGAGCAGCAGCGGCGCTTCCGGGGCAGGGGCGGGCTCGGGACTGGAGGCCTCTTCCTCCGTGTCGCTGATGCCGTACAGCGAGGCGAGCGCACGGGTCAGGGATGGATCCGCGGCGAGGTGGGGCTCGACCCGAGGCTTCCCGGAGACCGCGCGCACCGCGTCCAGCGCCTCGATCGAGGCCGGGGCGGGCAGGGCGACGTGGAGGATCTCCCGGTCCTTCTGTTCGATTCGGAGCGGGATGACCCGGTACTGGCGGGCGATCCGGCGCGGGACGAGCCGGGCGAGCTTGCGGTCCAGCGGCTCGCGTTCGAGATCGACGAAGGCGACGCCGAGCTGGGTCGAGAGGGCCTGGAGCACCTCCGCCTCGGTGCAGATGCCCTCCCGGACGAGCGCTCGGCCCAGGGGAACCCGGGCTTCGTGGTGGTGTACCAGTCCCAGCCGGAGCTGGGCGCGGTCGAGCGCTCCCATCTCCAGGAGGATCTCTCCAAGCATGCGCCGGGTGCCGAGCTCCATGGTTGAGTCCTAGATGGCCAGGGACTCTCCTCCTTGCGACGAGCGCCCCAGCCAGCCCTTGCCTGGTGGGTCGGTCAGCGGGCGTCAGGGCGAGGCGGGCTGATACTCGTGGACCCACACCGTCTCGATGCCCCAGGTGAAGAGCATCAGGTGGCGGGAGCGGCGGACGAAGCCCTCGGCCTCGATGGGCCGGGTCACCGTGACGATGCGCGTGCCGGGCCCGCAGGTGCGAAGGCGCTCGATCAGCCGGGCCTTCGTCTCGGGGCTCAGCGCCAGCCAGTTGGTGAAGACGTGGGTCGCGTCCCCGAGTTCCGTCTGGAGCATGTCGCCCACGGTCAGGGTGATGCCCACGGCTCGCAGTGGCGCCTCCACGCGCGTCACGTGATCCGCGATCAACTCCACGCCGCGAGTCTCGGCCCCCAGCCACCGGGCCGCGATGAGCACCCGGCCGCGTCCCGCGCCGAGATCCACCAGCCGGCTCCCAGGGCCCACTCCCGCCCGCTTGAAGACATAGAGGGCCGTCATCAGCGGCGTCTCGCCGTAGATGAGCTCGCGGAAGCGCTGGCCGGTGGTCTTCAGCGCCCGGATCACCTCGAAGCTGCGCCGGGCGCGGTAGGGCGTGTGCCGGACTTCCGCCCACCAGATGGCCAGATAGGGGCGCAGCAGTCGGGGGCGCCACAGCAGCAGCAGCAGATCGGTGAGGCGGATGACGATGCTGAAGACCAGCACCTGGAGCTGCAGGGCCAGGCGCTGGAAGAACGGGAGGTCGAACTCCTCCAGCTCGTCGTCGCGCTTCGCCTCCGGCGGGGGCGGCGGGCTCAGGCCTTGATGTCCGGCATGTTGATGGGACCCTGGCCACCAGGCCCCAGCGGGATCGCGCACGGATTGCACAGCCAGAACTTCACCTGCATCCCATTCTGGCCCTTACCCTCGTACGTGCTGCCCGGGAGCTGCGGGCTCTCGGGCTTCTTGCAGGACAGGCAGACCGTCTTGACCGGCAGGGGCGCGATGGTGGGCATGGTGGAGCGTCAGCTTAGCCGATGGCGAACTGGTAGCCACCGTTCGGGTTCTGGCTGATGGCGTACTGGAGCTGCTGCGGCGTGAGCGTCTTCACGTTCTGGTCGGCCGGGTCGCGGATGATGAAGTTGCCGTTCGCGTCCATGCCCGCCACCGTCACGTAGTGGCCGCTGGTCTTGCCGTCGTTCTGGTGCCCAGCGGTGGCGTAGTAGTCCAGGTTGGCCACCACCATCTTGCCCGACTTGAGCTGCTCGGCGATCCAGTTCACGTCGGCGCCCGGGCCCTTCATCTCACCCTGCTTGCCCATGGCCTGCGCCATGGCGAGGATGCCGTTGACGTTGGTGCCGTCGCCCGTGGTGCCGCCCGCGCGGCCCAGGTGGTTGATGAGCTGCGCGTCCGTCATGCCCTGGCCGTAGCCGAACGAGCGGGCGATCATCGCCATCGAGGTGGGGCCGCAGTTGGCGCTGCCGTTGGTGTAGCTGCCATCGTTGCCCGCGGGGCTGTACTGGCTGATGAAGGGCACCTCGCCCGCGGCCGACGTGCCGTTGTTGTTCACGCCCGTGGTCGGCGCCGTGCCGTTGACCGGGGTGTTCGAGCTGGGGTTGGAGCCCGGGTTGATGTTCGGCCGGGTGCTGGAGGGCGAAGTGCCAGGATCGAAGCTGTCACCGTTGGGCGTGGTGGCGCCCGGCAGCTTCAGCGTGTCCCCCGCCATGATCAGGTTGGGGTCGGTGATCTTCGGGTTGAGCTGCTGGATCTGCTTGATGATGTCCTGCACGTTGCCCTGCATGCCCTGGCCCTTGAGCTGGCTGGCGATGCCCCACAACGTGTCACCCGACTTGATCGAGTAGTCGCCCGCCGCCGTGGTGGTCGGCGCGGTGCTCGGCTGCGAGGACGGGGTGGAGGGCGTGCTGCCCGGCGTGCTGCTCGGCGTGGAAGAGGAGGGCGTCGTGCCCGGAGCGCCCGCGGCGTTGCCCAGGTAGCGCTTGAACTCCTCGGCGTTGGCCATGATGGTGGCCGAGTAGTTGCCGCCCGTGGTGGCCGCGTCCGGCGACTGGCCGTTGCGCTGCGCCCGCTGCACCCCGCCCACGCCCGCGTTGTACGCGGCCACGCCCGCGCGCAGGTCCCCGCCCAGCGCGTCGATGTTCTGCCGCAGCAGCCGCGCCGCGTAGTCCGTGGACTTCGCCACGTCGCGCCCATTGTTGCTCGTGGCCAGGAAGTCCTTGTGGTACCGGTCGTCGATCTGCCACGGGCCCTGGCCGTGCCCGTCGTAGCCGGTGATGTCCACCCGGCCGCCGGACTCCTGCTTCAGGATGCCGAAGAGCACCTCGGGGGGCAGGTTGTACTTCTGCGCCGCCTGCATGATCGCGTCGGTGAACTGGTTGTACGGCGCCGGGACGTTGGGCTGGCTCGACGTCTCCTGGGTACGGGCGACGGCCGCATTGTTCTGAACGCGCATGGGGGAGGCTCCAGCCCGCGAAGGGCTCACATTCTTTTCGAAATGGATTCTCGGAGCGGGCTTCCCAAAGTTGCCGCGAAAGTCCCACCTGTCCCCACTTTCGCCCCCAATGTGGAGGTCGAGCACAGCGGATTCTCGTGGATTTACCGAGGGTTGCAGCGTTGGGTTAGAGTCAGCGCCGGGAGGGTGGACACAGCATGAGCCGGGCGCAGCGCAGTGCGGAGGAGCTCCTCCGGGCGATCAGGGTCGGTCTGGTGGGGCAGGAGGATCTGGCGCGGGGGTTGTTGCTGGCGCTGCTGGCCAACGGCCACGTGTTGCTGGAAGGGGTGCCGGGGCTGGCGAAGACGCGCGCGGTGCGCCTGCTGGCCAGCGCCTGTCACGCGAGCTTCAAGCGCATCCAGTTCACTCCGGACTTGCTGCCCGCGGACATCGTCGGCACGCGCATCTACCGCCGGGACACCAGCGAGTTCGAGGTCCGCAAGGGGCCGGTGTTCGCGCAGATCGTCCTCGCCGATGAGATCAACCGCGCGGCGCCCAAGGTGCAGTCGGCGCTCCTGGAGGCGATGCAGGAGCGGCAGGTGACGCTGGGTGACGAGACGCACCCGCTGCCGCAGCCGTTCCTGGTGTTCGCCACCCAGAACCCCATCGAGCAGCAGGGCACCTACCCGCTGCCCGAGGCCCAGGTGGACCGCTTCCTGATGAAGCTCGTCATCCGGCACCCCTCGGTCGAGGAGGAGCGGCGCATCGTCCGCATGGTGATGGACGAGACGGACGTGCCGTCGATCCGGCCGGTGATCGAGGCGCGCGAGCTCCTCGAGCTCCAGGCGGAGGTGCGCCGCGTGTACGTGGACGACAAGCTCATCTCGTACGCCACGAACCTGGTGCAGGCGACGCGAGACCCCGCGCGCCATGAGCTGGCGCGCCACAAGACGCATATCTCGCTGGGGGCCTCGCCGCGTGCGTCCATCGCGCTGGTGCAGGTGGCGCGTGCCCTGGCGGTGCTCGAAGGCCGCGGCGCGGTGCTGCCCGAGGACGTGAAGCTCGTGGCGCCGGACGTGCTGCGGCACCGGGTGCTGCTCACCTACCACGCCGAGGCGGAAGGGGTGACCGCCGATCAGATCGTGAAGGACATCCTCGCCATCGTCCCGGTGAAGTGAGGCCCGCGGTGAGTGAGAGCGGACTGCTGGCCCAGGTGCGGGCCCTGGAGATCGTCGCCCGGCGCAACGTGTCCTCCCTGTACACCGGCAACTACCTCACCACGGTGCGCGGGTCGGGCATGGAGTTCAACGAAGCGCGCCACTACGTCCACGGCGATCCCGAGCGCCACATCGACTGGAACATGACGGCGCGGCTCGACGAGCCCTTCGTGCGCACCTACCTGGAGGAGCGCGAGCGCGAGGTCATCGTCGCCGTCGATGTGAGCGCCTCGATGCACACCGGCTGGCAGGAGCGCAGCAAGCTGGAGACGGCGATCGAGCTGGCCGCCACGATCGGGTTGTCCGCCATCGACGCTGGGGACCGCCTGGGCTTCCTCACCTTCCACGAGAGGGTGGTGGACTTCGCCCGTCCGCTCGGGGGCCGGCGCCAGCTCTACACGTTCCTGCGGGCGCTGGCGGACCAGCACGAGGTGACACCGCCTCGCACGCAGGCGTCCGATCCGCGCGCCGCCATCCACGCCATCCAGGCGCTCAAGGGGCGGCGCTTCGTGGTGTTCCTCGTCTCCGACTTCATCGACCACGACGTGCCGGATGACCTGCGCTTCGTCGGCCAGCGGCATGATGTCTCGCTGGCGCACGTGTACGATCCCTTCGAGTACGCGGGCACTGGGCCGGTGCGGCTGCTGGCGGCGGCGCCGGAGGGGTCTGCCCAGGCCCGCTCCACCGGGCTGGACAGCTCGGGCTCGCTGGAGCAGATGCAGCAGTTCCTCTCCGCGACGGCCGCTCGCTACGGGCTGACGGCGTTCTCCGTGTCGACCACTGCCCCCGTCGGCCGCGCCTTGTCGGACTTCTTCCACCGGAAGCAGCAATGGATCCGATAGTCCCCCTGCCAGAGCCGCTGATCGAGCCGCTGCCGATCTTCTCGCTGGGGCCGCCCATCGCCTGGTGGCAGCTCATCCTCGCGGCCCTGCTGGCGTGGGCGATCTCCCGCTGGCTGCGCAAGCAGCGTCCCGTTCCCGTGCAGGCCGCGCCGGTGCCGGCGTCTGCTCCCGCTGTCCGGCCCCTGATGCAGGCCACGGACTTCGCCTCGAAGCTCCTTTCGCTCGAGGGGCTCTTCCTCGACAACGGCAAGTATCGGGACGGGTGTCACGAGCTGTCCTCGGCGGTCCGTACCCACCTGGAGAAGCAGGTCGGCCAGGAGATCGAGGCGCTCACCGCCGTGGAGATGGACAAGGCCTTCCAGGATCCGCGCATCGGCCGGTTCGCCACGGAGCTGAGGGACGCGCAGTACGGCAGGGAGGAGCCCACCCGAGAGCTGTTCCGCAGGTTGTGCCGGGAGGCCCGGAGTCTCTTCGGCGCCGGGCAACGGCACGCGCTCCGCGGGAGGCTCCCGTGATCGCCTGGAAGCTGCCCTGGCTCCTGGTCCTGTTGGCCGCCGTGCCGGTATGGCTCGTGTGGCGAAGGCGGCAGTTGATGCGCGAGGCGGTGGTCTTCCCGCCGCTCCAGCTCCGAGAGGTGTCCTCGCGCACGATCGCGGGAGGGCGGGTGTTGCTCGCGCTCGAGGGGGCCATCCTCGGCATGGTGGTCGTGGCCCTCGCCGAGCCCATGGAGACCCACGAGGTGGAGCTCTTCGAGGAGGAGGGGATTGATCTCGCGCTGGTGCTGGACATCTCCGCCACCATGCAGGCGGCGGACTTTCCGCCCAACCGCCTGGAGGTGCTCAAGGAGCTTTCATCCGAGCTGGTCCGCCGCAGCGCCGGGGCGCGCGTCGGCGTCTATGCCTTCGCGGGCGTGAGCATGACGCAGGCGCCGCTCACCACCGACACCGTGGCGGTGATCGATCTCATCGACGCGCTCTCGTTCGAGTCCATCAATCACTATCGCGCCGGAGGCACCGCCGCCGGGGATGCCCTGCTGCTGGCCACCGACGAGCTGCTTCGGCTCCGTGTCCAGGGTCGGGATCAGGTGATCGTGTTGGTGACGGACGGAGAGAGCAACCAGGGTATCGAGCCGCAGCTGGCCGCCCGTCACCTCAAAGAGCAGGGCGTGCGCCTCTATGTGATCGGCATCGGCCAGGAGGTCCCGGTCAAGGTCTGGGCGAACGGCGTGCCCCTCAGCGGTGACAGGGGCAAGCAGCTCGAATCCAAGCTGGACGATGCCCAGCTTCGGCAGATCGCCGCTCAGGCCGAGGGCTCCTACTACCGCGCCGACAGCTCGGAGGTGCTCACCCGCATCTTCGAGCAGATCTCCCGCCTGGAGCACAAGCCCCTCCAGGCCCAGGACGTCGTCGTCGAGCGCTCACGCCGCGCGGAGGTCGCGTTCGTGCTCGCGGCGCTCCTGGCCCTGTGGTTCACGCTGGATGGCGTGTTGCTGCGGAGGCCCCTGCGATGATCGGCTTCGAGCATGCATGGGCCTTCGTCCTCGCGCTCCCCTGGACGCTGCTGGTGGTCGCGGTGTTCGGTCAGCAGCGGGAGGCGCTGGAGTGGCTCCGGGCGCGGATGGCCGAGAAGGCATTTGCCCGCATCACCGTGTACGCGCGCATCCGCCCGCGCTGGCACTTCCTGTGGCTGTGGGCGATGGGCGCTCTGCTCATCGCCGCCGCGACCGGGCCGTACACCGAGAGCCTGGGGCCGGTGAAGCGCGAGTCGCGGGACATCGTCCTGATCGTCGATGTCTCCTTGAGCATGCTCGCGCCGGATGTCCCCCCGGACCCGGTGACGGGAAAGAAGCACGACAACCGGTTGGAGGCGGCCAAGGCCTTCGGCGCGGAACTCATGGACGCGCTCCCGGACTCCCGCTTCGCGCTGCTGAGCTTCGCCGGCAATGCCTCCGTTCATTCTCCCATTACCGTGGATCGCCATGCCGTGCGGACGCAGCTCAAGGCCCTGCGCTCCTACCGCTCGACCCAGTTGACCGGCAGCGAGTTCGGACAGGCGCTCGGCACAGTGGTCCACCTCTGGCGGCACCGGGAGCACCCGCTGCAGGTGGTCCTCCTCAGCGACGGGGATGTGTCCTCCGAGCCCGAGCCTTTCGACGCTCAGCTCGACGCGCTCGAGAACCTCCAGATCCCCGTGCATACGGTGGTGTTCGGTGGCGACGAGGACATCTCCATGGAGGTCTATGACCCCGAGGATATCGCCGCGGAGACGGCGAAGCCGCGGGTCATGGCCTCCTTCAGCACCCGTCGCAACGAGGAGACTCTGAGCCGTATCTCCCAGCGTACCGACGGTGAGGCGCTGAGGTCCGACGAGTCCTGGGTGAAGGATCTGCTCCCGGCGGTGGAGTCGGTTCCCGCGCGTGCCGTGTCCTTGACCCATCCCTCGCGGAGGGACTGGAGCTGGCTGCTGGTGTCGCTGTTCGCGGGGCTGTTCATCGCCGAGTCCCGCGTGTTCCGGCGGAAGCTGCCCGTGGTGGCGGCGCTCCTGCTGTCGGTGCAGTGGATGGGCTGCTCGTCCGACGAGCTGTCCGCGCACCGGCTCAACGAAGAAGGCCGGGAGCGCTTCAAGGAGGAGGACTGGAAGGCGGCGGGCGCCGCGTTCGAGCAGAGCTCCGCGTTCCAGGTCCGGCCCTGGGTGCCCACCCACAACCTGGCCATGGCGCACGAGCGGCGGGGCCTCTACGCCGAGTCCCACCGCCTCATGGAGCAGGCCATCGTCATGGACCCCGACTTCGTGGAGGGGTTCTTCGGAGATGGCGCGGTGCTCTACCAATGGGGCCAGGCCGAGTTCCACCTGGAGAACTGCCGCGCGGAGCGCACGCGGGAGCTGTGGACGCGCTCGCGTGAGCGCTTTGCCCAGGCCGAGGCGCGGAGCGGCTCATGGGGAGACGTGGGAGCGCGCGCGGCGACCAATCGGAGCTTCCTCGAGCAGCGGCTGGAGTGGTTGAGCCAGGAGGAGGAGCGGTGCGCGAACACGCCGGATGCTGGCGCCGATGGCGGGGTTCCTGACGCGGGTGAGGATGGCGGCGTGGACGGTGGCGCTCCGGATGCGGGGGAGGACGGGGGAGCCGACGCGGGGAGTGATGGAGGCTCGGACGGTGGCGCCGACGGCGGAGGGGACGCGGGGAGTGATGGAGGCTCGGATGGGGGCCGTGACGCGGGCTCCGATGCGGGCGATGAGGAAGGCTCAGGGGAAGAGGAGCCGGGCGACGGGGGAGAGGGCGACGAGCCGGATGGGGGAGACCCGGAGGACGGTCCTGACGGGGGCGTTCCCTCTGGCGGACTGACGGAGGAGGAGCGCGCGCGCGTCGCGGCGGAGCTCGAGCGGGCGCGCAAGGCGAGCGACGAGAAGCTCGACTCCTGGCACCAGGTTCGAGGGAGTCAGCTCCGACTGGGAGAACGCAAGGACGGAGGCGGGGGGAACCCGGTCAAGTGGTGAGCGGAGGGGCCTCAGTGAGGCCCGCTGTCATCGGGCGGTGAGCCGAGGGTGCGCACCACCACGGCGCGGCACGCGGAGCAGATGACTCCAGCGCGCTCCCAATGCACCTGCTCCTCCCACTCGCGAGGGTCCTCTGGCCCGGCTTCCATCTGCCGGAGGAGCGAGGCGAGATCATCCGCCTTTCCGCTCCCCCTGGTGTCGAGCACGTCCTGCTCTCCCTGAAGGACGAGGGTGAAGCGGTAGTACGCCTCGCTCGGGGTGAGGTGGCGCCCGCAGGCGGCACATGTCTTGGGGGATGGACCGGCCACGAAGGGGGACAGTAGCCAATCCGCGCGTCGCGCGTCGCGCGCTCGTGGGACGACGGATGCGGAGGTGCTCCCCTGGAGACAAAGGGGGGAAGAACCTCCCGCCCCGCGGGATTTTTCCGCTGTGGAGCCGCGAAACGTGAGGACAGCGGCCACCTTCGCGTAGGGACTCTCCGTTGCCGCCCACGCGTCGAGTCGTAAGAGTCAGTGCGCCTGGACGAAAGGGGTTGTCCCATGGTCGGCACGCAGACGGACGGCAGTGGAAACCACGTAGTCCCGCGGGAAGGTGACTCCAGTGTTTCCGAGGGGGAGCGCTCCCCGGTGCTGGGAGGCATGTCGGAGGCGGAGCTCGACGCGGTCATCAGCCAGCTGCGCACCGACAAGAACCTCGTGGTTCCTCCAGCCCCCGTGGCGAGTACGCCGTGGGGGGCGATGACGGAGCGGCTGGTGCGCGGCACCACCGCCCCGCTAGGCCCGACCGAGCTCGCGGCGGCGCGAGAGGAGGCCGCGCGGCATGCGTGGTTCGTCGCGCTGGATGAGCAGGTCGTGGGGCCGCTCGGGTTCGCGGCGTTGCGCACGCATTGGGATGAGGGCGAGCTGGGGCCGGACTCGCTCTGTTGGCGGAAAGGCTTCGAGGACTGGCAGCCGATGTGCCGGGTGCCGGGGCTCAGTGAGCTGCTCGCGCCGAAGCCGCCCGACGCCGCGGTGTCGGCGACCGATCTGGTGCCCGGTGAGCACCTCGAGGATCTGGGCTTCGAGTTGAAGGGCGCGGAGGCCCTGCGCGAGCTGGGGGAGGCCACGCCTCCGCCGATCGGTCCCGAGCTGTCTTCGAGCCTGGCGCCCTTCCTGGACCCGGAGCCCGTGACGGTGCCCGCGGCTCTCTCGGCGCTGGAGTTGATGGCCCACCCCGTGATTCCGCCCGCGCCGGTGGAGGTGCGGATCCGCGGCGCCGTGTGGCTCGCGCTGGGAGGCGGCCTGGTGGGCGGTGTGCTCGTGGCTCTGTTCTTGTGGGGGCTGGGCCCTCGGAATGGCTGGGGGCCTTCGGTCCACTCGGGCCCGACGTTGGCGACCGCGCCTGTGTCGGCGACGGCCCGCGAGGAGGTGCTGCCGGCGGTGGAGGCTCCCAAGCCTGTCGCCGGGCTGCCCGTTTCGGGGCTGGGCACCGGCGCTGCTTTCGGCGGTGTCTCGGCTCCCCCGGTGACTTTCTGGAACCCGGACCTGGCGACCGCCGCGGGTGGCATCGCAGGGCCCGTGGGGACCAGCGCCTCGCTGCCGCTCCTGCCCAGCCCCGTGTCGGCGCCGCTGGAGACCGTGCCTGCTCCACGGCCCGCCGCCGTGACGTCGCGTCCCGAGGTGAAGACACCGCCCCTGCGGAAGCTGGCGAAGGTGGAGGTGGCGCTGGAGCCCGAGGCTCCGGCGGAGGTCGTCCGCGAGGCGCCTCCCGTGGAGGAGGAGAGCGTGGACGAGGAGCTGGGCCTGGACGAGGACTTCGAGCGTGAGCTCAGCGGGCCCCCGAGCCGCTCCAAGGGCGCGTCCGGGCGTACGGTCTGGATTCCTCCGGAGCCGACGCCCGCCGGTCCGGTCGCCTCGCTCGCTCAGTCCGATGTCTTCGCCGTGGTACTCGCGAACAAGGGGGACATCGCCTCGTGCGCCAGCGCGGGCAAGTCCCCGCAGGTGGAGGAGGGACAGCGCGTGGTGGTGCGGTGGACCATCGCCCCCAGCGGCAAGGTGACGGAGGTGGTGACCGAGAGCGCCGGGTTCAAGGGCACGCCCCTCGCGAGCTGCCTCGAGGGGAAGATTCGCGCGTGGACCTTCCCCAAGCACCGCGAGCAGGGCGGACCGGTTCGCTTCCCCTTCGTGTTCTGACGGTTGCGTTCGAGGGGGGCGCACGCTTGGATGCGGCGCCGTGATGTACCCAGCCCGTGTCCCTCTCCATCGTCTGGTTCTCCTCAGCCTTCTCCTGGGCGCAGCCGTGGCCCGCGCCCAGGAGCCTGTCCCTGAGGAGCCCTCGCCGCCCAAGGAGGAACTGCCCACCTCCTCGCTCACCGCGCTCTATCCCCTCTGGGAGAACACGGGCCATGTGTTGGGCCACCGGCGCCTGTTCCTGGGGAGCAGCAACGCGGAGCTGGGCCTGTTCGATCGGGTGCAGGTGGGAGTACACCCGCTGTTCTTCCTCTTCCGCACGCTCAACGTCCACGGGAAGGTGCGGCTGCATTCGAGCGAGCGGCTCTCGGTGGCGGCCCACGCGGAGCTGCTCGTCTTCCTGCCGGGAGCGAGCGAGGCCTTCGTCTCGAGCAACTACGTCTCCAACATCGACACCCGGGACGTGCTGCTCACGGTGGTGCCGGTGGGCGCGACGGCCTCGTACGCCGTCACCCCCTGGTTCTACCTGCACGGCACCGCCACGGTGGCGGGCATCTTCGATGATGGCCCCTACCGCAACCGCCTCGTGCCCGGAGTCACCATGGTGGCGGAGGTGCTCGCGCTCCAGCACCACTCCGTCTCCGCGCACCTGGGCGAGGTGGGGCTGTGGAGCCACGACTTCAGCGCCTTGGGCGTGTCCTATCGCTACAGGCGGAGCTGGTTCGAGGCGAAGCTGGGCTACTTCTATCGCTTCTTCAGGGACGGTCGGCAGGGCAGCCCGCTGATCGCCGTGGGGGCATACCTGTGAGGCGCCTGCTGCCCGTACTGGCCCTGTGGGTGCTCGCCGCGCCTGCCTGCGACTGGGAGCACTACGCGCTGATGAACAGCATCCCCGCGCGGGGAGACCCGTCGCGCAATCCCACGGTCCACGTGTACCTGGGGCTCGATGGGCTCTCGCACGGCGCGGTGGCACGGGCGCGAGAGCAGGGCGCCTTCGCCGACTGGAACCTGGCGCGGCTCATTCCGATGTTCCCCGCCACCAGCGACGCGAGCTGGTCGCGCATCTTCCACGCCGAGCGCTTCGCCGGGCTGGAGTACGGCCACTTCGATCCGATCAAGGACAAGGTCTACAACAAGTCCGTGGGCGGGCTGCTCGTACACCTCGTGCCGCCGCTGGAGGAGCTGCCCTTCACGGTGCCCACGTACGCGCAGGCGCCCGCCTACTACAAGGCGTTCGACTACCACGCGAGCGCCTACCTCGATGCGCTCTGGAGCTATGACCGCCCCGTCTATGGCTACTACCGCGGGCTGGACAACCTCTTCGTGGCGCTCGCCGGGCACAGCCAGACCCAGACCACCTTCAGCGCCTACCTGCTCGAGACGGACGTCGTCGGCCACCTGCGCTCGGAGGACGACGTGGTCGATTCGCTCGTCTCGCTGAACGCGCGCATCAACGCGTTCCGGCGCGAGCACCCCGAGCGCACCTTCGTGTTCACCCTCTTCGGGGACCACGGCATGGACGGCGTCCACAAGCCGCCCGAGAACGTGGTGGACTTCCGGGATCAGCTCGAGGCGGCGGGTGTGAAGGCGGTGGAGTCCTTCGAGGACGCGGACAAGGAGGAGGGGCCCGCGGCGGTGCCCATTCTCCACACCCGTGTCACCTATATCGCCATCCACGCGCGTCCCCGGTGGGTGACGGAGGTGGCGCGGCGGGCCTCCACGTGCCCCGCGGCGGACCTCGTCTTCGCGCGCGGCGAGGCGCCGGGGCCGGGCTACCCCGAGGGCCTCGTCTGGGTGAGCGCCTGGCGCGAGGGCAACCGCGTGGCGAGCTTCGGCTACGAGCTGGCCACGGACTCCTACTGGCTGCCCGCGGACGTGGACTGGGCCGCGCTCGATCTGCCCGTCTCCTTTGCTCCGGGAGCCAGCCATGGCGTGTTCAGCGACGAGGCCCTCTTCGCCCTCAGCGCCGAGCGCACCTACCCGGACTTCTTCTTCCGGGCGCGCACCGCCTTCGAGCCCATCAGCGTGCAGTTCCCTCCGGAGGTGGTGGTGTCGTTCCGTCACCCGTTCATGTCGGTGGGCTACGAGGCGCCCATCGGCAGCGCGAACGAGGTGGGCACGGCGGGCAGCCACGGCGCGATGGATCGCCTGGGCAGCGTGGGCGCCCTGGTCTCCGAGGAGCGCGCGCTGCCGTCCACGGTGCGCTCGGACAACCTGCTGGACCTCTTCCCGCGCCTCGTCGAGCACCTGGACAAGCGCGAGGTGAAGCGCATGGCCGGCGCGGATGGCGCGGAGCTCGACTACGCGTTGCTGCCCTGACGCTACGGCAGCGAGTCCAGCCCGGCGAAGAGCCGGTCCACATCCTCGGCGGTGTTGTAGTGCAGCAGCGAGGCGCGCACCGCCCCCTCGGGCATGAGCGACAGCGCCTGGGCGGCCAGGGTGGCGTAGTAGTGGCCCGCCGCCACGCCCACGCCCTGGTGGGCCAGGTGCTCGGCCACCGCGCGCGGCGGAGTCCCCGGCACGGTGAAGCAGAAGGTGGCCACCCGGCCCTGGGGCTCCAGCGGACCGTACAGCCGCACGCGCGGGTGGGCCCGGAGCCGCTCCAGGGTGGACTCCAGCAGCGGGCGCTCCAGGGACTCGATGCGGCGGAAGGCCTGCTCCAGCCCCGCGCGCCCGGATTGCCCGTCCCCCAGCACCTCGCGCACGTAGCGCAGCGTGCCCAGCCAGCCGGCGAGGCACTCGTGGTTGGCGGTGCCGGGCTCGAACTTCTGCGGGCTGTCGTCAGGTACGAACCACAGCTTGTCCGCCGGCAGCCGGGGCAGCAGCTCCCGGCGCACGTACAGGCAGCCCATGTGGGGACCGAAGACCTTATAAGGAGAGAACACGGCGAAGTCCGCGCCCCAGCCCTTCACGTCCGGCAGGTGGTGGGGGCTGGAATGCACCGCATCGACGATGATCCACGCCCCCACGCCGCGCGCCAGCTCCGCCGCGGCCGCCACGTCCGGCGTGGAGCCCACCGTGTTGGAGGCCGCCGTCACCGCCACCAGCCGCGTGCGCGAGGAGAGCAGGGGACGCAGGTCCGCCGGCTCCAGCCGCCCCTCGGGCCAGCGCGCTCGCCACAGCTTCACCGCCACGCCTTGCGCCTCCAGCGCGCGCCAGGGGCCGGCGTTGGATTCGTGCTCCAGCTCGGAGATGACGACCTCGTCCCCCGGCTGGAACAGGCGCGAGAAGGCGCGCCCCAGCTGGAACGTGAGGGCCGTCGCGCTGGTGCCCAGCATGACCTCCTCGGGCTGGCAGTGGAGGAAGTCAGCGGTGGCGGCGCGCGCCTGGGCCTTGATCTCCGTGGCCGCCCGCGAGGCCGGGTAGGGCTGGCCCACGTTGCAACTGCCCTGCGAGAGGAACTGGGTGATGGCCTCGATGGCGTGCGTGGGCACCTGCGCCCCGGCGGCGTTGTCGAGGTAGCTGAAGCCCGCGCGCAAGGCGGGGAAGTGCGCGGCGAAGGGGGAGCTCATGGCCCCCGGAGCATACCTAGAACGGCTCGTAGCAATCGTAGTTGTGCTGGGTGTGGATGCGGCCCTCACGGAAGGTGAGGAACACGCCGAACGCGGCGCGCAGCGTCGTGCCCGCCGTCAGCGGCCCGCGCCCGATCTTCAGTGTGCCGCTCCAGTCGAGCTCCAGGGCCACCGAATCCCCATCGGCCAGCGCGTGGCGCACGGTGAAGCGCTGCTCGCCCACCGCCTTCTGGCCTCGCTCCGAGGCCTCCAGCATTCCCCGCAGGTCGCTCGACACCCCCGAGGGGAAGAGCCGGTTGGGGTACTCCCGATAGGCCACCTCGGGGTGGAAGAACCGAGCCAGGGCTTCGCCGGTCGCTCCCTGCTCCAACTCCCGAAGGTAGGCCAGCGCGGTGTCCAGATGCGTCGAGGGCATGGGTGTCTCCTGTGTGGATGCACAACAATGGTTGCACAACCGTAGTTGTGCATGCAAGACCTTGGAGCATGCCCCGTCGCAAAGCCGCCGAGCCTGTGTCACTGGAGACCCTGGACCTTGGACACCTCGCCCTCTTCGTGGGGATGCGGGTCAACGAGCTGGTGCTCGAAGAGCTCCACGCCGCGGGCTTCGAGGGCCTGCGCTACGCACACGGCTTCGTCTTCCAGCACCTGCTCGGAGGCGCGAGGTCGATCAGCGAACTGGCGGCGCTGCTCGAGGTGACGCAGCAGGCCGCCTCGAAGACGGTGGCCGAACTCGAGAAGCGGGGCTTCGTGGAGCAGACGGCCTCGGACGACGCGCGCGTGCGCCGGGTGCAACTCTCGGAGCGAGGCCTGGCCGCCGTCGAGAAGAGTCGCGCGGCGCGCGCCGAGCTGCAGCAGCGCTTCGAGCAGCGCCATGGGCGGCGCGCCGTGGACGAGGCGCGGAAGCTGCTCTCGCTCGTGTTGGCCTCACTCGGAGGCACTGAGGCAGTTCGGACCCGCCGGGTCCGCGCGCCGCGCTGAAGAGGTGGGGAAGGGGATTGCAAATACAGACATGCTCCAACCCCTCATGCATAGAGTTTCCGGTAATTCCAGTTTCTGCCTTGTGATGGCTCTCATGGCTCAATAAAATGGGCTCGCTGTGATGGCTCTGTCCGGGATCCACCAGTCTCCCAGTAAAACCAGGGGTTTGCGGCTCCCAGTGGAGCCAAGGAGCGCGAAGTGAAAACAGAGGGAAGCAAGATGAGGAATCGCTGGCAGACCGCGGTGCTGGTGGCCAGTGTGCTGGGGGCGTGTGGGCCTGTCAGCGAGGACACGCTGGAGGCGGAAGTCGTGGGCACCGCGCAGCAGGAGGCGCTCACGGGCGTGACGCTGGGCCTGAACGCTGGCCCCATCTACGCGAACGTGCAGCAGCCGCTGAGCACCTACTCCGAGCAGATCTTCTGCGAGGCCTCCAACCTGGGCGCCAAGTGGATCCGCATCGAAGCGGACCGCTCCGACGTGGACGTGGAGAGCTACCAGCGCATCGTCCAGAAGGCGAAGTCCAAGAACATCAAGGTGCTCGTGGTGGTGCCGGCGCGCTACTGCGGCGCGGACACCGTGCAGGCGGAGATCGACACGTTCACGACCAGCTTCGTGAGCCACCTGAACGATCTGACCACCAACGTCTTCGTGGGCGCCGCCGCGGTGGATGGCTTCGAGATCGGCGACGAGGTGAACGTGCAGGACCAGGGCTGTGTGAGTGGGGTGAATCGCTACCCCGTGAGCCCCAACGCCTTCGCGTGGCTGCTGCGTCGCACGTGGGAGTGGAAGACCACCAACGCGCGCACGGAGCTCATCGTCAGCGGCGGTCTGCGCAACACGTACATCTCCAGTTCCGGCTCGGACACCGCGGCGACGTTCTACACGCCGTTCTTCAACTCGCTGGCGCTGAAGAACTACCCGGGCAACCGGCCGTTCGACTACTTCGGCATCCACCCGTACAACAACGCCAACATGGACTACACCTGTATCAACTCGGGGAGCTCCGTGTGCTTCGCCGGGTGGAAGTCCAACGTGACCAACGGGCTGAAGAACATCGCCACCCGGGTCAATACCGCCACGGGCACCACCGGCTCGAAGCTGTTCGCCACCGAGTTCGGCTTCCAGCTGGCCATCTGCACCAACAACAACTGCGTGCGCGACACCAACCAGATGACCGCGGCCATGCAGGCGGCGGGTGATGCGTTCGTGAACAGCGCCGTGACGCCCATTGCCCTCTGGAACAACTACCGCGACGACGCGAACGAGCACTTCGGCCTGCGCGATCAGTGGGACACGGCAGCCGGCCTGTACCCGGTCCGCACGACGCTGTGGAACAAGTTCCGCAACCTGGCCGGTGGCACCGGCAGCACCGTCCCCGAGGCGTGCTGGGTGCCGGGCGAGTACTTCAACGCGGGCTTCGAGTCGGGCGACACCCTGCGCACCACCCAGGCGGGTGACTGGGCCTATGGCTACTACAAGGGCGAGTGCGCCCCGGGCGAGCGCATGATGGGCCTGTCGCGGTCCACCGCCAACAACTGGTCGCGCGTGGGGCTCTGCTACAAGGATCCGCTGGACTCCAGCCGCTACCTCCACACGAGCTGCAACGCGGTGGCGGTCGATGTGTCGCCCTCGTCCTCCACGGACTGGGCCTACGGCAACTTCAAGGCCGAGTGCGGCGCGGGCAAGTACGTCGCCGCCTTCGCGCAGCTGCCGGAGACGCACGACCTGAGCTACGTGCTGTGCTGCCCGGCCACCGTGTCCGGCAACTCCTGCTCGTCGGTCGTCTTCGCTGGCGCGGACAACCGGGAGACGCTGGCGTCGGGTGACTGGGACTCTGGCGGCTTCAAGGGTGAGTGCGGCGTGGGTCGCTACGTGGCGGGCGTGAGCCGCACGGCCGCCGGCGATCCGCACGCGCTGCTCTGCTGCGCTCAGTAAGGACGTTCGCTGGAGCGGGGAGGGAGGCGCGCTGACGCCTCCCTCTCTGGGTTGCGGGGAAGGCGCCAGGAGGACGCTGCGGTAGGGCCTCCTGGCGCGTACACTGCCTCGGATGGCTCAGGAAGTGGACGTCGTCATCGTCGGCGCGGGCATCTCGGGGCTGGCGAGCGCGATCTATCTGAAGCAGGCGGGTATCGAGTCCTTCGTGCTCCTGGAGAAGGGGGGCGAGGTGGGCGGTACCTGGCGCGAGAACACCTATCCGGGCGCGGCGTGTGACGTGCCCTCGCACCTCTACTCGTTCTCGTTCGAGCCGAACCCCCACTGGAGTCACGCGTTCTCGCCGCAGGCCGAGATCCTCGAGTACCTGAAGCACTGCGCGCGCAAGTACGGGCTGTTGCCGCATCTGCGCTTCCACGCCCAGGTGAACGAGGCGGAGTTCGACGAGGCCCAGGGGAAGTGGACGGTGCGCACGCGGGACGGGCAGCGGTTCCGGGCCCGGGCGCTGGTGCTGGGCAATGGCGCGCTGCACCTGCCCGCGTTCCCCGAGATCGCCGGGCGTGAGCGCTTCCAGGGCACGGCGTTCCACTCCGCGCAGTGGCGGCACGACTACGATCTCACGGACAAGACCGTGGCGGTGATTGGCACGGGCGCGAGCGCGATCCAGTTCGTGCCCCAGGTGGCCGCCCGGGCGCGCAAGCTCTACCTCTTCCAGCGCAACCCGCCGTGGATCCTCCCCCGGCTCGACAAGGCCTTCAGCGAGGCGCGGCGCAGGCTCTTCTCGCGCGTGCCGGGGCTCGCCCGGCTCTATCGCTCCGCCCTCTACTGGAACCTCGAGTGGCACGCGGTGGCCTTCCTGCGGAAGACCTGGTTCACGCGGCTCATCGAGTGGGTCTCCCGGCGGCACCTGGAGGCGAGCGTTCCCGATGTGGCGCTGCGCGCCCGGCTCACGCCGCGCTATCGCCTGGGGTGCAAGCGCGTGCTCGTGTCGGATGACTACTACCCCGCGCTGAATCGCCCCAACGTGGAACTGGTCACCGAGGGCATCGAGTCGATCGGCCCTCGCGGGGTGCGCACGCGGGATGGTGTCGAGCACGAGGTGGACGCCATCGTGTACGGCACCGGCTTCGATGTGGCGCACTACCTGTCGCCGATCCGCATCGTGGGCCGGGAGGGCCGCGAGCTGAACGAGAGCTGGAACGGCACGCCCAGCACCTATCTGGGCATCACCGTGAGCGGGTTTCCCAACCTCTTCCTGCTGATGGGGCCGAACACCGGGCTCGGCCACAACTCGATGATCTTCATGATCGAGGCGCAGGCGCGCTATGCGGTCCAGTGCATCCAGGCGCTGCGGTCGCAGGATCTGCGCTGGCTCGATGTGCGGCCTGGCGTGCAGGCCGCGTTCACCGAGTCGCTGCGGGAGAAGATGCGCGAGACGGTGTGGCAGACGGGTGGGTGCAGGAGCTGGTACCAGACCCCCGAGGGCCACAACGTCACGCTCTGGCCCGGCTTCACCTTCGACTACTGGCTGCGCACCCGGCAGGTCCACTTGGGCGACTACACGGTCCGCCTCTGAGCGCGGGCCGTGTCAGGTGTTCGCGGTGTACGCGCGCTGCTACGCTCCGGGGACATGCTCCCGTCCGCCGGTGTGCTGGTTCTCGTGATGACCCTGGGCGCTCTCGCGGCGCCGCAAGAGGCCCAGCGGTTCGATCCGCCCGCGGGGCCCGGGGCCATGGCGCCGAACCTCGTGGCCTCCGGAGCGGAGGAGCTCCTGCTTATCTGGCTCGAGCCGGAGGAGTCTCCGGCCGGCAAGCCCCCTTCGCATCGGCTGCGCTTCGCGCGCTGGAAGGCGGGCGCCTGGGAGGAGGCGGTCACCATCACCCGGGGCGAGGCGCTCGTGGCGAACTGGGCGGATTTCCCCTCGGTGGCCCGGGGCGCGAATGGTGTGCTGGTGGCCCACTGGGCCGAGCGCTCCGGGAAGAGTCCCTACGCGTATGACGTCATCCTGGGCCGCTCCACCGATGGAGGGAAGAGCTGGCGGCGGCATGGGCCCGCGCATGACGACAAGACTCCCACCGAGCACGGCTTCGTCTCGCTGCTGGAAGAGCGCGCGGGCGTGCGCGCCTTCTGGCTCGATGGTCGGGACACGGCGGGCGCGGAAGGGCATGAGGGCCACGGCGCGGGAGCGATGACCCTCCGGACCGCCGTGCTCGGCAAGAGCCTGGGGGCAGGGGAGCGGCTCGACGGGCGGGTGTGCGACTGCTGTGGCACCTCCGCGGCGATGACCTCCGAGGGGCCGGTGGTGGTCTACCGGAACAGAGATGTGGAGGAGGTGCGGGACATCTACGTCATCCGCCGCGCGGGCAAGGGCTGGAGCCCGCCGCGTCCGGTGCATGCCGACGGTTGGAAGGTTCCCGGGTGCCCGGTCAACGGGCCCTCGGTGGTGGCGCGCGGGCGCAAGGTCGCGGTCGCCTGGTACACGTACGCCGAAGATCGGCCCCGCGTGCGCCTCGCTTTCTCGGAGGATGCGGGCGCCAGCTTCGGGGCTCCGCTCGAGGTGGATGGAGCGCGCGGAGGGCGTGTCCCGATCGGCCGCGTGGATGTGGCGCTCGACGAGGATGGAGCGGCGCTCGTGAGCTGGTTGGCCGCGGAGCGTGAGCAGGCCTCCCTCTTCGTCCGACGCGCCACGGCGGACGGGCGTATGGGCGACGCGCTGCACGTGGTGAAGACCCAGTCCGACCGACAGAGCGGCTTTCCGCGCATGGAGCGCTTGGGCGACTCGCTCTTCGTGGCGTGGACCGAGGTGGGTTCACCCAGCCACGTGCGTGTCGTGAGGCTTCCGGTGGCGGAGGTCCCTCCCGCCTCCTCGCCGGCCGAGACCGCGTCAGGGCCGGCCGGGTTCGTGGAGCCGCTCGCTCCCGGGCAGCCCGCGCCGGAGTTCGCCGCCGTGGACCTGGAGGGGACGAAGGTCTCGCTGGCGGGCGAGCGGGGGCGCGCCGTGCTGGTGAACCTCTGGGCCACGTGGTGCGAGCCTTGCCGCTTCGAGCTGCCGGAGCTCGCGGCGCTGCACCGGCGCCATGCGGAGGCGGGCCTGCGCGTCATCGGCGTGAGCGTGGATGCGCAGCGGACGCCCGCAGAGATCCGCGACTTCGTCCGCAAGCGCGAGCTGCCGTACGCGTTCTGGCACGACCCGAAGAACCAGTCCTCCCAGGCGTTCCGGGTGGAGATGCTCCCAGCGAGCTTCCTCTTCGACAGGAGCGGCACCCTCGTGTGGCGCCGGCTGGGCACGGTGGACGCCAAGGATCCCGAGCTGGAGGCCGCGATCCAGCGCGCCCTCGCGAAGCCCTGAGGACGAAGGCCTCAGGGTTTGGGGGTGGCGCTGACCTGGACAGGAACCGCGAGCTTCTGCCGGTCGACCTTCTTCAGTCGCTTCACCACCTCGCCCAGGGACGACGGAGGCGACTGGTTGAGGGTCTCGTGGACCTCCGGAGGCGCGAGCTCGAAGGCCTTGCCCTGTTTGCTCAGGTACACGCCGGCCTGGTTGAAGGCCTTGCCCGCGCGAGGCCCGACCACGGGCAGGTACCGGGTCAGGGTCAGCACGTCCTCGAACCCATCCTCGTTCACGTCCTGGAACTGGACGTTCTCGAAGCGGAGGACCGGCCACGCCTTGTCCGCCTTGGTGGAGGCCAGGGTGTGGGCGATCTGCCCGCCCTGGATCAGGTGGAGCTGGAGCGGGGGCGACACCTTGTAGTCCATGGCCGGCGCGAAGAGGCAGGTGCCGGCGCCCTTGAGGGCGACCTGGAAGGTCTTCTTGGGGACCAACTCGCGGCCCGTGAGCAGCTCCTTCACCTTGGCGAGGTCCCGGCTGGTGGGCTTGCGCTGCTTCGCGGGTTTGGCCTGGGCCGTTGCCCCCAGCAGGCAGAGACCGAGGAGCACTGGAACGAAAGCCTTCATGGGGAACCCCTCCTCAGGGCGGCCGATCATGCCATCAAGCAGGCCTCGGCCGACAGTATGGCGGCGTGTGCCCAGAGTGAATCCATCAATGACGTCGCGTGGACAACCCGGCGAGGGGACGAGCCTCCTGTCGGGGATCTGCTGGAGCGTGACTTCAGGGCCACTGTAGAGGTGGATCATCAACGCATTGGAGCGCCCTTGTCTGGCTGCTCTCCAGGCAGCCGGGGAGCAAGCGCGGCGCGCTCCGAGCGTGAGACGCGGGGCGTCCCCACCATTCCACACCAGTGATTCACACGAGAGGAGAGGGGATTGCGAGCCATGGATGCCATCGCGCTCTTGAAGGCGGACCACAAGACGGTGGAGACGCTCTTCCGAAAGTTCGAACAGGCGGGCCCCAACGCGAAGAAGCTCAAGCGCCGGTTGGTGGACCAGATCGTGCGTGAGCTGGCCGTACACGCGGCCATCGAGGAGCAGGTCTTCTACCCGGCGGTGCGCGCCAAGGATGCGAAGCTGGGGGATCAGGTGCTCGAGGCGCTCGAGGAGCACCACGTGGCCAAGTGGCTGCTGAAGGAGCTGGAGAACCTGCCTCCGGAGGCCGAGCGCTTCAACGCCAAGGTGAAGGTGCTGATGGAGAACATCCGCACCCACGTCGCGGAGGAGGAGGGCGAGCTCTTCCCTCGCGTGCGCAAGGCCTTCAGCCCGAGCGAGCTCAAGGAGATGGCGCAGGCGCTGACAATGGCCCGGAAGGTCGCGCCCACGCGGCCGCACCCGCGCGCCCCGGATACACCGCCGGGCAACGTGGCCGCGGGCGCCCTCTCCGCTGTGCTCGACATGGGCAAGGACGCGGTCCGCAGCGTGCGCCGCGGACTGGAGGGCCTGGCGCCCGAGCCGGCCTCGCTCGCCGGCAAGGCCGTTCGCAAGATGCGCCGTCAGAAGCTCAAGCGCCCCACGCCCAAGCCGGGCAATGGGGCCGTGCATGGCATGGGCGTCGAGGCCTCTCAGCTCATGTGAGCCGATGCGCCCCAAGTGGGTGGGGCGCCCGAGCCGTGCAGGGACGCCTCGCGAATGCGAGGCGTCTCTGGCTCAGCGCTTCTTGGACGTCTTTCGCGCGGAGGCCTTCTTGGCCACCCGCTTCACGACCGTCTTCGCCGCCGTGGCCATGCGCTCCACCGTCTTGCCACCGCGCGTGGGCGCCTTGGTGGAGGCACCCCGGCTTGGGGCCTCCTTCTTCGCGGTCGCCTTGGCCTGGCGCTTCGCGCGCAGGCGCACCAGCGTCTCGGAGTGATCCTGGCCGTAGTGCAGGCCCTCTTGTGACTCCGTGTGCGGGGCTGCCTCTCCCTTCTTGGCGGTGGCGGCCTTGAGCGCGTCCGATGGGGTGGCACGCTCCCTGGGCTCACGTTTAGGGACCTGGAAGTGATCGTAGCTGTATCCGCGCGGCATGAGTCCTCCCGTGGCTCAAAGCTAAGGAGCGTCCTCATGGGTGGGAATGGCCCCCCTGTTCACCTGCTGGGTCCCACCGCCATGGCTACCCTCCACAGAACGCGTGGCGCGGAGGGTTCCGGATGGAACGGCGTGGGCTCCAGCTCTGGGTGCTCTTGTTGTGCTGGCTGCCAGGCTCGGCCGCGCTTGCCTGCCCGGGGAGCTAGAAAGGGCGCGAGCTGCGCGTGCGAAGGTGCATGCACCCACAACAAGCATGATTTGAGTCGACGGGCCAAAGGCCTCCGGGAACTCCCGGAGAGCCCAGGGCGCCACGTCGAGGATTGCTCTCGGTGACGTCCACGTGCAGCCGACTTCGGATCGCAGCTCGCTGAGGATGAAACAGGGCGACGGCGTTTTCTTCTTCCCCGTGCGGCCCCTTCCTATTTTCGCAGCTCCCAGTCCTCTTCGGCGGCAGTTCGCAGCGAGTAGGGGATGAAGGGCTTGCCCACGACGGTCCGCACCCAGGCCTCCCGCATCTGGCGTGCGCAGCGATTGGGCGGCATGCGCCCGACGGCGGTGCCGAGCCCGGGACACAACACGGTGCGAATGGGCGCTGCCTTCGTGCGGTTGTGCGCCAGCACCGCCAGCAGGGCTGCCCTCATGGCGAGGTAGGCGTTCACCGTCTCGCTGACATCCGTGGGCACGCGCATGGTGGGCGCGCTGATGCACCACGGAATATCCCGGTGTCCCGTGGGGACGATCACCGCCTGCCCCACCGGTAGCTCGCCCCCATGCTGCTCGGCGAGCAGCGCTCGCAGCCGCTCCTGCACCTGGGGACCGAGCTGATAGGTGTAGACCGCGTCGATGCCGCCATCCATGAAGCCAAAGCTGTTGGCGGGGCTCACCACCGCGTCAGCGCGCACGTCGATGGGATCGCTCGCGCTGATCGTCCCGGGGCGCTCGGAGAAGATGTCACCGTGAGAGATGGTGACCCCCGGGAAGTTGGCGAACTCCCGCCGCCAGGCCTCGACCATCGCCTGGCTGAGGTCTCGGAGGTGAAGCTGGAGGGGAGCGGACATACGCCCTACACCGAGATGAGGCCCTTGCGGATGCCCTCGGTGACGGCCTCCACGCGGTTGGTCACCTCGAGCTTGCGGTAGATGTGCTCCAGGTGCGTGCGGATGGTGGCCTTGCTCAGGTTCAGCAGCCGCGCCGCCTCGCTGTTCGATACGCCCTTGGCGATGAGCTGGAGGATCTCCCGCTCGCGATCCGACAGCGGCTTGAGCTGTGGCTCATCCGCCGCCTCCGCGGTCGGGGCTTCGGGGGCTGCGGGCTCCGCGGCGACGGGCTCGACAGGGGCAGGGGACGGGCGCGGCTCGGTGGGCAGCGGAGCGCTGTCCGGATCCACCCGGAAGTGCCGCAACAGCCGGCGCGCCAGGTTCGGCTGAATCACCGTGCCGCCCGCGCGCACCTCCTTGATGGCCTCGATGATCTTGTCCACCGGCGCGCCCTTGAGCAGGTAACCGGAGGCTCCCGCCTTCACCGCCTCGAGGACTTTGTCCTCCTCGTCGAAGATCGTGAAGATGAGGATCTCCACCTTCGGGTAGCTGGCCTTCACCGCCCGCGTCACGTCGATGCCGCTCATGCGCGGCAGCCCCAGGTCCAGCAGGAGCACGTCCGGCATCACCTTGGGCACCTCCTCGAGCGCGGCCTCGCCCGACAGCGCGGTGCCGATGATCTCGATCTCCTGGTGCCCCTCCAGCAGCCGCAGCTGGTTCTTCAGGATCTTGGTCTGGTCCTCGACCACGAAGACGCGGATGGGTGCTGCGGGAGGCGTCGTCGGCTGGGCGTCCACGGGAACTCCGGTCAGGTACAGGGAATGGAGAAGGAGACGAGAGCACCCGCGCCGGGCGTCGAGTCCACGATGATTTCGCCGCCGAGCTTCATGGCGCGCTCGCGCATGTTCAGCAGGCCGTAGTGTCCACGCGGCGTCTTCTTCGGGTCGAAGCCCTTGCCGTCGTCACGCACCAGCAGGTGTACCCGCTGCTCGCTGAAGTCGAGCTTCACCTGCACCACCTTGGCCTGTGCATGCTTGGCCGCGTTGGACAGGCCCTCCTGGAGGATGCGGAACAGCGCCAGCTGCGCGTCCGGCGACAGCTTGCGCGGCAGCCCCGAGCGCTCGAAGCGGATGTCCAGCTGCGTGCGGTCCCGGAACGTCTTCACGTAGTCCTCCAGGCCCTGCGTCAGCTCGAAGTCCTCACGCATCATCCGCAGGTTGCGCCGCAGCTCCTCGATCGACTCCTCCGCGGTGGCCTTCAGCTCGCCGATCTCGTCGCGCAGCGGGCCGTCCTTCGCCAGCCCGAGGATGTACTCGGACTGGATGATCATCGAGGAGAGCGAGGCGCCCAGCCCGTCGTGGATCTCCCGCGCCATGCGGTTGCGCTCCTCCACGACGGCCAGCTCCTTCAGGTCTCCCTGCAGCTCCACCACCTCGCGGTGCGCGGTGGCCTCTCGCTCGTTCAGGTACACCACCACGTAGACGATGATGAAGTTGAGCGCCGAGTACCACAGCAGTGTCAGCAGCTCGATGGCCGTCACCGACCGGTTGAGCAGCAGGTCCAGCCGCGTGGTGATGGGCAGCGCCAAGAGCGGCGGGAGGATCGCCAGCGGCCGGGGGTAGAGGATGGCGAACAGGGTGGTGAACAGCAGCTGCGTGGCCAGCAGCGGGCTCTGTAGACCGCCGCCCACCTGCGGCTTGGCGATCAGCACCACCATGATGCACAGGTCGAGGCAGAGCGTGAGGTACGTCACCCAACGGCCGGCCTTCGGGTGATCGATGACCAGGAAGTTGGCGACGCTGTAGAGCAGCATCGCGAAGTAGCCCGCGAACGCCAGCGGGCCGTTGAGGCCGAAGTAGCCCGACCAGGTGGGCACCGCGAGGATCAGCAGGCCCAGGGTCAGGAACATCATTCGCGCGTAGAAGAGCGCGCGGGCCCGGGCCACGAAGCGGTCCTGCTCCCAGGAGGCGGCCGCCTGCTCGGCGGAGACGCGGTCGGTGAGCTTGCGGCGTTCCAGCACCGTGCGCACCCGGGCGCGCAGGTCGTTGGCCGGTTTCTCCTCGTCGCGGGCGAGGTCGGTTTCGGTCACGGCCGGCAGCTTAAGGGAGCCGCCGCGTTCCCGGAAATCCCCGCGCTCGTTTGCATGCCCCCCGAGGACCCAAGGGGGCATGCTCCAGGGCGTCTCGCGCCTGTTTCCGAGGCCTGCTTCCGGGACCTACTTCCGGAGCCTGCTTCCGGAGCCTACTTCGTCGGAGCGGGGGCCTGGGTGCCGGCGGAGGCGCAGGCCTTCTTGGCCTCGGGCTGCTTCTGGTAGACGAAGTCCAGCCGGTCCTTGGACTCGCCGGTGGCCTCGTTGAACAGCGGCGAGCCGCCCGCGTACATGGTGCCGTCGGCGTTGCCGTACGGGTCCAGCTTCTTGCCCTTCAGCCACGTGTCCAGGCAGCGCTCCTGGGCGGCACGGACCTCGTCGGTCTGCGGGGGGGCGACGGCTCCCTCGCCCGCTCCCGGCTTGCCGGGCTGGACCTCTCCGCCAGCGCCGGGCTGGGCCGTGTCAGCGGGAGTGCCGCCCGACGGGGTCCCCGTGAGGGCTCCCGTGGAGGTGCCGGTCGAGGCGTCCTGCGAGGGGGTGGAAGCATCCTCTCCTTCCTTGGTCTCGCCGGCGCTGCGGCAGCCGGAGGCCAGGAGGAGGGAGAACGAAAGGACAAGCGCGCCAGTCAGCTTTTTCATATGTGGGCTGGGGGGTGAAGCGGGGAAGTGTGCTACCCAAGGGTGGGACGTAGCGGCGCCGGAGGATATTCGTTCCGCCTCCCTGGGGAAGTTTGAAGAAGAGGAGTGTTGCGTGGGCCGCCTTTACGAGGCGCGAGTGTTGGTGGTGGGAGCGGGGGGCCTGGGCTGTCCCGCGTCGCTCGCGCTGGCGCACGCCGGCGTGGGGCACGTGACGATGGTGGACCCGGACCGCGTGGACGTGACGAACCTCCACCGCCAGCTCTGGCACCGCACCTCGGACGTGGGTCGGCTCAAGGCCGAGTCCGCCGCCGAGGGCCTGGCGCGTGCCTTCCCCGACCTGAGCACCGAGGGTCTGGCCGAGCGGGTGGATGCCAGCAACGCCGAGGCCCTCTTCCGCGCGCATGACATCGTCATCGACGCCACCGATGGCACGGCCACCAAGTTCTTCCTGTCCGATGTGGCGGTGCTCACCGGCGTGCCGCTGGTCTACGGGGGCGTGTTGCGCATGCAAGGCCAGGCGATGCGCGTCGATCCGGACGGGCCCTGCCTGCGCTGCCTGTACGAGGCGCCTCCTCCGCCGGACTCCGTGCCGACGTGCGCCCAGGCGGGCGTGCTGGGCTCGATGGCGGGGGTGGTGGGCGCGTTCCAGGCCCTGCTCGCGTTGGAGCGGCTCGCGGGCGCTCCGGGCCTGGCGCGGGGCGAGGCCATGCTACATGTCTTCGATGGGGCTTCGCTCTCGGGGCGGACGGTGCGCGTACACCGCGCGCCCGATTGTCCGAGCTGTGCTCCCGGGCGGACGCCCTCCCTCGTTTCGCCCGAGGAGGCCGAGCGATGCACGACACGGTGACGGCCACGATCGACATCACCCGCGAGGTGTGCCCCATGACGTACGTGCGCACCAAGCTCAAGCTGGAGTCGCTCGCGGCGGGCGCGGTGCTGGAGGTGCTCCTCAAGGGCGAGGAGCCGCTGAAGAACGTTCCCCGCAGCGCGCGCGAGGAAGGCCACGAGGTCCTCACCCTGGAGGCACGGCCGGACGGCACCCACCGGCTGTTGCTCCGCAAGCACGGGAGTTGAGCATGGCGAAGGTTCGCATTCCCACGCCCCTGCGCGGCTTCACCCGCAACCAGGACGAGGTGGCCGCCCCGGGCGCCACCGTGGGCGAGGTGCTGCGCGAGCTGGAGAAGCGTTTCCCCGGCATCGGCCCGCGCGTGCTCGATGACAAGGGTGCCGTGCGCCGCTACGTGAACGTGTTCCTCAACGAGGAGGACATCCGCTTCCTGGAGGAGCTGGAGACGCCCGTGAAGGACGCGGATCGCATCACCCTCATCCCCGCCATTGCCGGAGGCTAGCGCCGTGGCCCTACGGGAAGACCAGATCCTTCGCTACTCGCGCCAGATCCTCTTGAAGGAGGTGGGCGGGCGCGGACAGGAGGCGCTGCTGGAGGGTGGGGCGCGGCTCGAGGGCGCGGGGCCCGCCGTGCTCACGGCCGCCGCGTACCTGGCCGCCGGAGGCACGCCCGTGGAGGCCACGGACGCGCAGCTGGGGCCCGCCGCGCCGGGCTTCCTCGTCTCGGCCGAGGAGGTGGGGCAGTCCGCGGCGCAGGTGCTGGCGCGGGTGCTCCCGGAGGTGAACCCGGATGCCGTGAGTCCCCGTGCCGGGGGCCGGCTCGCGCAACTGCCCGCGGCGTGGAAGGGCGAGGCGCCCTGGGTGGCGCTCGGGGGCGACCATGTCCGGGGCGCGGTGGTGTTCCGCGGCAGCCAGGGCTGCGTGTGGTGCTTCGGGGAGACGGTGCGCACGTTGGGGGCTCCACCCACGGGCATCCTCGGCGTGGCGCTCGGGACGTTGGGGGCACTGGTGTTCCAGCGGCTCCAACTCGGGATGGGGCCGGAGCTGGGCGCCCGGTGGCTCGAGGGGCCGGGCAGGGTGACCGACATGGAGCTCCAGCGGTGCTCGAAGTGCCGCTGAACCGACTTCCCGAGGATCTGTCGGGCGTTGTCAGGCACCTGGAGGCGATGTACCCCCAGGAGGGCTGCGGGGTGATTCTCCGGGCCGGGCCGAGTGGGCCCTGGCGCGTGCGCCCCCTGCGCAACGCCTATGATCGTTACCACGCAGCCGATCCGGTGCGCTTCCCCCATACATCGCGCACCGCCTACCACTTCGAGCTCCAGGAGTGGCTCGCCGTCAACGAGGAGGCCGATGCCCTGGGTGAGCAGGTGGCGTGTGTGTTCCACTCCCACGTGAATGGATTCGCGGGCTTCTCCGCCGAGGACAGGGCCCAGGCCGCGCCTGCCGGCCTGCCCGTACTCCCGGGTGTGTCCTACCTGGTGGTTGCTGTCCTGGAGGGCCGAGCCACCGAAGCCCAGCTTTTCTGGTGGCAAGATGGCGATTTTCGCGACCATCTGGTTCCGCTGGGGACGGAATGACGCGAAAAACCCAGTAGGGGCAGGCACTTGGCCGGTTGGCTCCCCCACCTGCGGAAAGGTGGGCGTCGATTGTCAACTGACTGGTTTTTCGTCTATAAGGCGCGCGTCTTCTGATCTGCCGCGCACTCATGGAGCGGAAAAACGCTTCGAGCGCAGGGAGTTAGCGTCCTTATGCCCAGCACCACTGGTTTCACGCTCTGGCTGACCGGCATGCACGGTACCGGCAAGACCACCATGGCCGCCTACATCGCCGCACGGCTGCGCCAGGTGGGTCGCAATGTGGAGATCCTCGACGAGGGCGAGATCGGAGACGATCTCTGGCAGGGCCTCGGTGACACCAAAGAGGAGCGCTCCACCATCGTCCGCCGGTTGGGCTATGTGGCCCAGGTCCTCACCCGCAACAACGTAGCGGTGCTCGTGCCGAGCGTGAGCCCCTACAAGAGCGGGCGCGAGGAGAACCGTCGCCAGATCGGCCGCTATGTCGAGGTCTACGTCGACTGCCCCACCGAGACGCTCATCGCGCGCGACTCCACGGGCAAGTACAAGAAGGCCCTGAGCGGCGAGATCCCCAACTTCATCGGCATCACCGAGCCGTACGAGCCGCCCAACTCGCCCGAGGTGACGATCCACTCCGACACCGAGGCGGTGGAGGACGGCGCGATGAAGATCTTCCAGTCGCTGCTGGACCTCGGCTACGTGACGAGCGACGAGCTGAAGATCATCACCGGCAAGAAGATGAAGGCCAACCCCGTGGCCAAGCAGGCGCGGCGCGGTGAGCCCAAGGCCGACAAGGGCGGCGGCGGCAAGGGGACGGGTGCCAAGGCCCGCCCGGCGACGCGCGCGGCCCGCGTGGCGAAGCCGGCGGCTCCGGCGGCCAAGAAGACCCCCAAGCGCAAGTAGTCCGCGCTGTTGCTCCAGAAGCCTTTCGAGGGCCCCGGTTGCGCGTGCAATCAGGGGCCCTTTGCTTTAGGAAAAACGCCATGCTGAGCCCCGAGCAGATCCAGGCCCTGTGTGAGTCCTCCCGCCCCAAGCTGGAGGCGATGCGCGCGGCGATCCGGGCTGAGGGCACGGCGCTGGTGGCGTTCTCCGGCGGGGTGGACTCCACCTTCGTGCTGAAGATCGCGGTGGAGGAGCTGGGCGAGCGGGCGCTGGCGGTGACGGCGCTGTCGGCCTCGGTGGCGCCCGAGGAGGAGCAGGAGGCGCGGCAGCTCGCCGCCCGTCTGGGCGCGCGGCACGAGGTGGTGACGAGCAACGAGCTGGCCAACCCGCAGTACGCGGCCAACCCGACCAACCGCTGCTACTTCTGCAAGACGGAGCTGTACGACTTGTGCGAGGCCCGCCGCCAGGAGTTGGGCTACGCGGTGGTGCTGGACGGCTTCAACGCGGATGACTTCAAGGATCACCGGCCCGGGCACAAGGCGGCCAAGGAGCACCAGGTGCGCTCGCCGCTGGCGCAGGCGGGGCTGACGAAGGACGAGATCCGCGCCTGGAGCCACCACCTGGGGCTGCCCACGTGGGACAAGCCGCAGATGGCGTGCCTGGCCTCGCGCATTCCGTACGGCACCTCGGTGACGCGGGAGCGGCTGTTCCAGATCGCTCAGGCGGAGTCGGAGCTGCGCCGGCTGGGCTTCCGGCAGTTCCGGGTGCGCTACCACCAGGAGGTGGCGCGCATCGAGCTGGCGGCGGAGGAGTACGAGCGCTTCATGTCGGTCGAGGTTCGGCTGCGCATCAACACCGCGCTCAAGCAGCTGGGCTTCCAGTTCGTGGCGGTGGACCTCGAGCCGTTCCGCTCTGGCCGCATGAACGAGGCCGCGGGGGTGACGAAGCCCGCGCCCGCCGCCCAGGGCTTCCCCCTGCCCGTGGTGAGCTGAGGAAGCACCGCGTTCCGTGCGCACGCTGCTCCTGCTCTTGTTGCTCCTCGCGCCCGCCGGGGCCCGCGCGCAGTACTACGAGGAGCACCGCGCCGTGAGCCTCCTGGTTGGCCCGAGCCTGGGCTACACCAACGCGCTCCGGGACAATCGGGCCCAGACCGGCCCGGGCATCTACCTCGATCTCGGCGGCAGCCTCACGGTGGGCCATGATCGCGACGAGGTCTTCCTCATCGCTCGCGGCGGAGTCACCACCAAGGGTGGGGAAGGGGTGCTGCTGGGCGGCTTCCGCAGCGTCTACGGCGAAGAGGAGCTGCAGACCTTCTTCGACCTGGGCGCCACCGTGCGGCTGTTTTCTGGGACGTGGGTGGGCCCTCGCATAGGGTTCGGCCTGCGCCACGCACTGTCGGATCGCCTCTCCTTATATGGAGGGCTCGGGCTCTCACTCGGGTTTGGATCAGGCCTGCGCATGGATGCCGAGGGATTCACCGGCCTGCAGTGGAGCTTCCCGATCAATTCCCGGTGACTTTTCTTGCGATCCATCAACTCTGTGCGATGGTGTGCGCATCTGTAGGAGGTATCGCACTTGGACAACAACCCCCGCCTCACCTCAGTGGTTTTCCGGCTGTCCCGCGAGAAGCTCGATGCGCTCAAGGATCTGTCGCGCTCGACGCGCATCCGTCAGAGCGAGTACCTGCGCGAGGCCATCTCGGATCTGCTGGTGAAGTACGAGGAGCGGCTCGTCGATTGACGGGCCTCACTCCCCGGGCCCGTCCCCGAAGGGCGGCCCCGGAGCAAGCCCCGGAGGCGAAGCCCGCTCGGTGGTGGTGAAGGGATCCACCGCGGGCGGGTAGTACACCTCCCAGAGCACCAGCCCGGCGGCTTCGGCCTTGAGCCCGGCGATGCTCTCGGCCCGCTCGAGCGCCCCGCGCCACTGCTCCTCGGACAGCCGCCCCGCGGCAGCGAGCAGCGCGGAGCCCACGAGGTAGCGCACCTGGTAGCGCGCGAACGCATCCCCGCGCAGCCTGGCCTCGAACAACCCCCCTCCCAGCTCCCGCACCGTGGCGGACTCCAGCGTGCGCGACTTGCGCGGGCTGGAGTTCTCGTGGAACGCGCTGAAGTCCCGCGTCCCCTCGGCCATTCGCAGCAGCTCCGCGAAGCGCTCGGGAGCAATGGGCCGTCCCGCCAGCACGGGGTCCACGGCCGCATCCAGGACATAGGGCCGCCAGGCCTCCGCCACCGTGCCGCCCAGCTGCACCCGGTACCGGTACGTCTTTCCCGCCGCGCTCCATTGGGCGTGGAAGGAGGGGTGGGGTCGGCGGGCGACACACAGGCCCAGCTCCGGCGAGAGCAGGGGAGACAAGCGAGCGGCGAGCGCCTCGGCGGAGTCCCCGGGCGCCAGCCGCAGGCTCACCACCTGCATCCGGGCATGCACCCCCCGGTCCGTGCGCCCGGCGGGCATCACTCCCATCGCGGGCACATCGGCCCTCCTCAAGGCCCCTTCCAGGACGTCCTGGACGGTGGGCCCCTCGAGCTGGCGCTGGAACCCTCGGAAGGTTCCACCTCGGTACCAAATCCACAGGGCGGCGGGAGTTCGCTTCACGAAGGGGAGGGAGGGCGTTGCGGTGAGAGGGAGGGCCAAGGATACTTCGGCGGGAATGCTGGCCCGACAAGAGCTTGAGGTAGTGGGGGGTGAGTCGCCGTGGCTGTTTCGCCAGGGAGATCTCGTCCTGGGACCCATCACGGGGCACCAGCTCGTGGAGAAGCTGTACACGGGCGAGCTGACCGCGGACACGCTGGTCGCGCCTCCCGGGGCGCGAGACTTCGTGCGCGTCGGTGACGTGGCGGCCTTCAAGGTCCACGTGGCGCGCTCGGTGGCCAAGGCGCGCGTGGACGCGGACCTGCGCGTCGAGCGCCAGCGCACGCAGCGCAAGCGGATGATCGTCGGTGGCGTGGCGGCGGCGTTGACGCTGGGGCTCGGCATCGGCGCCTGGCAACTGGCGCGCTACGCGGCGGTCCACGGGCCCGGCGGCGAGCTGGATGAGTTCGCCGACATCTCGGTGGAGCTGCCCACCATCGCGATGGCCCAGGCCCGCATCTCCGACGAGGAGCTCATCGACTACCCCACCTCTCCGGGGAAGACGCCGGACAAGCCCGCCACCAAGCCGGCCACCGCGACGCCGGGGACGACGGCGCCCACCACGCCCGCCTCGGCGGTGGCCGCTCGCACGCCGGACAAGAAGCCCAAGGCCGGAGTCTCCACGGACCCGGACGGCCTGGACATGGGCGTCGAGTTCGACCAGTCGGCCATCAACAAGGTGGTGGCCAGCAACCAGCGCACGCTCTTCCCCTGCCTCAAGGCGGAGGCCGAGCGCCGGCCCGGCTTCGCCGCCAAGGTCCCCATCGAGTTCGTCATCGGCAACGACGGGCGGGTCTCCAAGCTCTGGGTGGACCACCCGCAGCTCAAGAACGGGGAACTGCACAAGTGCCTCTTCGAGGAGCTGAAGAAGTGGCCCTTCAAGCCCTACAAAGGCTCGCTTGCCTCGGTGGGCCTGTCGTTCACGGTAGGCAAGAAGGGCTAGCGCTGGATTGTTGCCCGGCTCGGGCGGCTGAGCGATACCGCCGTCCATGCCTACCGCCGTGGAAGCCGATCTCCAGAACAAGGCACAGTCCGTACCCCCGGGTACTTTCCGACACACCGTCCTGCTGTCGGCCAAGCGCTTCAAGTCCACCTGGGCCGAGCTAGGCAAGCTGCTCGTCCAGGTGCGCGACGAGGCCAAGTACGAGGAGTGGGGCTACCCCTCCTTCGAGGCCTACTGCCTCAAGGAGCTGCACATCAAGAAGCAGACGGCGCTCAAGCTCACGCGCTCGTTCAGCTTCCTGGCCAAGCACGAGCCCCCCGAGTCGGTGAAGGAGGAGGAGTTCGTCCAGCGGGCCCCCGCCTTCGAGGTGGTGGAGGTGCTGGCGGACGCGGAGGAGCGCGGGCAGCTCTCTCCGTCCGAGTACCGTTCACTGCGAGACAGCATCTGGAACCCGGAGAAGCCCACCACGGAGCTCAAGCGCGAGTTCGCCGAGCGCTTCCCCCGTCCCCCGCCGGAGCCCCCCGCGGACAACGTCCAGCTGCGGCGGTTGGCCCAGATGGCTCGCAAGCTCGCCAGCGAGCTCTCGGGCTCCCGCAAGGTGCCCTCCGCCATCGCCGAGCGGGCCGCTGCCCTGGCAGACGACGTGGAGGAACTCGCGTCGGGCGTGACGAACGCCTGAGCGACTGTTATCGAACGCTGGCGCCACCTCCGGGGTGGGGATCCCGCGGTTGTCTTCATCGTCGGGCTTCCTGCGCGCCGGTTGGGGGCCTATATTTTGTAGCGGCTGGCTGTTCGAGACGTGGGCAGCCTGTCGAGCGGGTGTGTGTGGCGGTGATGTAGGCTCCGGGTGACCGGGGGCCGGCGAACTCGGAGGCAGCAGTGAAGAAGGAGCACCACGTCAATCTGTCCTGTTCGTTCTGCGGCAAGTCGCAGCGCGAGGTCCGCAAGCTCATCGCGGGCCCCACGGTCTACATCTGCGACGAATGCATCAAGCTGTGTAACGACATCATCGCGGACGAGAACGAGCGCGAGGAGGGCAAGCCGCAGGTCAGCTTGCCGACGCCGACGGAGATCAAGGCGTTCCTCGACGACTACGTCATTGGTCAGGACATGGCGAAGAAGGTCCTGGCCGTCGCGGTGTACAACCACTACAAGCGCATCTACCAGAAGAAGCCGGCGGCACGGCCTCGGCCCGGGGTGAAAGCCCAGGGCTCGGAAGATGTGGAGCTGAGCAAGAGCAACATCCTGCTCATCGGCCCCACGGGCAGCGGCAAGACGCTGCTGGCCCAGTCCCTGGCGCGCTTCCTCAACGTCCCCTTCACCATCGCGGATGCCACCAGCCTCACCGAGGCCGGCTACGTGGGCGAGGACGTGGAGAACATCATCCAGAACCTGCTCCACAACGCCGACTACGACGTGGAGAAGGCGGCGCGCGGCATCGTCTACATCGACGAGATCGACAAGATCGCGCGCAAGGGCGACACGCCGAGCGCCACCCGCGACGTGGGCGGCGAGGGCGTGCAGCAGGCCCTGCTGAAGATCATCGAGGGCACGCGCGCCAACGTCACGCCGCGGGGTGGCAAGAAGTACAACCAGCAGGAGTACGTGCAGGTTGATACGACGAACATCCTGTTCATCTGCGGCGGCGCCTTCCACGGCATCGACGGCATCATCAAGCGCCGCGTGGGCGAGAAGGGCCTGGGCTTCGGGGCGAAGATCACCCACCGCGAGGAGCGCAGCGTCGGTGAGCTGCTCTCCATGGTGGAGCCCGAGGATCTGATGAAGTTCGGGATGATCCCCGAGTTCATCGGCCGTCTGCCGATGGTGGCCACGCTCAACGATCTCAAGGAAGAGGATCTGGTCATCATCCTCACCCAGCCGAAGAACGCGCTGGTGAAGCAGTACCAGAAGATGTTCGAGATCGAGAAGGTGAAGCTGACCTTCTCGAAGGAGGCCTTGAGGGCCATCGCCCGCGAGGCGATGCGTCGCAACTCCGGAGCGCGCGGCCTGCGCGCCATCATGGAGGACGCGATGCTGGACATCATGTACGACGTGCCGTTCCGCGAGGGCGTGAAGGAGTGCAAGATCACGGAGACCGTGATCACCAAGCGCGAGCCCCCGCAGATCGTCATGGAGAAGATGGAGAAGAAGACCGCCTAGCACTCCACTCGGAGGCGCGGCACCCCGGGCCCCTTTCCTTTCGGAGAGGGGCCTTCGTGTTTCCGGGGGTCAGCTCTGGGTGACGCGGACCGTGGTCCGCATCTCGCGGCCCGTGGCCGGATCGCGCGCGCGCATGGTGAGGATGCCTTCCACGTTCACGTCGAAGGTGATCTCCACCTGCACCTTGCCCGCCCTGTCCGGGCGGATGCCCGAGAAGGTGAACTCACCGAGCATGTCGTTCTGGGCCACCATCTCGTGGTCGCCCTGGAAGATGCGCATCGCCAGCTCGGTCTGGTTGTCGATGCTCGTCGTCGCCACGAGCTGCTTGGCGTTGGGGATGGGCGCGTTGCGCGGGAACACCGTGTGGAACGCGCCGCCCGCCTTCTCCAGGCCGATGGCCATGGGAATCACGTCCAGCAGCTGGATGCGCAGGTTGGTGTCGTCCTGCAGCGAGTGCGCGTAGAGCGCCGCGCCGATCGCCACCGCCTCGTCCGGGTGGACGCCCTTGCTCGGGGGCTTGCCGAAGAACTTCGTGAGCCGGTCCTGGACGATGGGCATGCGCGTCTGCCCACCCACCAGCATCACCTGGTCGATCTCCTTGGTGGACAGCCCCGCGTCCACCAGCACCCGCGCGACGATCTGCAGCGTCTTGTCCACGAGCTGGTTGGTGAGCTGCTCCAGCATCTTGCGCGTGAACCTCATCTCGATGTTCAGGGGCTGGCCCTGCGAGGTCATCGTGATGAAGGGGATGTTGAAGGGCACCTCCTCGCGCGCGGAGAGATCGATCTTCGTGCGCTCGGCGAGGTCCTTGATGCGCTGCATGGCCACCGGGTCCGTGGCCAGATCGATGCCCGTCTTCGAGGCGAAGTCCCGGAGCACGTGGTGGATGATGGCGTTGTCGAAGTCGATGCCGCCCAGGAAGATGTCGCCGCCGGTGGCCTTCACCTCGAAGACGCGGTCGCGGATCTCGATGATCGACACGTCGAAGGTGCCGCCGCCCAGGTCGTAGATGACGACCTTCTCCTTGAGCCCCTTGCCCACGCCGTAGGCGAGCGCCGCGGCGGTGGGCTCGTTGATGATGCGCACCACCTCGAGATCGATCAGCTTGCCGGCGTCCTTCACCGACTGGCGCTGCCGATCATTGAAGTATGCCGGCACGGTGACGACCGCGCGCTTGATGGGCATCTTCATGAAGTTGGAGGCGACGTCGCGGATCTTGTTCAGCAGCTTGGCGCTGACCTCCTGGAGGCTGAACTCCTTCTTGCCGACGTCCAGGACGACGTCCTGCTTCTTGCCGGGGCGCATCTGGTACGCCACGACCTTCTTCATCGCGTCGACGATGTCGCTCTTATAGGTGCGGCCCACCAGGCGCTTGGCGCCGTAGATGGTGTTGCGCGGGTTGAGCTGCCACTGGCGCTTGGCCTCGAAGCCGATGAGCTCGTTGCCCTTGTCGTCGATGGCGAAGATGGAGGGGATCGTGTAGTCGCCGCCCTTGTAGGGGATGAGCTTCACGTTCCCGCTGTCCTCGACAAACGCCGCGCACGAGTTCGTCGTGCCGAGGTCGATGCCGATGATGGGCTCCTTCTTTTGCATCGTGCGTGGACTCCGAAAGTAGGGACGGCAGACGCTATTTCACCAGGAACGCGCCCGCGAGTAAGCATCCAGGTAGAGCGACAGTCCCAGGAGGTTGGCGCCCGGCAGGTCCAGGGCGCCGTCCCAGGTGATACCAGCCGAAAGATCCATGGCCACTACCTCTCCCGTGGCCGATTGCTGGGTGGCTGGGTCTTCCCCGACTCCCGGGGGGGCTGCTGGCAGGCGCAGGGGGCTCTGCCCCGAGACGAGCGGCAGGAGCACCACGTGGCGGCTCCGAGGGCCGGTGAAGGTGATGCGCGCCAGTTCCGCCCCGGCCTGGGAGAGCGCCGTCCAGCGCTCGGCGGCGGGGGTGAAGGCGCGCTGGGTCCGGTCGTAGGAGGCGACGGGCAGGGGCAGGAAGGGAGGTACCTGCACCCGGGTGGGCAGCGGCGAGCCTCGGAGCAGACGGCCGGTGGTGTCTCCCCGTGCCTGGGCCACCTGGGTGGCGAACACCCAGACGCCAGGGGTGCCGAGCTCTACTCCGCCGTAGGGGGCGCCGCTGCGCAGCAGGAGGGGCTCCAGCGGCCGGGTGCCGTCTGGCGCTGGGGCGCCACCGGTGCGCGAGGCGAAGCCCAGGGGGACGATGCCGGCCTCGGCGGAGAGCTCCACGGCGCTGGCGATGGCGGTGTCCAGGCCCGAGGGCAGGCGGGGAAGCACGACCTCCGTGCGGCGGAGCTGCTCGCGGCGCGGGCGGAAGGAGAAGCCGGGCAGGGTGAAGTAGTCCGGCAGGTCCTCGGAGCCCTGGGCGCAGCGCGAGGCATCCGAGCAGAGGCCATCCGCGTCCAGGTCCGAGGTATCGGGCACGCGCGGGCGCAGGGGAATGGTGGCGAAGGCCTGGAGCGCGTAGTCCATGGCCCCGGTGTAGGCCAGCAGGTCCGTGGAGCCGAGGCTCGCGGCGAGGGTCAGTTCTGTTCGTCCGGCGAAGGCCACCGCGGCGCGCCGCCCGGGCTGGCCGAGGCCCAGTGAGCGCCCCTTGAGCTCCATGGGAGAACCCAGGCCCGAGGCCACGTAGGCCACGGCGCTGCCGGGCGCGGGCACGGGCTGGGGCAGGCCGGGGACGGTGAAGAAGAACGTCTCGCCCAGCAGCGTGGTGAGATCCAGCTCCGGGACATCTCCGGCGGAGAGCACGGAGAAGCCGAGCCACACCGGGCCACTCGAGTGGACCTCGGAGAACTGGATGCCGGCGTTGAAGCCCGCGGCGCCGTGGACCGGATTCTCCCCGAGGGGCAGGAGTACGTCCCGCGCGCCCGTGGCGGCGACCGACACCCGGTCGTAGCGGGGGTAGTCATCGGAGCGCAGCTCGGGCGAGGCGGCGGAGAAGCTCGCGGTGGTGCCGGCGAAGCTGGGGAAGAGGGCCGCGCCGCTGGCGTCCGTCGTCACCGTGACCGGAGCGGGGCAGGGCGCGCTGGCGGGAGGAGCGTCACAGCCGAGCACCTCCACGCCGCTCAACGGGCGGCCCGTGGTCGCGTCCACGACGACGACCCTCCGGCCCTCGGTGACGGCGGGCAGCAGGGTGAGCGCGGCCTCGACCGGTGTCACGCCGGGATTGGAGACACCCGCGCGGATGCGCACCGTGCCGGGCGCGGCCGCCGTCACCACGCCGGACGGAGTCACCGTGGCCGCGTCACTCGGAGCGCCCGAGGCATCCACGACCGAGAAGCTGCCCATGGCGAGCGGGAAGCTCTCCCCGGAGAAGGTGAAGGCCACGAGGGACAGCCGAACCTCGCCGCCCACGGCCAGCACCGCCGCGCGCGGGGTAATGGCGAGGGCGGAGATCTCCGAGGCGTCAGGCGCGGAGCGGCACGCGCCATCCGTACACGCCTGACTGGCGGGGCAGTCGGCGTGGCCTCGGCACCCGCCCGGGACGCACCGCTGCGCGACGCAGAGCAGCCCCGCCGGACACGGGCCCCCCGTGGGGCACGCGGTGGAGGGCTGGCAGTACCCCTGCTGGCAGTAGGCAGGAGCGGTGCAGTCCGTGTCGATGAGGCAGCGCGGCAGCTCCTGGCAGATCGCCCGCGCGCAGTCGAAGCCCGGCGGACAGGCGGAGGCGTCGAAGGCTCGACAGTCCGTGTTCTCGGGGCACTCGGCGCGGGACTGGCACACGCGGTACTCCCGGCAGCGGCCCGCGGTGGCGCTGGTGCAGTACTGGCCCTCGGGACAGTCGGCGCGCGTGGCGCAGTCAGCGCGCTCGCACAGGCCCGCCTCGCAGAGGAGCCCCTGGCCTCCACAGGAGGCGTCGTTGATGCACCGGCGCACGCATGTGCCGTCCTGGCAGACGAAGAGCACATTGGCGACTTGAGGATCGACGCCCGGGGCGCAGCTCGCGGCGGTGGTACACACCGGGAGACAGGCGCCCTGCGTCACCTCGCAGCGTTGGCCGGACGGACAGTCCGCATTCCCCGTGCAGCGGGCCTGCGCCTCACAGCGGCCCTGGCGGCACACCTGGTTGGCGGCGCAGGCGGTATCCGCGTCGCACAGGCACCGACCGGCCGAGCACGTGAAGCCCTGGGCACAGTCGGTGCTCGCGACGCACTCGGCGCGCTCCTGGCAGGCTCCGGCCGTACACGCGTGGCCGGCGGGACACTCGGTGTCATCCAGGCACACCGGCCCGCACCCACCGAAGCGACACCGGCCTTCCGGACATTCCGTGTCCGTGACGCAGGGGGCCGAGGAGGAAGGCGGGCACCCGGAGAGCGCGGCCACGAACAGAAGTGCAAGCAGGGCCCTGGACATCCGTCGCACCGGGGGGAAAGTTCCTGTGTTCTTCCGAGCAATGGCGGTGGCTCGGTGGCATGGATAGATAGGCCAGACTCAAGCACACAGGAGAGTGGACGTGGAAGCCAGGCGCTACCTGCAGGACATCGGCTCACAGGTGTCCGCCGACTTCATCAAGAATCGGTCCATCCTGTCGTTCGAAGAGTACGTCTCGCTCTTCTTCAACGATCCCCGGGTCCAGGCGCGCAACGCGGCGCAGTATCTGCACGACGTGATGGACCACTACGGCACCGAGCAGGTGCCGCACCCCTCGGGCACCATCCGGCGCTTCAAGGTCTTCGACGCGACCTCCAGCGATCGGGACGGCCGCGTGGCCGGCCAGGAGGAGGTGCAGAACGACATCTACCGGCTGCTGGGCAACTTCGTGCGCGCCGGGCGCATCAACAAGCTGATCCTCCTGCACGGGCCCAACGGCAGCGCCAAATCCACCCTCGTCAACGCGCTCAAGGCGGGCATGGAGGACTACTCGCGCCAGCCGCAGGGCGCGCTGTACCGGCTGGGCTGGGTGTTCCCTTCGGAGAAGCTCATCAAGGGCTCCATCGGCTTTGGCGAGCGCGTGGAGAGCACGGGCGGAGATGTCAGCAGCTACGCGCACCTGGACGCGGAGGCCATCGATGTCCGGATGCCCTGCGAGCTGAACGATCACCCGCTCTTCGTCATCCCTCCGCCCGAGCGCCGCAAGGTGCTGGAGTCGGCGCTGAAGAAGAAGGGGCTCGGCACCGGCGACGGGGAGTCGGGGGACTTCATCCTCTCGGACTACATCCGCGACGGGGAGATGTGCCACAAGTGCCGGCGCATCTACACGGCGCTGCTCAACTCGTACGCGGGCGACTACCTCAAGGTGCTGCGCCACGTGCAGATCGAGCGCTTCTACATCTCCCGGCGCTACCAGGTGGGCACGGTGACGGTGGAGCCGCAGATGAGCGTGGACGCCATCGCCCAGCAGATCACCGCGGACCGCACGCAGCTCAACCTGCCGGCGGCGCTGCACGGGGTGGTGCTCTACGAGCCGCACGGCCCGCTGGTACACGCCAACCGGGGCCTGATCGAATACGCGGATCTGCTCAAGCGCCCGCTGGAGGCCTTCAAGTACCTGCTGGGCTTCAGCGAGACCGCCGAGGTGCCGCTGGAGCCCTTCGTGCTGCAGTTGGACGAGGTGCTGATCGCCTCGGCGAACGAGAAGCACCTGGGGGCCTTCAAGGAGCTGCCGGACTTCGCCTCCTTCAAGGGCCGCATCGAGCTGGTGCGGGTGCCCTACCTGCGCCGCTACAAGCTGGAGCAGCAGGTCTACGACGCGCAGATCACCTCCACGTCGGTGGGCAAGCACGTGGCGCCGCACGCCACGGAGGTGGCGGCGATGTGGGCGGTGCTCACGCGGCTGAAGAAGCCCATCCCGGAGCGCTACGCCACCGAGGTGAAGGAGCTGGTGGACCACATCACCCCGCAGGAGAAGCTGCACCTCTACGAGGAGAGCCGGGCGCCGGCGCGGCTGAGCCTGTCCAACACGAAGGAGCTGAAGAAGCTCCGGGCGGATCTGTACGACGAGTCGGACGCGTACCCCAACTACGAGGGGCGAGCGGGGGCGAGCGCGCGGGAGATCAAGACGGCGCTGTTCAACGCGGCGCAGAACCCGGACTTCAAGTGCCTCAACCCGCTGGCGGTGCTCCAGGAGCTGGAGGCGATCTGCCAGGACAAGAGCGTCTACGAGTTCCTGCAGCAGGAGGTGGTGGACGGCTACCACGACCACGAGGAGTTCGTGCGCGCGGCGGAGGGCGAGTACCTGGAGCGGGTGGACTCCGAGGTGCGCGACTCGATGGGGCTGGTGTCCGAGGGCCAGTACCGCGAGCTGGTGGAGCGCTACATCCAGAACGTGAGCCACTGGGTGCGCGGGGAGAAGATGCGCAACCGGGTGACGGGAGAGAATGAGCGCCCGGACGAGCAGCGCATGGCGGAGCTCGAGGCGATCGTCATGCCGAAGGGCGAGGACGCGGGTGAGTACCGGCGGGGGCTGATCGCGGCGGTCGGCGCGCACCGGCTGGACAACCCGGATGTGGGGATGGACTACTCGGTCATCTTCCCGGACATGTTCAAGCGCCTGAGGGACCACTACTTCGAGGACCGCAAGCGGGTGCTGCGCAAGAACAAGGAGAACGTGCTCAAGTACCTCTCGGAGGAGAAGGGCACGCTCTCGTCGCGAGAGCAGGCGCAGGTGGAGAGCACGCTGAAGACGATGGCGGAGCGCTACGGGTACTGCGAGCACTGCGCGAAGGACGCGATCCTGTTCCTGATGAAGAAGCGCTACGGCTGAGAGCAGGCGGGCAGGGGAGGGCAGGCTGGCCGCCGTGCTTTTCCGTCACGGCGGCGCGCGGGAAGATCCATTCCTCAAGGATGTCATCAGTCCCGTACCCCCTTCCCGGAGCGTTGATGAACCGGTTTCTCCTCGGGGCCCCCGCCCTGTTCGCCTTCCTGTCCTGCGCCAGCGCCGCGCCGTCGTCGACGCCCGCCTCCGTCGCCGAGGCTCCGCGCGTGGCGGTACCGGTGGAGAAGGCGGTCGCGGTGCGCTCGGAGCGACCCACGCGCAAGCAGCTGGTCCGGCGAATCGTGCCGCACAACGTGCGCCTGGTGGTGACCGAGGGCGGCAAGTCGCGCCGGACGGCCTCTGGCGTGGTGATCGGCACCGATCGCACGGCGGACGGGGTGGCCAGCTACGTCATCACCAACGCGCACGCGGTGGATGTGGAGGACCTGAAGGCGCCGCGGATGATCATCACCCAGGAGCGCCAGGCCGAGCTGTCCGAGTACCCGGTGGAGGTGGTGGCCACGGGCAAGGTGCCGGAGATGGATCTGGCGCTGCTGCGCGTGCCGGGGGTGGAGCTGGAGCCGGCGGAGCTGGCGGACGACACGGAGCTGGAGCTGGGCGAGGACGTGGTGGTGGCGGCGTGCCCGTTCGGCAAGTCGCTGTCGCTGTCGGGCGGCATGCTCTCGCAGGTGGAGTGGGACCGGGAGAGCAAGCGCCCGAAGATGGTGAAGACGGACGCGCCCATCGGCTACGGGGCCTCGGGCGGCGGCATCTTCAGCCTGGAGACGGGCAAGCTCCTGGCCATCGTCGAGGGCTACCGGACGGCGAAGGTGGGCTTCGCGGTGGCGGAGAAGGACTACAGCTTCGACGTGCCGATGCCGGGTGAGACGTTCGCCGCGCCCACCTCGAAGGTGCGTGGATTCCTGGAGTCCAAGGGCTACGGCCGGCTGCTGAACCGGGCCTCCGAGGGTGGGGTAGGGCAGACGGCGCAGCGATAGGTGGTAACGCGCTGGGGGCCTGGCGCGTAGAAGCGTCAGAAAGGACCGTCATGCCCTCACGCTCTACACGCCTTGCAGTGCTTGCTGTCGCCGCCGCGCTGGTGGGAACCGCCGCCGTGGCCGTCGAACCCGCGAAGAAGGAGGCGAAGCTCGCCACCGCCACCTTCGCGGGAGGGTGCTTCTGGAGCATGGAGATCCCGTTCGACAAGCTGTCGGGCGTGGTGTCCACCACCTCGGGGTTCATCGGCGGAACGAAGGCCAACCCCACCTATGAAGAGGTCTCCGAGGGGGGCACGGGCCACGCCGAGGCGGTTCAGGTCGCCTATGACCCGAGCAAGGTGAGCTACGCCCAGTTGCTCGAAGCCTTCTGGCACAACGTGGATCCGCTCACGCCCAACGCGCAGTTCTGCGACAGGGGCGCCGAGTACCGAACGGCGATCTTCTTCCACGATGCGGAGCAGCAGCGGCTCGCCGAGGAGTCCAAGCGCCAGCTCGAGGCGTCGGGACGCTTCAACAGGCCCATCGTGACGCAGATCGTCTCCGCCTCCGCGTTCTACCCGGCGGAGGAGTACCACCAGGACTACTACCAGAAGAACCCGGCGCACTATCGCGCCTACCGCGTCGGGTGCGGTCGTGACGCGCGCCTCGCGGAGATCTGGGGCAAGGACGCGCCGAAGAAGTAGGCCTCAGGGCTCTTCCACCAGCTCGATCCACTGCGCCACCGGGCCCTTGTCTCCGCGCTCGTAGGCCGCGCGGACCTTCTGGCCGGGGGTGAGATCCGCCAGGCTCCCGATGCCTCCCGGAAGGAAGATCGTGGTGCTCGCGTCCACGCGCAGCTCCACGCGCCCCTTGCCCTCCGACAGCATCAGTGTGCCCCGGCGCGCGTCCACGGAGGCGATCGCGCCCTGCACCTCTTGCAGGCTCCGCACCTCCGCCGGTGGCTCCTGCGCCAGCGCCGGTCCCGCACTCAAAACCACTCCCCACAGCCCCAGGTATGCTCGGCCCATCCTGTCCTCTTGTGGGGAAACTGGGGACTGGCGCGTATCCCACCAAGGTCCCACGGGGAGGAGCGTCCACTCGCCGACACCCGATCCGGGAAGTTGGATTCCGTGCCCCTCCGCGCTACATCCGCGCTCCCTCCTGGAGGTCGCACCGTGACCCAGCCGCGCAGCTCGTGGGATCAGTACTTCATGGACATCGCTCGCCAGGTCGCCACCCGCGCCACCTGTGATCGCAAGCATGTCGGCGCCCTCCTGGTCCGCGACCGCACCATCCTCTCCACCGGCTACAACGGCTCCATCCGCGGCCTGCCGCACTGTGACGACGTGGGCCACATGATGGAGAACGGCCACTGCGTCGCCACCGTTCACGCCGAGGCCAACGCCATCATCCAGGCGGCCAAGAACGGCGTGGGCATCGACGGCGCCACCATCTACACCACCGCCAGCCCTTGCTGGCCCTGCTTCAAGCTCATCGCCAACAGCGGCTGCTCTCGCATCGTCTATGGCGAGTTCTACCGGGACCCCCGCATCTTCGAGTACGCCGCCAAGCTCGGCCTGGAGCTCACCGGTCTCGGAGAAGCCGCCCAGCCTCCCGAGCCCCGCTGATCCACGGGAGCGCTCCGTTCACCCGTGGACACCCCCAGCCCGGGGCAGGGCGGTCGGGTTCACGCAACGTCTCCCTGAGGACACTCAGCACCCCCTCCAAGCAAGCGGACTCACTCAGGAATCCATCGACTTCGGCAAGAATTACCGTCCTGGGGTTGCCGTTTGGCATGCGGCTCCCTAAATCCTGGCACCGGTAGGCGGGGCGCGGCGGATGGTGGCAATTCCTGAGGAGTTTTCGGTGGTTACATCCACGGCTGTGTCCAGTGTGCCCGCGGTACAGGAAGGCTCGGATCCCGTGGTGGGGGCCGCGCGCTACGGCGCCGTCCCCACCCTCATGGACAGCCTCCTGCACGACGTGCGCAATCCCTTGAATGCGCTCTCCATCAACCTCGAGGTGCTCGCCGAGAAGCTCAAGGGCGAAGCCGGGCAGGTGCCCCCCTCGCAGGAGAAGAACATCAAGGCCATGCGCGATCAGATCCAGCGCGTGGATGGCATCCTTCGCCAGTTCTCCGACTTCATCGTCTTCCGCGGGGGCGCCAGCGGCGAGGCCTCGCTGTCCGACACCTCCCGGCGCTCCCTGGACGTGCTGGCCCATGAGAGCCGGCGCCGCCGCATCAAGGTCCAGACGGCGCTCGAGGCCGATGTCCGCGTGCGGCTGGCCGACACGCAGGAGCTGAGCTTCTTCCTGGTGCAGACGCTGCTGCGCGCCTTCGGGCGCTCGGAGGCGGGCTCCGAGGTGCTCGTGACCGTTCGCTCCGAGGGCACCTACGCGGTGTTCGAGGTGACGGACTCGGCCGGCAACGCGCCGGAGCAGGCGCCCGATGTGGTGGCTGCCCTGGGGCTGCGCGCCGCGCAGCTGGGTGTCGAGTTCCAGATCCGAGCGGGCATCTGCCGCTTCATCTTCACGCGCGTCTGATCAGCTCTTCGATCCGCGCTTTTCACTGACTTCTTTGCGAAAGCAGTAGGAGGTTTCCATCTTGGGCAGCGCACGAATTCTGGCCGTGGATGACGAACGCGCGACGTGCGAGGCGCTGGCAGAAATGCTCAGCTCCTGGGGGCACAAGGTCGAGGTTGCGTTCGACGGACACGATGCCTTGCGGAGAGCGGGTGAATTCCGGCCCGATGTCGTTCTGTCGGATCTGGCGATGCCGGAGACGGACGGGCTGTGGCTGCTGCGCCAGTTGCGCGAGGAGCTGCCGGACTGCCCGGTCGTCTTCCTGACCGGCCGAGGCACCATCGACGCAGCCGTGGCCGCCATCAAGGAAGGCGCCTACGACTTCATCGAGAAGCCGCTCAACATCGCGCGGCTGAAGGTCTGCATCGAGCGCGCCCTGGAGAAGAAGGAGACGCTGCGCGAGGTGCAGACGCTGCGCAGGCGCCTCAAGCAGCTGGGGCAGTCGGACCTGATCGCCCAGTCGGGCGCCATGCGCAAGGTGGGCGAGCTCATCGAGAAGGTGGCGCCCTCCAAGGCGAGCGTGGCCATCTCCGGCGAGTCCGGCACCGGCAAGGAGGTGGTGGCGCGTGCCATCCACAACCTCAGCCTGCGCCGCGAGAAGCCCTTCATCGCGATCAACTGCGCCTCCATCCCCGCCACGCTGATCGAGTCCGAGTTCTTCGGCCACGAGCGCGGCGCCTTCACCGGCGCCGATCAGCGCCGGCCCGGCGTCTTCGAGCTGGCCCATGGCGGCACGCTCTTCCTGGACGAGCTCGGTGAGATTCCCATCGAGCTGCAGGCCAAGCTGCTCCGCGTGCTGGAAGAGGGCCGGCTGCGCCGCCTGGGTGGCAAGGTCGAGATCGAAGTGGACGTGCGCGTGCTGTGCGCCACGAACCGCGACCTGAAGCAGGAGATCAAGAACCAGCGCTTCCGCGAGGATCTCTACTTCCGCCTCAACGTCTTCCAGATCCACCTGCCGCCGCTGCGGGAGCGCCGCGAGGACATCCCCATCCTGGTGCAGCACTTCGTGGAGAAGTTCCGCGGGGACTCCGCCAAGCGCGTCACCGGCGTCCACCCCGAGGCGATGGAAGTGCTCAAGGGCCACGAGTGGCCGGGCAACATCCGCGAGCTGCGCAACGCCGTGGAGCGCGCCGTCATCCTCTGCGACGGCGAGCTGATTACCCGCGAGCACCTGCCCCCCGACATGGCGGGCAAGAGCCCCGAGCGCCACACCTTCCGCCTACCCTACGGCCTGTCGCTCGACGCCGTGGAGCGCGAGTACATCCTCGGCAGCCTCCAGCGGAACGGGAACAACAAGGCCCGCACCGCGGAGATCCTCGGGGTGTCGGAAAAGACCCTCTACAACAAGCTCAACCGATACGCCGCCGAGGCCCGCCAGCAGGGGGGACAGAACCCCGCCGGCAACCTGATCAAGGCCGCCGGGGACGGCAGCGTCGGAGCCACCGAGGTGGACCTGGGCAGCGGACCTTTCAGGTAGGGGATTCCAGCCGGATTTCGCGCCCTTGGCGGATTCGGCGAGGGACTCTCCAAGCAAGCTGGCACACCGCGTCAAGCGGGCGTGCCAGCGCTGCAAAACCCCCGACACTTCTTGACTTTTACCCTCTCGGCGGGGGATCCTCCGGGCCTCTCATACACGGGGTTTCCGGTTCGGGATACGACCCGCCTGGGACTCCGCCGCCTTCACCGCGGCTGTCCAGGAATGGACGATTCGGAGGCCGACGGGGGGCGTCAAGGAAGGCCACGACGCAATGAGCGATGCGCGAGTTCTCCACTTCTTCGGCGGCAAGGGCGGTGTAGGTAAGAGCACCCTGGCCGCGGCGTACGCGTTGAAGCTTGCCGATGACGCGCCGAAGGAGAAGGTGCTGCTCATCTCGTTGGACCCGGCGCGCTCGCTGTCGGATCTGGTGAAGAAGAAGCTGCTGGCGAAGCCCACCAAGCTCCAGGCGGGCAAGGGCGAGGGTGGCCTCTACGCGGCGGAGCTCGAGACCGACGCGCTGCTCAAGCCGTTCGCCGCCAGGTACGTCCCCGCGCTGGAGAAGGCGGCCGGCAAGGGCACCCACCTGACGGAAGAGGACCTGGGCAAGGTCTTCGCCCAGGCGGTGCCGGGGCTGGAGGAGCTGGTCGGCCTGTTCCACGTGCAGGAGATGCTGGAGTCGCAGGAGTTCGACCGCATCGTCGTGGACACCTCGCCCACCAGCCACACGCTGCGGCTGTTCGACCTGCCCCAGGGCCTGCGCAAGTTCCTGGGCATCGTGAAGGCGGGCGCGGAGAAGCCGGCCGCGGGTGGTAAGGGCAAGAAGGAAGCGGCGCCCGCCGAGGGCAGCTTCCTGGACGAGGTGGGCGGCAAGGCCGAGCGGCTGCTGACGCTGCTCAAGGATCCGGCGCGCACCGCGTTCCACCTGGTGGCGCTGGCCGAGCCGGTGCCCGAGGCGCAGACGCGCATGTACTTCGCGCAGCTGCGCGAGCGCTCCATTCCGGTGACGGAGATCGTCGTCAACCAGGTGGAGGAGAAGGACGGCTGCCCCGCGTGTCAGGGCCGCCGGGGTCTCCAGGCGCCGCACGTGCGCAAGTTCCAGGGGTTGGACAAGGCGGTGCCGGTGCAACTGGTGGCCAAGCGCGAGCTGGCCCCGCGCGGGCTGGACGGCCTGAAGAAGTTCGCCAAGGAGGCGATCGGCGGCAAGGAGACCAAGACGCTGGAGTTCTCCGCCGCCGAGGGGCCTCCGGCGCTGGTCCGCGCGCCCTCCATGCCTCCCATCGCCGCGCCGCCGCTGCCGCCCACGCGCCTCATCTTCTTCGTGGGGCAGGGCGGGGTGGGCAAGAGCTCCTGCGCGGCGGCCGCCGCGGTGACGCTGACGGAGAAGGAGGGGCCCGTGCTCCTCATCTCCACGGATCCGGCGCACTCGCTGTCGGACGTGCTGCAGAGCCGGCTGACCGACACCGAGACGCAGGTGAAGGGCACCAAGGGCCTGTACGCGCGCGAGCTGGACGTGAACGGCTGGTTCAACGCCCTGCGCAAGCGCCTGAAGGAGAAGGCGGAGAAGGGCTTCGAGGGCGCGCCCAAGACGGGCGATGTGCCGGCGGACCTGGCCGCGCTGCGCAACCTGCTGGAGTGCGCGCCTCCGGGCATCGACGAGCTGGCGGCGCTGGCGTGCCTCACCGACGCGCTGGTGCAGGAGCGCTTCAAGCGCATCGTCGTGGACCCGGCGCCGATGATCACCTCGATGCGGGTGGTGGAGCTGGCCGACACGGCCAAGGCGTGGCTCTCCGCGCTGCACGGCGTGCTGTCCAAGTACAAGACCAAGGGCCTGGGCGAGCTGGCCGATGACGTGGCCGCTCAGCTCAAGCACGTGAAGCGCTTCGAGGAGGCGCTGGCCTCGCCCAACGAGTCGCGCTTCGTCGTCGTGACGCGCGGCGAGGATCTGGCCGCCTCGCGCACCGAGCGGCTGGTGGAGTACCTGAAGGAGAAGAAGCTCCAGGTGGAGCGGGTGCTCGTCAACCGCGTGGGGCCGAAGTCCACCTGCCCCAAGTGCGAGAACCGCCGCAAGCTGGAGCTGGCCGCGGCCAAGGTCATCGAGAAGAAGATCGGCCTGCCCGTCACCATGGCTCCGGCGCTGGGCCGTCACCCGGCCGGGCTGCGCGAGCTGAAGGCGTTCCGCACCGCGTGGTACGCCCTGTCCGCCCCGGTGAAGATCAAGGCGGCGTAGGGCTCAGGGCAGCATCCGGAACAGGTCCGCCAGCTTGGGAGGGAAGGGTGCTCCGTGCTGGCGGGTCTCGTGGAGGATCATCTCCGTGAACTTCGCGGAGCGCTCTCGCGTACCGAAGAGCAGCCCCTTTCCCAGGGGAATGACCAGCTCGTAGTCGGTCGCCGGGAAGAGGTGCTCTCCCGTGGAGCAGTTGTCGAAGTGGCGCATGGGCGTGGCGAGCAGGAACGGGTGCTTGAGCGCCCGGTGCTCCGAGGCCAGGCGCTGCTGGATGGCGTAGCGATCGCCTCCCTTTTGCGTCTCCTCGCGGATGGCCAGCTCGAGCAGGTTGGGCACCCGCCCGAGCTTCGTGAGTAGCAGCGCGGTCTCCGAATCGCTCGGGCTCATCACGCTTCCTCCTCTCGCGGGTGTCCCCTGCGGGGTTTGCGTTGACGGGCGGTCAGGCGGGCCAACAGCCCTAGCCCTCCCAGCAGCCAGGAGGCATCGCCAGAGCCCGCCGCGCAGTCACAGCCTCCTCCCGAGTCCGGAGGCGCGGGGGGGTCGTCGGGACGGGTGTCCACGGTGAAGTGGACCGTGGCGGCGGGGCTGGTTCCGCCGGTGTCGGTGGCGGTGGCTGAGAGCTTGTGGGCTCCATCGGCCAGGGGCTGCTCGGGCGTGAAGGACCAGGCGCCGGTCTCGCTGGCGGTGGTGAGGCTCGCCACGGCTCCGTTCAAGGTGAGGCTGATGGAACTGCCGGGCTGAGCGGTGCCGGAGAGGACGGGCTGGGACTCGGAGAGCGTGGCGCCGTCTGCGGGCGAGGTGATGACAGGGGCCGAGGGCACCGACAGATCGATGCTCCAGGAGTAGCTGGCTGGAGTGGGGTCGATGTTTCCGGCCTCATCGCGTGCGCGCACCTGGAAGGTGTGCGAACCCTCCACGAGGTTGGCGTAGCTCTTCGGAGAGGAGCAGACGCTGAAGGATGCCTCTTCTTCCAGCCTGCACTCGAAGAAGGCTCCTGTCTCACTGGAGAAGGTGAAGGTGGCCGAGGACTCATTCGAAATCCCTGCCGGAGCCGAGGTCAGGGCAGTGTCTGGGGCTTCCAGATCGATGGCCCAGAAGTAGCTGACCGGAGTGGAGTTCACGTTGCCGGCCTCATCGCGCGCCCGCACGTGGAAGACGTGCTCGCCCTCGGAGAGGCTCGAGTAGGTGGCCGGCGACGAGCAGGGGCCGAAGGCCGCTCCATCCAGGCTGCATTCGAAGAGCGCGCCCGACTCACTGGCAAAGGTGAAAGTCGCCGAGGGCTGGTTGGAGGGATGCGCGGGCGTAGAGGTCAGGATGGTGACTGGGGCTGTCTGATCGATGCTCCAGGAGTAACTGGCCGGAGATGTATCCACGTTCCCAGCCGCATCCCGCGCACGCACGCGGAAGGTGTGTAGCCCCTCCGAGAGACCGACAAGAGTGATCGGTGGGGAACAGGCACTGAAGTCGGCTTCGTCCAGGCTGCACTCGAAGAGGACTCGGCCCTCGTTGCTGTCAAAGTCGAAGAAGGCCACGGTCTGGTCGGAGAGGTTTGGTGGACTTGTGGTGATGACGGTGTCTGGGGCCGTCAGGTCGATGAACCAGAAGTGGAGGGCGGGGGTGGGGTCCACGTTGCCGGCCGCGTCGCGCGCACGTACGCGGAAGACATGCTCTCCCTCGGGGAGGTTGACGAAGTTCACCGGAGGGGAGCAGGCGCTGAAGGTGCCCTCGTCCAGGCTGCACTCGTAGAGGATTGCCTCGTTACTGGAGAAGGTGAAGGTGGCGGTGGACTGGTTGGAAGGGAGGGGAGGAGCGGACTCGATGACGGTGTCAGGCGCCGTCAGATCGATGGCCCAGAAGTAGCTGACCGGAGTGGGATTCACGTTGCCGGCCGCATCGCGCGCACGCACGTGGAGGGCGTGCACGCCCTCGGAGAGGCTCGAGTAGGTGGCCGGCGAAGAGCAAGGGTCGAAGGCCGCCCCATCCAGGCTGCACTCGAAGAGCGCTCCTGCCTCGTTGCTTTCAAAGAGGAAGGTGGCGAAGGTCTGGTTAGACGGGTTGGCCGGAACAGCGACCAGAACAATCTCCGGAGGAGTCAGATCGATGGCCCAGGAATAGCTGGCCGGAGTGGGGTCCGCGTTGCCAGCCACGTCGCGCGCGCGCACCTGGAAGGAGTGGATACCCTCGGTGAGTCCTGCGTAGGTGGTTGACGAGACACAGGGACTGAAGGTGTCCCCATCCAGACTGCACTCGAAGACAGCCCCCGAGTCCGTCGAGACGAAGGAGAAGGTAGCGACGCTCTGGTTCGAAGGGTTGGGCGGCGTGTAGATGATCGTCGTGTCCGGAATCAGCTCGGCTACACGAATCACCTGCAGGCCGGTGAGGGCGTTGACGGTGAGGGACAGCAGGTAGTGGCCCTCAGGCACCATCGGCAGGGTGGCTGTGACATGCCCAGGGGAGAAATCATGGAAGGGGAAGGCAAACAGCCGGCCCTGTTGCATGTCCATCAGGCTCAGCAGCGGAAAGTCCGTGGGGGAGCTGTGGGTCGTGCCGCTGCTGGCCTCCGAGAGGCCACGGAGGAGCGTACCGTAGGCGCTGAAGATGCTGCCCGGCTCCAACGTGTCGCCAGGTGCGGGGATGAAGAGCCTGGGTTTCCAGAAAGGAATGGTCCCCGTGGGCTCATACTCCTCGGCGCTGGAGAGCTCCCCCGCGTTCCCAAGGCCCCCCGTGAGGAGCAGCTGGCCCGAGGGGATCACCGTGGCGGTGGGCGAAGTGCGGCCGGCGCTTTGGAGGCCAGTGGTCTTCGAGATGCCGGTGACCGGGTCATACTCCTCGGTGACGAGGAGCCGGATGGTGTTGTCTCCCGAGGTGATGATCACCTTGCCGGAAGGCATCAGCACGGCGACGTGGTTGCGGCGTGGCGTTGCCAGGTTGCCGGTGCTGCTCCAGGTACCCGTGGCCGGGTCATAGACCTCGGTGCTGGTCAGCGCGGTGGAGGAGGTTTCCCCCCCTGTGACGAGCACCTTGCCCGAAGGCAGCAGCGTGGCGGTGTGGCGGGAGCGGGCCCGCGACAGAGCGCCGGTGAGGCTCCAGGTACCGGTGCTGGGATCGTACAGCTCGGCGATGGCAAGCGCGCCCGAGGTGCCAACTCCGCCGGTGACGAGCACCTTGCCCGAGTGCAGCAAGGTGGCCGTGTGGTAGGCGCGGGCCCGGGTCAGGATGCCCGTGGCACTCCAGGCGTGGGTGTCCGGATCGTACACCTCCACGCTGGCCAGAGAGGCGGTGTACCTCCCTCCGACGGCGAGCACCTTGCCCGAGGGCAGCAACGTCGTGGTGTGCCCCGAGCGGCTCTGGGCCAGGGTCCCGGCAGGGCTCCAGGTGCCGGTGAGTGGGTCGTACTCCTCGGTTTGGGGAAGATCGATCGTGGAGCCCGTGCCGCCGGTGACGAGCACCTTGCCCGAGTTCAGCAGCGTGGCCGTGTGGAAGAGGCGGGCCTGGGACATCGCGCCCGTGGGAGTCCAGGTGAAGTTCGTCGGGTCGTACAGCTCGGCGCTGGCATGAAGGGTGGTGGAAGCGTATCCCCCCGCGACGAGCACTTTGCCCGAGGGCAGCAGCGTGCCGCTGTGGCCCTGGCGGCCCACGCTCATGGGGACGGTGGAGCGCCAGACGCCCGCGGAGGGATCGTACAGCTCGACGCTGCTCAGAGCGTCCGGGTCGTTTCCCCCTCCCACGACGAGCACCCTGCCATCGGGCATCAGCGTGGACGTGTGCTGGTAGCGGACCTGGGACATGGAGGGAGCGGCGCCCCAGGTGCCCGTGGACGGGTTGTACAGCTCGGCGCTGGCCAGCGTGTCCACCTGCTTTCCCCCCATGACGAGCACCTTGCCCGAGGGCAGCAGCGTGGCCGAGGAGCGGTCGCGGGCCTGGGCCATGGAGCCCGTCGGGCTCCAGGTGTTGGGGACCGGGTCGTACAGCTCGGCGCTGGCCAGCAGACCCAGGCTGTCGTTGTATCCCCCCGCGACGAGGACCTTGCCCGAGGGCAGCACCGTGGCGATGTGGTCATAGCGCGCGGTGATCAGGGGGCTGAGGGTGCTCCAGGTGCCGGTGGCCGGATCGTAGAGATCGTTGCGGTTCTGCGCTCCCTCGGGATTGCCCACGCCTCCGGAGACGAGGACCTTGCCCGAGGGCAGCAGCGTGGCGGTGTGCCAATAGCGGGCCTTCGGGAGGGCCCCGGTGGCGCTCCAGGTGCCGGTGGCCGGGTCGTACAGCTCGCTGCTGGCCAGATAGATGCCGCTGATCCCGGCGGTGACGAGCACCTTTCCCGAGGGCAGCAGCGTGGCGCTGTGGCCCTGCCGGGCCCGCGCCATGCTGCTGGTGGGCATCCAGGTGTTGGTGGTCGGATTGTACAGCTCGGCGGTGGCCAGGGTGCTGACCCCGGTTGCCCCGCCCGCGACGAGGACCTTGCCCGAAGGCAGCAGCGTGGCCGTGTGGTAGGAGCGGTTCTGGCCCATAGGGCCCGTGGCGCTCCAGGTGCCGGTGGCCGGGTCGTACACCTCGGCGCCCGCGCGATTTTGCGAGGCGTTCAGCCCTCCGGTGACGAGGATCTTTCCCGAAGGCAGCAGCGTGGTGGTGTGGCGGAGGTGGGCCTCCCGCATAGGCGGCCCCAGACGCCAAGCCGGTGCCAGGAGCGGGGCGGCGGCGTGCTCGAGTGGCGGCTCGGAGTCAGGACCCTCCACGGGTGTACACGCCAGGGAGAGGCAGGCGAGGACCGCCGCGAGCCGCGAAACGCGATGCATGTGTTTTCCTTGCAACAACTCGTACCGAGGGATGTTGACAAGGATGTGAGCACGCTCGCCCGAGCGTTGTCCATGTACCTGGGTGCCAGGGCGCTGTTCTACGCGTCGCACTCCGAGGGGAAGTCGTAGAAGTCACCCAGCCCTTTGAACGACAATTTCCCGCTGGTGTCATCGCCCGTGATGGTGCCGGTGTCGGGCGCCTGCCCCGGGAAGCTCACCTCTACCTTGCGTCCCTTCACCTTGTAGGTGCCGGTGATCTCCTCCTCCTTCATGGAGCCGTCTTCCTGGGGCGTCTTCTTCCAGCGCACCACCTTGCCGCCGTCCTGGAAGGTCAGCTTGCCGATGGTCCCGTAGACGCCTTGCGAGTGGGCGTACCACCGCACCTTCTTGAGGATCTCCGGTACGTCCGCCGTGCGCGTGGGAGCGCGCCCCAGCAGGCGCTGCCATCCCAGCGTCTCGCGGATGGGCTCCAGGTCCGCGTCCTCCTTGGCCCGCTTCAGCCGCTTCGGGTCCAGCTTCACTGACGCGATGAGGTACTGGAGGATCGTCGAGGGGTAGGCCTCGTACTCGCACACCTTGCCCTGCTTGCGCAGCACGCCCAGCGTGGCCGCCACGTTGTACTGGGCCAGGGCGTGCTTGGGGTCCTTGCCCACCGCCTCCCGGAACTTCTCCAGGGCTTCGGGGTACTTGCCCTCCTGGTAGAGGCGGAACCCCTCCGTGTTGAGCACTTTCGCGGTGGTGGCCGGCGGGGCCGGAGTCTGGGCCAGGGCCAGGGGGGCGAGCAGCAGGGACAGCAGCAGGGCGGTGCGCGGCATGTCTCTCTCCGGACGGTGTAGGCAGCGGCGCCCATTCTACGCAGCGCATCACCGAGGGTGCGAAGTGGCTTGCGCGTTGAAAGCCCCCGGGGGCAGGTGCTAGGTGGGGCGCCATGGCGACCAGTACTGGCTACGCGCTCGACTTCGAACGCCCCCTCATCGAGCTGGAGAAGAAGATCGAGGAGCTCAAGGCCCTCTCCTCCGGTGGCACCGCGGACTTCACCTCCGAGATCGCCAAGCTCGAGAAGAAGGCCAAGAAGCTCCAGACGGAGATCTTCAGCGATCTGTCCCGCTGGCAGGTGGTGCAGCTGTCGCGCCACAGCGCCCGGCCCTACTTCCAGGACTACGTCCACCACCTGTTCACCGACTTCTTCGAGCTGTGTGGGGACCGGCACTTCGGGGAGGATCCGTCGATCGTCGGCGGCTTCGCGCGCTTCGATGGCAAGACGGTGATGCTGCTCGCCCACCAGAAGGGGCGTAGCACCAAGGAGAACATGGCGCGCAACTTCGGCATGCCGCGCCCCGAGGGCTACCGCAAGGCCCGCCGGCTCATGGAGCTGGCCGAGCGCTTCGAGAAGCCCATCCTCACCTTCGTGGACACGCCGGGCGCCTACCCGGGCATCGGCGCCGAGGAGCGCGGCCAGGCCGAGGCCATCGCCGTCAACCTGGAAGTCATGAGCCGGCTGAAGGTGCCCATCATCTCCGCCGTCATCGGCGAGGGCGGCTCCGGCGGCGCGCTGGCCATCGGCGTGGGCAACCGCGTGCTGATGCTCCAGAACAGCGTCTACTCGGTCATCTCGCCCGAGGGCTGCGCCTCCATCCTCTTCCGTGACTCCACCCAGGCGGACAGGGCGGCCGACGCGCTGAAGCTCACCGCCAAGGACCTGCTGGGCATGAAGGTCATCGACGAGGTGGTGCCCGAGCCCGCGGGCGGCGCGCACCGCGACCCCGCCAAGGCGGCCGAGAACCTCGGCAAGGTGCTGCGCAAGCACCTGAGCGAGCTGGCGGAGCTGACGCCCCAGGAGCTGGTCAAGGATCGCTACGAGAAGTTCCGCGCGCTCGGTGTCTTCTCCGGGCGCTGAGGAGAGTGCGCGCGTGAGACCGTTCATCGTCGCCATCGACGGGCCCGCCGGGGCCGGCAAGTCCACCGTGTCCAAGCTGCTGGCGCGGCGGCTGGGCTTTGCCCTGGTGGACACCGGCGCCATCTACCGCTGCGTGGCGCTCATGGCCCGACGCGAGGGCATTGCCTCCGACGACGACGCGAAGCTGGGCGAGCTGCTCTCGCGCATCCACATCCACTTCCAGGTGGTGGGCGAGGACAACCACGTCTTCCTGGACGGGCAGGACGTGTCCTCGGAGATCCGCACGCCGGAGATCTCCATGGGCGCCTCGCAGGTGTCCAGCCGCCCCGTGGTGCGCTCGGGCCTGCTGGCGCTGCAGCGGCGCCTGGCGATGGAGGCGGAGAAGGGCGCCATCCTCGAGGGCCGCGACATCGGCACCGTGGTGTTCCCGGACGCCGACGCCAAGTTCTTCCTGGAGGCCTCGCCCGAGGTGCGCGCCCGGCGCCGCTTCGAGGAGCTGTTCCAGAAGGGCGTGGAGAGCAGCCTGGAGCAGGTGCTCTCGGATCAGACGCAGCGGGACCGGGATGACTCGGCCCGCGCCGTGGCGCCGCTCAAGGCCGCCGAGGACGCGGTGCGGCTGGACTCCAGCTCGCTGCCGCTGTCCGAGGTGGTGCATGAGATGGAGAACGAGATCCAGCGCCGCCTGGCCCGGCGCGGCGCCTGAGCTTCTGGGCAAGCCTCAGAAGTTCACGCCTTCCACCGCCGGAGTGGGCACCGTGAGCGCCAGCGGCGGGCGCTCGGCACCGCCTCCGTAGAAGGAGCGGTAGAGGTACAGGTCCGCGACCACCTGCTTCACGTAGCCGCGCGTCTCCTTGAAGGGGATCTCCTCGACGAAGAGATCCAACGGGAGCGAGCCCTTCTCCTTCGCCCACTTCGTCACCGCCTTGGGGCCCGCGTTGTAGGCGGCGGCCGCCAGCACCGGGTGCGAGAAGCGCTTCATGAGCTGCGACAGGTACCAGGCCCCGTAGCGGATGTTGAGGTCCGGCGCGAAGAGCTCCGCCGGGTTGGGCTTCGGCTCCGCCAGCCGCTCGGCGATCGCCGTGCCCGTGGGAGGGATGATCTGCATCAGCCCGCGCGCGTCCGCCGAGCTCGCCACCTCCGGGCGGAAGGCGCTCTCGCGGCGCATGATGGCCCACACCAGGTGCTTCTCCACCTCGTGGCGCGTGGCCGCCGCCTCCACCGCCGAGGCGAAGGCCTTCGGGTAGAAGGCCGCCAGCGCATCCGGAGCGCGCGCCCCGAAGGCCCGGCCCCACAGGTGCCGCGCGGCCACCGCGTGGGCATAGCCGTACTCACCGAGCTGCAACAGCGCGTGGACGAAGGGCAGGGCCTGCTCCGCGGAGCGGATGCGCGAGGCGCGCGACTCCACCTCCTCGGCCGCGTCCGGGAAGAGCCCCGCCTGGCTGAGCGCCACCGCCAGCTCCAGCTCCGGAGGGCGCGTCACCGTCATCTGCCGAGGCGGCTCCGGGAAGGCCGTTGGCGGCGCGCGGCCCAGCGCGCGCAGGCGCTCGTTGGCCAGCAACGCGTAGAAGGAGGCCGGCGCGGTGCTGATGACCGTCTCGTACGCCTGCGCGGTGACGTCCGCGGCGGTGCCGCCCAGCTCCTGGCTGCGCGCCATCCAATAGCGTGCCTGCGGCACCAGGCTGCTGCGCGGGAAGCTGTCCACCAGCCGGCCCAGCTCCTCGCGCGCCTCGGCGTACTTCTCCAGCCGCAGGAGCGCCAGCGACCGGAACCACATGCCCTCGTCCCGCCGCCGCGAGCGCGGATAGCGCTGCTCGTAGAGCGCGAAGGACTTCACCGCCTCCTCGAAGTTCCCGCCCTGCAAGTCCAGCCAGCCCGCGAAGAAGGCACCCTCATCCCCCGCGGACTCCTTCGGCCACGTCTTGTCCAGGGCGGCGAACAGCTCGCGGGCCCGCGTGTTGTCGTTGGCCCGCAGCGCCCGGCGCGCCATCACCAGCGCCGCGTCGGAGGCCACCGAGGGCGGCCCCTTGCGCGCCTCGGCCAGCGACTTCTCCGCCTCCTCCAGGCGCTTGCTGGAGAACAGCGCCTGGGCACGCACCAGCGCCACCTCCGCCTTGGCGGCCGGCGTCTTCACCAGCTTGCGCGCCTCGGCCAGCTCCAGCTCCGCCAGCGCGCGCTCCGGCTGCCCATCTCCCTGCAGCGCCCGCGCCCGGCGCACGTGCTCGGCCAGCGTCAGCCGCGCCGGCGGCTTGGACGCCTCCAGCTTCGCGAGCGCCTCGTCCGCGTACGGGTGGGTGGCGTAGCGCAGGGCCACGGCGCGCAGGTCGGCGCGGGCTCCCTCGGCGTTGCCGGTGGCGGCGCGGGCCTGGGCCCGCTGGTAGAGCAGCTCCGCGGAGGGCGTCTGGGTCGCGGCCAGCTCCAGCAGCGGAGCGGCCTTGGCGGGCTTGCCAGCCTTCAGCAGCGCCTCACCCAGCCGGGCCCGGGCCCGGGGCGCCAGCGAGGGCGGCGCCTTCTCCAGGGCCCGTGAGAAGGCCTCGGAGGCCCCGTCCGCGTCCCCTGAGTAGAACAGCGCCTGACCCAGGTAGTAGGCGTGGAAGGCCTCCAGCAGCGGAGGCGAGGGGTGGGCCTCGAGCAGCTCCACCGCCTGCCGCGCCTCTCCCTCGGAGAGTGCGAGTGTGGCCGCCAGTAACGCGATGCGTCCAGATTCCGGGCACTTGCGCTCGTGGCAGGCCTTCAAGTCCTGTTGGACGAGCCCCACCGCGTCCGGCCGGTGCAGCCGCACGGCCTCCAGGGACGTCGGCGCCTGAGCCAACGCCACCCCCGAAATCAACCCCACCACCAGGCCACTCCACTTCATCGGTAGTCCCTCGCCGATCGCACCCATGAGGCATTCTAACGCAAGCCCCCACTGGGGCATTCCCTCGGGGCGGGGAGGGGGGGGTGGTTTGACAGCCGCCCCAACACGTCCTAGATCGCGCGCCGAAGCACTCCGGGCGAGTGTTCGCCAGTCAGCACGATGGGGGCGCTCAACCGGGCCAAATGTCATGTAGGTGGGCATGTGACCTCGACCCATTGCGTCACGCAAGGCGCCTCATTAGGTTGCGCCGCTGTTTGACATCCGGCCTTCACACAGGGTGAAGCCGGAGGTCAGGTTGCACTGCTGGTTCAGAAGAGCTCGGGGGGGAAATTGCTTACCTGGGAGGGCTCCGTTCCATGAAGCCGTGTCCGTCCGATCTTCCGCAGACCATCAACCCCGAGGCTGGCCCGAAGCGCGCTGGCGTCGAGACGCACCGCAACCTCAACTGCCACCACTACGACAACTGCCTCGATGAGGCGGTGCGCCGGGGTTGGCAGTCGTTCTCTTGCATGAAGTGCCCGCTGTACCAGAACGTGGCGCCTCCGCAGATGGGCATCGAGGCCTACGCCACCCAGCGCCGCCCCGTCTGAGCGTCTGAGGTTCAGCGCGGCGTGGTGTAGATGACCACCACCCAGTACTTGCCCCGACCGAAGGTCTGAGAGTCTCCGCGGATGATTCCCACGCCCACCTGGGTGTTGCGGGCATCCAGGAGGCTCTTGGACTCGGGCACCGTGGTGGGGTCCTCCGCCACATAGAAGTCCACGGCCGTGGTGGCCACGTCCACCATGGCGCGGAAGACCCGGTCGTGAACGCGGCTGTCGGGCAGGTGCGCCTTGGGCGTGTCCTGCTTGAGGGCCCGGCGCACGTGGTCCATGGCGATCTGCTCGAGCACCTCGCTGCGCTCCAGCGGGGGCAGCTTGCGCTCCGCGCGCTTGGCGTCGAGGGCCTTGTAGGCCTCCACCAGCGGGTCGGCCGTGGCGGCGATGCCCGCGGAGGAGAACACCTCGGTGACGATGGCCTGGGGCCGTCCCTCCACCGTCTGGAAGGCCACGCCGATGCCCACGTGGGTGAACTGGGGCGAGAGCAGGTTCTTCCGGTGGCCAGGGCTGTGCTCGATGCCGAAGTGCGCGGACAGCGGGCCGGGGGCCAGCCCCAGGTTCTCTCCGGCGCTGCGGTAGGCGGGGCCCGCGCCCTCCAGGCGCTTGCGCAGGTCCGAGCCGTCCGGGGCCACGTGGGCGAAGAAGCCCTCGCGGGCCATGCGCTCGCTGTACTTCTGGGCCACGGTGTCCAGCGCCGCGGCCGGGGCCAGCGGGGGGAGCTTGTGGGCCTTGCGCAGGTTGTTGATGCGCGAGAGCAGGGCCTCGCGGGCCTCGGGCACGGTGGTGGGCTCGGAGTCGAAGCCGGGCTCCTGCTCGCCGCGCTCGCGCGGGCCGCCCACGTCCACCAGGAACAGGGCCGCCACCTCGGGCCCCTTGGTGGCGCGGCCAATCACCTCCACGGTGTAGGCGCCGGTTTGGAGGAAGCGCAGCTGCGAGCAGAAGCGCGGGCCGGTCTCGCGCGTGAGGGGCACGCGCTGCACGTTGCCGTCGGGCAGGGTGACGTAGACCTCGGCCGAGCGCAGGGGCGTGGCCAGCTCGCCGCACAGCACCTGGGTGGAGCCGGGGCGCGAGTAGTTGCGCGGGAAGTGGACCAGCTCCGCCTTGCGGTCGGCCATCAGCAACAGCAGCGCGGCGCGCTCGCCCGCGGTGACGACGCCCACGCCGTAGTGGGTGGTCGGCTCGGTGTTGAAGTCCTGGCGCGCCAGGAAGGTGTCGATGGCCTGTGAGTGCTCCCAGGCGCGGATGATGAGGGAGCGAGGGCTGGGGTCGGCGCCGCCCGAGTCGCTCACCGCCAGGGTGAGCGCGTGCAGATCCGGGGCGCCGTTGGGCATCTGCGGCCCGAGCGCCTCGCGGGCCAGCCTCCGGGCAGCCTCGGTGAGGGCCTTGTCCTGCACCGGCGCGCGGCGGCCCACGCGCTCGAACTCGCGCACCACGTGCAGGGCGGCCTGCTTCTCCATGGACTCCGGAGTCAGCGGCGTGGCGGCCACCAGGGCGGTGAGGGCCAGCGCCAGCATCAGCCCCCCAACCGGAACGACAGCGTCTTCACCGTGCCCGCTCCCAGCCTGGCGTTGAGGCGCTCCACCAGGGAGGCCTGCTCCAGCGACAGGGTGCGGGCCCACTCGGCGCTCGCCACGGTGACCACCAGCGTTCCTCCTTGCAGGGTGTAGGGAGAAGAGTGCTTCGCGATCTGCGCGCCTACCGCCGCGGCCCAGACGGGCGCCAGGGCGTGCCCCTTGCCAGACTCCTCGGCGAGTCGGGCCAGCACCCGGGGCATGAGGGCATTGAGGGACTTGGGCAGTTCGCGCGCCATGTGCCCCGAATCATCGACCGGCCCGGCGGGAAAGCCAATGAAGAGCGCGGGGGTCGCACTCCGCGTGACGCGCCCGGTCGCTGGCCGGGCGTTTCGGCTCAATTCTCCGGCGAGGCGGGGTGCTGGACCTGGGCGCGGATGGCGGCGACGAAGGCCTCGCTGGTGGGCGGGAGGCCATCGCCGTGGTTGGAGTGGCTCCAGGAGGGGGTCTCCCACTCGCCGAGGACGGTGCGCAGCGTGCCATCCTCCAGGGCTCCCAGCTCCAGGGTGAAGTAGCGAGCCGGAGCGGGAGCGGCCTGCTTCTTGGCGGGGGAGGTCCAGGCGTGACAGCCCACCAGAATGGCCTCCGCCACGGCGCGCACGGGGGGCAGCTTCAGCACCGCCACCACCGAGTCGTCATCGACGTGGAACTCGACGCCCAGCCCGCTCGAGGCCAGCACCTCCTCCTTGGGGACGTCCTCGCCGACGAGCCCCCAGAGGTGCTCGAGGAACGCCACGGCGCCCTGGTGCAGGGCGCCCAGGAATCGGGCGGGATCCTTCAGGAACAGGTGGGGCACGACCCGGTGCGCAAATTCGTAGTGGTGCCGGCGCGGATGGGGCAGGAGCTGGGGCGCCGAACCGGGAGGGGTACTTGGGCCCGTGAAGGGGCGGGCCTGGCTCAGCGCGGGAGTCACCTTCACGGTGCGCTCCAGGTGGGCCAGGGCGCGCCGGGCCCGGGAGAGCGGGTGCTCCGGGAACCGCTCGTCATAGCGGGCGTCGTCGGAGCGATTGCGCCGCACCGGGCCCCGGTCCGACGGCTCGTAGGGATCCTGGGCCCACTGCTCCTGCATCCAGCGTTGGACCTCCTCCTGGGTGGAGAGCTGGACCTGCGCCATGGCCTCCGCGAAGACGCTGCTGTCCCGAACGCCGGTGGTGCCCTGCTCGGGGCACTGCACCTTGAGCACGTAGCTGCACTCCGCGAAGGGCAGGGTGAGCGTCGCCAGGTAGGTCATGCCCTTGGGCTGCTGCGGGAACTTGAAGACGGTGCGGATGGCGCGCAGGCCCGCCAGGGGGACGGTGTCGACCTCGACGATGCCACCGCCTACCTCGTGCATGCTCTTGCGGTAGGTGGCCCTCAGCCCCGAGAGGTCCTCGAGCGGCACGGGGATGTCGGGGGGCTCGGAGAAGAAGTGAAGCGAGAGCAGATCTCCCGAGGCGTTGAACCAGTAGGCCTCTGACTCCGAGTGCTGCTTGGGAGTCCACCCGGTGAGATCGAGTCGCAGGTCGTCGAGGGAAGGCATGGGCAGCGGACGGTAGTCCATTTGGGGCCGTGCCGGCGCTACCCACGAGGGCAGCCGGGCGGGCGCGGGCCCGGAACGCGCGGCAGCCTGGGCGTGGCGGTCGCGCACCGGTCCTGCTGCCTGTAAGGTCCGGGGGATCGTCTTTGTGAAGAGGGAGTCCGCGATGAACGCACCCACCCGCCTGGTGCTGATGCTGGGGTTGCTCTGCGTGGGGTCGGCGCTCAACGGCTGCTCGGCGGCCGACGAGGATACAACGCCCATCCCCACGCCCCCGGCGAAGGATCCGAACGCGCCGTGTACGGTGGATCAGGACTGCCCGGATCCGTCGCTCTTCTTCTGCAACACGGTGGCCTCGCGGTGCGAGCCCGCCTGCCGCACCCGGGAGGACTGCTCGGCGTTGCGGCGCGGGCCGTATTCGCTCAACGAGTGCGACCGCAATCCGCTGGGCTGCCAGTGCGATACGGGCAAGTGCGTGGCGTCGCTGTGCTGGCGGGACGCGGACTGTGACAAGAAGGTCTGTCGGGATGGCCATTGCGTGGAGAAGGAGTCCATGGCGGCCGCAGCGTCCTGCCGGGTGATACCGGACTTCGTCATCGGCACCCAAGGGACGCGCGTGCGCTTCGATGTGGCGGTGAGCGACGCGGAGGGCGAGCCGGTGGTGCCCGCTGGGGGCATCTCCTGGGCGGCGGCGAGCGAGGCGGTGGTGAGAGAAGGCCTGGGCACGAGCACGAGCGTGATCTTCACGCTGTCGGCGCCGGCAGAGGCCATGGATGCGGTGGAGGTCCGGGTGGGCAACGCCTCCTGCCGCGCGCGCGTCACGGTGCTCCCGGTGGAGGTGGAGGCCGGGCAGGTGCGCGTGGTGGTGACGGATGAGCTCACGGGACGGCCGCTGCCCGGCACGTGGGTGGTGGTGGCCGACGAGGCGGGGAGCGCGACGGGCTCGGGCGTGGCGGACGCGGGCGGAGTGGCGCAGGTACCAGCCTCTGGAGTGGTGAGCGTCACCGCCTTCCACGCGGACTACGGCTACCTCACGCTGGCGCACTACGACACGGCGTCCGGTTCGCGCGATCTGTCGCTGCCGCTGCGGCGCAACCCGCTGGCGGCCTACGGCGGGACGAAGGGCACCTTCACGAACCTGCCCGTCTCGTCGAACCTCCACATGGGCTTTGCCGGCATGTCCTTGCCCGGCCTGGGCCTGGATTTGACGAACGAGCAGATCCTCGGCCCTACCAAGACGGTGCCCCTCAACATGGGAGGCTTCTCGCGGGACCTATCGCTGCCGCAGGGCGCATTCCTGGCGCTGCCCTCGGATTCGACGCCGGGGTCGTACGCCGCGCCGGGCGTGGCGGGGGTGTGCGACGCCAGCCTCGCGGGGGACCTCAACCCCGAGGATGCCCTGCGCGCCGGGGCGTGCGGCACGCGCACCGCGTGGGCGCTGGCGGGAGACGTGCCCCCCACGGAGCTGCCTCCGAGCCTCTTCGGCCCCACGGTGGACATCGGCCAGGTGCTCGCGCAGAGCATTCCCCTGCTGCGGCGCTTCCACTCGTCCGTCGTCCGGGACGTGCAGTTCCGGCTCGTGCCCACGCCCGGGGCCGAGACGGGCGCGCCGGACTTCCAGGACACCGCGCACTACACCGCGCTGGACCATGACTTCCAGCAACTGCCGCTGGGCTTCCAGTTCGCCGTGCGTGTCCCCTCGTTGCCGCGCTACCGGGGCGCCTTCCTGGACGGAGCCTTCGTGCTGGGCGGGGTGGACGTACCGGGGCAGGGCGTGGTTCCGCTAGGGCTGGGCTTCGCGGTGAACGTGGCGCCGGCGGACCCCAACACGGACCTGCAGGCGGGGCTGCCCGCGCCAGGGCTCGTCAGCGTCCGCATGGCTCCCGCGCACCACGGGCTGGAGGGCTACCCCTACCGGCTGCTCGTCTTCGCCAATGCCAACACGAGCCTCAATGACGCCTCGGCGGGCGCGGCGAGCAGCGTGCTGGTGGAGCCCCTCCCCAGCCTGCTCTTCGATCCCAAGGGCGCGACGCCCCTCTCGGTCGCGGGCAGCTTCCTCCCGGTCCCCGAGGGGGCCCGCTACAACTTCGACTCCGCTCCGAACGGGGGTTTGGCGGGCCGGCAGTTCCGCTTCGTCAGCGATCCGGGGCTGAGCGGAGTCTCCGTGCTGCGCGTCGTCCTCACCAACCGGGTGGGGCGCCGCTGGACGGTGCTGCTGGATCCGGCGCACGCCACCACCGGCTTCCGCCTGCCCGTGCCGCCCGCGCCCTTCGAGGACCGCACCTACTCCGGAGATGTCACCGGCTCACGCTCGCAGTTGCTCGTGCAGGCGATCTCCGCGCGCGCGGAGGACGGCGGTCGGTTGGGCCCGGTGGCCCTGGTGGAGTCGAATGACCTCCACCTCGGGCGGTTGAGCGACTTCATCCGCGCTGCCTCCTTGCTCGATTACCGCCGCCCCGAGGTGTCGTGGCTCGTCCCCGAGGGGGACGGGCTGAGCGTGCCCCGCGAGTCCACCGTGCGCGTGCGGACCACCAGCTTCCGGATCGGCAGCGGGCCCACGGACGACGGGTACGTGCAGCTCTCCTTCAACGGGGGAGCGGGCTGCGAGGGCCAGACGGTCCGCGGGGACGTGGACGCCTCCCAGGGGCGCGGCGAGGTGGACCTGCGGCTGCCCCCGGGCTGCTCCGGATTGAGCTTGCTCGTCACCGCCACCCTGGTGGACCCGACGGGGGCGCCCCTGCGCCCGCCGGTGTTCAGCTCTCGCCGGCTCAACATCCCCTGACCCATGGAGTAGGGTGGGGGGCTCACGTTTTCCCACCCTGAGGATCAGACCGGGGGTGGATTTCGCGTTTTGCGGAATGTTATGTTTGGGCCGTTATGGCGCAGAACGAGACCGTCGTTACGATCATCTCGAAGATCTCCGAGCAGCCGCTGAGTCTGGAGGCGGCGCTGGTGGTGATCTACGGGTTGGATCTGGGGCGCAAGTACGACCTGGGCAAGCCGGAGATCATCATCGGGCGCGCGTCCAAGGCGGACATCTGCGTCGATCAGGAGTCGGTGAGCCGCAACCACGCGTGCATCACGAACACGAAGAAGGGCGTGCGTGTCCGGGACCTGGGCTCCACCAACGGGACGTTCATCAACGACGATCTGGTGGAGGGCGAGCGGGAGCTGTGCAACGGGGACCTGGTGAAGATCGGCCGGACGATCTTCAAGTTCATCGCCGGCGGGAACATCGAGGCGGCGTACCACGACGAGATCTACCGGCTGACGACGATGGACGGGCTGACGCAGGTCCACAACCGTCGCTACTTCGACGAGCAGCTGGATCGGGAGCTGTCTCGCAGCCGGCGCTATGAGCGGGGCCTGTCGCTGGTGATGCTGGACATCGATCGCTTCAAGCACATCAACGACACATATGGGCACCTGGCGGGGGACTATGTCCTCAAGCAGCTGGCCTCGACGGTGCGGGTGAAGATCCGGCGCGAGGACGTGTTCGCGCGCTACGGCGGCGAGGAGTTCGCGATGATCCTGCCGGAGATCGACTTGAAGGGCGCCCGGACGTTCGCGGAGAAGGTGCGGCAGATGGTGGAGCAGCAGCAGTTCACCTTCGACAAGCACTCGATCCCGGTGACGGTGTCGCTGGGGGTGGCGGAGTTCGCCTCGGAGCACCGCGGCGCGTCGGATTTGGTGGGCGCGGCGGACGAGCGGCTCTACGAGGCGAAGACGGGCGGTCGCAACCGCGTGTGCGGCTGAGGCGCTGGGGTTCTCGGAGGGAGAGGCGATGAGTCCGCCGTGGGAGTCGTCGGAGGTGGAGCTGGTGCTGGCGGCGCGGAGCGCCGATCTTCCGGGAGGTCTCCACGTTCTGCGCGCGTTGCCCCAGGCACAGCGCAGGATGGTGGGGCCGTTCGTGTTCCTGGATCAGATGGGGCCGGCGGTCTTCTCGCCGGGGCAGGGCATGAGCGTGCTGCCGCATCCGCACATCGGGCTGTCCACCGTCACCTATCTGTTCGAGGGTGAGGGCATGCACCGCGACAGCCTGGGGACGATCCAGCGGATCCTGCCTGGGGACGTGAATTGGATGACGGCGGGGCGTGGCATCTCCCACTCCGAGCGAACGCCGCCCGAGCTGCTTCAGCAGGGCGGCACGATGTTCGGGATCCAGATCTGGGTGGCGCTGCCGAAGGTGTACGAGGAGGGGGCTCCGACGTTCGTACACCACAGCGCGGACACGCTCCCGGAGATCGAGGACGGGGGCGCTCGGATTCGCCTCGTGGCGGGTGCGCTCTATGGGGCGCGGTCGCCGGTGAAGACGCACTCGGAGCTGTTCTACGCCGTCGCGAATCTGGAGGAGGGCGCGGTGGTGCGCCTGACGGCCGAGCACGACGAGCGCGCGGCGTATGTGGCGCAGGGCTCGGTGGAGGTGGCCGGAGGCGTGCTCCAGCGTGGAGAGCTGGCGGTGTTCCAGCGAGGGGCGGAGGTGCTCCTGCGGGCGGTAGAGCCCTCGCGCGTGCTGTTGCTGGGGGGAGAGCCGTTGGAAGGCCCTCGGCATATCTGGTGGAACTTCGTCTCCAGCTCGAAGGAGCGCATCGAGCAGGCGAAGGCGGACTGGCGGGAGCAGCGCTTCGGGAGCATCCCCGGAGAGACGGAGTTCATCCCGCTGCCGAGTCCCACGCCTCGGCCCGTGAATTATCCGTAGTTAGGGCCGACACGTGTTGGTGAAGGTGGATAAGTGGGACTCAGGCGAGCACGGCACTTTGGACGAAGCGGCCGTTCGCAGGCTGTTCCAACCCAACGAGAACTACCGCATCTCTCGTGACTGGTTCCCGGCAGGAGCGGAGTTCTCCGGCGCCAGCCGTGAATGCACCTGCTTCATCCTTGCAGGGGGCTGCATGCTCAGGGGTGACGGTTACGAAATCTCTCTCACCGCCGGAGCTGTCGTCCATCAGCCAGAAGGCGGCTACAAGCTCAAGACGCAGGCGGGGGTGGAGATGGTCCGAGTCTGGCTGCTGCCACCTGCATTGCGGCCGTACCAATGATGCCTGACCAGAGGTGAGAACCCTCCAGTCGAGGCGCATGAGCGGCATAACCTGAACTCTTGGGAGCGAACTTGGTGAACCCCCTGACGATCCGCCCTGCGACGGCCGCCGATGCCGCGACGCTGACGGCCCTGGGTGCGCGCACGTTCCGTGACACCTTCGGTGCCCACAACACCCCCGAGGACATGGAGGCGTTCTTCGCCTCGCACTACCGGGAGGAGATCCAGCTCGCGGAGCTGGCGGACCCTCGCAACCTGTACCTGCTCGCGGAGGTCTCCGGGACTCCGGCCGCCTTCGCGCTGCTGCGCGACAGCCCGCCTGAGAAGGGCGTGCCTGGGAGCCGCCCGTTGATGCTGATGCGGCTGTATGTGGACCAGCCGTTCCTGGGTGCCAAGGTCGGCGCCGCGCTCATGAACCGCTGCGTGGAGGAAGCCCGCGCGCGGGGCCATGACGTTCTGTGGCTGGGCGTCTGGGAGCACAACACCCGCGCTCGAGCCTTCTACGCGAAGTGGGGGTTCTCCGAGGTAGGGGAGATGACGTTCCTTCTCGGTAACGATGTCCAGCGCGACCATGTGCTGGCGCTCTGGCTCTGAATCAAAGATTGCTATGAGGGACTGCCCTTCCGGTAGACATGGAGGATGGGCCAACGAAATTCCCGTCAAGTGACTTCCTCTTGGCGTCGACAAGAATCGGGGCCATGCCTGCAGTGTCTTGGCTCTTTTTCTCACGCGAGGAGCCTTTTGTAAGACAGCGGAGCCTCCCCCCAGGGCAAGCTGACGATCAAACTCGGACGTCACACCTTGCCCTCTTCCCTAGCGGGAAAACCAGCTGGATTTGGAGGAGCAGCATGAGCGTTGGAGGCGCAGATAAGAGTGGGGGAGCAGATTCTGCCGCTAGAGCTGCAGACGCTGCTGCCAAGTCCGCAGACGCTGCCGCCAAGGCGGAGAAGGCTCTTGCGGAGAAAGCCAAAGTAGAAAAAGCCAAAACAGAAGAAGCCAAGGCGAAGCAAGGGTTCGCGGATTTCTTGAGGGATTTCTTCGAGCCTGCTCAGCAACCTTCAGTCAGAGGATGTCCGGACGAGTTGAGAGATTACCGCGACCTGAGTAGTTTCGCAGAGCAAAGAGGCTTCACAGTCACTTCCACGACAGGAGGAAGGCACAATGTCGGCAGTGCCCATTACGAGGGCAGAGCCGTCGATGTGCGAACGCGTAACCACACCACGGCAGAGGTCGACACCTTCGTGTCCGACGCTCAAGCCTGCGGAATCACGGTCCGTGACGAACGGACTAGACCTGCTGGGCAACGAGAATGGAGCGGCCCCCACGTCCATCTGGAAGTGCCATAAGCGTTAGCAATATCGGGGGCTCCACTCTTGCTCACCTCCAGGTAAATGCGTGCAGGCTCTGGCTTTGAGAGAAGGATGCCTCCTCCCGACTGTACTTCCGACAAACCTGTCTGATGTTTGACAGGTTTGTCCAGCGCCCCTTCAGAGGGTGGTGAGGCAAAGCGAGCAGGCGAAGCACGCATTGCTTGGCTTGGCCTCTGGGGTCCTGGACTCTCTGACGTGCCGTCGGAGGGCCCGAACTCGCCGGCCGCCTGTTCGGAAATGTCGGGGGTTTTGGACGCAAAAGTCCCGACATTTCCGAACAGTCACGCTGATAGGGCAGCTGCGTAGCCCTACCTCGTCTGCTGCCGCCGGAAGGTGGCTCGGCTTCTCTGAAGCGGACCCGGCACAGGATGCAGGGGCAAGACGCCTGCCTCCCTGCTCCTGCTCAACACCCTCTCAGACGAAATCACACCAAGGTCGCCAGCCAGACTTCGTGATCAGGCAAAGCCTTTCCGAGAGTGGAGAGCGCTCGAGCGAACTCAAGCCTGTGATGCCCTTCGATGAGAAGCAGTGGTGGAAGTTTCCCGTAGGCTGAATTAGGGGCGTCGTTCGCGTTCTCCAAGACGATGATTGGAGCAGGCCATGTGCCATGCTTCTCCATGTTCAACCAGAGCCAGTGGTCACTAAGCCAGTGCTTAGGTTTGATGAGGTCTCGCTGCCAGTTGCCGTGGTTGCCCCAGGTAAACCCAAAACGAATTTCAGCAAGTCGAGCATTTGTCCACCGCTCAAGTCGAAACCGAAGCCGGGCTAGATCGAGCCAGTAGTGCGGCGACTGATCCCAGTGCCGATGGAGCCAGTGCTCAGCAACAGATACAGGGACATGCGGTATGCGGTGCTGTACCCGTGCATGCCACGTAGTGAAGGGCTCTTTTTCGTCGTCCTCTTTACGAGGCGCAATATCGGCAAAGGTTGTGTAGAAGTTCACTGGCCCCTTTTCCTGCTGTCGTGAAAGATCGTCTAGCTCAGCCCGAGTCCGACTCGATGACTGGAACTACATAGTGATCGAGGCTGGTCCAGTGGTTCCTACGGCCCGACCTTGAAGTGAAACGCGCCTGCTGGGTAGCCGAGCGGGCGACTTCGAAGGTACTCCGCAGGTCGGACGGGGGTGCTACACACGAGGCTCCATGGATGAGCCGAAGGAACAAAGGGACAAGCCCAAGGGGCCGAAGAAGCCTCGGAAGGTGTCTCCGCGTTATCTGGAGAATGCCGCGCTCCACTACCTGAAGCGCTACGCGGCGACCGTGAGTCAGCTCAAGCGTGTGCTCATGCGCAAGGTGGACCGCTCCCTCCGCGTCCACGGGGGCGACCGCACCGAGGCGCTTGGCTGGGTGGACGCGCTCACCGAGAAGCTCGTCCGTGGCGGGCTCATCAATGACCAGGCCTACGCCGAGATGAAGGCGCAGTCGCTGCGCTCCTCCGGCCGGAGCGCTCGGGTGATTGCCCAGAAGCTGCGGATGAAGGGCGTCGCCGCTGAGCTCGTCACTCAGAAGCTAGCCCAGGTCACCGCCGAGGTGTCCGAGGACGTGGCCGCCCGCATCTGGGCCCGCAAAAAGCGCCTGGGGCCCTTCCGGCGCGATGCCGCCACCCGGCAGGAGAACCGGCAGCGAGACCTCGCTGCCCTGGCCCGTGCCGGCTTCTCGTTCTCCACCGCCAAGAAGATCATCGACGGCGCAGCCGAGTAGCCCCTCAGCCCGCGAAAACCGAGCGGCGCTCGCGCAGCAGCGCTTGAATCATCCCCTGGATGGACTCGCGCGTGCGCTCCGTCAGGCGCTGCACCGCCGCCAGATCGTCCGCGTCCTCGGGACCCAGCGCATCCACGGAGATCGGCTCCCCGAAGCGCAGCGTCCACTTGGCCGGCAGCGGCACCGGGCCCGTCAGCGGCAGGTACGGCACACCCAGGAAGCCCGCCGGGATTCGCCCCAACAGCGGAGATGTCTCCTCGGCGCCCACGATCGCCACCGGGATGATGGGCGCTCCCGTGCGCAGCGCCAGCTTCACGAAGCCGCCGCGCCCGAAGCGCTTGAGCTGGTAGCGCTGCGCGAACGGCTTGCTCAGCCCCTGGTAGCCCTCGGGGAACACCAGCACCGGGCGCTGCTCGTCCAGCAACCGCACCGCGTTCTCCGGGCAGGCCCGCACCGCCCCCAGGCGGTTGAAGAGCGTCCCCAGCATCGGCGCGTGGAAGACCTGGTCTTCCACCAGCCAGCGCGGCTCTCGTAGATCCGGTCGCTCGCGCAGCAGCGTCATCGCCGCCACCAGCCCGTCGAAGGGCAGCGCCCCCGAGTGGTTCGCCACCAGGATGGCCCCTCCCGAAGGAACCTGCTCCACCCCCTGCACCGACACTCGCCAGTAACGCTCGTACAGGAAGTCCATCAGCGGCTGGAGCCCGGTCACCAGCTCCGAGTCCCGCCCGTACTCATCCAGCGACGTGCTGCCGGCCGTGCCCAGCCCCGCGCGCACCGCGCCCACCAGCCCCTGCGCCGCGCCCATCGCCCGGCCCACCGACGCGCTCGCGAGCGCCTGGATGGCGATCTCCTTGGCCATCGAGAACACGCCCACCGAGCGGGGCATCGACGGCTCCGACTCCGCGCCCGCCTGATCCGTGAAGAAGGGCTCCCGGGCCGTCTCCCGATCCTCCGGAGGAGGCACCAGGGACAGCGGCACCGCACGCTCGGGCGGATACTCGTCCTCGCCCCCGTCTGGCAGCTCCACCTCGGCTTCCGCCTGCACTCCCGCGGTGTCGACGCCCTCCGAATCCTCCTCCTCCGACAGGGCGTAGGCCGTGTCGATGACCGTCCTCTCGGCGGAGTTGCTGGAGGGCAGCTCCTCCTCGAACGCCGAGCTGAGCTGCGTCCGCTCTTCCTGGGGCGCGAGCGCTGCCTCGATGATGGCCTCGGCGGCGGCTTCGGCGGCCTCGGCCACCACGGCGGTGGCCAGCTCCCGGTTCCAGGTGTCCTCCAGCGAGCCCCGGGGCGCCACCGACGCGCCCTGCTGCGTCTGGATCGATCGCATCGTCTCCACCGCGACCTCGGCGGCGGCTTCAGCGGCGGCTTCGGCGGCCTCCATGGCCGTGGCAGAGGCCAGCACCTGATCCACCTCCTGCTCCTCTGGCGTGCGGGGCAGCGTGTCCTTCGGAGACTCCGCCACTACCGGCACGCGCGAGGGAGGACGGCGACGTGGTGTCTGGGGCGCGGCGGGCTCCCGGAGCCGGTTCGTCTCCTCCTTGCCTCCGCCCGCCTTGCGGCCCTTGGCGGGCGCGGCCTTCTTCTCGGGCGCGGCCTTCTTCGCCGCCGCCTTCTTGCCACCGGTGGGCGCGGCCTTCTTCGCCGTCTTACCGGCCGGGGCCTTCGCCTTCTTCGAGGCCTGCGCGGGCTCGGGAGCTTCGGACGACTGGGGCTCGTCGGAGCGCTGCGCGGCGCCCCTCTGGAACGGATCGTTCCCGAGCACACCCTTGGTGGCCATGACTCAGCTCCTCCTCAGCGCCGCGGCGGCATCCCGCGCGTGATGGATGGGAATGAAACCGAGCGCGGACTCGGCCTGCTCGCCGTCCGCGACCCAGCTGTAATGGATGTAGTCGAGCAGGGCGATGGGCAATCCCGCCGCTCCGGCCGCGCCCACCGCCTCCAGTGCGTGCAGCGCGGCCCGGTACAGCGGCCCTGGCAGGGGCAGCGGCCGCGAGCCCGCCTGGCGGATGAGCCCCGACAACGGCAGCACGCCCTGGCCCACGATGTTGAACTCGCCCGAGGCCTCCGCCCGCAGCGCCAGGTGCAGCGCCCGCGCGGCGTCCTCCTCGTGGATGGCCTGCCAGAGCGGATCGAACCCCAACAGCGTGGGCACCACGGAGCGCTTGAGCATCCGCGAGGCCGGGTTGTCCACCGAGGGGCCGAGCACGGGCGCGAAGCGCAGCACCAGCACCCGCGTGTCGGGGTTGCGTTCGCGGAAGGCGCGCACCTGGCCCTCCACCTGCACCTTGTCGGTGACGAAGCGGCTCTGGGGGCAGCCCCACAGCTGCGCCTCCTCGCGCAGCAGGGCAGGGTGCTGGCCCCGCGCGCCGTACACGGCGGTGAGCGAGGGCACCACCAGCCGGGGCAGCTTCACGCGTCCCGCCGCCGCCAGCACGTTGATGGTGCCGGCCACCTCCAGCTCATGCGCCAGCGAGCCGTTGCGCATGGCCCCGTACGAGAAGGCCAGGTGGTAGAGCACGTCCACGGGCTGTTCGGAGAGCGCCTCGGTCAGCTCGCTCTCGGCGTCGTGGCGCGTGAGGTCCACCCGGTGGTAATCCACCTTGGAGCCCTCGGGACGGGCCACGTCCAGGACGAGCACGCTCGCCACGGCCGGATCCTGCTCCAGCAGCGGCATCAGCAGCTTGCCGAAGTCCCCACTGGCGCCGGTCACGGCGACGCGCAGCCCCCTCTTGCCTGCATGGGTCGCATCCATCGGAGCCCAGCGTGTTAGCTAAGAACTGGAGAATTGTCAGCCTTTCCCTGGCCAACGTCCCAGGTGTTGCGCACGGCGCACTACCCTGAGAGGCTGAAGTCGCTCCCATGGCTCGCATCGCTCGACTCAGTGACGACCTCATCAACAAGATCGCCGCCGGCGAGGTGGTGGAACGCCCGGCCTCCGTGGTGAAGGAGCTGGTGGAGAACTCGCTCGACGCCGGCTCCCGCACGGTGCAGGTGGCGCTCGAGGGCGGAGGCCTGCAGCGCATCGTCATCTCGGACGATGGCCACGGCATGGGGCGGCAGGACGCGCTGCTGTGCCTGGAGCGCCACGCCACCAGCAAGCTTCGACAACTGGACGATCTGCAGACGCTGGCCAGCAAGGGCTTCCGGGGCGAGGCGCTGCCGGCCATCGCCGCCGTGTCGCGCTTCACCCTGCACACCGCCGAGCCCGACGCGCAGGTGGGCACGCGGGTGACGGTGGAGGGGGGCTCGCCGCCCCAGGTGGAGGACGCGCCGCCCCGCGTGGGCACGGTGATGACGGTGGAGGACCTCTTCTACAACACGCCCGCCCGGCTGAAGTTCATGCGCCGGGGCGAGACGGAGCTCAAGCACGTGGAGGAGGCGGTCATCCGCATCGCCCTGGCCCACCCCGAGGTCTCCTTCCTCGTGGAGCACGGCGGCCTGCCGCTGTTCACCAGCCCGGCCTGCCCGGGAGATCCGACCGAGCGCATCGCCGCGGCGCTCGGCAATGACGTGTACCCGCACCTGTTCCCCGTGGAGGAGCGGCGGCTGGGCATCACCGTCACCGGCCACATCGCCTCGCCCGAGTACACGCTGCCCACCGCGCGCGGCATCTACACCTTCGTCAACCACCGCTACGTGCGGGACCGGGGGCTCATCGGCGCCATCCAGCGCGGCTATCAGGAGTACCTGCCGTCCGGGCGCCAGCCGCTGGTGGTGCTCTTCATCGACGTGGAGCCGCACGCGGTGGACGTGAACGTTCATCCGCAGAAGCTCGAGGTGCGCTTCTCCGACTCGCGCGGCGTGTACGACGCGGTGCTCGCCGCCGTCGTCCGCACGCTCCGGGCCGCGCCCTGGCTCGGCTCCGCGCCCCCGGAGTTCGACCCCCAGCGCCAGGCCGCCCACTACGCCCACGCCGTGGAGCGCTTCCTCACCCGCGCGCAGGAGGCCGCCTGGGGCGCGCCGCTGCCACTGCCCTCGGCCGCGGACGCGCCCTCCACCGCTACGTCGCCGCTCCCGGTGCCCATGGGCCGGGCGCCCGCCTTCGGCCAGGCCCTACCGCTGCTCAACGAGGCGCCGCCGCCCGGCTACTTCGCGGCGCTGCGGCCCATGGGGTTGCTCGGCGGGCGCTTCCACGTGTGCGAGGGGCCCGGTGGCACGCTGGTGGTGCTGGACCCGCACGCGGCGCTGGAGCGGGCGCGGCTGATGGACTTCCACCGCCTGCTGGAGGAGGGGACGGGCCCTGCGCCCTCGCTCTTCGGCACCACGGTGGATCTGCCGGTGCCCTCCGCCCGCGCGCTCACGGGGGGACGTGAGGCGCTCGCCCGGCTGGGCTTCGACGTGGAGCCCTTCGGTGGCACCAGCTTCGCGCTCAAGGCGGTGCCTCCCGGCCTGGAGGGGGCCGATCCCCGAGGGCTGCTGGAGGCGCTCGCGCAGGCTTTGCCGCCACCCGGCACCGCGCTGGATGCGGTGGGGCTCGCCGAGGCCCTGCGGGTGATGGCCTGTCACGCCGCCCAGGGCCCGGCCTCGAAGCTCACGGACGCGCAGTTGCGCGCGCTGCTGGGAGAGCTGGACGGGGCGGACTTCCACCCCACGTGCCGCCACGGCACCGTGGTGGTGCTGGAGATGCCCCTGCTGGAGCTGGAGCGCCGCGCGCGCTGAAAAATTGACGCTCCAAGGGTCGCTGTTACGGTGCGCCACACCCCTGTAGCACTTCGGGCAGAAGCGAGGACGGGCGCATGCGAGGCGTAATTACCCTCCGGGACGTGCTGGCCAACCTGAACCTCGTGCTCCGGGAGTACGGGGCGTTGTGCGTGGTGCGCTGTCTCATCGCTTCCGTGTGTCGCCAGCAGACCACCTTCCTCGAGATCGCCCTGCGTCGAAAGGGCCCGTGATGCCCCGCGGTTCGTTCCTCAGCCTCCTGTTCACCCTCGCCGCCTCCACCGCCCTGGCCCAGGACGAGGACGGCTCCGCGCTCAAGGGGGGCAGCCGCATCTCCGTCCAAGTCGGCGGGCGCTTCGCCTTCAACAACACCTTCTATGACAGCTACTACGCGCGCCCGGAGAACGCGGGCGTGGCGCGTGCGGCTCCCTCGCGCTTCGGGCCGCTCGTGGTTGGCACCTTCGCGTATTCGATCACTGACTCGCTCGAGCTCGGCATCGACCTGTTCGGCACCCTCCAGCAGTTCGATCTGACCAACCAGCCCCGGCTGACCACCACCTCCTACGGCGCGCTGCTCGGCATGCGCTACCAGGCATGGTGGGACCTGGGACCCCACGGCACGGTGCCCTTCCTGGGCGTGCTCACCGGCCCGATGCTGGCCTCGACCAAGTTCGACGGGGGGAAGGTGCGAGAGACGCTCTCCCAGACGTGGGCGGTGGCCACGGGAGCGACCCTGCGCCTGAGCCCTACCTGGGGCCTGTGCGTCGAGTACCGCCACGTCTTCGCCCGAGCCGCTGTCGGGCAGCCCGACCAGCGCTTCAGCTCCCTGAACGCGGGGGGCAGCTGGGTGTCGCTGGGCGTCACGTACAACTTCCCCCACCAGCCGAGCAACCCGCTGGAGCGCCCCTTCTAGCGCGCGAGCGCTCGTCCCGTTGCCTGCTCCGGGATGACGTGGCGGAAATGAGCGGGCCCCACAGCCCTGTTCCCGGTTCCCGAAAAGACGTTGATCCGTCAGGGGAACTTTACGAATGCGCGAGCCGGCCGAAGTCCTTTCCGGACCCACCAGGAAGATGTCCATGGCAACTGAGCAGAAGCCCGTCGAGGTAGACAAGGAACTGTCGGAGATCCGCAAGGAGGTGATCGAGGCACGCAACCTCGTCATCAAGACCGACAACCTCCTGAAGAACCTCCATGCCGAGGTGAAGGCCGTCGGCAAGCGCCACGAGGACTTCCAGCGTCGGCAGTGGATCTCCTCCGGCGTCGCCTATGCCCTGTTCGCCATCCTGGTCGTGGGCGGCGCGGTGATGGTCAGCAACGCGCGCACCTCCACCGCGGGCGCCGAGCGCGAGCGGCTGGAGAAGAACGTCGCCGAGCTCACCTCGCAGCTGGAGAAGCAGCGCGCCGAGGTGGCCGCCAACCAGACCGCGCAGCGCTCCGCCAACGAGGTCTACAAGCTGATGACCACGCTGCCGGGTGACGAGCGCCTCAAGGGCATCGACGCCCTGGTGAAGCTGGACACCACGCGCCTGTCCGGGCTGGAGCGCCAGGCGCTCAACGACCGGGCGGAGCTGCTGCGCAAGGAGATCGGCCAGTCCGCCTTCGAGCGCGGCAAGGCCGCCTTCCGCCGCAACGACATGAAGGGCGCCGCGGAGGACCTGGCGCGCTTCATGGCGATGAACCCCACCGAGGCCGACGCGCTGGACGCCTCCTTCTTCCTGGGCGCGGCGTACAACAGCACCAACCAGCACGAGAAGGCCGTGCCGCTGCTGGTCCGCTTCGTGGACGGCGACAAGAAGTCCAAGACGCGTGACTACGCCATGGTGCTGCTGGCCCAGTCGTACCAGGAGACCCACCAGCTCGATAAGGCGCTGGAGACGGTGCGTGACGCCATCGCGTCCTACCCGGCCACCCAGTACCTCGGCGCGATGCGCGCCCGGCTCAACTCGGTGAAGCGCCAGATGGGTGGCCCCGAGGCGGCTGCCGCTCCGGTGCCCGCGCCCGCCGTGGCGGCTCCCGCGCCGCAGCCCACGACTCCGGCGGCGGCGGCTCCGGCCCCGACCCCGGCGCCTCCGGCCGCGGCCACCCCGGCGCCCCGCTAGTGGCGTCGTTCCCGCTCCTCTCGGGGAGCGGGACAGGGGCGGGTGTTGGGTTTCACGCACCCGCGATTCCGTGATTCCGGCAGGGGTGGGGGAGACTCCCGCCCCTGTCGTCCTACCTACCGCATCAGTCAGACGTTGCCATGCGCCTGCCTCGGTCATAAGACCAGGGGTGCGTGTCTGACGCCGACCCCCGGAAAGACCCCCGCTTCCGTCCCTTTCGAGCCGCCGCGTACGGGGTGCATATCGCCCTGTCCACGGTCTTCTGTCTCTGGCTCACCTGGAACGTGGGGCACTCCGTGGCGGCGATGACGCCCGAGCGTCAGCCTCCCGCCGAGCAGGTGCTGTCCTTCCGAGAGTGTCTGGAGGGCGCGCAGTCCCTGTGGATGGAGCTGGAGACCAAGCGCGAGACGCTCGTGCGCACCGTGCCCGCCAGCAACGCCGACCAGGAGTGGATGAGCTTTCGCACCCAGTGGCTGAGTCGGCTGCGGGAGCGTGAGAGCCAGTGCGCCCTGGGCTCGCGTGAGCGCGCCGAGCTGCGCGCCGTCTTCGTCCGGCTGGATCAGGTGCAGGACCACTACACCATCCACGCGGTGCAGTACGCCCTGGAGGTCGGTCGCGCCGTGGACGCGCTCCAGGACGCTTTCGTCACCGCGCGCAAGAACCCCGCGGCTGGCCGTCTGCCCTGACGGAATCTTGCATCCCCAGCAGACGGGGTAGGGGGAGACAGGCGCCGTCTCGGAGACCCTCGTGTCCTGCTGTTAACCTTCCGGCGGGCACTCAGGCGCGGGCTGTTGCGCTTGGGGGTCTGAAATTCTCGTTGTCTCAAGAAAGGTGTCGTTCATGAGTGAGTCGTTGCCGGTCACGGAGAAGCAGATGGGTGGCCTCTGGGATAACCACCTGAAGGCGGAGTTCACCCACAAGAGCCCTGAAGAGGCGCTGTCGACGATGACGGGCAACCCCCATGTCGTCATCGTCCCGAACATGACGGGCGGCAAGGGCACCGAGGAGCTGGGCACCTTCTACGCGAAGTACTTCCTCAACCAGCTGCCCGCGGACATGGAGATCCTTCCCCTCTCGCGCACCATCGGCCGCGAGCGCGTGGTGGACGAGCTCGTGCTGCGCTTCACCCATGACATTCGCATGGACTGGGTGCTGCCCGGGGTGCCGCCGACGGGCAAGAAGATCGAGTTCGCGATGGTGGTCATCGTCACCATGCAGGGCGACAAGATCGTCTCCGAGAACCTGTACTGGGACAACGCGACGATCCTCCTGCAGGCTGGGCTGCTCCATGACAAGAAGCTGCCCGTGGTGGGGGCCGAGAGCGCTCGCTACATGCTCAACCCCACCGAGCCGCTGAACCAGCTGATCCACCGCACGCAGCGCTAGCACCCCTTCGCAGCATCGAGGTACCCCACCCGTTCGCGCGCGGGGAGGGCTCCTCCTGGCCAAGAGGCCCACCCAGGGAGTAGGGTTGCGGCGACTCACATCCCAGGGAGGATGCACCCATGAGCAAGAGCGCGCTGCCCGGCTTCACTCGTGTCGATCACGTGGCCCTGACGGTCCCGGATCTCGACAAGGCCGTGGAGTTCTACACAGAGACTTTCGGAGCCACCGAGCTGTTCCGGCTGGGGCCCTTCGACGCGGCCGAGCTGCCGCGGATGCCGGACGGGCGGGACTGGACAGAGGCGCACGTCAACGTGCCCGGCGCGCGGGTGTTCCTCGCCATGCTCCAGCTGGGCCCGACGCTGAAGCTGGAGCTGTTCCGGTACGAGCTGCCCAAGGACGCGAGGACCACGCCGCCGCGCAACTGCGATCTCGGCGGGCACCACATCGCCTTCCAGGTGGAGAACCTGGAGGCGGCGGTGGCCTACCTGCGCGCGCGCGAGCTGCGGGTGATGGCGGGCCCCATCGTCATCCCCGTGGGGCCCGCGGCGGGGATGCGGACCCAGTACGTGCTGGACCCTTGGGGCAACCAGCTCGAGCTGGTGGAGCTGCCCAAGCGCTGAGGTCAGCGGGTGGGCAGGGTGGCCGCGTAGTTGCCCACGCTGTCGGCCAGCGTCTGGGCGAGCAGCACGGCGGTGGGTTTGCCCTCCACGTTCACCACGCGGAAGAAGCGGATGGACGCGTAGGCCGCGCCCGGGGGAGCGTTCTGCAGCCTCTCGGTGGGGACGCTCACCAGCCCGGTGACGCGGCGCCCCTTGGAGAGGGTGAAGGGCGCCAGCACCTGGACTTCGGCGGGCAGCACGGTGACGAAGCGGCTGACGCGCGGCAGGTTCTCACCGGGGATGAAGTCGAAGCGGTACTCGCCCGGATCCAGCCGCAGCGTGTAGAGGCCGTTCTCGTCGGTGGGGCTCTCCGCCTCGACGCCCACCGCGGGGCGGGGCCAGCCGCTCACCTGGCCCACGGGCTCGGCCACCACGCGCGCGCCCGCCGCGGGCGGACCGTCTGGCCCCAGCAGCGTGCCCTGCACACTGACTTTGTTGGTGCAGACGATGTCGGGCAGGGTGGTGCCTCCCCGGGGAATGGGGGTGGCCTGCAGGGTGATGCCGGCGGCCGCCTCGGGCGGAGGCACCACATAGAGCGTCAGCGGCGTGTCCGGGTGGCTCGGCAGGGAGCGCAGCTCGAAGCGGCCCTCGGTCCCGGTGAGTACGGAGCGGCTGCGGAACTGCCCGCCGCCGCCCACCTTGCCCTGGAGGTACACGGAGGCCTCCGTCACGGGCTTGCCCTCGCGGTCCAACACGCGGCCCAGCACCGTCACCGGCTCGCCGTAGTCGCCCAGCTCCAGCGGCGTGGTGACGCCGGGGCGGGGGTCCACGGTGAACGTCTTCTGCGGCACCAGATCCTCGGTGCGGGGCGCCGTCACCTGGACGAGCACGTGCTCCAGCCGCGCGGCGGAGGGATCGAGCGCGAGGCTGAACTCGCCGGTGCCCCGCGCCACCGGGACGCGCTGGGAGAGGGGCCGCAGCGCCTCGTCCACCGCCTGGACCTCCAGGTCGGCGGCCACCAGCAGGTTCTCCTGGCGCACCACCTTGCCCGTCAGTCGGGTGAGGGAGGCCTTGGCGGGCAGCAGGAAGTCGAGCGCCACGCTCTGGCCAGGCTCCACCGCGCGGGTGTCGACCCGGGGGGGCACTTCCAGCTCCGAGGCGAGCAGGGTGATGGAGAAGCGGCCCGCGCCCACCGCGAGCTGATAGCCGCCGTTGTCCGGCACCAGCACGCCCTCGTAGCGGCGCGTCACACCGGGGATGAGCAGGCTCTCTCCCGAGGCGCTCACGGTGACGCGGTTCGAGTACGCGGTGGTGTTGTTGCCGGGGGTGGGCAGCAGCGTCTCCTGCCGCACCTGGCCCTGGAGCGTGGCGGGCCCGAACAGCTGCAGGTTCTGCTGCGGCCGGAGGTTCTCCACCGGGAAGTCCTGCGCGTGCAGGCCGTTCTTCGGGTTGGCGGTGACCTCGACGACGATGTTCTGGCCCGGATCGCCGCAGCCGTCGGCGAAGCACACCTGGCCCTCGGCGCACTCGGCGTCGCTGCGGCACACCAGGCGGCTCGGGTCCGCGGCGTCCGGCAGGTAGGCGCACCCGGCGCCGAGTCCCAGTCCTGCCCAGACCAGTGCCAGCAGGACCGCTCGCATGCTCCTCATTGGCAGTCTCCGCGCACGGTGCTCACGAACCACGCGTAGGTCACCACGTAGCCCGGGTTGATGAGGAAGCCCCCGTCCGCCAGGGGCACGCGGCGCTGCTCCGGCTCGCGGTTCACCAGCCGCGCGTCGCTCACCAGGGCCTCCACCAGGTGTACGCCCGGCTCGCTCAGGGGGCTGTTGGCCGCGCGCAGGTTGATGCGCAGCGTGGCCCGGTCTCCCCGCTGGGGCTGGCCGTTGTTGGTGAGCTGGAACTCCCGGTAGAAGCCGGTGGGATTCTCGGTGTTGTAGTCCAGGTACCAGCTCACGGTGATGAGGTCATCCACGTCGGGATCCTCGACCGCGACGGCGAAATCCAGCTCGCACAGGTCATTGGTGCCGAAGTCCTGGATGATGCGTTGAAGGGGCTGCACCTGCGTCTCCAGGATGCGGGGGGGGCGGTTGCGACGCTGGGGCAGCTCCGCCAACAACGTATCGTCCTGGGGGATGAGGCACCCGCCCGCCACCCACGCCACCCATGCCAGCCCCAGCCAGCGCAGCAGAGGTCCAAGCAATCCCTTGGCCAACGGGGTAGCGGAAGATTCCATAGGAAGCACGGGAGGTTCGCGGGTGTCGGACGCCGAGGCTCGGGGCGGACCGTGACAGTGGCGTCACGGCCCTACAGCAGCTCGTCTTCCTCGGGGGGCAGGGGCTTGCCCGTCTTCTCGGCCTCCATCTTCTCCAGGTGGCGGAAGATGGTGCGCGGGTCCACGCCCAGGTCCTTGGCCGTCTTGGTGCGGTTGCCGTTGTTCCGGGCGAGCACCTCGTTGATGTAGCGCTTCTGGAACTCTTCCTTCGCCTGGAGCAGGGGCATGATGGGCTCCAGGTTCTCCGGCTTGAGGTCCAGGTCATCTGGCCCGAGCAGCGGCTTGTCGGCCAGCACCACGGACTTCTTCAGGCGGTTCTCCAGCTCGCGGATGTTGCCCGGCCAGGCGTACTTCTTCATGGCCACGGTGGCCGCGGGGGTGAAGCCCTTCACCTTGGAGCTGAACTCCTTGGCGTACTTCTGGAGGAAGAAGCGGCCCAGGACGATGACGTCCTCGCCGCGCTCGCGCAGCGGGGGCAGCTTCAGGGTGACGACGTTGAGCCGGTAGTAGAGGTCCTCGCGGAAGGTGTTCTTCTTCACCTCGTCCTCGAGGATCTTGTTCGTCGCGGCCACCACGCGGATGTCCACCGGCTCACCGCGGTTGTCTCCGACCTTGTAGACGACCTTCTCCTGCAGCGCGCGCAGCAACTTCACCTGGAGCTGCAGCGGCATCTCGCCGATCTCGTCCAGGAAGAGCGTGCCGCCGATGGCCGCCTGGAACTTGCCGGCCCGGGTGGCCACCGCGCCGGTGAAGGCGCCCTTCACGTGGCCGAACAGCTCGCTCTCCAGCAGGTTCTCGGGGATGGCGCCGCAGTTGATGGTGACGAAGGGGCCCTTGGCGCGCGGCGAGTGTCGGTGGATCTCCCGGGCGATCAGCTCCTTGCCGGTGCCCGTCTCGCCCGTAATCAGCACGGAGATGTCCGTGAGCGCGATCTTGTCGATGCGCTTGTACACGTCCTTCATGCCCTGGCAGGAGCCGACGATGTCGCCGTAGCGCTGGTCCTCGAGCTTCTTGCGCAGCTCGGTGTTGTCTAGCTTCAGCTCGTTGACCCACATCGCGTTCTGCAGAATCAGCGAGGCCTGGGCGCCGAAGATGGTGAGCATGTCCAGGCTCTTGGGCTCGAAGCGGTTCACCAGCCGGTCGTTGCCCACGTAGATGAGGCCGAACAGGTCTCCCTTGTGCATCAGCGGCACGCACATGACGGAGTGGACCTTGAGGTTCACCACCGACTCGCTCGCCTTGAACTCGGGCGCGTCGATGGCGTCGGCGAGGATGAGCGGCCGCTGCTCCTTGACCACCTTGGCGACGATGGAGTCGGACAGCTTCTCCACCGCGTCCTCGATGTTCTCGCGCGAGAGGTTGCGCGCCACCTTCACGCGCGGCTCGTTGCTCTCCATGAGGATGAGGAAGCCCTTGTCCGCGCGCGTCACCTCGATGGCCTCGTCCATGAGGCTCTCGAGGATCTTCTCGAGGTCATAGCTGCCCATCAGCCGCTCACTGAAGGTGGTGAGCCGGCGCAGCATCACCAGCTCGCGGCCGGGCACGCCGGGCAGCTCCGCGGTGTGCGAGTCGGAGCTCGCCTCGGCCGCCGAGGGGGTCGAGGATGGCGGGGGAGCGGCGCGCGGAGCGGGGGCATCGTCGCGGGCGAAGATCAGCTCGGTGCCACCCACGCGGATGACGTCCTGCGAGGCCAGCACGTGCGAGTCGCGCTTCTTGCCGTTGATCTGGAAGGTGGCCCCGAGGCTGCCCACCTCGTAGCGGCTGCCGTCGAAGCGCACGTGCAGGGCGCTGTCGGGCACGGCGGGGTCTTCGAGCTGCACGTCGTTGTCCGGCCCTCGCCCGATGCTGGTGATGCGCTTGAGCAAGGGGACCGAGCGGACCCTTCCGTCGGGGGTGCGGACGTTGAGGCTGGCCATAAGGTTCCTGGGAGGGCTCCCGGCTAGAAAGTCAGGGTGAGGCCGGCGCCGAGCCCGCCGGAAGTGGGATACAGCTGGAGGCGAGCCGTGGGGCCGCTCTCCTTGGGTGTAGCAGGAGACGCGGGGGGGCGCTCCTCGATGGTGGTCTGGGTGACCTGATCCTCGTGGCGGTAGAGCGCGTCCGCCGTGCCCAGCGCGTAGACGGTGAAGAAGCCGGTGGCCGCGCCGATCTTCAAGAGCCGCCACGTGTCGGCCTGCCGCGAGCGGTTGGTGGGGATGTAGCGCAGGGTATAGACGGCCTTGCCCGTCTCGGTGAGCACGTCGTCCACCTCGACGGTGGCCGTCTCGAAGAGGGACTCGTAGGCGAAGTAGGCGATGACGCTGGTGACCGCCAGGGCGCCCTCGGTGGCGGCGAAGACGATGCCCAAGCTGTTGCGGCCCTGCTGGAACTGGCCCGCGCCGAAGGGGACGAAGTTCACCAGGAAGTTGCGCTTCTCCACCGTGCGCACCGTCACCTGGCGGGCCAGGGACTCGGCGCGGCGGCGCTGCTCCTCGGCGGCCAGCCGCTCGCGCTCGCGGCGCTCGGCCTCCACGCGCGCGCGCTCCTGCCGCAGCCGCCGCTCCTGCCTGAGGAAGTCCAGCTCCGAGTCCATCTGCTGCTTGAGCTTGTCGAAGTACGCCACCGCCGGCGGAGGCACCACGAACGGATCCAGGCTCCGCTCCGGGTCCAGCCGCAGCAGCGCGGAGAAGTGCCGCTCGGCGTCCTTCGTCCGCTGGAGGTTGAAGGCCGCCAGGCCCGCCAGCTCGTGCAGATCGGCGAGCTGTTCCTCGCTCAGGCTGCCGCGATCGATCCGCGCCGCGGCGCGCTCGAGCACCTCGGCGTACTTGCCATACTCGAAGCTGGCGCGGATGGCGGCCATCTCCGTGTCCGTGTCCTGCGCGCGCGCGGCCCTGGGTGCCAGCAGGAGCACCGGCAACAGGTAGAGCAGCAGCGGCAGCAGGCCCCGGCTCATTCGGCGACGAGGCTCCCGCGCAGGGTGATGGGCTTGCCCGGTTCGACCGCCACGACGCGTTTCTCGGTGCGGTAGCCTGGGTAGCTCACCTCGTACTCCACGCGGTGCTGGAAGCTGGCGGGACCCCGGGGCGAGCGGATGTCGAAGGGGCGCTCCATGCTCTCGCGCGCGGTGCGCAGCTCCTCGTTGATGCGCACCTGGGCCTCGGCGGGCTGGTAGTCGAAGGAGAGCCGCGAGGGCTTGAGCTGGGCGCGCAGCCGGAAGACGTTCTCGGCGCCCGGCGCCACGTCGATGGTCTCCACCGCGTCCTCGCACCACTCACAGCGCACGGTGACGGTGTGCGCGCCGGGGGCCAGCTCCAGATCGTGCTGCGCCAGCGGCTGCGGGCTGGGGGCCAGGTCGTCCACCTGGATGGCGCCGTAGGGGCGCACCAGGATGGAGACATGCACCTTCGCGGGACGCGGGGCCTCGGGCTTGAGCGGCGGCTTCCGTGCGGTGGAGGACTCCTCGGGCGAGGGCTCCGGCGTCGGGGGCGCGGTCTCCTCGGGGACGGGGAGCGGGGTAGGGGGCTGGAGCGGGGCGTTGATGGGGTCCGGCTCGCCGCTTCGCGGCGTGGGCGCTGGTTCCGGCGGCTTCGTGGGCAGCGGCGTGTCCGGTACGGAGGGCGTCGCGGGCCCCGGACGCGAGCGGAAGAGGAAGTAGCCGCCCGTGCCGAGCGAGGCGAGGACGGCGAGCGTCACGGCCGCCTGGACGCCCCGCTTCATCCACAGTCGGCGGCGGCGGGCGCGGTTGAGCCCGTCGAGCATCGCCAGGGCGCGGGCGTTCTGCCCGTCCAGGGCGAGCACCTGGTTGAGGCTGGCCAGGGCGCGCGGGGTGCGCTTCTCGGCCAGCAGGCGCTCGCTGCGCTCCAGCAGCGAGGCGACGATGCGCTGGCGAGCGGCCTTCTTGTACGAGTCCGGGTCCACGAAGAAGGAGGCCAGCTCCTCGTTCACGCGGGGGAAGCCGAGGCCGGTGAGGTAGTCGGCCAGCGCGTCGCGCAGCTTCCCCGCGTGCGGGTATCGGTGGCGCCGGTCGCGCTGCAGGCAGGTGGTGATGATCTCCGCCAGCTCATCCGAGAGCGACGCCACGCGCCGACGCGGATCCTCGTAGGTGCCGTCGAGGATGCGCTTGAGGGTGGCCGTGGTGTTGGACGCGGTGAAGGGCAGCCGTCCGGTGGCGAAGCCGTAGAGCATGATGCCCAGCGAGAAGACGTCCGCCTCGGGGCCCGCCTCGAGGCCTTCGATGATCTCCGGAGCCATGTGGGCCGGCGAGCCCACCAGCGTGCCGGTGATGGTCATCCGCTCCTCGGTCTCCAGGAGCTTGGCGATGCCGAAGTCCATCAGCTTGAGCACGCCGTCCTCGCGGACCATGACGTTCTCGGGCTTCAGGTCGCGGTGGATGACGCCGGCCTCGTGCGCGTGGGCGAGCGCCGCGGCCAGCTCGTGGATGATCATCGCGGCGATCTCGGGCGGCTCCAGACCGCCCTCGTCCAGGTACTGCCGCAGCGTGCGGCCGCGGATGTACTCGGTGACGATGTAGGCGTTCTGCGAGTCGGCCGCGGAGAAGTCGAACACCTCGAGGATGTTGGGGTGGTGCAGGCGAGCCACCGCCTTGGCCTCGCGGGCCAGGCGCCGGCGCGACTCGTCCCTGCCGGCCAGGTGCGGGTGCAGCACCTTCACCGCCACCTCGCGATCCAGCGCGGTGTCCAGGCCCTTGTACACGACGCTCATGCCCCCCGAGCCCAGCTGCTCGAGGATGCGATAGCGCCCGATCTGGCGGCCGACGAGCGTCATCGTGTCCAGGCGTCCCCCGACTCAATCGCCAAAGCTGATCCCCATGCTCTTGGCGAAGCGCACCGTCTCGCCGGTCGGATCCACGCGACGCTCCTTGCGCGACTCGGAGAGCGAGGCGGTGACGATCTTCCCGTTGCGCAGCGCCACCATGTGGTCCCACTGCCCGTCGCGCACCAGGTCCAGCACCTTGCAGCCGTAGAGCGTCGCCAGCACCCGGTCCGCCGCCGAGGGCGTGCCGCCGCGCTGGAGGTGGCCGAGCACCGTGACGCGGATCTCCGCCTCGATGTGGCTGGCCAGCAGGTCCGCGCACACCTTGCCCGCGCCGCCCAGGCGCACCACGCCGCGGCCGGGGATCTCATGGGCCTTCTCCACCACGGCCAGGGTGCCGCCCACGGGGTAGGCCCCCTCGGCGATGGCGATGATGGAGAAGCTGCGCTTGCGCGTGGCGCGGCGGCGGATCTTCTCGACGATGGGCTCCACCCGGTAGGGGATCTCCGGGATGAGGATGACGTCCGCGCCCCCGGCGATGCCGCTGTCCAGCGTGAGGAAGCCGGCGTTGCGGCCCATGATCTCCACCACCATGACGCGGTCATGGGACTCGGCGGTGGAGTGCAGCCGGTCGATGGCCTCGGTGCAGATGCCGCGCGCGGTGTCGAAGCCGAAGGTCTGATCCGTGCCGGACAAGTCGTTGTCGATCGTCTTCGGGCAGCCGACCACGCGCAGCCCCTTCTTCGAGAGCATGTGGCCGATGGTCAGCGTGCCGTCCCCGCCGATGGCGATCAGCCCGTCGAGCTTCAACTCCTCCGCGCGGCGCAGCACCTGATCGGACAGGTCCTTCTCCACCCACTGGCCGTTCTCCTTCACGGGGTAGATGAAGGGATCGGCCTTGTTGGAGGTGCCGAGGATGGTGCCGCCCTTGGGGAGGATGCCTCGGGTGTCCGCTTCGGAGAGGGGGCGAGTGAGGTTCGGCTCGACCAGGCCCATGTACCCGTTCTCGATGCCGACGAACTCGTGGCCGAACTCATGGCTGCCCCGCTTCACGAGCCCGCGAATGAGCGCATTGAGTCCGGGGCAGTCTCCACCGCCGGTAAGGACTCCAAGTCGCAGGGGACGGGGCATAAAGTCGGACGCGGGTGTCAGAGGAGAGGGTGGCGCCTATGACAGCGGCGTCGGGGCGGGATTGTAGGAGCCACCCTCCAGGTGCGCAACGCGCGAATGGTGCGCTGCGCCGAAGGTGGGTCCGGGCTGTCCCCCCTCCTTATAAGGAGCGCGAACGCGGAGGGTCAGTCCCGCTTGAGGCGGCGCCGGGCCGCCACCCTGTCCAGGAGGGCATGCAGCAGGGGCTCGGGCTCTTTGGGCAGGGCGCGGTCCGTGGGGGAATGGACGGGGGCGGCCTGGGCGAGCCGGTAGAGCTCGATGAGGCGCTCCTTGATGAGCTCGTTGTCGGGGCGCTCCTGGAGGGCACGGCGGTAGGCGGCGGCGGCCCCGGCGTAGTCTCCGAGCGCGAAGAGGCGCTCGCCTTCCTGGATGGGAGAAGAGGGACCGAGCGGCAGGCGTTCCTCCTTGGGAGCGGCGGCCTTGGGGCTGTGGAGCTCCATGGGCTGGAGGGACTCCCGGAGGAGGGCGAGCTTCTGCGCGAGCGCTCCGTCGTCGGGGAACTCGCGGGCGAGCGCCTCGTAGAGAGCCACCGCCTCGGCCAGTTCTCCGCGCCTCAGGGCGCGCTCGGCACGCGCTTGCATCTCGGCCCGGGCATCAGGAGTCATCGCGGGGCGCAGGTTACCGTACGCGAATCATGAGGGCACGCGGTTCCTCTTCGGTACGCTTCGGGAGGGAGGGAAGCGCGATGCGCCTGATCGATCTCAGCCACACCATCACTCCGGGGATGACGACGTACCCTGGCCTTCCGGGGCCGGTTGTCACGGACCACCTGAGCCGGGAGGCCTCGCGGTCGCACTACGCGTCGGGGACGACGTTCCACATCGCGCGTATCGAGATGGTGGCCAACACGGGGACCTATATGGATGCGCCGAGCCACCGGTGGGAGCGCGGCGCCGACCTGTCCCAGCTCACGCTCGAGCAGACGGCGAACCTGGAGGGCGTGTGCGTGGAGGCGCCGCCGGGAGGGCGAGCCATCGACGCGGAGGCGTTCGCGGGAGTCTCGGTGCGTGGGCGCGCGGTGCTGGTGCGGACGGGCTGGTCGCGACACTTCGGGACCGAGGCTTATGGGTCGGGCCATCCGTTCCTGACGGCGGAGGCCACGCAGGTGCTGGTGAAGGAGGGCGCGGTGCTGGTGGGAATCGACTCGCTCAACATCGACGACACCGCCGCGGGCGATCGGCCGGCGCACACGGGGTTGCTGGGGGCGGGGATTCCGATCGTGGAGCACCTCACGAGGCTGGAGCAGCTCCCCACGAGGGGCTTCCGCTTCTTCTCCGTGGCGCCGAAGTTCAGCGGTGTGGGGACCTTCCCGGTCCGCGCGTTCGCGCTCGTTCCTGAACCGTCATAGCGACGGCAGGCCGCTGTTCGGAAATGTCGGGACTTTTTACGCCACAAAAGTCCCGACATTTCCGAACAGGTGTTCGTGGGTAACCGCCAACCCGCAAGGCGTGTACGCATCGCGGAGTGTGTGCCCTATGAGGTAGGGTTCCTTCTTCCAACTGGGAATGCCTCCCGGTGCGAGCCAGGAGGAGCCCATGGAGAAGTTCCACCCGGTGGATGCTGGAGCACTGCGGCCTGGCACCGAGGTGGGTCCCTGGCGGTTGGTGAGCGTGCATCGCAAGGGTGCCTACGGTGCCCTCTACCGCGCCGAGAAGGCAGAGATACCTGGTACCGGGACCGTTGCGCTGAAGCTGGCGCTCCATCCGATGGACGAGCGCTTCGAGCGGGAAGTGGAGCTGCTGTCACGCATCGACCACGCTCACGTGCCGAAGCTGTTGGACGCGGGGGAGTGGACGGCGCCGGATGGGGCGCGCTTCCCCTACGTGGTCATGGAGTGGGTCGAAGGCGAAGCGCTCTACGAGTGGGCCCGAGACCAGCGGCTCACCTCTCGCTCGGCGCTGAAGCTCCTGGCCCAGGTGGCCCGCGCGCTGGAGGCCCTTCACGCGGTGGAAGGCGTGCATCGAGACATAAAAGGGGACAATTTGCTGGTGGCCGGAGGCGGCCGGGCCGTGCTGGTGGACTTCGGCTCGGGGTGTTACCAGGGCGCGCGCGTGCTCACGCACACGGTGATGCCTCCGGGCACCCCGCGCTACTGGAGCCCCGAGGCGCAGCTGTTCCAGTGGCGCTTCGGACGCCGGACCTCGGCGCGCTACGAGGCACGGCCGGCCGATGACGTGTACGCGCTGGGAGTGATGGCGTACCGGCTGGTGACGGGCAGCTACCCTCCGGAAGCCCTGGAGTGGGAAGAGGCCCTGGATTCGCCCCAACCGGCGCCACCGGAGCGGATGGCTCCCGAGTCGCTGGTGACGGTGTGCCCGGGACTGGCGGCGCTCATCCGCCAGATGCTGGCGAACGAGCCCACGGCCCGCGGAAGTGCGGCGCAGATCGCTCAAGCACTGGAGCGCGTGGCAAAGACAGCGGGGCGGCAGGCGAACCGGCCGATCACGCGTCGCCAGGGTGGCGAAGCTGTTACCAGCATGGCGCAGCCTGTGAAGTGGCGCCCGGCAGTGGCGTGGCTGGGCTGGATCGGTGCGACAGCGCTGAGTGTGCTGTTGGTGGTCAGCCACTGGGGCGGCGAGCCCCAGGTGCCCGAGGAACGATCCGCCCAGGCGTTGCGCGGCACTCATGCTGGAGGCGAGGCGGACGGAGGAACAACGGCCCTCGGAGACGTCGCCTCCACAGCTACAGGACATGCGCAGATGCCCGAGCCAGGGAAGAAAGGGCTGGGCATGGAGATGCCGAAGACCCCATTCCCAGGTCAGCGCCAGCCTCCGTGTGAGCCGCCAGAGATCGAAGCGAATGGAGGATGCTGGGTGCTCTTGGGGAATGTGAAGCCCCCGTGTGGCCCGCGCTCGTACGAATGGAAGAAGGGCTGTTACTGGCCCTCCTTCCCCTATCAGCGTCCCGCGACGTCAGAGCACCCGTAGGGAGCTATTCTCACCCCTCCATGCTTCTCACCTCGCTGATGGCCGGGCTTTTGCTGGTCCAGGGTGCGCTCGGCTCCGAGCTGCGCAAGGACGGCTACAGCTTCCGTCCGCCCGCGGGCTTCCGGATGGTTCGACAGGAGCCGTACGCGGGGACACGCGCGGGAGCGGTGGCACTGGAGAGCACTGCACCCCGAGTGCTCTCGGCGGCGTTGTCCGAAGGGGAGGGGCCCGAGGCGGCGATGATGCTGGTGGCGGTGGTCGAGCGGACGTTCTCGGCCAGCCCCTCCGAGCGGGACGACTTCGGAGCGGCGGTGGTGCGGCACTTCGACAAGGAGCTGGGGATGACGCTGGTCCCCGAGCGGGTCGAGCGAGTGAAGGGGCCGGTCCCGCGCGTGGAGGTGCTCGGGACGCTGCGGGAGGCGGGGCAGGTGAGGACGGTCCTGGTGGCAGGGCTGGCCTCGGAAGAGCGGCACGCGGTGGTGACGGTGAGTGCCCCTGCGGCCCAGTGGGAGTCACTGGCGCCCCGGGTGCAGGCCTCGCTGGAGACGTTCCGGATGGAGCCTCCATCCCGAGGAGGACTGTCTCGCCGGGCCGCGGGCGCGCTGGCCGGTGCCCTGGCCGGCGCCCTGGTGGCTTCGTACACGGCGTGGCGTCGCCGCAGACGCGAGGGTCCGTCTCAGGCCGCCTGAGCGGTCCGCATCCACAGTGCGTGGACGCGATCCGCCATTGCGCCCGCTTGCGGCAGCCAGCGCACGAGCCACATCTGCGCCCACGCCGGCAGCGAAGCCGAGGACTCCAAGATCCCCAGGAGCTGGGGGTACAGCTCGACAGGCGCCGACTCGATCCACTGCTGGAGCCGCTCATCCCCGCGCCGTGCCGCCTCGTGGGTGAGTTCCATCGCCCGCTGCGGGAACCGCTTCCAGAAGGACTGAGTCAGGATCTTCGCGGACCGGTGGTGGGGCAGCAGCAACTCCAGGCACTCCGCGTCCAGCTCATCCCGCTCCTTGAACAGGCTGCTCGCGGTGATGTCGGGCCGGCGCGTGAGGACCTCCCGGAGGACGACGTTCCGCAGGCGCGGAGGCACGGCCTGGAGGTTGGCGGCGAGCTCCGGCAGGCGCGCGTCCGAGAGCGTCGAGCGGAAGTCCTCGGCCGTCAGGTGCTCGTCGATGAAGCGCCGCAGGGGCGAGTCGGGCTTCTCCTGCGTATACAAGTCCGGTCGAGTCGCCAGGCAGAGCTTCCAGAACCGCGCCGCCATCCGTTGGCGCATCTCGGCGGGGCGCTGGTTCAAGGCCTCCAGGAGCCAGCTCAGGGCTTGAGGCTCGCGCGTCAGGGCCCTCAAGTGCTCGGCCTCCAGGGCCCATCCGCGCTCCTCGGCCACCAGCAGGCACGCCGGCAGCAAGAAGGCGGGCAGGTGCGGAGGCACCGAGGTGCCCTGGCAGCGAGCGACCACCTCCGGAGCGAGTGCGAACAGCTCAGCCGTCGGCGTCACCGTGTTCATCCATCCCGGAAGGCGGCTGAGCGAAGGCTGGGTCCAGCCCGGATAGAGCCACTCGAGCCCCGGCACGAGGAGCGGAGACGCCTCGACCCGAAGGCTCCAGGCCCAACAGTCCTCCAGCCACTGCGGCGGCGTCTTCCACGTGGCGGTGCTGTGCCGGGTGAGCGGCACCGGGGCACCGCCGTCGATCCGAGTCACCAGCGTGGTGCGCTGGAGATTCCACAGCGGCATGACGCGCGCGGCATCCAGGCGAACGCCCTCCGTCCGCAGGCGACGCCCGAGAGCGGCGAACAGTGCCTCCACCGCGCCGACGGAGCCCAGCGAGGACAGGCGGAAGCCCGCGACGGCTCGGCCCACGAGCTCGAGCAGCTCCCGCTCCTTGAGTTCATCGAGCAGCCCGTCGATCACCTCCCAGCGGCCGGGACCCACGATCCAGTGTCCCCACTGCTCAGGCGAGCTCGTTTGCAGCGCTTCCATCACGAGATCCTTGGCCATCAGGCTGGCCAGCCATGCGAACCGGAAGCTCCAGGTGCCATTGCCCTGGGGTTGGAAGAACCGGGCGGAAACAAGGTGCAGGAACGCATCTTCCCGACGGGTGGTGCCGAGCGCCGCGAGCAGCTCCGAGCTCTTGTGGGCGCGCTCCTTCTTCGACTTGAGGGTGACCATCGCCTCCGTGAGGCGCTTCACGGTCGTGAGATCGAACGGAGCCTCCGGAAGGAACTCCAGCCAGCGCTCCTTGGGCAGCGGCGCGATCCAGGGCTCCATCCCCTGGAACCAGCGGTGGACCAGGGTGCGAACCGCCTCCTGCCCCTGGTAGCGAAGCCAGAGCTCCTTGGGCGTGGGGCTCTCCTCCTCGCGGGAGAAGCGCCCCTTGAGCCACGGCTCCGTGAACTCGCGCCGTGCCTTGAGCTTCCAGGCCTTCCCGCCAGCCTCATGCGCGAAGGCACACAGGGGCAGCAGATCGCCGGGCGTCGTGAAGAGCCGCGCCTGGGGATCCTCTCGCTCCACCCAGGCGGAGAGCTCCCGAGGGTTGATCTGCGCGCCCGGATCGACGCGCTGGGAGATCCACTCGATGAACCGTGTCCGCCACTGAGCGTGCGGCTGCCAGGAGCGATACTCGGGCCACTGCGGCCCCTCGGGGTCGGGGCTCTCCTTGCCGCTGCCGCCCGTCTGGCGACGGGGATTGCGGATCGCCCAGCAGGGGAAGGGCGCGATGACGAACACCGCGTCCTCCCGAGCCAGGAGCTGTTGTTCGATTGCCTGATCCTCATCCTCGGCCCGCTCCACCTCGATGAGCACGGGCTCGGAGCGGGGGAGCTGCGCGAGGGCCTCGGAGAGCGTGGAGGCGTGGACGAGGCGCGCCCCATACCGATAGTGGTGGTAGTGGACCGTGAAGCTCCGCCCCGAGCCGGGAGGCGCATGAATCCAACGCGAGCGCGGCCCCAGGGGCTCGAACCAGTCGTCGTTGCCCAGTAAACAGGGCGTCTCCTGCTCGGGGTCGAACGGCCGGGCGCGAGGAAAGTCCTCGAACGCGAAGAGCCCGATGCCCGCGGTCCGGGCGAGCTGAAGTTCCGCGAGGTCCACTTCCAGTGCGTGGGCGAGGGCCTCGGCGGCCTCGGGGCGCTTCAGCCACCAGCTGCGCTTGCCGCGCTGGAGCTCGAGCAACTTGATGCCGATATTGCGGTGGCTCTGGGTGGGGTCGTCCCACAGCTCGAGCACCCGCTTGGCGAGTGCGTCACGAGACGGGAACCCCGCCCGCTGCGCCAGCTCGTCGATGTTCAGAGGCATCATCCCTCCCGTAGGACGCCTTGAGCAGCGGTGCTTCGAAATGCTTCGAAATGCTTCAGGCGATTTATAGCAACTACGTGGGCGACGGGCCAGTCCTGACCCGAGACAAGACCCGACGGGTTGGCCAGACCTGCTCGAAGGGGAAACCCGGTTTGCGCCGATGTCGGTCCGGGCGCGAGAATTGGAGCCCTTCCAGGTGGCCCTCGAAGCCGAGCGGGAGGCCGCACCTCATCCCCAGCGCGTGTCGTCCCTCTCCTCGGTCCCTCCGGAGGCAATCCCATGAAGACGTTCCACCCCCAGCGCCGCGTCAAGGGTGCGCGCTCGCGAACCTCTCCCCAGCGCGCTCCGGTAAATCCGTGGCAGCCGGTGATGATGCGCCGTCGCACCTTCATGTCGGCGCTGCTGGGCGCCACGGCGATCGCCGCGGCCTGCAGTGACGACACGCTGGTGAAGCCCACCGAACCGCCTCCCGGCGTCTACATCCCCCAGGTGAAGCCGGGGGAGGATCTCCTCGCGTACCTCGACCGCACGCGTGGCGGCTTCGATCAGGCCACCTTCAACAAGCTCATCGGCGCGGCCAACCCCTTCAAAGAGGGAGACGAGGCCGCCGCGCTCGCCGCGGCGGATGAGACGTCCCGCGTCAACGCCCGCACGCTGCTGTCCAACACCCGCATCGGCGACCTGCGCGCGCACCCGCTCTTCGACGACGGCCTCTTCCAGCTCATCGAGCAGGGCGTGGACTCCTCCCAGGCGGCCCAGGTGTCCACGTGGACGATGGGAGAGCTCAAGCGCTTCCTGCTCGACAAGAGCGAGGCGGAGATCAAGGCCATCATGGGAGGGCTGAGCAGCGACGTCATCGGCTGCATCGTCAAGCTCATGAGCAACGAGGAGCTCATCGCCGTGGGCCGCAAGGTCTTCAACCCGCTGCCCGGGAGCAACCTCGGCGCCAAGGGCTACCTGGGAGCGCGCATCCAGCCCAACTCGCCCACCGACAACGTGGAAGACATCCGCTGGCAGGTGCTCGACGGGTGGGCTTTCGGCGTCGGGGACGTGGTGCTCGGCACCAACCCGGTCTCGAGCGACGTGTTCTCCGTGCAGGCGGTGGAGCTGGCGCTCAAGGACCTGCTGGATACGTTCGATCTCGCGGAGACCTTCCCGCACTGTGTGCTGTCTCACATCGACATCCAGGCCGAGGTGGAGACGCGGACCCCGGGCTCGACCGCGCTCTGGTTCCAGAGCCTGGGCGGCACCGAGGGCGCGAACAAGACGTTCGACGTGACGATCCCCAAGATGCTGGATCACGCCTCCAAGCGCACGGGACAGTACGGGCTCTACTTCGAGACGGGGCAGGGCGCCGACGGCACCAACGGCCACGGCAACGGCTTCGACATGGTGGTACACGAGTCGCGCAAGTACGGCTTCGCGCGCGTGCTCAAGCAGAAGGTGGCCACGGCCCAGCTCGGTGCGGGCAAGCCGGCTCGGCCCTGGGTCCACGTCAACGACGTGGCGGGCTTCATCGGTCCGGAGGTGTTCCGCTCGAAGGAGCAGCTGGTGCGCTGCTGCCTCGAGGACATCGTCATGGGCAAGCTGCACGGGCTGATGATCGGCCTGGACGTGTGCTCCACGCTGCACATGGAGGTGACGCTGGACGATCTGGACTGGTGCCTGGATCAGATCATGCCGGCCAACCCGGGCTACCTGATGGCGCTGCCCACGAAGAACGATCCGATGCTGAGCTACCTCACCACGGCGTTCCAGGACCACGTCCGCATCCGCAGCAAGTTCGGCTACAAGGTCGAGGACCGGATGTGGTCCTTCTTCCAGCAGCTGGGCGTCGTCGACGCGGAGGGCCGGCCGGGGCCGCACTTCGGTGATCCCTCCTGGGTGTATCTGCAGTACCGCCGCAAGAAGGGAGACACGCGCTCGGAGGCGGACATTCTCTCCGAGGCGCGCGCGCAGATGACCGAGGTGCGCAAGCGGGGCGTCTTCATCGCCGAGGGCCACGGCGCCAACACGTGGGACCTGAACGCGGACCTCGATCGCGAGGTGCGCTTCCTCTACGAGGACGCCAAGGCGAGCATCTTCGCCGAGCTGCCCGCCACCTTCGCGCCGTCCATCGCCCAGGCGGTCACTGTCGCCACCGAGTCCAAGGATCGCCAGGACTACATCCTCCACCCGCCCACGGGCGAGGAGCTCTCGGCGGGCTCGCTCGACAGGCTGCGCTCCCTGCGCGACAGCCAGGCGGGCCAGTATGACGTGCAGATCGTCATCTCCGACGGGCTCAACGCGTGGGCGCTCACGGACGAGGGCCACCTGGCGCCGTACCTGCAGCGGGTGCGCTCGGATCTGGAGGCGGTGGGCTTCAAGGTCGCCCCCGAGCACATCATCGTCAGCGCCGGGCGCGTGCGGGCCGGCTACCGGATCGGCGAGACCCTCTTCGGCGCGTTGCCGGATCGGAACTCGCGCCGCGCCATCCTGCACGTGATTGGCGAGCGGCCCGGCTCGGGGCACCACGCATACTCCGTCTACATCACCGCGCCGGGCGTGGACACGTGGGCACAGGAGGGCGCGGTGGACCACAACATCACCCGCGTGGTCTCCGGCATCGCCGATACGGCCCTGACGCCGAGTGCCGCCGCGGCGGAGACGGTGAACATCCTCAAGCAGATGGCGCCGCGCTAGGCGCGCGAGCAGCGGGAGAATGGGCTGGGCACGTCATCAGTCGTTGCCCGGCCCGGGCCTTCCTCATACCGTCGGGGGGACGGAATTTTTCGGGAGGCCACGTGGGACAGCGCGACGACAACGAGCGGACGGAACTGGCGGTCAACCCGCTGTACATGATGGAGGGGATGGAGGCGCTGAAGACCTCCTCCCTGTTCGGCCAGCTGAACGAGGCGGAGCTCAAGACGCTCTTCCAGGCCGGCGAGCGGCGCGTCTTCCAGGATGGGGAAGAGCTGGTGAAGAAGGGTGACGACCTGGACGCCTTCTGGGTCGTGGTCAGCGGCCGGGTCGAGGTCGCGCGGGATGGCAGCAGCACCGAGCAGGGCGCGGCGACCTTCTTCGGAGATCGCGCGCTGGCCGGCACCGTGCCCTCGCCGCTGTCGTGCCGTGCGGTGGCGGAGGGAGAGGCCCTGCGCTTCTCGCGCGCCAGTCTGGTGAAGCTCTCCCGGGAGTTTCCCAAGCTGGGGGTGAAGATCCTCTGGGTGCTGCTGGAGAACGCCTACAAGAACCAGGACTCCGAGGAGGACTGACCCCAGATGATGCGCCGCCTGCTCTCTGCCCTTGTCCTGTTTGGCTCGACGTCGCTCGCGGGATGCGCGACGTCGGGCGCTTCTTCCGCCGCCGAGGTCCAGCGGCCTCGCATCGAGTTCACCTCGAAAGAGAAGTTCGATGCGTCCGCGGTCCCGGCGTACGCGGGGCGCCATGACGAGACGTACGCCCATATCGACGCCAACCTCGCCAGCCACTTGGAGAACCTGCGCCGGTGGGTACGCCAGCCCTCGGTGAGCGCGCAGAACCAGGGCGTTCAGGAGATGGCGACGATGCTCCGGGACGACCTGCGCAAGCTGGGGTTCAAGGAGGCGGAGCTGGTGCCCACGGATGGGCACCCGGGCGTGTGGGGTTTCTATGACGCGGGGGCGGAGAAGACCCTCGTCGTCTACATGATGTACGACGTGCAGCCGGTGGAGCCGACGGGCTGGCAGGTGGGCGCGTTCGACGGCGCGCTGGTGGACCACGCGCTGGGCAAGGTGCTGATGGCGCGCGGCGCGACGAACCAGAAGGGGCCGGAGCGCGCCTTCCTCAACGCGCTGGAGTCGATCATCGCCACGCGCGGCAAGCTGCCGGTGAACCTGATGGTGGTGGCGGAAGGGGAGGAGGAGCTCGGCTCTCCGCACTATCCGCAGGTGATCGACAAGTACGCCGAGCGGCTGAAGAGCGCCTCGGGGGTCTTCTTCCCGTTCAACAGCCAGGGGCCGTCGGGCGACGTCTCCATGTTCATGGGCGTGAAGGGGATCCTGTCGTTCGAGATGGAGGCGCGTGGCAGCACGCAGGGCGGACCGATGAAGTCGGAGGTCCACGGCTCGCTCAAGGCGATCACGGACTCGCCGGTGTGGCGGCTGACGCAGGCGATGGCGAGCCTCACCACGCCGGATGGGAACTCGATCCGCGTGCCGGGCTACTACGCGCCGATCCGTCCTCCGAACGAGGAGGAGCAGCGCCTGGTGAACGGCATGCTCGCCGAGTGGAGGGCTCGGGAGCCGGGGATGCGGCAGAGCCTGGGCGTGCAGGAGTGGGTGGACGGGATGAGCGGTGATGATTCGCTGCTGCGCTACCTGTTCGACACCACGCTCAACATCGACGGCATGTGGGCGGGCTACACGGGCCCGGGGATGAAGACGATCCTGCCGCACAAGGCGACTGCGAAGCTCGACTCGCGGCTGGTGCCGGACCAGACGCCGGAGGAGTCGCTGCGGCTCATCCGCGCGCACCTGGATGCGCAGGGGTTCACGGACGTGGAGACGCGGCTGTTGAGCGGCTACCCGCCGGCGCAGACGTCGGTCTCCTCATCGATCGTCCAGGCGGCGATCAGCGCCTACAACAAATACGGCATCACCCCGAGCGTGGCGCCGCGACTGGGGGGGAGCGCGCCGTATTACATCTTCACGGAGCGGCTGAAGCTGCCGCTGGTGGCGGGCGGTATCGGCCACGGCTCCGGGGCGCATGGGCCTGACGAGTACATGCTGATCGAGCCAGTCGCGGGCTCCAAGATCGCCGGGCTGGCGGCGATCGAGAAGTTCTACGTGGACCTGCTCTACGCGTTGGCCGAGGCCCGCTAAACCCCGTGCTCTGTGGAAGAGGCGGGTAGGGGAGGGCCACGGGTTCAAGTCCCGTACTCCTCGCCAATAGAGGGGCCTGGAATCGAGAGGGAAACCTCAAGGATTCCAGGCCCTTCGTCTTTTCAGCCCCTGGGCTTCTCCATCGGCGCGATCTTCGTCTCCAGGATGTCTCCAGAAATCTGGGAGGCGGCCTCATCCAGCAGGCTGATCGCCGCGTCCTTGGCTGCCGGGCTCAGGTGCATGTACCGCTGGGTAGTGGAGAGGTTCTTGTGTCCGGCCAGTTCTTGGATGGCCTTGGCGGGCGCCCCTCGCATCGCCAGCTGCGAACAGAATGTGTGCCGAAGGATGTGGAGCGCTCGTGTCACCGGGGCCCCGCCTGCTTCTGTGCCTTCGCCAGCCAGCTGAAGGACAGCCAGCACCACTACAAGTATGAGAAAACTGGCTGGGTGATCTTGCTACTCCTGATGCGGAGCAACATTTTCCTAATCGGTGATCCGTGGTGTCCTCCATCGGGAGTCTAGAAAATGAGAAAGCTCTACGTTGTGTTGACGTTGGTGCTGACGAGCATCGCATCCAACGCCTATGCGGTAGATCCCGCCCTCGTCAACAACACTTGGTGGAGTGTCGGCGTGCTGAGGGATGCGACGATGACCAAAGACTCGCCGCACCCGACGCCATGGGTCTTTCAGTTGGATGGCACTGTCCGTGCTGGAGGGTTCTGGACAGGCACGTGGGTGTCATACCCAAATCAGAATAAGGTATGGGTCACCATCAAGACTTCGAGTGGTGCGACCGATTCGTTCGACGTCACGTTCCTGACGTCAAACTGGTTTGTCGCGACACAGAACGACCAGCTCTACCGGTATGGGGATCGGTTGTAGTCATCCGCTTCACCCACCGTACCCTCCATTAAATCGGTGCTCTAATCAATTGGTCGAGAGTCATCCGCTCGCGAGCCAACGGCGAGCGAGAGGGGCGCAGGTTCCAGTCCCTCTCGCCTCGCAAATAGAGTGGCTCAGTGAGCCCCGGGCTTCGTCTCCAAAATGTCTCCTAGACTGGAGGAGACTCCGGGTGACCAGCGGGACTGGCGGGACTGGCCCGTGGACTCGAAGTACCCAGATTCACTCACGATTCAGCGAAAGATTCAGCGAAAGGCGTGTGCCGTCGCGGGTTTAGGGTACTCCTCGTCCACGGGTTCAAGTCCCGTACTCTTCGCTAGAGAAAGCCCAGCAATCCCTCAAGGGTTGCTGGGTTTTTCTTTTCCCGCCCGTCCCCCATGTGCCCTCAGTGTCCCCTCCGGCGTCTCTGGCCGGTGCGGCGTCGTGCTGGGGCACAGGCCGGTCGATCTGCTGCGCCGCGCTCTCCCGGGCCTCTGGTGCGCATTCCCCGAAATCGGAAAACTTGGCCCCTCGCTGCGAGAGCTTTGAAACTCCACCCGGCCCCGAGCTTCGGGCACGGTTGCGCCCATGACGGCTGGCATACTCCAGGAGGGACGAGCCTTGACCCATAGCCCCCCGCCTGATTGAAAGGACGCGGCCATGCCGCACCGAACGTGCATCGCACTCCTGTTCCTGCTCTCAGCCTGCGTAACGATGGATCCGAGCCCGGGAGAGCCGGAGGCCACGAGCCCGAGACTGACCAATCTTCAGCGTGCGGCGCTGTACCCCTGGACGGATGACGGGCAGTGCGTGGTGCGAGACGCCTCCAACGAATGGCCTATCCTGGCGGAGAGGTGCTTTCACGCTCTCGATCGCGACAGGGTCAGGTTTCGGGATGTCACCCGAAGATGCGCTGTCGCCTACGCGGGTGCAGCAGCTCCCGCAGCCGTGGCCCTCTGTGTCTTTGCGGCACCCGAAATCGTCGTCGGTGCTGTGATCGTTATTGGCGCGGTGGTGGTGGCAGCCGCCATCCAAGAGGGGATTGATGCTTATCAACGGAACGCATCCCGCGAGCGCGCGAAGCCCAAGGCTCAAACGCGGACCGCCAAGGAACCGTCAGCGAACCAAGCGCCGAAGCCAGAGGGGTCGCGCTCCGGAGACATCTTCCCCCCAGTGCCGACAGAATCCACTCCTCGCAGCCCGGAGTGCAGGCCCGTCCCGGTCCCGCACGCAGGCAAAGATGATCCACATAACGAGTGCGCCGATAAGTTTCCGCCGAACCGCTATCCCGGCATGGACGTGCTCGTCGGCGGCAAGCGCTTTGATGCGCTGCAAGTCGGCGTACGTGTGCTGTGGGAGATCAAGACCTATCAATTTGACACGTACAGTGACTTCCTCCAGGAGCAGGTGATCAGGGACCAAATAAGAGAGTTTGAGGAAGAGCGCAGCATTGCGCGGGTCTGTGGATATGGCTTCGTCATTGGGGTGAGCACCGAGGCACACAAAGCCGCGCTGCTGGAGGTAGACGACAGCTTTGATATCGCCGTCACCGGGTGTGAACGATGACCACTCGAACTCGGTTCGTACTGAACGTCTACGCTTCAGTTCTCATGGGCGACGATGGCCGCTCGCTCGCTGCCATTGAAGGTATGGAGAGGGCGCTTCCCGGCTTGCGATTGGCGTGGGAAGTCTCAAAAGAAGGGCAGCTCATCGAGCTACCGCAGCGCGACGTATGGCTTGCTGAGGCAGCTGCACGTGGGGAATTCCCTCTCGTTTGCAATGGTGACGAGAGCTATCCGGTGATGATTTCAGGGCGGCGCCGACCCGCGAGTACGAGTTCAGGGGGCCAGCCACAGCTTCAGGTCCATGCGAAGCTGCCGCAGGGCGCGGCCGTCGTCGCGGCAGCAGCAGATGTGCTAGAGCACGTAGCGGAGGGCGTCCGCGCACAGTGGGGCCTCATAGCCCTGTCACCCATGATGCAGGTCATTGCGGACCAAACAGGCCCGAAGCTCTATGGGCCTGAAAAGCCACCACGGGGCTTGCCTGCACTCAAGTTCCCAGAGGCAATCCCCGCACCTGAGATTCCGCGTCACCTGGGGTGGCTGAACTATTGGTCTGCCGCTGCCGCGAAGGCCATCGGGTTCCCGGATCCTGCTCGCGATGCCGAGTTGCTCACGCGGGCGCGGCCCACGGCATCGGGAGGGTGGGTTGTGCAGCTCACGGATGCTCCGCTTGATCTCGACAACCCCGCCCACTTGGACGCGCTCAAGCGGGCCTACGAACGCTTCCCGGTGATCGGCGGGCGCGCGGCACGGTGACGGACCAGCTCGTGGCGCGCTGCGCGGGTGCTGGCGATGGTAGGGTGCAAATCCAGGAGATCACCCACCCTTGATCGGTATGAGTTCGCCGTGCCCCGTCTCGACACGGCGATCGAGTTGAGCTGATGGGTGCGAGCGGCGGGCGCTTGAGGGGTAGACACGCTCAGGGCTTCCACATGCCTCCGGGGGGGCGGCAGGCTGCTGCGTCGCTCAGGCTCCGAAAGCCTGCGTGAGGCGCGCGATGGCACCGGGCAGGCCGCGCACGCGGAGCTTGCGACCGCTCTCATCGAAGGCCTCGGAGAGCACCGTCGTGTGCTCGTACACCTCGCTGATGCGCGACTGCGAGGCGTAGGGAATCACCAGATCCGCATCGACCATCGAGGCCGCGAAGGCGCGCAGGATGTGCTCGCGCAGGAGCCCCACGTCCTCCGGCCGGTGCGCGGAGAGCAGCAGCGCCTCCGGGTGGCGCGAGCGCAGGGCCTCCTGAGCCGCCGCATCCAGCCGGTCCACCTTGTTGAAGAGGAGCTGGCTCGGGACGGTGTCCGCACCGATCTCTCGCAGCACCGTGCGGGTGACCTCCAGTTGCGCGTCCCAGGTGGGATCGGACGCATCCACCACGTACAGCAGCAGCGAAGCCTCGAGCGCCTCGTCGAGCGTGGAGCGGAAGGAGGCGACGAGATCGTGCGGCAGCTTCTTGATGAAGCCCACCGTGTCCGAGACGAGCACGCGTGGACGGCTCTCGGGTTGCAGGGCCCGCACCGTGGTGTCGAGGGTGGCGAAGAGCTGGTCGGCCACCAGCACCTCGCTGCCGGTCAGGGCGCGCATCAGCGAGGACTTGCCCGCGTTGGTGTAGCCGACCAACGCCACGCGCAACTGGTCGCGACGCGCGTAGCGGCGCTGGTCCTGGTCCTTCTGGATGGCGGCGAGTCCCTCGCGCAGCTCGGCGAGGCGGTCGCGGATCTTCCGGCGGTCGAGCTCCACGGCGGAGTCTCCGGCGCCGCGGCCCTGCTGCCGCTCCCTTCCTCCGGTGGACTCGCGCAGGCGGGGCGCGAGGTAGTTGAGCCGGGCGATCTCCACCTGCATGCGCGCCTCGTGGCTGCGCGCGTGACGGTGGAAGATGTCCACGATGACGCCGGTGCGGTCCAGCACCTGCGCCCCGGTGGCCTTCTCCAGGTTGCGCAGCTGGCTCGGAGAGAGCTCGTGGTCCACCACGACTGCCGTGGGACGCCGTGCCTCCTCGCCCGGGGTGTCCTCCGAGGGTGGTGCGGCCTCCTCGTCCTGGGGCTCCTCGGGCTCCTCGGAGGCGTCCGCGGCCTCCCAGCGCTCGCGCGCCTTCGAGGTCCGGTCCTGAGCGCCAGAGGCGATGACGCCGCTGCCGCCGGTGAGCTGCGCCAGCTCCTTGAGCTTGCCGGTGCCTAGCACCGTCCCGGAAGCCAGCCCCTCGCGGCGCTGGCTCACGGTGGCCACCGCGTCGTAGCCCAGCGTCTTCACCAGCCGGCCGAGCTCCGCGAGGTCCGCGGCGTGCTCCGCGTCCGAGACGCCGGGGAGCTGTACACCGACAAGGACGGCACTGGGACGGGGAGGGTGGGTCTTCAGCATGCGGATGCTCATAACACCTGCGCCGCCCGAGGCCCTCTGGCAAAACTCCGAGCGCTTGCCCGCCTGGGTGCCATCGGAGGCGTGGGCGGGATAGTCTCCGCGCCCCTCTTGTCACCCGAGCCCCCCAGTCCATGACCTTCACTTCCCTCGGCCTCTCGGAGCCGCTCGCCCGTGCCGTGGCCGACCTCGGCTATGGCGCGCCCACGCCGGTCCAGCGCGAGGCCATCCCCGCGGTGCTGCGGGGCCGCGACGTGTGGGCCTGCGCGCGGACGGGCTCAGGGAAGACCGCCGCGTTCGTCCTGCCCCTCCTGCACGCCCTGAGTGCGCACCCGGGCCGGGCCCCGAGACAGGTGCGCGCCCTGGTGCTCGTCCCCACGCGCGAGCTCGCCGCGCAGATCTCCGAGGCGATTGGCCGCTATGGGCGCTATCTGCCGAGGCCGCTGAAGACCTGTCTCGCGGTGGGCGGCGTCTCGATCAACCCCCAGATGATGGCGCTGCGTGGTGGCGCCGACCTGGTGGTGGCGACGCCCGGACGCGCGCTGGACCTCGTGAAGCAGAATGCGCTGCGGCTCTCCTCGGTGGAGACACTGGTGCTCGACGAGGCGGACCGGCTCCTCTCGCTAGGCTTCTCCGAGGAGCTCACGCGCCTCCTGGAGTTGCTGCCCGCCCGCAGGCAGAACCTGCTCTTCTCCGCGACCTTTCCGCAGGCGGTTCAGACGCTCGCGGCGCAGCTCCTTCACGAGCCCACCCGCGTTAGCGTGGACTCCTCCGAGCCGCCCGCCGACACGCCCGAGGCCCTGGGCACCATCGAGCAGCGCGCCATCGAGGTGGACACGGACAAGCGCACGCCGCTGCTGCGCCGGCTCATCGAGACGCATGCGTGGTCCCACGTCCTCGTCTTCGTGGCGAGCCGCCATGGCGCTGACCACGTCGCGCTGAAGCTGAATCGCGCCGGCATCCTCGCGGCGGCGCTGCACGGTGAGTTGAGCCAGGGCGCGCGCACGCAGGCGCTCGCGGACTTCCAGGCCCAACGCGTGAAGGTGCTCGTCGCCACGGACGTGGCTGCCCGCGGTCTGGACATCGAGCGGCTGCCAGCGGTGGTGAACTACGATCTGCCGCGCTCCACCGTGGATTACCTGCACCGCATCGGGCGCACGGGCCGCGCGGGACAGTCCGGTGTGGCGGTCAGCTTCGTTACCCCGAGCACCGAGGCCCACTTCCGCCTCATCGAGCGCCGTCACCACCTCAAGCTCCCGCGCGAGCGCCTCGCGGGGCTCGAGCCGACCGAGCTCGCCCCGCCGGTGCTGGACCCGCAGGGCGGCGTGAAGGGCAAGCGCAAGAGCAAGAAGGACAAGCTGCGGGAGGCAGCGGCCGCGGCACAGAGCCCCACGCGCAAGCGGCAGGGGTAGGCATGTGCCCTACGGGGCTGCACGGCCTCACGCCGGCTGCAGGAAGCGTCCGTCAACGAGATGGTCGATGACCTCTCGCGCCGAGTTCGGGTCGAGCTTCACCTTCGCTCCCAACTGCGTCACCGCGCTGGCGACCGTCGTCGGTTGCTCGAAGGCAGCCAGGGTGCTCAGGAGAATCCTGCCGTCCTCGCCCTGATCCAGCGTCGGGTCGGTGAACCTTCGCGGGCTGACCGAGGGTGCGCAAGCCAGGCCTGTGCCGTCGATGGACCGCACGACGGTCACCTGTTCCTGCGCCACCTTCGCCGGAACCCGGTGGTGTCCCAACCAATCGCCGAGCTTGAACCGGAGCGTCGAGGGGGCGGTGTTCCGCAGGCGCGTACGGCCGTTGATCGCGATCCTTCGCCTCGCGTCTCGGTGCTTCCATGCGAGGGAATCCACGTGATCCGACGTGCGCTGCACCGCTTTCTCGAGCGCCGCGTCGCGGAAGCGCAGCATCGGCACCGACACGTCGCCGGGCTCGCGTCGCTCGAAGTAGTCGAGGAACTCCGTGAACGTTCGCGCTTCGGTCTCCATGTCGAACCGCGCGGGGTGCTCGGTGACGAGCGCACCGGGCTGCGCTTCGAGTCGCTGGTAGCCCACCACGCAGTCGAGGCTGATCACGCGCTCCACGAGGCGGACTTCCTCTTCGAGCGTGGCGGCGCTGGCGAAGGGGAGGCCCGCGATTCCGGAGATCTCGATACCCAGGTTCGGATGGCGCCGGCAGCTGTCGATGAGCTTCAGCAGCTCCTGGTCCGTTGCACATGGCTTGAGCAGGCCGCGCCGCATCTGCTCGAGCCGCTGCTGCTCCGAGAAGCAACCGATGTCGAGCACCATGTAGACCTTCTCGAAGGTCCGGGCCAGCGCGTCGATGAGCTCGATCCGGGCCACTCCCCACAGGAAATACGTGCAGGAGTGGCGTGAGAGATCGACTCCCGCCCAGGTGCTTTGCAGGAACTCCGCCGAGCTACCCGAGAAGTCGTAGCGCATCTGCCACGTCTGGTGGGCGATCTCCTGGTGGTCGCGGCGCACGCTCTCCTCGGACCGCAGGAACGGCTTCGCGCGTCCGAACGCCGCCTTCTGGTTGCCACGAGCCCCGCCGCAATAGAGGCAGTTCTCGCCGCACCCCTTGCCGGGAGCGACCCACCCCGAGAAGGCGTGGCGATCCTGCTGACTCAGGAAGATGTCGTTGAAGTGCGAGTAGTAGATGTCTTCGCTGTTCTTGGCGCCTTGCACGTACGCCAGGGGCAACCGCCGCGGGCTGCCGTCCGGATCCCGGGTGACGCAGTTGGGAGGGGAGGGATCGCCCTGGCAGAGCGCCAGCAGCGGCAGCTCGCCGTCGCCCAGGACGATGTGGTCGATGCAATCGAACGCGTTCAGCTCCCGCCACCAGTACGACGCGCTGTTGCCGCCCACGACGATTCGGATCTCGGGGTCGATCTTGCGCAGCGTCCGAGCCAGGAGCAGCGCGCGGTGGATGTGGTGGAACCACTTGAGGCTGATACCGACGAGCCGGGGCCGCACGCGGGCCACCAGGGCTTCGAGCGAGCGGACGACCTCGTCCTCGGATTCGTCCCCGTCGTAGAGCCGGACGAAGGCCTCGATCCCTCCTCGTCGCAGGTAGCCCGCGAGATAGAGGATTCCGCAAGTGGCTTCGCCGGTTCCGGCGCCGAGGAGGAGGACTGGAGAGAGGACGCGACGGCCATGCATGAGACGAAACCCGACCTTCCGAACGTCGCGAGTATAGACGGTCGGGCCTGGTCCCTGCGGGCAATTGCCTGCGGGACATGCATGAGCAGTGTCACGAGCAGTGAACTCTTGTGGTGGAGACGCCTCAGTCCTGGGCGCTCCGCCGGTGAGGCTGGCCATGGCGAACCCCCCTGTGAAGGTGGCTGCTCGGTCGAGGAGCAGCGAGGCGATGCGTCGGTATCTGGCCGAGCTGGTCGGGACCTTCGTCCTGGTCATCGGAGGCGTGGGCGCGGCCGTCCTGGCGGGTGATCGCATCGGCTTCCTGGGCGTCTCCTTCGCGTTCGGGCTGTCGCTGCTGGCGATGGTCTATGCCATCGGTCCCATCTCGGGCTGCCACATCAACCCCGCGGTGACGGTGGGACTGATGCTCTGCGGGAAGATCGAGCGCCGACACGTCCCCGGCTACCTCATCGCTCAGTGCGTGGGGGCAATCATGGCGGCGGGCATCGTGCTCCTGATGGCGAAGGGGGGCCCGGAGGGCTACTCGGCCGTGGCTCAGGGGCTGGGAGCCAACGGGTTCGACGCTCACTCGCCGGGCAACTACGGGGCGGGCACGGCCTTCCTGGCCGAGGTCGTCCTCACCTTCCTCCTGGTGTTGACCGTGCTGGGGGCCACGGATGCTCGGGCGCCCGTGGGCTTCGCGGGCCTGGCGATCGGCCTCGTGCTCACGCTGATCCACCTGGTGGGCATTCCCCTCACGAACACCTCGGTGAACCCCGCGCGCAGCCTGGGGCCCGCGGTCTTCGTCGGTGGCTGGGCGTTACAGCAACTCTGGCTGTTCATCGTCGCGCCGCTGCTGGGCGGAGGGCTGGCGGCGGCTGTCTACCGCACGGTCCATCGCCCGGCGGTGGAGATCCCCGCCGCTCGGGCCGAGCAGGCTCTGGAGAGCGAGCGAGCCGAGCGGGTCGCTCCTCAGCGTCCGGCCGAGAGTCCATGAAGTGCTGGGTTCGTGACAGGAGGCGTCCGTCCACCGCGTGACGCCTCCGTCCGCGCCAGCAGACGGGTATCCGTCCCAGCCAGCCAATCCTCCGCTCCGAAGGGGAGTGCCTCCGCTGCCTTGGAGGAAAGCGAAGCAATGCCCCACGGTTCAATCGAAGTATCGGTGCGGGTGCTCTATCCCTGGGACGCTTTCTTCACTCCGGCGATGCCGGGAGGAGCCCACAAATGATGACCGCGAACGCCATGCCCATGAACATGCCCAACCAGAACATGCCGATGATGGGCATGAATCCGATGATGGGCGGGATGATGCCCATGAACATGATGGGCGGGATGATGCCCATGAACATGATGGGCATGAACCCGATGATGGGCGGGATGATGCCCATGAACATGATGGGCGGCATGAACCCCATGATGATGGGCGGGATGATGCCCATGAACATGATGGGCGGCATGCCGATGATGATGCAGATGCCGATGATGATGCGTCAGATGGCGCCGATGATGTGCCGCATGACCTGCGAGATGACCAAGGACGGCATGATGTGCAAGATGATGCCGATGGAAGGTCAGGACATGGCGATGATGAAGGAGTGCTGCGACGCCATGACCAGCATGATGGCCATGGGCGCGCCGATGATGATGATGTGCAACGGCATGCCCATGATGATGTGCATGTCGAAGTAGCTCAGCCCACCTCTTCGGCGTACGTCATCACCAGGTACATGGTGAGATCGTCCTGCCCCACGTTCCGGTAGACGTGGGGCTTGTCCGCCTCGAAGAGGATGGCGTCCCCCGGGGCAAGCACGTGGCGCTCGGCGCCAATCTCCATCTCCAGCGTGCCCCGGGTGACGATCAGGTTCTCCAGCGTGCCAGGAGGGTGGGCGTCGGCCCGCTCCTCGCTCTGGGTCCTCAAGGTCAGCTCGTAGAACTCCACCCGCCGCGGCTCGTCGAACGGGAAGAGCGCCCGGGAGGCGAAACGCCCGTCATGCGAGGTGAGCCGCTTGGCTTGCTGCGCGCGCATCAGCCGCGTGCCCGTGCCACCCGTGTTGCTGATCAGCGCCGAGAACGGCAGGTCCAGCGCCCGGGCGATCTTCCACAGCACGTTGATGGTGGGCGCGCTCTGGCCCAGCTCGATCTGCCCGAGCATCGCCCGGCTTACGCCCGAGGCCTTGGACAGCCGCTCGAGCGACAGGCCGCGCTGCATGCGCAGCCTCCTCAGGTTGCGGCCCACCACGGGTGCCATGTCCTGGTCGGCATCTGGGTGTGCCACCTCGTACGCCCACGCCTCGTCGCCAGGGGCGGGAGGCATGGCGGGGGATCGCGTCGAGAGGAGCTCCTCGGAAGAAGACTCGGGGGACACGTCCGCGGGTGCCGAGGCCTCGGGCCCGGCACTCTTGCGGCGTGGTGGACCGCTTCGGCCTTTGCGTCCGCTGTTCTCCCGTACCGACTTCATACCGGCCAGACTACCACCCACACCCATACCGGCATCCACGGCCGAGCGGGGGTGGCTCGCGTCATCTGACACTGCTCGGCCTCGCGCTTCTTGCGGAAGTCTTGCAGGTCGATGACGGCGGCGTTCATGGGAGAACCTCTTTATCGGACAGACGTCCGTCAAAACGGATGTAGCTATATATCCGTTATAGCGGATGGAGTGTCAAGGGGGGCCCGGGAGGCGAGCGCCCGGCTCCACGTTTCGGGGTGGGGCGGCCTTCAGCCCTCGAACGAGGAGGCCCTGTTCCCCGAGCCCTGGCCCGCCAGCGGCTTGTAGGGGAAGTAGAGGTTGCGCACGAAGCGGGTGAAGACGTGCTCCTCGTTCCAGCGCTGCCGCGCCATGCCGTACACGCCCGGGGCGCGCAGGTCGTGCCCTGTCACCGTGGGGATGAACTCGCGCTCGCTGTAGAGGGCGAACACCTCATCCACCATGGCGCGGCTGCGGTAGGTGCGCAGCATGGTCCGGTAGACCAGCTCGTTCTCCTCCTGGGTGAAGGCCAGCCCCTGGATGGCGTGCGCCATCTCGTGGAAGACCAGGTGCGGCTCGGGGGCCAGCTTGTCCTGGCGCAGGGCGATGCGCGCCCGCTCCCAGTCCGGGTGATCCCAGAAGAGCCCCGCAGCCTGCGGCGAGACGGAGCGGGGGTAGCCGTAGCGCGCCATCGGCTGGCCGGGGGGAATGAGATCGATCGCCACGGGCCGTGAGGCCTCCAGCCGGCCGATGAGCTGCAGGTTGCCCGAGAGCTGCCGGACGATGTCGCCCTCCACGCGCTGGAGCTGCTCGGGCGGCGCGCCGTGGGCCACCATCGTCACCTTGGCCTTCACGTACGCCCGGGCACGCGCGGGGCCCTCCGGGGGAGGCTTGCCCTGGCGGGACTCGAAAACATCTCCGCCCGTCAGCAAGGTGAAGGCGGACAGGGGAAGCCGCTTCCCGTGCTCCGCCGCCAGCGGGGTGATCTCCGGCGTGGAACCGTCCAAAGTCTCATAGGTTGGCGACGTCATGGGTCGCTCCTCCAGAGGGTGGGCGAAAAAATACCAGGCAATATGGCAACTTGGGCGAGGGCTGTGCCGAAAACTCCTCCAACGACGTACGCCTATTCGACCCTCTGGAGTTGTCGACCATGACCTCCCCCATCCGCAACCGCGCTGACGGCTTCGTTCGCCCCAGCACCCTGGGCCCTCAGCCGACGGCCCTTACCCCTCCGCAGCAGAACACCGTCGCCCCCTCCCGTACCAGCAACTCGAGCGCGCAGTTCCGTTCCACCCTGGACCAGAGTGGCTTCGAGACGACGACGGCCGCTCCCTCCCAGCAGCAGACGGCGAGCAGCTTCGAGACGACGGCGGCCGCTCCTTCCCAGGACGTGGGCGGCGCGGCGCCGGTGAACAACGGCCTCGCCGTGGCGGAGCCCGCTCCCGCGGCGCCCCCCAACCCGCATGCGCAGCTCGATGCGCTCAAGCAGTCGTCGATCGAGGACAAGAAGGCCTTCCTCCAGCAGTTCGGCGTCGACGCCAAGCACCTGAACAAGGCCAAGGAGAGCGAGATCAACGCCGCCTTCGATAAGGCGATCGACTCGCTGAAGAACCCCGGCAAGGTGAAGTTCAAGTTCAAGATCGGCGGCAAGAAGTACGAGGCGAAGATCAACCTCGACGCGCGGACCGGTCAGCTGGAGATCAAGTTCAAGCGCAAGAAGGGCTTCTTCAGCAAGCTGGGCAGCGCCCTGAAGAAGATCGGGAAGATCGCCCTGCAGGTGGCCAGCTTCATTCCGGGCCCCATCGGCGTGGTCGCCCGCGTGGCCAACGCGGTGATCAGCGCGGTGAGCGCCTTCAAGAAGGGTGACATCCTGGGTGGCATCGCCGGCATGGCGGGCGCCATCGCGGGTGGTGCCGGCGCGCTCGCGGGCAAGGCGACCGCGGGCGTGGCCCGCACGGTGGCCAACGTCGCCACGGCGGTGCAGCGCGGCGCCACGGCGGTCAGCTCGGGCATCACCGCGGTGCGCAACGGCGACTGGAGCGGCCTGCTCGGCGCGGTGGCCAGCGGCGCGCGCGGCGTGGCGGACTCCATCGGCGGCATGGCCGGCGGCGTGGCCAACGGGCTGAACAAGGTGGCGGACTGGGCCACCCGGGGCAACCAGGTGCTGCAGACGGCTTCGGCCGCTCGCAACGGCGACATCCTCGGCGCCATCACCTCCGGCTCGGAGCTGGCCAACACCGTGGCGCCCAACAGCCGCGTGGCCCGCGTGCTCGGCAACGTCTCCAACGGCGTGTCTCAGCTCGGCAACGTGCAGAGCTTCCTGAACGCTCGGAACTGAGTCCGCGCCGCTCGCGGCTCGAAACGGGGAGGGGGCTCGAGGCTCCTTCCCCGTTCCTTTTCAGGGGGACGCGGGCTTCAGGAAGTGCTCGCGGAGGTGCCTCCACTCGGCGTCATCCATCACCCAGTCGGAGTAGAGGGCCACGCCCTGGTAGTTCGCGGGCAGGCTTCGGGCGGACAGGCCCGCGTGGATCCCCCGCAGGCCCGTGGGGACGTTCTCCACGTGAGGGTGGTGGTACCCCACGCCCGTGTCCTCGTAGGCGGGCAGCCCCAGGAGGACCGGAGTGCCGCCGGACCAGGCGAGGACCTCCTGGGTCCACTCGGTCATGAGCCACTGGTAGACCTTCGGCACGCGCAGCGCGGTGTCGTACATCATCACCGCGAGCTGATCCGTGCGCCGCGCCACCTCGCGGTAGTAGGCCGCGTCCCAATGCACCTCGGTGTAGGGGTGCCACCGCGTGGGAGGTGGGTAGGCCGCCACGGACAGGAGCTTGCCCGGAGGCAGCACGGCGCGGATCTCCTCCAGCAGCGTGAGCAGCTCCGGGTGACCGCTGGGCCAGGGCTCGATGTTGACGTGGACACCGGCCAGCCGCGGATGGGCCTGGAACAACTCCTGGATCGAACGGACGAAGCCCGCGCGCCAGCCGGGGATCTTCGGGAAGCAGTCGTCATCCAGCACGCCGCCGACCCAAGGCATTACACGGAACCCCTCCATGCCCTGGAGGAAGCGCTCGGTCTGCACCGAGTCGACGGGAGGCAGCTTTCCGTCGAGCTGGGCCGGAGCGACGTGGGGGAACACATCGGTGATGCGGTGCTCGCGGAGCCGCTGCGCCAGCTCCGCGACGCGCGCCGAGTCCCGGAAGTGCGGGATGCGGTCCTTCTTGTTGTTGCGCTCGAACCAGCTGTCGTCCCCCATCCAGCCGTGCTGCAGCCACATGCCGTTGCGCCCCAGGTCATGCCGGCCATCGGTGACGTCCTGCCCGGGGGACCAGAGGGCGTAGCCGAGGCACACGAGCAGGGCGAGCGTGATGACGGGCGTCAGGATGCGCCAGCCCGGGCGGCGCACGAGGCTCCAGATCTTCGCGGCGGCACTCACGGAGATTCCTTGTCGAGAGGGCTCAGAGGGGCTTGAGCGTGCCGCCGGACCAGCCCAGCACCCCCATCAGCCGCAGCGACTTGCGACGGCTGGCCATGTTCGCCACGAACTCATTGCTGAGCACCACGAGCGTGTTGCCCGAGGGAGAGACGAACACCCGATCCAGCGCCGCCTTCCGGGCGCCGGTCATGCGGGTGGAGTAGGAGAACGGCACCTTGCGCGTGAGCACCTTCTGCCGCGTCTCGCCCTTGCGCAGGTAGAGCTCCTGCTCCGAGGTGCCGCGCGCCTCTCCGGACTTGGGGTGGGTCGTGGTGCCCTGGAGGCGCTCTTCGAACTCGAAGGTGAAGGGGGCCTGGGGGCCCTGGTTCACGGTAAGGGTAGGGCCGTTGAACTGCGGGATGAAGGTCTGCCCCCGAGCGTCCAGCTTGATACCCAGCGCGTCGAGCTTCTTCTGGGCGGCCTCCTGACGCTTCTTGGACTCCTCCGGAGGGGTACACTTCTCCCGGTCGTAGATGGGGAAGGTGGAGAGCAGCCGGCCTCGCTCGTAGACCAGCACCACCAATCCTCCGTGCAGGGGATTGCCCTCGTTGGTGAGGTATCCCTCGCAGGCGACGGGATCGGTGTGGCTCCCATCGGTGATGGCGGCGTCGCGCAGGTAGAGCCGGAGCGCGAAGCGCTTCTCGTCGGAGGACCAGCCAATGAGCTGGGCCTCATGATCCTCCGTGCCTTGGGCCAGCGGATCCGTGGCGGCGTGGGCGGGGAGGGCGAGGAACAGGGCGCAGAGCCCCAGAGCGCGCAGGAGGACAGTCATAGGAGGCCATTGTACTGTGCGCCCTGCATGTTCGCCTTTCTCGCTCTCGCCATGCTCGCGCAGGCCCCGGTGCCTGCCCCGCCGCCGGCGATCGCCCAGCCTCCCGTGCTCCCCCAGCCCGACGAGCCCCCTCCGGAGGGCGAGCAGGCCCCGGAGGTCGTCCCTCCGCTGCCGGTGGCCACGCTGCCGCCCGCCACCCACGAGCTGTTCGAGCGCATCAAGCGCCGGGTGGCGCAGGTGCGCATCATCGAGCGCCGCTCGGGCACCAAGTCGTCCATCGGCTCGGCCTTCTTCGTGAGCGCCGACGGGCACGCCGTCACCAACTACCACGTCGTCTCCGACCTGGTGTTCCACCCGGAGGACTACACCGCCGAGCTGGTGCGCGATGGTCAGGAGCCCGTGCCGGTGAAGCTGGTGGACGTGGACGTGGTGCATGACCTCGCCGTCGTCCGCCTCGGCCAGCCGGTGTCGGACTTCTTCGCGCTGCTCGACAAACCGCCACCCCAGGGCACGCGCCTGTTCGCCATGGGCAACCCGCAGGACCTGGGCACCACCATCGTCGAGGGCACCTACAACGGCCTCGTCCAGGACGCGCTCTATGATCGGGTGCATTTCAGTGGAGCCATCAACCCGGGCATGAGCGGCGGGCCCACACTCACGGGCGAGGGCCGCGTGGTGGGCATCAATGTGGCCACCATGGGCAACCAGGTGGGCTTCCTCGTGCCGGTGGACCATGCCCGGGCGCTGCTGACGCGGGCGCTCGCGGTGAAGGCGGAGGACACCGGCTCGGAGGCGCTCCTGGCCACGGTGCGCACCCAGTTGCTGGACCACCAGCAGCGCATCACGGAGCGCCTGCTCGCCACGCCTCTTCCGCAGCAGTCGCTGGGCCCCTACCGTGTGCCCGGCCGGTGGCTGCCGTTCCTCAAGTGCTGGGGAGACACTCCGCATGATCCGGAGACGCCTTACACGGTGACCAACTACCAGTGCTCCTCGGAGGACGATCTGTACCTGTCCTCGCAACACCGCACGGGGGTGGTGGCCTACAACCACCAGCACGTCTCCTCGACGAAGCTCGGGGCCCTGCGGTTCTCGGCGCTCTCCAGCGCGTTCTTCGGCTCGGATCCGCCGAGCGTGGAGGCCACGCGCGAGGACGTGACGAACTTCCGCTGCCACTCGGAGTTCGTGCGCTCCGGAGCGCTCACGCTGAGGGCCGGGCTGTGCCTGCGCGCCTACAAGAAGTTCCCCGGGCTCTATGACCTGGTCCTGCGCGCCGCGACGCTGCCCTCGGCGGGGCAGGGCGTGGATACCAGCTTCACCCTGGCGGGCTTCTCGCCGGAGAACGCGCGGAAGCTCGCGCGCCACTACCTGGAGGGGCTCGCGTGGACGAAGTAATTTTCCTGGAGGTGCTGGAAGGGGACTCCCTCCACGCACGCCACCGGCTGGAGCGCTTCCCCGTCACGGTGGGGCGCGGCTACTTCAACGACGTCATCCTGGATGACCCCAAGGTGTCCGCGGCGCACCTGCGCATCGATCGCACTGAAGAGGGAGCGCTGGTGCTGCGCGACGTGGGCAGCCAGAACGGCACCTTCCGGGTGGAGCCCTGGGCCCCGCTGGCCGAGCTGACGCTGGCGCAGGACTCGCGGGTGCAGGTGGGCGACACGGTGCTGCGCTTCCGGGGGCGCACCTACGAGGTGCCGCACACGCTGGTGGGCGAGGCGCCAGTGGGGCCGCAGCAGCGCATCTTCGAGCGGCCCTGGAGCTTCGTGTCGGCGCTCGGAGCGGCCGTGGGCTTCTCGGTGCTCTCCTCGTACGTCACGAGCTACGACAAGACGGACTGGGGCGAGGTAGTGTTCTCGGTGCTGCTGCCGGTGGCGCTCGCGCTCTTCTGGGCGGGCGGCTGGTCCGTGGCGAGCCGGATCGCGCGCCGGCCGTTCCACTTCCGCGCCCATGGGACCATCGGCAGCGTGGTGCTGCTGGCCGTCATCGGCATTCCCGGCGTGCTCACGGTGCTGGGCTTCAGCCTCTCGCTGGGGCCGAGCCTCGCGTGGCTGGCGCTGCTGGGTTACCTGGGGGTGATGGGGTGGGGCCTGTTCTGGCACCTGCGCTATGTGACGCGGTGGGACTCGCGCCGTCTGGCGACGATGGTCACCGCGGTCGTGCTGGGCTTCGGCCTGCTTCTGCAGGCGCAGGAACTGCTGGGCAACGAGGACTTCGACACAGCGCTGGGCTTCCCGCGCACGCTGCTGCCCTCGGCGTTCCGCCTGGCGCCGGCCGCCTCCATGGACTCCTTCTTCGAGGAGACGGCCGGGCTCCAAGAGCAGGTGGACGCGCTCACGAAGGAGCCGTGAGGCGCTACATCCCTCGGACCGGGTGGGGCTGGTAGGGCGCCTCGAGCGCCTTTACCTCGTCCGCCGTGAGCTGGACCTCCACCGCGCGGATGGCCGCCTCCAGGTGCTCCATCTTCGTGGCACCCACGATCGGCGCCGTCACCGCGGGCTTCGACAGCAGCCACGCCAGGGACACCTCCGCCATGGGAGTGCCTCGCGCCTCCGAGACCCGCTTCACCGCCTCCACCACGTCCCAGTCGCTCGGGTGGTCGTAGAGCGCGTCCGCGAATGCGTCCGTGCTCGCGCGGGTCGTGGAGGCGCGGTCCTTCTGCGACTTGCGCGAGCCCGTCAGCATGCCTCGCGCCAGCGGGGACCAGGGGATGACGCCGATGCCCTCCGCCTCGCACAGGGGCAGCATCTCGCGCTCCTCCTCGCGGTACACCAGGTTGTAGTGGTTCTGCATCGAGACGAAGCGTGCCCAGCCGTGGCGCTCGGCCATGCCCAGCGCTCGCGCGAACTGCCACGCGAACATGGAGCTGGCTCCGAGGTAGCGGACCTTCCCCTGGCGCACGAGCTGGTCCAGCGCCGCCAGCGTCTCCTCGAGGGGGACGCGCGGGTCGTACCGGTGGATCTGGTACAGATCGATCGTCTCCACGCCCAAGCGCCGCAGGCTCGCCTCGCAGCCCTGGACGATGTGCTTGCGCGACAGGCCGCTCATGTTCGGCCCCTCGCCCATGTCGAAGAAGACCTTGCTGGTCAACACCACCTCTTCCATCCGCGCGTAGCGCTTCAGCGCTCGGCCCGTGACTTCCTCGCTCACGCCTTGCGAGTACATGTCCGCCGTGTCGAAGAAGTTGATGCCGCTCTCGACTGCTTTGCGGAAGAAGGGCTGCGCGGCCTCTTCGTCCAGCACCCACGGGCGCCATGCCGGGGTGCCGTAGCTCATGCACCCCAGGCAGATGCGCGACACCTTGAGTCCCGTGCGGCCCAGATACGTGTACTTCATCGATTGGCTCCTGTCCGAGAAGCAGGGCTGAACGCCCGTTCCAGTTTTGCTGCGTGGATGGCGGAATTTGCCTGAGAAATTGAAGGTTTAGATGGGGTTCAGGGGGAGCCCCATGGATGTCCGCCAGAAGCTGCAGATCCTCGCCGATGCGGCCAAGTACGACGCCTCGTGCGCGAGCAGTGGAGGGAAGCGCAAGACGCTCCCGGGAGGCCTGGGCAGTGTGGAGGGCACCGGCATCTGCCACAGCTATACGCCCGACGGGCGGTGCGTGTCGCTGCTCAAGATCCTCCTGACGAACTTCTGCATCTACGACTGCCAGTACTGCGTCAACCGCATCTCCAGCGACACGCCGCGAGCGCGCTTCACCCCCGAGGAGGTGGTGCGGCTCACGCTCGACTTCTACAAGCGCAACTACATCGAGGGGCTGTTCCTGAGCTCCGGCGTCCTCAAGAGCGCGGACTACACGATGGAGCAGCTCATCGAGGTGGCGCGCACCCTGCGTGAGGAGCACCAGTTCCAGGGCTACATCCACCTGAAGGCCGTACCCGGAGCCTCGCGCGAGCTGATCGACGCGGCGGGAAAGTACGCGGACCGCCTGAGCGCCAACATCGAGCTGCCCACGGATGGCGACCTGCGCAGGCTGGCGCCGGAGAAGAGCTTCGCCACCACGGGCGAGACGATGCGGGAGATCCACGCGCGGGTAGAGCAGTCGAAGGCCGAGCGTCAGGAGAGCCCCCAAGCGCCGCGCTTCGCGCCGGCGGGCCAGAGCACGCAGATGATCGTGGGCGCCACGCCTACTCCGGACGCGATCATCCTGGACACCGCCAGCAACCTCTACACGCGCTATGGGCTCAAGCGGGTGTACTACTCGGCCTACAGCCCCATCCCCAGCTCGGATGTGCGGTTGCCGGCGAAGTCTCCGCCGCTGGTGCGCGAGCACCGGCTGTATCAGGCCGACTGGCTGATGCGCTTCTACGGCTTCTCCGTGGGGGAGCTGGCCCCGCCCGAGCAGCCCGACTTGCCGCTGGACATGGATCCGAAGCTGGCCTGGGCGCTGCGTCGACGTGACGCGTTCCCCGTGGATGTGAACCGCGCGCCGCGCGAGATGTTGCTGCGGGTGCCAGGGCTGGGCGTGCGCACCGTGGACCGGTTGTTGCGCATCCGGCGGTGGCACCAGGTAACGCTCGCGGACCTGGGACGGCTGCGGGTGTCGCTCACCCGCGTGAAGCCGTTCATCGTGACGGCGGACCACCGGCCCACGGTGCTCCTGGACTCGCCGCGCCTGGCCGAGCGGGTACGGCCTCCTCCCACGCAGCTCTCGCTCTTCTCCAGCGCGGTGGCGGCGCGCACGGGAGAGCTATGACGCGCGTGGGCCTGGAGCCGGACCTCGAGTCGTTCCGGAGCGTGGCGCGGGCGCTGATCGCGCGCGGAGAGGCGCCCGGGCAGGTGCTCTTCGAGGAGGCGCGGGGCAGGCAGGGCTCGCTCCTGGCGGCGGAGCCCCTGCCGGATGCGGGCACCGGGCCCGCGTTGGCCGTGCCGAAGGCGTTCCTGTCGCTGGCGGAGCTCGTAGCGTGCCACCGGGAGCCGGGGCGGTGGGCGCTGCTCTACCGGGTGTTGTGGCGGCTCACCCACGGGGAGCGCCAACTGCTGGAGGTGGAGAGCGACGCGGACGTGTACCGGCTGAGGAGCCTGGAGAAGGCGGTGCGGAGGGATTCGCACAAGATGAAGGCCTTCGTGCGCTTCCGGCGAGTCGAGCGGGAAGGGCAGGAGCACTTCATCGCGTGGCACCGGCCCGATCACCTCATCGTCCGACATGTGGCGCCGTTCTTCGTCGAGCGCTTCGCGACGATGCGCTGGAGCATCCTCACGCCAGATGCCTGCGTGCATTGGGACCTGGAGCGTCTCACGTACGGGGAAGGCGTGCCTCGCTCGGAGGCGCCGGAGGGCGACGCGCTGGAAGCACTGTGGTCCACCTACTACGCCTCCACCTTCAACCCGGCGCGGCTCAACGTGAAGGCGATGCGCGCGGAGATGCCGAAGAAGCACTGGGCCACGTTGCCCGAGGCAAGGCTCATTCCCGCGCTGGTGCGGCAGGCGCCGGAGCGCACGGCCTCCATGGTGACTCCCGAGCTGGAGGTGTCCGAGGCCAGCCACTTCCTGCCCGAGCGCCGGGATCTGCCCGCGCTGGCGTCGGCGGCGAAGAGCTGCCAGGCGTGTCCTCTACACGAGCGCGCGACGCAGGCCGTCTTTGGAGAGGGGCCCCTGGGAGCACCGGTGATGTTCGTGGGCGAGCAGCCAGGCGATCAAGAGGACCGCGAGGGGCGACCCTTCATCGGGCCCGCGGGACAGCTCTTCAACGAGGTGCTGGCGCGGGTGGGCATCCGGCGCGAGGACACCTATGTCACCAACGCGGTGAAGCACTTCGGGTGGACCGGAGACGAGAAGCGGCGGCTGCACGCCACACCGAATCGGCGCGAGGTCCTTGCATGCAAGGCGTGGCTGGAGGCGGAGGTGGCCGCGGTGAAGCCCCGGATGATCGTCTGTCTCGGGGCAACGGCCGCCCAGACCTTCCTGGGGCCGGGTTTCCGCATCAACCGGAGCCGGGGCCAGGTCTTCGAGACACCCTGGACACCGTGGTGGATGGCGACCTTCCACCCCTCGGCGCTGTTGCGGATGCCGGATGAGCAGGCCCGCGAGGAGGCTCGGGCCCACTTCGAGGCGGACCTGCGCAGGGTGGCCGAGCGGCTTCGCTCGCTGTGACTGGTATTTCAGGTCTATCCTGAATTTATTGGGAAATAAGAAAAGCAGATGCTAGGCGGGGCGAACGATCAGCCGGCCACCTTCGGCTGAGAAGGGGAGCATCGCCATGCATTCGAGAGGGAGCCTCCAGAAGTCATGCCGGGCCGCGTTGGCCTGTGGGCTGTTCGGACTGACGGTCGGGAGTGGTTGCGGCGAGGAGCCAATCGCGGAGGCCGAGGCGCTGGGGACGGTTCAGGCGGGGATCCAGTCCGCGTCCGCGACGATCGCGGGCTACCCAGTCTGGGCACACTTCACCAATCCCCCGGCGTACTCGGGCCGGGACTACACGATCCACAACGAGCTGCGGCGGCTCATCGACGCGGCGCCAGCGGGCTCGAGCATCAAGGGGACGATCCACTCGCTGAGCATGGATGGCGTGGCCACCGCGCTACTGAACGCGCAGAACCGGGGCGTCTCGGTCATGGTGGTCATCGACGGGAAGAACGAGAGCTCCACCGATCCCGCGGTGGTGACGATCAAGCAGCTCACCTCGCGTAAGTTCTGCCAGAACTCCAGCGGTGGAACCGGCTGCATCAGCACCAGCGCTGATGGTGACATGCACACGAAGATGTTCACGTTCAGCGCGACCACGGATCCGAACTCCGTGGCTCGGAGCAACGTGTCCTGGTTCAGCTCGGCGAACCTGACGTACGCCTCCGGCTCGGATGCGTTCAACAACGCGATCACCGTCTACGGGGATGCGACCCTGATGAACGGGCTGAACGCCAACTTCTCGGACATGTGGAACCGGCGGCGCTTCTCGGGCAACGACTACTACGACTCGGCCTCGGGGCGTGGGTACTACCAGGCGACGGCGGCGGACGCGTACGCCTCTCCCGAGGGAGTGAACCAGACAGACACCATCGTGACGCGGCTGAACGACCTGACGCCGGATGCCAACTGCCGGCTCCGCGTCGGCATGGCCAACGTTACTGGGGGGCGCCCTGGGCTCGTGGAGCTGGTCAAGCGCTTCAAGGCCTCCGGGTGCGCGGTGTGGATGGTGGTGGGCGGAGACTCCACGGACGGGATCAGCATGGATCAGACCATCTACAACACGCTGCTTGATGCGGGCGTGGCCATCCGGAGGAAGGACAAGGTGCATGACAAGTTCTTCCTCGCGTACGGCAAGTATGGCAGCGCGTACCAGTACCGGGTCTACACGGGCTCCCAGAACTGGACGCAGGACGCGCTGAACGAGAACGAGGAGATCTTCGTCAAGATGGCGCCGGAGACTGGCACCACGCATCCGCTCTATGACGCGTACTACACGCACTTCAACGACGCCTATAACAACGGCGTGACGTGCAGCCGGAGCAACTATCCCTGCAGGTGAGGCGCGGGGGGCGGGCTACTTGCTGGCCGTGACCCCGGTCGAAGTAGAAGGGGCAGAGGAGCGCGGCGTGGAGAGCGCGTCCACGAGCCCCTGCGCCACGGCTGCTCCGAAGGCTTCCAGGGTGCGCTCCTCCTTCCAGCGAGCGGCCTCCTCGAAGTCGAGCGCGTGGTGCGTCTCGATGATGACGGAGGGAATGCGCGGCCGGCGCAGCACGTGGATGCGCCGCCCGGGCTCGTGACGGCTCACGAAGACGCCGGGCTGCGTGTCGCCGTCATACAGGCCCACGTAGTCGGCACCGTCGTAGGGTGGGAAACCCGCCTCCGTCATACGTCGGGACAGAGCGCGCGCCAGGGTCACGCGTCGGGTCTTCAGGGGCTCAGCGGTGTCGTCGGCCCAGAGCACGCTGTAGCCCGGGCCCGTATCCTGGCGGAGACAGGACTGGCCCGGAGTGGGCTCCCACCAGGTGGCCTCGCCGCGAGAGTCCGAGTGCAGGCTGACGAAGACGTCCGCGCCCCAGCGCTCCGCCTCAGCGACGCGGTCAGGGTAGGAGACGTCTTTCCCAGCCTTGCGGCTGAGTCGAATCTGGAAGCGTCCGGTGGCCTCCAGCCGTCGAGCGAGATCCTCGGTGACCCGGAGGGTGAAGTCCGCCTCGTTCTCACAGGTGACGGAGCTGTTGCCCGTGTTGCCGCGGAAGCCATGGCCCGGGTCCAGGTAGATGCGCTTCTTGCGGAAGCCCTTGGGCACACTCAACGGCTGAACCGTGAGCGGAGCGCCCAGGGCAGGCCAAACTTTCGAGGGCTCGGGAGGAGCGCTTGGGGCCGGCTGTGCGTACGCGCGCTCACTGAATCCGGTGACCAGGACCAGCCCCAGCAACGTTCCCACGATTCTCCGCATGGCGGTTCCGACACCCGTATTCATCCCGGCGTTCCCCATGCGCAGGTCCGTCCAAACCTGTCTGACAACCATACAGGTTTGGCAAGAGCGCACCACGGGGGTACTCGAACCCGTGAGCCGAGGGAGAGCGGGACGGCCGGCGCGGGAGGACCCGTCCGCTGACGGGGGGCCCCGCGCCGAGACGAGGGACCCGCGACCTGCGCCCCAGACCGTGCCCCTGTCACTTGGGACAAAAGAAAACGGGCGGGCCCCACATGGGAACCCGCCCGCCTCTCAACTCGCTACCGGACTTCAGTTAGGCATCTCGGCGCCCATGGCCCGGATCTCCGGCGAGGGCTCCGTGCCCGTGGCCGGCACCGGCGCCGCGGTCTGCTCGCCACCGGCCGGCGCGTTCGACGTGCCCTTGAACGGCGAGGACTCCAGCGCCGCCTTGAGCACCTCGTCCATCTGGCTCACGAAGATGAACTCCAGTTCCTTCTTCGCCTGATCCGGCACGTCCACCAGATCCTTGCGGCACCGCTCGGGCAGGATCACCCGCTTGATGCCCGCCCGGTGCGCTGCCAGCACCTTCTCCTTGATGCCGCCCACCGGCAGCACCAGGCCACGCAGCGTCGCCTCGCCCGTCATCGCCGTGTCGCTGCGCACCCGGATGCCCGTCATCAGGCTCGTGAGCGCCGTCAGGATGGTGACGCCCGCCGAAGGACCATCCTTCGGGATGGAGCCTGCCGGGAAGTGCAGGTGAACGTCCGTCTTCTCCAGGAACGTCGGGCTGATGCCCAGCGACTCCGCCTTGCTGCGCAGGTAGCTCAGGGCCGCCGTGGCGCTCTCCTTCATCACGTCGCCGAGCTGACCGGTGAGCGTCATGCCGCCCTTGCCGACCATCTTCGTCGCCTCGATGAAGAGCAGATCGCCGCCCGCCGCCGTCCAGGCCAGACCCGTGGCCACGCCCGGGACTTCCGTGCGCTCGGCCACCTCGGAGTAGAACGTCTCGGGCCCGAGGATCTCCTTCACCCTCTCGCCGTTGACCGTCTGCTTCTCCGTCTTGCCACCCGCCACCTCCACCGCCACCGCGCGGCACAGGTCCGCGATGCGGCGCTCGAGGTTACGCACACCCGCCTCGCGGGTGTACGAGGTGGTCAGCGTCAGCAGCGCCTCGTCCGTCACCTCGATGTGGTCCGACGACAGCCCGTGCTCCTTGAGCTGCTTGGGCACCAGGTGGATCCGCGCGATGCTCTGCTTCTCCTCGAACGTGTAGCCCGACAGCTCGATGATCTCCATACGGTCACGGAGCGGCCCAGGGATCGGATCCAGCTGGTTCGCCGTGGCGATGAACATCACCTTGGACAGGTCGAACGGCACATCCAGGTAGTGGTCGCTGAACGTGTTGTTCTGCTCCGGGTCCAGCACCTCCAGCAGCGCCGCGCTCGGGTCGCCGCGGAAGTCCGCGCCCAGCTTGTCGATCTCGTCCAGCATCATCACCGGGTTCTTCGTCCCGGCCTTCTTCATGCTCTGGATGAAGCGGCCCGGCAGCGCGCCGACGTAGGTGCGCCGGTGGCCACGGATCTCCGCCTCGTCACGCACGCCGCCCAAGCTCAGGCGGACGAACTTGCGCCCGGTGGCCTTGGCGACGCTCTGGCCGAGCGACGTCTTGCCCACGCCCGGAGGACCGACCAGGCAGAGGATGGGGCCGCGCATGTCGTTCTTCAGCTTGCGCACCGCCAGGTACTCGAGGATGCGCTTCTTCACCTTCTTGATGCCGTAGTGGTCCTTGTCCAGCACCTGCCGGGCGTTCTCGATGTCCAGGTTGTCCTCGGACACCTTCGACCAGGGCAGATCGGCGATCCAGTCCAGGTAGGTGCGCGCCACCGTGTACTCGCTCGAGGCCGCCGGAATGGTCTTCAGGCGGTTGAGCTCCTTGGTGGCCACCTTCTCCACGTCGGGCGGCAGGCCGGCCTTCTTCAGGCGCTCCTGCAGCTCGTCGAGCTCCTCCTCCTCCTCGCCCATCTCGCCGAGCTCTTCCTTGATCGCCTTGAGCTGCTGGCGCAGGTAGTACTCGCGCTGGGTCTTCGACATCTCGCCCTTCACGGCGGAGTCGATCTTGTTCGACAGCTTGAGGATCTCGCGCTTGCGGTTGAGCAGCTCCAGCACGAGCTTCATGCGCGCCTTGAGGTCCACCGTCTCCAGGACGGCCTGCTTCTCCTCGATGGGCACGTCCACGTTGGCGGCGATCAGGTCCGCCAGGTGGCCCGGGTGCGTAATCGACTCCACCAGCTCGGTGGCCGCCGCCGGCAGCTCCGGCATCAGCTCGATCACTTCACGGGCGAGCTTCTTCAGGTTGATGCCCAGCGCTTCCACTTCGACGTTCTCGGCCGCCGTCTTGTCCTCCACGGCGTCCACGCGGGCCTTGAGGTAGGGGGCCTCCTGCACCAGCTCCAGCACGCGGAAGCGCGCCAGGCCCTGCACCACCAGCGAGTAGTTGTCCTCGCCCATCTTCAGCAGCTTCACGATGCGGGCCACGGTCCCCATCGAGTAGAGGTCGCTGGCGCCCGGATCCTCCTCCTCGGCGCGGCGCTGGGTGACGACGCCGATGACCTGGTCGTCACGCACCGCGTCCTTGATGAGGGCGATGGTCTTCTGGCGACCCACCGCCAGCGGCAGCACGCCACCGGGGAAGAACACCGAGTTACGCAGGGGCAGGATCGGCAGCACCTGCGGGATGTCCTCTTTGTTGATCAGGCCCGGAGGAGCCATGGCCGTCGGCATGGCGCTGGCGGCGGAACCTTTCTTCTTGTCGTCAGACATGTTGGTTTTTGACCCTCGAAGGGCCCGACCGGGAGTGTCGGGCTGTTGAACACATCAAATTTCTTCTGTGGCAGTTGACCCAACGTAGCAACCAAAACGCGCATGGCAAACGCGACGTGCATTTTTCCGACCGGGAGTTCACCTGTCAGACGGTTCTCGCGGAGCCAGAGCGGGTGGGGCATGCTGCACCCCGGATCTATTCTGATGCGCCGCGTCCACGCGCGTTGCGCGTCGCGGAGGGAGTCCTCGTGAAGGCCCGTATTCCCCCTCGTCTCATCCTCCTGTTCGCCGCCCTGGGAGGAGTGGCGGCCTGTGAGTCGCCCGTGGACCGGCCGGGCTCGACCCTGCCCGGTCGCTGTGAGGCCGAGGCGCCCGTCATCGCTCCCCAGAAGACGGACATCCTGTTCGTCATCGACAACTCGGGCTCGATGGCGGAGGAGCAACAGGCCATCGCCACCGAGCTGCCCGCCTTCCTGGAGGAGCTGCGCCAGGGGGGCGGGGTGACTCAGGACTTCCGGGTGGGCGTCATCACCACGTCGGTGTATCTGCGGTCGTTCTTCAATAACCGCGAGAATTATCGGGAGTACCCGAATGAGGCGGGCCTGCTGCGGCCCGTTCCCACCCCGAGCGGGGGGACGGGCACCGAGCGCTACATCGAGTCCTCGGATCCGGAGGTGCTGGAGAAGTTCCGCCGGCTGGTGAAGCAGGGGGTAGAGGGCAGCGGCCAGGAGACGCCTTTCGAGGCGGTTCGGCTGGCGGTGGCCTCCTCGCTGGCTTCCGCGCCCCTGGAGGAGGGAGGGAACGGGGGCTTCCTGAGGGATGGGGCGCGCCTGCTGGTGGTGGTCGTCACGGACGAGGAGGACTGCAGCACCCTGCAGCGGCCGCCGCCGGTGCTCCTCACCCTGGACACCTCGAGGGATCTCTGCTCGGAGCAGGCTGCGGAGCTCACCTCGGTGGGGGACTACTTCAACATCTTCCAGGGGCTGAAGGACAGCACGGGCGCGGGGCGCGAGGTGCTGTGGGCCACCATCGGCCCGGTGGCGCTGAGCGACAAGCGGGCGGAGCTGGTGTCGGATGGCGCCTTCGTGCGCAACGCGGAGTGTCCGACCTCGTACGGTCCCGGCTTCCGGCACCGGGCCATGTCGGAGCGCTTCAACAGCCGGCTGGAGAACCTGGACTCCATCTGCAAGGCGAGCTACCGCGACACGCTGGTGGCCATCGCCGAGCTGGCGGCCATCTCGCAGAGCATCGAGGTGGTGAACCTGCCGGATCCGCTGCTGGCGCGCGTGGAGGTGACACGCGGCGACGGTACCGTGCAGACGTGCAGCGTGGCGGGGGGAGACCTGCGCTACGACCCGTCCGGGGAGGGCCGGCCCGCGCGCCTCTTCTTCCTGGGCAACTGTCTGCGCCAGTCGGATGACAAGGCCGTGGAGGTGAAGCTGCTGTGCGCCGGGTAACGGCGACGGCCAGGCACGCGCTGCCCGAGGGCAGGTGTACCTGGCCGTGTCCGCGCTAACGCGGTGAGCGCCCGGGGGGCTCTGGAATCAGGAGATGCCCTTGCGCAGCCGGTTCCAGTCGAAGTTGGCGGCCGGGTCGCTCTTGCGGCCCTTGGGCACCGCCACGTCCTTGTGGCCGACGATGTTGTTCATCGGCACCTTGTACTCCTGCTTCAGGTAGCCGGTGAGCTGGGTGAGGGACTTGTACTGTGCGTCGGTGAAGGGCGTCTTGCCGCTGCCGTCGTTGACGATCTCGATGCCGATGGAGCGCCCGTTCACGTCCGTGGGGACGCCGTGCAGCTCGCCCGCGCCCGCGTGCCAGGCGCGCTTCTGATCATTGACCAGCTGGTAGATCTTCCCGTCCTTGTCGATCATGTAGTGCGCCGACACGTCGGAGGCGGGGTTGCGCATGTGGGCCAGGTCCCCCGCGCCGTTGTTGGAGGCGGTGTGGTGCAGGACGATGGTGTCGATGTCCTTGCCACCACGCTCGTTGAAGTTGGGCGAGGGCGCGTTGATGACCGGCGGCTTCTTGAAGACGCCCGGCTTGGGCTCCGGCTTCGGGGGCGTCACCACGGGGCCCGCCAGCGCCTTCTTCATCGCCGCGTGGGTCAGGTCCCCGTAGTAGCCGGTGTTGGGCACCTTGTGGTCGGCCTGGAACTTCTTCACGGCCGCCTCGGTCTTGGGGCCGAAGGTGCCGTAGCCGGTGTTCACCTGCGCCCGGGTCATGTACTTGAGCTGCACCAGCGCGTCCTGCAGCTGCTTGACGCGGGGGCCCTCATCGCCCTTGCGGAGGCCCGCGGCGGGGGCGGTGACGGAGCTGGCGGTGGCGGCGATACGGGGGGCGGTGGCGGACGTCGCGCGAGTCACGGACATGGGAAATTCTCGGAGAAAGAGGAATTTGGAAACCTTGCGCTGATTATCGAATCAGCGTCTCCGGAGTTGCGTGGCCCCAGGGCCCGGCGCGGCGGGAGCCGAGAAATCGGCCTCGGAGCGATTGTCCACAGCGGAAATCCCGGGATTTTCCTCCGGCTGGAAGGCGGCCGGGTGGACAGAGCGATTCGACTCGTCCTGCCGGCGGATCCGGCCTGCAAGGTTGGGCTGAGGGGGAAAGGGCTCGTGATCCCGCGAGGATCGCGAGGGCCCTCGGCATTCGCACATGGCCACCGTCCCAGGTCCTTCGGGCCACCCGTCAGATCCATGAGCATACTGAACTTGTGTGTAGCGGGATCCGGCTCGGAGATTGACGGGATATGAGCGCGACGGCGGAACAGCGATCGGGAGCAGTGGTGGAGCAGCTGCGCGAGCGGATCCGCCAGCTGCAGGCCGCGCCCCGCAGCTACCTGGCGACGCTGCGCACCGGAGTGGACGAGGTAGACGCGCTGCTGCCCTCGGGAGGGTTCCCGCTGGGGCAGGCCGTGGAGCTCTGTGGCGAGGTGGCCTCGGGGCGTACGAGCCTGGCGCTGCGCGCGGTGGCGGCGGCGCACCGGGAGCGGCGGCTGTGCGCCTGGGTGGATGGGCCCAAGGAGCTCTATCCGCCCGCCGCCGCGGCGATGGGCGTGGACCTGTCCCGACTGCTGATCGTTCGTCCCAAGGAGCAGGCGCAGCTGGCGTGGACGGCGGTGCAGCTGGCCCGCAGCGGGGCGTTCGCGTGCGTGGTGGTGGATCTCACCCAGGGCCTGTCGGGCAGCGCCGGGAGCGGGAAGTCCTCCGGGGTGCGGCTATCGCTGGCGGAGGGCAAGAAGCTGGCGGATGCGGCCTTCCGGGGAGGCGGCCTGCTGCTGGTGCTGTCGTCTCCGAGCGCGCCGGCTGATGGCGTGACGCGCATTCGCACCGAGGCGCTGGGGCCCGAGGGGCTCGCGGTGGAGGTGGTGCGAAGCCGGCAGGGCGGCCTGGGCTCACGCTCGGTGATGCCGTGGGCCTCGCTCTACCCGGCGCTGGGGCCCGAGGGCGAGGAGGCGCCGCTGCTGGCCGGAGAGACGCCGACCCAGGCGGACCTCACCCCGGACTTCTATCGCGGGCGCGGTTGGGAGACGCGCAACGCGTGCGGAATCCTCGGCCAGCGCCCGGGGCGTGACGCGCCGATGCCGTCCCTCCGCTCGCGGGCGGGCACGCGCGGCTGAGAAGGGCAGAGGAGGAGGGGAACATGCGGTGGGGGTATCTGCACTTCTCGCGCTTTCCGGCGCAGCGCAAGGTCATCGAGGTGCCCTCGCTGGCGGGGCAGCCCTTCGCGCTCGAGGAAGAGGTGCGCGGCCAGCGGCGGGTGGCGTTCGCCTCGTCGAGCGCGCTGAAGGTGGGCGTGCGGACGGGGATGACGCTGACGGCCGCGACGGCCCTGGAGCCCTCGCTGCAACACTTTCCCTACCGAGCCGATGATGAGGCCCGCGCGCTGACTTCGCTGGGCGAGGCGCTGATGTGCGTCGCGCCGGGCTTCCAGCTCTCGGCGCCAGAGGGCATGTGGTTCGACGCGAGCGCGGCGCACCTCTTTGGCGGAGAGGAGGGGCTGTGCCTGCGGGCGCTAGAGGTCTGCTCGGGCCACGGCTACCGGGGCCGGGCGGTGGTGGCCTCGGAGCTGTTCACCTCCCGAGTGCTGGCTCGCTACGGCACGCGCCCGGTGCTGGTGGTGCCGGAAGGCGGGAGCGCTCGGGCGCTGGCGCCGCTGCCGTTGGCGGCCCTGGAGGGCAAGGAGAGCGAGGCATTCGCCGCGCTGGGGCTGCGCACCTTGGGAGAGGTGGCGGCGCTGCCCTCGGGGGCGGTGACGGCGCGAGGAGGCGCGGGCGCCCTGCGAGCCCACACGCTGTGCAGGGGAGGGGATGACACGCCCTTCGTCGCGGAGGTGCTGGAGGAGGTGCTCGAGGAGCGGATGACGCTGGACTGGCCCGCCGAGTCCTTCGAGCCCCTTCAGTTCGCGCTCAAGACGCTGCTGGATCGGCTCTGCGCGCGACTGGCGGGGCGGCGCCAGGCGGCGGTGCGGCTGCTCTTCACGTTGAAGCTCGATCCCACCGGCAAGGTGGAACTGCCGCTCACGCTGGCCCGGCCCGCGGCGCGCTCGAAGCTGCTGCTGGACCTGGCGCGCCACCAGATGGCGGACCTGCGGCTGGAGAACCCCGTGGCGAGCCTCTCCGTGCGGGTGGAGGAGCACAGCGAGGATCGGGGCCAGCAGCTCGTGCTGGGAGACACCCCGGAGGGAGACGCCGCGCTGGAGGTGGTGCTGTCGCGGCTGGCCACGACGCTGGGCGAGGAGTCGCTCTTCTCCGCGGCGCTGGAGTCGGTCCACCGCCCCGAGCAGGCGTACGCGGCGCGGGCCTTTCGTCCTCCGTCCTCGCCACGAGGCATGGCGGGGGAGTTGCTGCCGGAAGCGGAAGTGGAGGTGCCCGTGGACGAGGTGGCCCGGGAGCGTCCCTCACGCCTGCTGGAGCAGCCGGCCACGCTGGATGCCGAGGTGGCCGAGTCCGGCGAGCTGCTCGCGGCGTGGCTCTTGGGCAAGCGGCGCCGGGTGACGTCGATGGCGGGCCCCGAGCGCCTGAGCGGCGAGTGGTGGGCCGCCGACCCCTACAGCCGCGACTACTACCGGGTCCACTTCGAGGGCTTGGGGCCAGCTTGGGTCTTCCGGGATGCGAAGGACGGTCGCTTCTACCTCCAAGGCCTCTTCGACTGAGCCTGCCTCCACGGCTCCGCGTCCTCGCTTCAGTAACAATCGCCGAGTGACGAGTGGCGCTTAGCCGAGCACGCGCTTCACCATCGCCTCGGAGCGCTCGTACAGCTCGCGCGCGAGCGCGGCGTCCTGTGCCAGGCGGCTCGGTGTCCGCTCCCGGGAGTTGTCGTAGTAGCGGCCGCACACGCTCTCCAGCTCCGGGGCGGTGGCGCAGTACAGCGAGGTGCGCGCGCCCTCCTCGTTGGAGAGCATGAAGAGCTTCATCACCGGGCGGATGGGCCAGGGCGCCTCCCGCCAGATGTCGGACGCCACGACGCCGGGGTGCAGGGAGTAGGTCGTCACCCCGGTGCCGGCCAGCCGCCGCGCCAGCTCGGCCGCGTGCAGCACGTTCATCAGCTTGCTCACCCCGTACATTCGCAGCCGCTCCTGCACGCTCCGCGTGGGCCGCTCGAGCATGGCCCAGTCGATGCCGGGCACCCGCTGGTGCGCGCGGCTCGCCACGTTGACGATGCGCGCCCGCTTCGCCTCCTGCAGCCGGGGGAGCAGCAGCGAGGTGAGGAGGAAGGGCCCGAGGTGGTTCGTCCCGAACGTCACCTCGAAGCCGTCCTGCGTCACCCCGGGCGTCGCGGCGATGCCCGCGTTGTTGATGAGCACGTCGAGGGGCCGGCCAGTGGCGAGGAAGCGCTCGGCGGACTCCTTCACTGCGCGCAGCGAGGCGAGGTCCAGCGCGAGGAACTCCAGGTCGGCGCCCGGGTGCTTGCGGCGGATGTCCTCGAGAACGGGCAGGGTGCGCTCGGCCGAGCGCGAGGCCATGACCACCGCGGCTCCGCGTGAAACGAGCGCCTCCGCCGTGGACCGCCCGATGCCTGAGTTGGCCCCGGTGACGAGGAACGTCTTGCCCTTCAGGTCCTGCTCCGCCATGGATTCAACCCTTTTTTGCGCTGAGCGAGGAGGTTGAGCGTCACGTCCACGATCAGGTCTTCCTGGCCGCCTACCATAAGGCGTCGTCCGACCTCGACGAGGATCTCGATCGGCCTCACCCCGAGACGGCTTTCCTCACCGCAGGACGTTGACTGTGGCGCTTGACGTACTCCACCAACCGCGGATGGTCGTCGAGCAGCTTCAGCGTGTTTGCCAGGTGGAGGATGGACGCCATCACCACATCGGCGGCGGTGAACGCCCCTCCCACGAGGAATTCACGGCCGCCGAGGCCCCCTTGGATGACGTCGAGCACGGCCGTGAGGCGGGTCCTGTGCTTCGCGAGCGCTTCCTCCGAGTGCGCGCGGGCCTTCTGCTCTTCGGGCAACTGCGCGTGCCTGTAGAACGCCATCACCACGGGGTCGAGGCTCACCTCGGCGAAGACCATCCATTGGTAATAAGGGCCGCACTCCGCGGAGCCCACCGGTGGCGCCAGGTGCTTCTCCGGGAACCGGTCGGCCAGATGGAGGCAGATGGCCAGGGACTCGAGCAGCGTGACGTCCCCATCCACCAGGGCGGGGACTTCGCCCAGCGGATGCACCGCCAGGTATGCGGGGGTGGCGTTCTCCTGTCGAGCGAGGTCGAGCTTGACCAGCTCGTACGGTACTCCGAGCTCCTCCAGCAGCCATCGGGCACGGGTCGCTCGGGTTCTGGGGGCAAAATAGAGCTTCATGGGTGCGCTCCTGGGGGTGGCGGGAAGCGGCAACATGCGGCGACCGGGGCGCACAGACAATGCAGCCACAGGCGAACTCATTGTCAGGCTAGGCTTGACGGTCATGATCTCACCCGCCGACATGATGCTCTTCGCCGCGGTCGTTCGAGAGGAGAGCTTCACCCGGGCGGCGCGCCAGCTCGGCATCACCAAGCAGACCATCAGCGAGCGTATCCGCAAGCTGGAGGAGCGGCTTGGGGTGCGGCTTCTGGAGCGAACGACGCGGCGCCTGCGGGTCACTGGGGCCGGAGCGACGTACTACGAGCGTTGCGCCGCCATCGCCGCACAGATCGACGAGGCGAACAGTGAGGTGCAACAGCGGCAGGCGGAGCCAGTCGGCCTGTTGCGGGTCTCCTCGCCGATGCTCTACGGGCGGCGCTACCTGACCCCCGTGATTTCGGAGTACCTCGCCCGCCATCCCCAGGCGCGGGTGGAGCTGGTGCTGGCGGACCGCCGGGTCCACCTCATCGAAGAGGGGCTGGATGTCGCGATTCACATCGGCCCGCTCGACGACTCGTCACTCGTGGCGCGAAAGCTCGGCGAGGGTCCGGTCCATTTCGTAGCGAGCCCTCGCTTCCTGTCGAAGTACGGCACGCCGAGCGCCAGGGAGCTCCGCTCCGCACGCTGCATTGGCTTCAGTGCGTTCGAGACGTGGGAGGCCGAGGGAGTGAAGACTCGAATCGATCCGGTCCTGACCGTGAATGACCTCGAACTCGCGTGCGAGGCGGCGATCGCCGGGGTCGGCATCGCGCGCGTCCCGGCCATCCTCTGCCGGGATGCAGTCCGTGACGGCCGGCTGAAGGTCCTCTTCGGCCCCAGGCCCGCGATGCTGCGGGCCATCCACGTCGTCTACCCAAGTCGGCTGAAGCTTCCGGCAAAGGTCCGCCTCTTCGTGGATGCCATGGCAACGCTGGCCGAGCCGAAATTGCCGCTGCACGGCGGCTCGCGGCGAAAGCGCGCGTAGCCAGCCTCCACGGCCCCGCGTCCCTCTCTTCAGGAACGCGGGGCCGTGCTGCATGCCTTACGTGGACCCCCGGGGGTCTTTCAGGGACTGCTCACAGCCTCAGCGGCGGCTCCTGCGGCGCAGCCCCAGCAGGCCCAGCAGCGCCAACCACGACGAGGCGGGCGCCGCGCTGCATCCACCACCGGCGAAGGTGCGGGTGTCTTCCACCGTCCACGTGTACACGGCGGGCGTGGCATCCACGTTGCCCGCGGCGTCCACGGCGCGCACGCTCAGCGTGTGCTCCCCGGGCTTGACGTCGTAGGCGTCCTCACAAGGAGCGTAGTCCCTGCTATCCAGGCTGCACTCGTAGCGCACGCCATTCTCGTTCGACGCGTAACCGAACGCCGCGGCGTTGTCCTCGGTGCTCGAGGGAGGGCCGTGGCGGATGGTGGTATCGGGCGCCTGGGTGTCAGTGGTGAAGGTGACGGAGTTGGACACCGGGCTGGTGGTCCCCGCGGCGTTGGAGGCCGTGGCCGTCACGGTGTGTGGGCCATCGGCGAGCGGCGTGGACGGCGTGCAGCTCCACTCGCCGCTGTCATTGGCGGTGGCGGTGCACAGCACCGTCGAGCCCTCGCGCACCGTCACCACGCTGCTCGGGTCCGCCGCACCGCTCAGCGCGGGCGTCGAGATGGCGAGCACGGAGTCCGGCTTCGGACCCGTGATGACGGGCGCGGCCGGCGGCGTCAGGTCGAGGGTGAAGTTGATGGCGGGTGCGGTCTCCGTGGCACCCACGAGGGTGGAGGTGACCACGGCCGAGTGCGGCCCTGCGTCGACGCCGGAGAGGGTGCACGTCCAATGGCCGGAGGCATCGGCGGTGGCGGTGCAGGCCGGCGTGGTGCCGCCGTCGATGTACACATGCACGGTGGCGCCCGGCGAGGCGGTGCCCCCGATGTTCGGACCCGAGAGGCCACCCGAGGAAGGGCTCGTGATGGCGGGAATCCACTGGCAAATGGACAGCGCGTCCACGCGGTAGGTGACGGCGGTGTCGCTGTTGTCGCCGAGGTCGCAGTCCGTGTCGATGAGGGCCAGGCGCACCTCTCCCGTGCCCGCGTCAAAGTCGCGCAGCAGCGGGAAGCCGAGTGTCATGGCCTCATCACGCGTGGCGGAGGGCGGGACGGTCGGGGAGTCGATGCCGAGCGAGAAGCGCTGCACACCGGCGCCCGCGTCGACGTTGACGCCGAGGATGCCGGGGTACCAGTTGACGCCGCCCGAGTAGCTGACGGCTCCCGAGACGTAGTGCATGCGGTAGCGGCCCGGCACGCTCAGCACGGGCTGGGACGTGCTGGAGGCCAGCGACGGAGCGGTGAGGCTCGACACCTGCGTGCAGTCGGTGCGGCCGCGGCGGGTGAAGAAGGCCTGCACGCCCGTGTTCTGGCAGCTGGAGCCGCTCTCCACGGCGCAGGCGGAGTTGCAGCTGTCACCGGAGACGGTATTGCCGTCGTCGCAGGCCTCGGACGCGGCCTTGACGCCATCGCCGCACCGCACCGCGCACACCGACGGGTTGCCGGTGCAGCTGTAACCGGCCTCGATGGTGCAGTGGGTGGCGCAGCCATCACCGGCCGTGACGTTGGAATCGTCGCACTGCTCGCCCTCGCCGAGATTGCCGTCGCCGCAGTTCAGGTGGCAGATGGACGGCGCGTTGCCGTAGCAGCTGGACCCGGGCTCGAGGGCGCAGGTGGAGCTGCAGCCGTCGGCGGAGGCGGTGTTGCCGTCGTCGCAGCTCTCCGAGCCCTCGACGAGGCCGTTGCCGCAGACGTTGGCGAGCGCACAGGTGTTGTTGGCGGGGTTGCAGATGCCGTCGCAGACGCCGGAAGCCGTGCAGGCCTGGCCCACGTCCCACAGGCAGCGCGGGGAGCACGTGTCGCCCCCGGACAGGTTGCCGTCGTCGCACACCTCGGTGCCCGCCACGATGCCGTCACCGCACGTGGTGAGGCAGGCGCTGGGGGCGCCGCTGCAGAGGTAGCCGCTTTCGACCTGGCAGGTGCCGCCGCAGCCATCGCCGGCGGTGGTGTTGCCGTCGTCGCACCGCTCGCCGGACTCCACCGTGCCGTTGCCGCACGTCTGGAAGCACACCGTCCCGGGTGCCGGGCACCTCCAGCCGGTCTCGATGTGGCACGACGCATCGCAGCCGTCACCGGCGGTGGTGTTGCCGGTGTCGCACTGCTCGCCGCCCGCCAGGATGCCGTCGCCACACACGGTGCCGCAGGTGCTCGGCTGCCCGCTGCAGGAGTAGCCGGTCTCGACGCGGCAGCCCGGCGTGCAGCCATCACCGGCCGTCGTGTTGTTGTCATCGCACTGCTCGTTCGGATCCAGCGTGCCGTTGCCGCAGGTGGCGGCGCACACGGAAGACCCGCTCGAGGGCGTGCTGCAGGCGTAACCCGGCTCGACGCGGCACTCGGTGCCGCAGCCATCGAGGGGCGCCAGGTTGTTGTCATCGCACTGCTCACCGGGGTCCACCGTGCCGTTGCCGCAGGTCTGCACGCAGGGCTGGCCGACGGTGGGGCACGCGTAGCCCAGCTCCAGGGTGCAGGCATTGGAGCACCCATCCCCCAGGGTGGTGTTGCCATCGTCGCACAGCTCCCCGCTGTCCATCCGGCCGTTGCCGCACAGGGGGGCGCAGGCGGACGGAGCGTCCGCGCACTCGTAGCCGCGCTCGATGCGGCACGCCGCGGAGCAGCCGTCGGAGTTGTACCCGTTGCCGTCATCGCACTGCTCGCCGGGGTCGATGGCGCCGTTGCCGCAGGTCGTCACGCAGGGCTGTCCGGCGATGGGGCACGCGTGGCCGGCCTCCACCCGGCAGCTCCTGTTGCAGCCGTCACCCGAGGTGGTGTTGCCGTCGTCGCACTGCTCGCCCGCGTTCTGCACGCCGTTGCCGCAGGTGGCGGCGCACTGGCTGGGCTGGCCGGTGCAGGCGTAGCCGGGCTCCATGCCGCAGCTCGCGTTGCAGCCGTCGCCCGGGGTGGTGTTGCCGTCGTCGCACTCCTCGCGCAGCGAAATCACCCCGTCGCCGCACTTGTCGTCGTACGCGTCCACGAAGAGATAGCGGTAGGCGTTGGGCTCCTCGCCGGGATCGTTTTCATTGCACAGCTCGATGCGGTTGAGGCCGGCGCGCCAGGCCGCCGAAGTGCCGAACTCTCGGAAGATGTTCTTCTGCCAGGGCTGGCCGGGTGGGTTGTTGACGATGACGGGCGTGATGTTCACGCCGTTCACCTTGGCGCTGGAGAAGTCGTTGTCGTTGAAGGTGGCCAGCTGCAGACGGAACTGCGGGACGTGGGTCGTCGAAGGCACCATGAAGTCCTGGTACACGCAGGTGAACGAGTCCTGCGGCGCCATGAAGCGCGCCGTCTGGACCTCCTGCGGCCAGTCCGAGGCGTTGCGCGGGCCGGGGTCCGCGCCCGTGGTGGTGCCCACGTAGAACCAGTGGGGATCCTTCCCCGTCTCCAGACGGCGGTTGTTCGCGTCGACGCCGGTGTTGAACAGCGCCACGCCCGCGGGCACGCAGCGGCTCGGGTTGCCCGCGCAGGCGAAGCCGGGCTCCACCTCGCACAGCCGGCTGCACCCGTCACCCTCGAAGCGGTTGCCGTCGTCGCAGATCTCCTGTGCGAAGGACGGGTACTGGCGGTTGTTGAATACGCCGTTGCCGCACAGCGACAGGTCGCACGTGGCCGAGCAGCCGTTGCCGTTGTCCGTCACGTTGCCGTCGTCGCAGGCCTCGCCCGAGTCCGTCGTGTTGTTGCCGCACAGGCTCGCCAGGGAGCAGGCCCGGCCGGGGACGTGACACAGGTAGCCGGACTCGATGACGCCGGTGCTGGAACAGCCGTCGCCGTTCGTGGTGTTGCCATCGTCACATTGCTCGCCGGGCTGGAGCTTTCCGTCTCCGGCGAGGGGCCGCGACTGGCTCGCCAGCGTGGGCCCGGGGGGAGGAGGCTGCGAGACATCCGTCCCGCAGCCGGTGAGGGTGGAGAGGAGGGCGAGCGCGAGCGCCGCCGCGGAGATACCCGCGCGCGAGCGCTTCACGGCCGCCGACTCCTGGCAGAGAGCTTCAATGTCATACGTATCCATGAAATGTCGCCTCACTTCTCGAGGGTATCGGAGGTGGGCGCGCCCTGCTGCGTCTTCACGCCCTCGACGTCTCCAACGATCTTGAACTCCACGCGGCGGTTCTTCGCGCGGCCTTCCTGGGTGTCGTTGCTGGCGATGGGCTGGGCCGGACCGAAGCCCTTGGGGTCCAGGCGCTCGCGCACCACGCTCTTGCCCACGAGGTACTTCGCCACCGCCTCGGCACGGCGCTGCGACAACTCCAGGTTGTACGCGGCATCGCCCTTGTTGTCGGTGTGGCCCTCGATGCGCAGCTTCTGGATCTCCGGGTGCGACTGGAGGATGGCCGCCACCGTGTCGAGCAGCTTGTAGCTGCGCTTGCTGATGACGTCCTCGTTCTGCTCGAAGAAGACGGACTCGAGCATGCGGATCTGCCCCTCGTCGATCTGCGCCAACTGCTTCTCCTTGCAGCCCTTGTTCTTCTCGGGGCCCTTCTCGTCGGGGCAGTTGTCGAGCCGGTCGACGAGGCCGTCCCCATCGCGATCCTTGTCGGGGCAGCCGCGGTTCTCCTTCGGGCCCGCCTCGTTCATGCAGGCGTCGCGTGCGTCGGCGAGGCCGTCCTGGTCGTTGTCCGGATCCGGGCAGCCGTTGGCGTCCTCGAAGCCGTCCAGGTCCTCCGCGTCGCGCGGGCACGCGTCCTTCGAGTCGGCGAGGCCATCCCCATCCGTATCCGGATCATCTGGGCAGCCGTCGTCGTCCTGATAGCCGTTGGTGTTCTCCGCCTGCGCGGGGCAGCGGTCAGCCAGGCTGAGGATGCCGTCCTTGTCGTCATCGGTGTCGGCGCAGCCGTTGAGCTGGGCGAGTCCCTTGTCGGACGGGCAGCGGTCGGCCACGTTCTTCACGCCGTCGCCATCCGCGTCGAGCTCCGGGCACTGGGCCAGGGCGTAGGGCTGGCCCTCCACGCACCGGCTCACGGGAGCGGCCTCGGGGGTGAACGAGACGCCCGCGAGCACGCGGAACCGCGGAGTGCCGGGAGTCTCTCCGAAGCCGGGGCCGCCCATGGCGTACACCTCGGCTCCAGCGCCCAGGGGGGCACGCAGGCCGAGCAGCACTTCCAGGGAGGAGGGCGAGCGCGCCACGGGCAGCGCGCCGCGCACCACCAGCTCCTCCTTGAGGCCGAACAGGGCGGCGGAGAGGTTGAGGCCGCCATGCACCTCCACGCCCAGCTCGTCCTGGGGGCTCCGCGTGTTGCCGGAGAGCGCGTACGTCTTGGTGCGGACGAGCGCGCCCACATCAGCGCCCACGCGCCAGGTGTCTCCGAGCTGCTTGCCGAGGCCCAGGCGAGGGGAGAAGACGAAGCCCTGATCCCGGGTGAGGGCCGCCGAGCTGCCCAGGGGCAGCGCCGCGCCGAGGTGCACGCCCAGGTCGAGCGGTCCACCCCCCCGTTCGGAGAGGAGGCCGGCGCGTCCCTGCAGCCAGGGGGTGCCGAGTGCCAGGGTACGGGGCGCGGACAGGCCCAGCGCCGAGATGTCCGGGCCCCATTGGGCCACCACGGGCACCTGCGCGCCCAGCTCGAGCCAGTCGGTGACGGCGTAGGCGCCGCTCAGGTGCGCCGTTACGCGGTCGGAGATGATGGTGGCGCTCTGCTCGCCGTGCTCGAGGAGCACGAGCGGCTCGCGCTCATAATGCGCGGTGAGGCCGAGGCGGTACTGGCCCCGCTGCAGCAGGTCGCCCGTCGACAACACGAGACTGTCACGGGCGCCGGGATTGAGTTGCAGCCGCTCCAGCTCGAACGCTGGCAGGCCCGCAGGCTGCGCGAGCGCGGCCGAGGTGAGCAGCAGGGTGGCAACAGTGGACAGGCGCGTGTATCCCACCAGGGATTCTGGCAGGCGCTGGGTGTCACTCATGAGTTCTCCGCATCAGGTGTCATGCACGGAGATGGCGGTGCCGCCCGGGTTCGAGCGGTCGACAAGCACCCCGTGACGCATCACTGGGCTCCGCTGGAGACAGCCAGCGAGCGCCCCGCTCTTTACTGGAAGTGTCAGGAAGTGGATATAGGACTTTGTGCTTACACAGCGCGGGCTCAGCTCTGGGCCAGCCGGTCCACGAACCGCACCCGCTCCGCCATCGAGTCCACTCCCAGCTTCTGGATGATGCGGGCGCGGTGCACCTTGAGGGTCTTCTCTTTACCGTTCCAGCCAGTAGGCGGGACGGCGGGAACGCAAAGCCGCTTCCAAGAACTCTGAGAACGCGTCTTCGACCTTCTCGCAGTAGTACGGATCCGGCCATGCCTCGTGCCACGCGTCGAAGAGGGGATAGCGACCGTTCACCGGCTGGCTCACGTCGATCACGATGTAGTTGCCGTCTTGAACGTCGCACACGGCGTACACAGAAGCCGGGCCCAGCTTGTCCTCATCCTCTCCGTAGATGGCAACGCGCGCTCGTACGATCTTGGATAAGGGAAGGATCCGATAAGGCGAAACCGGACGGGGCTTGAGCAACTCTGCTCCATCGCAGTGCAGATAGAAGGCCCGCAGGTCTGGATCCAGCTTCCAGCCTACGCGCTGCTCGAATGCCTCGATCTCCGCAGGCGTGGCGGGTGGATGCGGGAAGTGATCGCGTGAAATCTCTTCAAGCAAGCTGTCAATGGGCGTCGGCATCGTCACTAATCCACGTAGGGAAGATCAGGTCCGACCGTATTCCAGGGCGGCAGCCCGTCGTAGCACCTCGGATACTCCTTGTTCAGTAGGTCGTGAATGGTGGGGGGCGTCGGCAGGATGTTGTCGGGATCAACTGGATCGCCGCCATGCTTGAGATCGCGGAGATGATGGCCGGGCCAAGACGCGTCTTCTCCCGCTGGCCAGTCTCCAAATTTCTCGCCCCAGTCCTTCCGAAAGGAGTCGCGGAACTTCTCCCACCGAGTGCGGGCTGCTTTCGTCGCCTCCTTCGAGAGTACGGGATAGGCACAGCAACAGTGAGTGATCGCGTAGCGTCCGCCCGCGTTGTGGAGCGTCCCCTCCCAATCCAGCTTGAGATCAGCAATCCACATGCAGCCTTTGAGGGCGTAGCCCTCGGCTGCACACTGCCTGTGGCAGTAGGTCATCCACCGCTGACTGCACTGCCACGGGCCATAGTAAAAAGTGGGCTTGAAACTCCCAGCAACGACGCTGATCCGTGGCCCTTCCAGTTTGGAGCGCGCTGCCTGTGCCCCCGGTGATGGGATGGCCCCGGTCGTTCCGCACCCGCTTACGAACAGGAGCAACGCCCCGACAACTGTCCAGCGTGGCCGCATGATCATCCTTCCGCTCTGGCGCGCGCTTAACGAATGCTGGAAGTCAGAACTACCAAATCCAAGAGCGGCTTGGGCTCAAGGCGGACGAGTTCAATATGGCGCCTGCCGCTGGCTTGACGACAAAGGAGCGGCTGGAAGAGATGCTCGACTCAGCCGTCTTCGCATTCCTCATCATGACGCCGGAGGATGAACAGGCTGATCAAACGCGGCGAGCCCGTGAGAACGTCGTCCACGAAGCAGGGCTCTTCCAAGGGCGCCTCGGATTCAGGCGTGCGATCATCATGCTGGAGGATGGTTGTTCCAGTTTCTCGAACATCGCCGGGCTTACCTACATCCCCTTTCCGAAGGGGAACATCAAGGCCGCAAGCGAAGAGGTCCGCCAAGTCCTGGAGCGAGAGCGCATTCTCTCAGTGAGGTAGCCTGAAGAAACTTCACGGCACAGAGCGGCATCAATTCTTTCAAGAATTCTGATTATTAATCATCCGTAAGCCCTTGAAACCACAGAGGGCATCAATTCTCCGCTACGAATAGAGGTTTCGCACCGCCCGGCGTGGGTTCAATTCCCGCCGCCTCCACAGGGCAGCGGGAACTGTAGCAAGGCCCCGGCAGCCATCAGGCGAGCCGGGGTTTTCTTTTCCCCTGAATCCGCCAGAGGCAGCCAAGCGGATGAGACCGGGGCTCAGCGGGAGTCCGGCGGACTCGACGTGGGCGGAGGCTTGCTGGGCGGAGTGAGGGCAGGGGAGTAGCACTGACCTTGGCTGTACACGTAGCCGTTCTCCATGCACTCCTCGGCGGCCATCGGGAGGGTCTCCACCCAGCAACCACCGTTGATGGCCACCTGCTTGCGACCGGGACAGCGGCCCTTCTCGTCGGGTCGGGTCTGCCCAGGAAGAGGCTTGGGAGGCATGTCCCGGGCCATGGCCTCCGTCTTGGAAGGGACATGGATGGAGGCCAGGGGAGCGGTTGGCGCGGAGTCCCCCACGGCGGCAGTGCCCGCATCGGGCACCTCGGAAGCAGAGGACTGCTGCCCGCGCGCAGCCAGCCGCTCGAGCCGTGCATGCACTGCCTGCAAGGCCCCCACGAGGATCCCGAGCATCCCCAGGGCCAGCCAGGGTCTCCACGCCAGGACACGGGTCCGGAAGCCGGCCTCCTTCGGGAGTGGCACCACGCCCGAGGGTGCCTCCTCTGGCGGCGGTGTCGCCCGGGTGGGTACAGGAGCAAGGGCCTGCTCACGGGGTAAGGGCAAAGGCTGCGGTGCTTGCGCGGTGCGCAGAGGGAGATCGGCCTCGGGGCCCGCGTGCTCCGCGGCGGCTTCCAGCGCCTGGGCGAGCTCCGCTGCCGTGCCACGGGCCTCGGGAGACTCCGAGAGGAGGCGGAGGATCCACTCCCGCAGCCGTGGGTGTACTCGGGGATTGCGCTCCAGGAAGGGCCGCGGATCCGGGCACAGCAGGTGCCAGCACTCCGCCGCATCCTGATAGGGCTCAATGTCCGGGAGGTACTCCCCGATGACGAGGCGGAAGGCCGTCACGCCCAGGGAGAACAAGTCATCGGCCGGAGTGGCCGGGTAGTAGGCATCGCGGGCCCGGATGGAGGCCAGCAGGAACAGATTGGCCTCGGGAGAGCGGTAGGCGACCGTGCCCGGAGGCAGGGATTGCCACGTGAGGCGGGGGGCTCCCTGGAAGTGACCCGCGCCGAAGTCGATGAGCACGGCGCTGCCATCCGCGCGTACCAGGACGTTGGCGCCTTTGACATCGCGGTGGACGGCGTTGGCGGCGTGGGTGGCGGCGAGCGCGCGAGCCACCTGGGCCAGCAGTCGGAGCACCAGCCTGCAGGAGGCGGCATGGTGCTCGGCCCAGGCGTAGAGCGGAGTGCCCTCCACCCACTCCATGACGAAGAAAGGGTGCTCCGCTCCGGAAGCGTGGCGCCAGTGCCCGTGGCCCCGCAGGAGCGGGACGCTCGGGTGGCGGATGCGAGAGAGCAGGCCCACCTCCCGCGCGAAGCGAGGATCCCACGGGTACACGGCCAGCTTGAGGGCCACGGGGCCTGAGTCCTCCTGGCCCACCCGGACGGCGCGGTAGACGACTCCGTAAGTGCCTTGGCCCTGTCGCTCCACCACGCGCCAGTCGCCCACCTGAGTTCCCGGGAGGAGGTGGAGGGAAGGGGCCTCCGGGACGGACTTGAAGCTCATGAAGGGACCTCCCGGTGGAGGGGTGGCACCTCCCTCCACTCAGAAGGATCCTATGTTGTACGTAGGCAGCCGTCAGCAGACTTTCTTGGTCGTATTCTGGAAGGATGGCGAGCGATTACCGGGATGCGTCAGGAAGGTGCTCGAGAACCTGCTTCGCACGCGCTCTCAGCGCACCTTCGACCTCGAGCACCTCCACGTCCAAGGCGTAAGGATTATCGAGGAGGAGCTCCTTCAGCTTCTCGTCAACCGCCAGGCGCAGCTCCTCGTCCTCCGAGGCGGAGAGCGCGATCCGGTCCGGCCGCTCGATCCCGACCAGCACGATCAGATCGAGCTTCTGGAGGGCTCTGCGTACGCGCGGGAGCCACGCGTCAACGTCGAACGCGTCACAGTCCTCGTGGGCCAACAGGTATCCGATGAAGTCCACCGGACACCGGTCGAACAACACGTCGCGAGCGTCATCCTCCAGGTTGGCGATGGACCGTGCGAGCTGCGCTTCGAAATCCTCGACCGACGGGGGCGTCGCGAACGCGTACCCCTCTTCCTCCAGCTGGTGGTACGGCTCATCCACCGTCACATAGGAGGGGAGGAGGTCGGACAGCTCTTCGATGAGGGTGGACTTTCCCGAGCGGTGAGTGCCAGAGACAGCGATTCGCATGCACGAGCGCTCTAGCAGTTGGATCGATACGGCGTCAGCCTGTGAGTTGACCCCTGAGCCACTGGAGGCCAATGCTCGCGGCTCCCTCCTTGGAGCCCTGCCTATGCGCCCCCTGCTGTTTGTCCTCCTGCTCGTCCCGCTTGCCGGATGCGATCTGCTGGGTTCCTCGACTTCCGGTCCAGCCGATGCGGGACAGGAGCCCGATGCGGGCCCGCCCGGCTGGACGGTGCCCACCACCTTCACGCCGGAGCTCATCACCGCAGCGCAGCCGCAGGTTCCCACGAACCTCGCGCAGGCCCCGGACGGCACGCTGTACTCGGTCATCGAGGGGAGGATTGCCGCCAGCAGTGATCGCGGAGTCACCTGGGAGCTGCGCGGCGCCGCGCCGCCCTTCCAGCTCTTCGTGGCCTCCGACGGGGCCCTCTGGAGCTCTTCCGCTACGGACATCGCCCGCTCGAGCGATGGCGGGCGCACCTTCACGTCCATCGCGCTGCCGGCGGGGGTCCAGCGGGCCACCGCGAGCGTCAGCGCGGTGCTGGCGGCGGACGCGGCGTGGCTGCTGTGGGCCACCGAGCCGCCCCGCCTGTTCCACTCAGCCGACCAGGGGGCGTCGTTCACCGAAGTCATCCTGCCCCGCACCTTCGAGTACGTGTCGGTGACTGGCAGCGGGCAGCGGCTCTACCTGGTAGGAGACGATCGCTTCGTCTACCGCACCCGTGATGGGAGCAGTTGGGAGCCGATGGGGGAGCACGCTGGCGCCCGCGAGCCCTTCGAGAGCGCCGCCGGCACCCTGCTGCTGGAGCGCAACGACGGCACCACCAGCGAGCTGCTCCGCTCCACCGATGAGGGCCTGACCTTCACCCGCGGCCCGATCACCCAGGGCTACCTCTACGCCCAGCAGCCCGGCGGCGCCCTGGTGCGGGTGGGTCGGAATGGGCAGGTGGACGAGAGCACGGACGAGGGCACCACCTGGGCCCCACGCGTGCCGTACACGGGCGCGTTCACCCTCACGGTGGTGGCCTTCCCCGACGAGCTGGTGGCCACCACCGCCCAGGGGGTCGTCCGGCTGGGCGCCACCGCCACGGCCTGGAGCTACGACCGCGTCCCAGGACTCTCCAACCGCCCATCGGTGGATGTGACCGTGGCGGGCAATGGGCGGGTGGCGGTGCTCCAGAGCGACGGCCCGAAGTCTACCGTCTACGTGAGCGACGACGGCGTGCAGTGGTATCGCGGGCTTACCTTCGACGGGGGGATGCGCTGTGTGGCCTTCAGCCCCGACGGCGAGCGGCTCTTCGTGGGTGGCACGGCGGCTCGGTTCTGGATCCTCGACAAGGAGGGCCGGCAGATCCAGATCGAGAGCACGCTGAACCGCCCCACCGAGACCATCCACCAGGCTCAGTGGGTGCCGAACGATCCTCGGCCCGTGCTCGTGGTGTCCACCGCCAACGAGCAGGACACCTCCGGCGTGATGATGCAGGCCACCCCGGGGAACGGCTCCATGGGCTGGACCGAGATCAACCCCATGCGCCTGGAGTCCAACCCCCAGGCCCGCTTCACCCTCGGCTACCACGGCTTCGCCTGGACCAAGCCCACCTACCGGGGCCCCTCCGCGTTCGCCAGCTACCGGCGCTGGTTCGGCACCAACGCCTGGCAGTCCGGCATGCGGGTGCGCTTCAGCTTCGGCCTCGCCGACGAGTGGATAGACGCCGACGGCGCGCCCCGGCCCCTGGGCGCCGCGATCTCCATGTCCGCCGTGGGGGAGTACGGGCAGACGCTGGCGGTGCTCTACCCGAACAGCGAGCTCTACCTGGGCGGTTTCTCGAACACCCTCCAGAAGGTCACCCTCCCCGCGGGGCTCCCCGAGCTCCAGTCCGCCAAGTTCGGCCCCGATGGACGGCTGTGGCTGGCCACCACCTTCGGCCTGTACCGGACCCAGGAGTCGTGGCTGCCGCCGCGCTAGCAGACGGGACGAAACGGGATGGGGCCGTACTCCAAGCGGTGCGGCCGGCTCACCTCCGAGGGGGTGTCCCGTCTCCTGCCGCTCGTGCCGCCTTCGGGATGAAGCGTTCGCGGGGCGTCCCGTCCACCGCCATGAGCCGCTCCGTCGGAAGTTTCAGGATCAGACCGGAGTGGCTGAGGCCGTGATCGTAGATGGCGCCCAGCAGCCCTGCCATCGGATCTCCCACGACGTCCGCTCCGATGGCATTGAAGCCGAGGGCCAGACCCTCGCCCATGCTGCCGGTCCAGCGACCCACGCGAATGAGCAGGGGCCCCGCATGGTGCTTCCCTGTCCTCGGCAGCACCTGCTCGATCCATTGGCGGGGGATTCCGGTCTGCCGCTCCTCGGCAGGGAGGTTGTGCATCTGATAGGCCGTTGGCTTCGATACGAACCAGCCCATGAGCGCCCGTGCGACCACCGTGTTGCCGCCGCTCGGCGTTTCGCTGAGATCGATGATCACCCGCTGATCCGGCCGCGCTTGCGCCATCGCCGCATCGAAGGCCGCGATGGTCCCCTCATTGCCAAGGGAGTCATGGATCGTGATCAGCAGATCGGCCCCCGCGGGCGTGGCGGAGAGGAGAGGGCGCTCGCGGGTAACCGTATAGAGGTTCGGCAAGGTCAGCTGCCGAGGTGGGCTCGCGTCGCGCTGAACCGAGAGGACCCGTGGCCGATCCCGTTTCCCGGCGGCCAGGACGCGCGCGGCAAAGCCCGCTCGCTCCTCGGTGGAGGTCAAGCCGAGGTTCGCCCAGAAGGCCTCGACCGCTCGTGCTGTCGGAACACCCTCGATGGCCGTCAACCGGTCTCCCGGTTTGATCCCCGCGCGCTCGGCGGGTGAGTCCTGCCGCACGGCCTCCACTCTGAAATCGGGTCCGCGCTTCTCGATCCAGAGATCGGAATAGCTTGGGACGACCGCCCAGCTGTCGGCGAAGGAGCTGCCGGTGATGGCGTGATGATCGGCGAGGGTCAGCAGCGCTCGCTCCGCGAAGCGAAGCAGCGAGCGCTTGTCTCGGACCTGCTCCGCTTCGGCACGCAGCTTGGCGGAGAGAGGCATCCGCCCGTCGGGAAGACGGTCCAGATAGGCGTAATGGGCGTTGACCCGCTTCTCGATCGAGCGCGCGTCCTCGCGGAAGCCGCTGCCTTCCGCGGTGGCGGGCTCGGCGGGCTGGGGCTGCGAAAAGGCCGAGCCCGCCGCGGTCAGCGCCAGCGCGAGCACCATCGTCGTCATCCGCTTCATTGCACCATCCTAGTCGTCACCCTTGTCCGTCACGTGCGCGGCTGCAGGCCGGCGGAGACCGTCTCCAGCCGCACAGACCCATTTGACACGCACGGCCGTTACAGTGGCATGTTCCTAGAGGAAGCCCATGTCACTCACGCTCGGATTGATGGCCCTGCTCGCGGTCTCGCCCGCTCAAGTCATTGAAGTCGAGGTGTTCGTGCCGCTGTGCGATGGGGCACAGCTGGCCTGTGGCCGCGGCGGCGCTGGGGACCCCCGCTCCCTGGAGGCCAACCTGTACTGGGGCGCAGCCTATGGGGCGGAGCGTTTCCTGAAGCGCGCTCCCGGGTTTCAGGTGCGGAGCCGGCGCGATGGCCCGCCAGACGCCGTGGTCCTGCGTGAGCTGGTGCTCGAGCGGACCGCTGGCCGTGGTGAGCGCACGGTCCGGCTCTCGCTTCGGGCCTACGCGGGGGATCGGATCGATGATGCCCTCGAGGACTTCCTGCGAGCGGCCGCTGGTGGCAGCTCCGCTGACCTCGTGGTCTGGGCGGGGCATGACCGGCTCATGGACCGGGCTCCCCCCGAGACGCGGGCGCCCGTGGGAGCCAAGCCGCGGCCCGTCGCCATCCTGGCCTGTGAGAGTGAGCAGTACTTCGGGCCCGTCCTGCGGTCCCTCGGTGTGGAGCCGGTTCTCCTCACCCGCACCTTCATGGCGCCGGAGGCCTACCTTCTCGAGGCACTCGCGGCGACGGTCGCCCGGCATGGCCCCACGGACTCGGAGTCCCTCCGCGCCGCGCTGGTGGCGGCCTACGCCCGCTACCAGCGCATCACTCCACGGGCCGCCGGGACGGTCTTCTCCCGGCTCGCTCGGAGCCAGGGAGTCACGCCGCCGCGACTCGAGCCCGCCCCCGCGGTGCAGCCAAGGCAGTGAAGCACCGCGGAGGTGCTCACCAGGAGGTGTGGCGGTAGTCCTTGAAGAAGTTGCCCCACACGAAATCGCCGGTGTCCTCCGCGGAGATGACCGGGTCCACCACGCGCGCCGCGCCGTCGACGATGTCCAGCGGGGGCTGGAAGTCGAGCTCCTTCACCTTGCGCTCGGCGTGCATCGCGGGGTCCTCGTCGGTGACCCAGCCGGTGTCCACCGCGTTCATGAAGATGCCGTCCCGGGCATAGTCCGGCGCGGAGGTCAGCGTCATCATGTTCAGCGCGGCCTTGGCCATGTTCGTGTGCGGGTGCTTGTCCGTCTTCGTCCCGCGCGAGAAGCTGCCCTCCATCGCGGAGACGTTCACGATGTGGCCGGGCTTGGAGCGGTCGCGCATCATCAGCGGCTTGAGCTTGCCGCAGAGGATGAAGGGGGCCACCGCGTTCACCAGGTGGACCTCCAGCATCTCGGCCGTGGAGACCTCCGCGAGCTTCATCCGCCAGGAGTTCATCTGCCGCAGGTCCACCTGCTGCAGGTCCGCGTCCAGCCGCCCCTGGGGGAAGAGGGCCTGGGTGTCGCCCTCCTGCTCGAGGGCATACGGGAGCAGCGACAGCGCGGCGGACGAGTGGATGCCGAGCGCGGGATCGCTGCTGCGCCAGGTGGGCACCAGCCGCGAGGCATCCCCGCCGCCTTCACCGAGGGCGGGCTGCACCGCCGCGATGCACGCCTCGTGTCCGGCGAGGAGCGGGCGGACCTCGGCCGGCAGCTCGTGGAAGGGGCGCAGCTCGCCGTCCAGCAGGTGAGCGTAGAAGCCGGGTGGGCGGCGCACCGTCTGGGCCGCGTTGTTGATGAGGATGTCCAGTCGGTGGTGCGTCTGCTCGAGGTGCCGCGCGAAGAGCTCGACGCTGGGCGCGTGTCGCAGATCGAGGCCGTGGATGTGCAGGCGGTGGGACCACTCGGCGAAGTCGGGCTCTCGCGTGTAGCGCTGGGCGGCGTCCTTGGGAAAGCGGGTGGTGGCGATCACCTGCGCGCCCGAGCGAAGCAACATCAGGGAGGCCTGATACCCGATCTTCACGCGAGCGCCGGTGATCAGCGCGACCTTGCCGGACAGCTGCGTGCGCTGCGTGCGCTTGGCGTAGTTGAAGTCCGCGCACGGGGTACACATCGAGTCATAGAAGAAGTGCAGCTTGCGGTACTCGGCCTTGCAGACGTAGCAGTTGCGAGGGACCTCGAGGATGCGCTCGGGCCCCTCCGAGGGAGGGGGCGGCGGAAGCTGCGGGACGGTGAAGACGGGAGCGCGGCGCAGCGAGCGGATCTCGGTGGTCGCGCGGATGTCGCGGTCGTGCGTGCGCTTGGCCTGCTTCCGTTCGCGCCGGAGCGCCTTGGCCAGGCGCGACTTGGTGTCGCGATCCGGATGCACCACGCGGCTGGCGTAGGCCAGCAGCGCGTTGCGATCGTCCTCGGGGAGACTGGCCAGCAGGAAGCGGTTCTCGGCCACTGCGGCGAGGAGCTGCGTACATCGACGCACCTCATCCAATGACAAGGTGGCGGGCGGGAGGGCGGCGGGGGGCGTCTGAGTGGTCTCTTCGTCCTTCATCACTCCGAGGCATAGCGCCCAGGGCGGTGCGAGAAAAGGGCCCTGAAGGGGTTAGGTCGAGCTTGATGGGAAGGAGGGGAGCCAGGCGGAGGGCATCTTCGAGCTGTCCTCCGCCATGAGCGGCAGCTCGAGGGTGAAGGTCGCGCCCTGCCCGAGGCCGGCGCTGGAACAGGTGAGCCGGCCGTTCAGCTCCGCGGTGGCCAGGGCGCTGATGTGCAGGCCGAACCCGTGCCCCATCCTCTTGGTCGTGAAGCCCTGGCTGAAGAGGCGGGGCAGGTGTTCCGGGGCGATGCCTACACCGTTGTCGGCCACCTCGATGAGCAGCCACCCTCCTTCGGCTTTTCCCCGCAGACGGAGGGTGAGGCACTTGTCCGGCTGGGGGCTCGCCTCCAGCGCGTGGCGCGCGTTGCTCAGCAGGTTGATGAGGATCTGCAAGAGCTTGTGCCGGTCCACGACCAGCGGAGGAACCTGGGCATAGTCCTGCTCGATGCGGATGCCCCGCTGCTCGAAGGAGACGGCATGCAGACGCAGCGCCTCGTGGATGAGCTGAGGCACCGCCACCTGCTCCACGGCGCCCGCGGTGCGCGCGTGCTTCTGCTGCATGCTGATGATGGACTTGATGTGGTCCACGCTCCCGGTGAGGGCGAGCATCTCCTGGAGCATCGCCTCGCGCTCGTTCTGGAGCTCATCGGCCAGCGCGGTGAGATAGGTGGCCAGCTTCTGGGCTTGTGGATCCTGCCCCAGGGCGGAAGTGGGCACCGAGGTGTACTCGCGCAGGAGGCGCGCGGCCTTGCTCACACCCGAGACGCGGGACTGCCGGAGCCCATCCGTGACGAGGGACGTGGAGATGTTGACGCTGTTGAGGGTGTTGCCCACGTTGTGGAGCACGCTGGTGGCGACCTCGGCCATGCCCGCCTGGCGGGAGACATCCACCAGGGTGCGGTGCATCTCCTCCAGCCGGACCTCGGCCTGCCGGCGAGCGGTGAGATCGCGGCCCATGAGCGTCAGTCCCACCACCTGCCCCGCCTCGCTGAAGATGGGGTTGACGCTGATGTCCACCAGGGACTGGGAGGCGCCCGGGAGCAGCTCCTCGAAGCGCGCGCGTTTTCCCTGCAGTGCCTGAGCCAGGTGTGGCGCCCAGCGCTCGAACTGCTCGGGACCCATCGGGCCGAAGAACGCCATGCCCGGCTCGAGCTCCACGCCAAAGCGCTTGCGGTAGAGGTGCTTGAGCGCGGAGTTGATGGTCAGCACGCGCCCCTCGAGGTCGACCGAGGCCACCAGATCCTCGGTGCTCTCGATGAGGCTCAGCAGCTTGCGTTCTCCCTCCCGCAGCTCCTTCAGCGTCTGCTCCAGCGAGCGCTGGGCCGCATCCTTCGCGGCGTTGTGCAGTGCGCCCAGTCCCCAGGCCCCCATGAAGGAGAACGCCGCGAAGAAGTGCGCCAGCCAGAGGGGTGGGGACGGGATGGAGAGGCCGGCCAGCGTGACGTAGAGCGGGTAGAGCAGCGCGATGACCAGGAGATAGATCAGCGTGAAGAGCAGCCCCACCCGCGCACCGCCCAGGTACACGGCGAGCGCGGGGAGCAGCATGGACACCGCATGGGTGCTGGCCGAGGGAACATCCCCCGAGAAGGTGGCCCCCACGACCACCAGTCCGATGCACCCCAGCAAGAGCGCGGCGGGGAGGGCAGGGGTGGAGGACTTGCGCGCCAACAGCAGCGTTCCCCCATAGAGCAGGGCCGCGGTGAGGGGCTGGTAGGGAGGGAGGTTCAGCAGCAGTGCCCACGCCGCATAGAGCACATTGAGCAGGAGCAGGAAGCAGGCGGCGCCCACCAGGATGCGATAACGGACGAGCTCCCACGGGGAGGCCCTTCGCAGGTTCTCCGAGAGCAGGAAGTCCAGGCGCCCCAGGAGCTTCGCGTGTGGCGTGGGGAGCGTGGACGGCGGCTCGGGCGGCTGGGGAAAGGCAGGAGTCGGAGCTGCTGGAGCAGGGGGGAAGAGTGCCATGTCCCGTGGACGCGCGAGGGGGAGTCTCGCGATTGTGCTCCAGGGGATCCGATGGCTCCAAAGTCCTACACCTCCCTAGGGCGTGAAGCGCTGGTGGGTGGTCCCATGGAATGCCTCAGCGTGGACCGCCGAGGGTTCGGACGAAGAACAGCTGGATGTCGTCGAAATAGTAGCGATCCGCGGGCGGCTGGGGATTGTGGGGCTGTCCCGGCATGATGAGCAGCTCGAAGTGCTTGCCTGCGCGGATCAGCGCGTCGGCCATGCGCATCGTCGTGGAGAGGGACGCGTTCACGTCGCTGGAGCCATGCATCATCTTGAGCGATCCCTGGAGGTTCCCGGCCAATGCCAGGTTGGACCCGGCCTGGTAGCCGGCGGGATTCATGCTGGGGAGGCCGAGGTAGGGCTCGTTGATGAGCGCCTCTTCCTCCAACGCGCCCGGGGCCCCCGCGTAGCCCGCCTTGAAGACCTCCGGAGCCATCAGCATGCCGCGGAGGGCGAAGTAGCCGCCCCACGAGTGGCCGAAGATGCCGACACGCTCCATGTCCATCCAGGGACGGGTCGCGGCGGCCTGCTTGAGGCCCGCGACGTAGTCGGGAATCTCGCTCTGGCCGACCCGGCCATAGGTCGCGTCCTGAAAGGCTTTGCTCCGGCCCGGAGTGCCCCGGGGATCGAGCACCATGACGATGAAGCCCATCTGCGCGAAGCCATTGGCTTGGAGCGACGCGGAGGTGCCGATGAAGTTCCAGGGCACGACCGTGATGAATTGTCCCGCATAGATACAGGCGATGACCGGGTAGCGCCTGGCCGGGTCGAAATCGCGTGGCTTGTAGAGCACGCCGTGCAGGGGTGTGGTGCCATCGGCGGCCAGCACGGTGAGTGCCTCCGGAGGCGTGTAGCCCCACTCCTCGAGGGCGCTCGCATCGGCCGTCGTGAGACGAAGGCGTGTCTTGCCGTCCGTGGAGACCATGTCCCGCAGCCGCGGCTGCGTCCGCGAGGACCATGCGTCCACGTAGTAGCTGCCCGAAGGCGAGAAGGCGATCCTGTGCATGCCGGAGCCTGACGACATCCGCTTCAGCGCGTCCCCCTTGAGGCTTCCCCGGTAGAGCAGGTGCTCGTACGGTGCGGCGCTGTCGGCGGAGGCCAGCAGGAAGAGCGCGTCGCCCTTCGGCGCGACGCCGGCCACCTGGTGAATGGGAAAGGCACCCTGGGTGACCTGGCGCACGAGCTTGCCCGCGAAGTCGTACAGATAGACGTGCCGCCATCCGTCGCGCTCGGACAGCCAGAGGAAGCCGGTGCCGTCCGGCAGCGGTGTGACCTGGCGTGCCGAGCCCTCCTCGGCGAAATCCAACCCGGCCACGAAGCTCTCCGGCCGCTCCTCGCGGAGCACTCGCCGGCGCTTCCCCGAGGCAGGCTCTACCGCGGAGAGGTCCAGTCGCTTGCCGTCGCGGGACAGGTGAAGGATCAGCGCCTCGCTGCTGCCAGGGCGCCAGCCAGCGAACCAGTCATAGGTCTCTCCTTCCGTGGGAGGGATGCGTGTCACGCGGCCGGTGGCCGGTTCAACCACGTAGAACGCCTGCTGCCCCAGGGGCGTGCCCGCCTTGACGTAGGGAATCCGGGTCACCTGCTCGAGCGCACTCGAGTAGTCCACGATCGGGATCTTGTGGACGCCGCGCAGATCCTCGCGCCAGACCACCAAGAAGCGGCTGTCGGGAGACCAGGCTTTCTTGGGAATCTGCCAGCCGTGGTTCTCCTCTCCGCTGCGTTCGAGCCGCGTGCGTCCGTCGCCACCCAGCACCGCGAAGCCGCCGTCGCGCTGCACCGCGATGGCTTGACCGTCGGGAGCCAGGAGGTTGTCCCGGGACAGTGACAGGGCGTTCAGGCTGGCCGGAGGCAGCGCCGTGACGAGGCCATCCGACAGGCCCAGTCCGAAGAACTGTTCCTCGATCCGGAAGACAATCCCTCGCTGGTCCGGAGCGATGGCGAAGTCCAGCTGATCCGGCAGTTGAATCGGCTTCCCCATCAGCCGCGAGAGCTGGGTCCGCAGCTCGGCGCTGGACAGCAGCGGCTTCATGGATCCCGTTCGAGCATGGACCAGCACCCAGGTGCCTGCGTCCGGCCCCACCGCCGACCAGAAGATCAGCCGGTCTCCCTCACGGAGCCATTGCTGCGGGATCAGGCTGTCACGAATGAGCTCCGGGAGCCGCTTGTACCGATAGGAGAGATCCAGCCGCGCCTGCAGCTGCTTGTCCGGTGTGGCGGAGGCTGAAGCACCGGGCTCGAGCGCCAGCGTGGGTGTACCGGCGAGGGCGGTGAGCAGAATGCCGAGGCGGAAGAGGAGGCGTCGCATGACCGCAGAGTAGGAAGCGGGATCATGCACGACCAATATATCTTTCACCCCGGATTCAGACGGATATCGTCTGGATATGGAATTCCGCCAGCTTCAACTCTTCGTCGCCGTCGCGGAGGAGCTGCACTTTGGCCGGGCCGCTGCCCGGGTAGGAATGGCCCAGCCACCGTTCAGCCAGCAGATCCGCAAGCTCGAGGCCGGGCTGGGGGTGGAGCTCCTCACTCGGACGAGTCGCCACGTGGCCCTGACCTCCGCGGGGAGCCGCTTCCTGGAAGACGCCCGGGAGCTGCTGGCGAGGCGCGCGGAGGTGATCTCCACGGTCCGGCGGGCGGCTCAGGGAGAGACCGGAACCCTGAGGGTCGGCTTCGGTGCGTCGTCGGCCTTCGGGATTCTCCCTCGCATCGTGCTCCGATTCCGGTCACGGTTTCCGGAGGTGAAGCTCGAACTCGACGATCGCGAGAAGCTGGACATCGGCGTCGCGCTCAGCACCGGCGAGCTGGATCTCGCCATCGTCCGGGCCCCTTTTCGGCATGAGGGAGTGACGGTCGAACAGCTGCTCCGGGAACGTTTCGTGCTGGCGCTCCCGGCGCGGCACCCCAGAGCACGCCAGAAGGCCGTCGCCCTGGCGTCACTGGCGAGCGAACCCTTCATCCTGTTTCCCCGGCACTCGGCGCCAGGCCTGCACGACACGATCACGAGCTTGTGTCTCGGCGCGGGCTTCTCGCCGTTCATCCATCAGGAAGCCAGCTCCTGGCCCTCGGTCGTCGGCATGGTGCAAGCGGGGCTCGGGATCACCATTGCTCCGATGTCGGCTCAAGCCATGCGGCCGAAAGGGGTGGTGTTCCGGGAGCTGAGCGGCGGCTCCGGATGGGCGGAGCTGGCGGTCGCCTTCCGAGGTCCGCAACTCATGCCCGCGGCGGCGCACTTCCGCGCGATCGCGCACGAAACCGTCACGCTGCCATTGTTCATCAGCAACTTCAGGCAGCACGCGAATCCGGGCAAATACATTCGAGCCCAATGATGTGCTGGGATTCTAATTGGAGCGGCACCTGTCAAGCAGTGCCTTTGCGACTTTGGGTGCCAAGGTTGGCTTTGTGGGCCATGCCATGAGCACATTGGAGATGCCAAAGCTCTCTAAGTTGCGTGAAATTCTAGGAACAAAAAATGGGAAGTGGCCACCGACTTTTTCCGTAATGGAGAGCGGCTCACCGGTGACGCGCTTGAGGAGGCAATTAAGCCATGGCGGTAGCTGACGAATGGGGCAAGGTCGACAGTGCTTTCGGGAGTCTAGAGTGTTATCGCGTGCTTCATCCGACGCTGGCGGCAATGAGGAGGCTGGTCGACATGATCAAGCATGACCCGGCGTTCGCCGACGTGCATCCGGTTGTGTCGCATGCGTCGCTGGTGCTCTCTCGGGGCCGCGCGAAGCGAGGCGTGAACGTGGCCTGGCATGAGGACGACGTATACGCGGTGTCGTTCGTTGATTCACCGCTGAAGTTTTCGGGGCAAAGATTGGTTCGCGAGGACGACGTGGTTCGGGTGCTGTGCGAGTACCTCAGCGAACTCGGCGATACCTGATCCTACAGTCGTAGTTCCCCCTTGCCAGCGTAGTTGTCGCCCGGACCGCGAGGTCGGCAGAAGCACTCGCTCCGGCCGCCATCAGGCGAGCCGGGTGTTCTTTTTCCCCTGAAGTCGCCAGAGACAGCCAGGCGGATGAGACCAGGGCTCAGCGGGAGTCCGGCGGACTCGACGTGGGCGGAGGCTTGCTGGGCGGAGTGAGGGCAGGGGCGTAGCACCGGCTTTGGCTGTACACCCAACCGTTCTCCGCGCACTCCTTGGCGGTCATCGGGAGGGTCTCTACCCAGCAACCACCGTTGAGGGCCACCAGCTTGCGGCCTGGGCAGTGGCCCTTCTCATCGGGTCGAGTCTGCCCGGGAAGAGGCTTGGGAGGCATGTCCCGAGCCATGGCCTCCGTCTTGGAGGGGACATGGATGGAGGCCAAGGGCGCTGTTGGCGCGGAGTCCCCCACGGCGGCAGTGCCCGCATCGGGCACCTCGGAAGCAGAGGACTGCTGCCCGCGCGCAGCCAGCCGCTCGAGCCGTGCATGCACTGCCTGCACGGCCCCCACGAGGAGCCCGAGCATCCCCAGGGTGGCCAGGGCCAGCCAGGGTCTCCACGCCAGGACACGCGTCCGGAAGCCGGCCTCCTTCGGGAGTGGCACCACGCCCGAGGGTGCCTCCTCGGGCGGCGGTGTCGCTCGGGTGGGTACGGGAGCCAGGGCCTGTTCACGGGGTAAGGGCAAAGGCTGCGGTGCTTGCGCGGTGAGCAGAGGGAGATCGGCCTCGGGGCCCGCGTGCTCCGCGGCGGCTTCCAGCGCCTGGGCGAGCTCCGCTGCCGTGCCACGGGCCTCGGGAGACTCCGAGAGGAGGCGGAGGATGCCCTCCCGCAGCCGCGGGTGCATTCGGGGATTGCGCTCCAGGAGGGGCCGCGGATCCGGGCACAGCAGGTGCCAGGACTCCGCCGCATCCTGAAAGGGCGCCATGTCCGGGAGGTACTCGCCCGAGACGAGGCGGAAGGCCGTGACGCCCAGGGAGAACAAGTCATCGGCCGCAGTGGCCGGGTAGTAGGAATCGCGGGCCCGGACGGAGGCCAGCAGGAACAGATTGGCCTCGGGGGAGCGGTAGGCGACCGTGCCCGGAGGAAGGGATTGCCAGGTGAGGCGGGGGGCTCCCTGGAAGTGGCCGGCGCCGAAGTCGATGAGCACAGCGCTGCCATCCGCGCGCACCAGGACGTTGGCGCCCTTGACGTCGCGGTGGACGGCGTTGGCGGAGTGGGTGGCGGCGAGCGCGCGAGCCACCTGGGCCAGCAGTCGGAGCACCTGCCTGCAGGAGGCGGAATGCTGCTCGGCCCAGGCGTAGAGCGGGGTGGCCTCCACCCACTCCATGACGAAGAAAGGGTGCTCCGCTCCGGAGGCGTGGCGCCAGAGCCCGTGGCCCCGCAGGAGAGGGACGCTCGGGTGGCGGATGCGAGAGAGCAGGCCCACCTCCCGCGCGAAGCGAGGATCCCCCGGGTACACGGCCAGCTTGAGTGCCACGGGGCCTGAGTCCTCCTGTCCCACCCGGACGGCGCGGTAGACGACTCCGTAAGTGCCCTGGCCCTGTCGCTCCACCACGCGCCAGTCGCCCACCTGAGTCCCCGGGAGGAGGAGGGAAGGGGCCTCGGAGACGGACTTGGGGCTCATGAAGGGATCTCCCGCTGGAGGAGAGAGCACTTCTCTCTCCTCGGGAAGATCCTATGTTGTACGTAGGAAGCCGTCAGCAGACTTTAGCGGTCGTGTTCTGGCGCTCACGCGTCCTGAGGCACGGTGGCCTGATAGGGCAGGCGGTGGCGGTTAGGACTTGGGGAGAATGACCAGATCCTCGTCCTGCTCCAGTCGGTACACCCCATCGGCGCCCCGGCAACGCTCGGCGTGCATCCGGATCTTGTCATCGAGCCTGCGCACCTCGTCCGGGCTCAGGGCTGAAAGCTGCGCTGGCGTGTAGCAATCCTCGAGCACGAAGAAGCGACAGAGCGTGTACATCTCCTCGAAGGTCTTCGCGGAGAACCCGTTCACGGTCGCAACGACTTCGTGCGGGAGCCGCTTCTGCTGCAACGTCGCGAGCAGCTGCTCGCTGGAGATGACGGTCTGCGTGAAGTCGCGGTGCAGCTGATAGTTCGGTCCTCGGGCAGCGCCCAGAACGATCAGGCAGTACCCCCCAGGGCGCACGAACGAGAGCAGTCTGTCGATGAACCCTCCCCAGTCGGCGAGAGGCACGTGGTACAGCACGTGTGAGCAGAGGACGAGATCGTACTGCTCCGATGACGCGTAGCGCTCCAGGGGCTCGTGGAGGATCTTCGCCCCCTCGAGCTGGAGCCCGGCGATCTGATCCCGATTGGGCTCGAGCAGGGTGAGCGAGCCGAAGTGCGGCGCGATCCGCTGGGCCACCGTGCCCGGCCCCGCGCCCACGTCCAACAGCGAAGGACGCTTGGGCAGGCGGGGCAGGATCCGCTCCTCCACGACCCGCCCGATGTTTTCGTGGTGCCTGGCGGTTGAAGCGAGCAGGCGGAACGCCGTGGCGTAGTCCTGCGGTGACATCGTGATTCCCATGTGCGCTCTCCTTGGTGCTGCCCACAGTAGCCAGCACCCGGCATGTCAGTCAGCTGCGTACTGCTAGAGCCAGTGGCCCAACACTCCGCTATCTGGCGTAGTAGAGGCCGGCCTCGGAGAAGTGGATCCCCGAGGACACCTGGTTGTTGGGCCCTCGGAAGACCTCATGCAGGACTCCGAAGCTCATCACCTTGTAGGACTGCGGGTTGTTACTGAAGAGCAAGTTGCAGTTGGCCGCGGTGGGATGCTGGGTGCAGTACTCGTTCAGCTTGGTGACCGCGAGCAGGAACTTGGACTGGGGGATGTGAAGCCTGAAGAACTGCAATCCAGTCCACGTGTGCGTCCTGAACGTCTGGGAGTACGGAGACACCGTGATGTACTCGTTGGTCTGCCATGGCGTGGTCAAGAAGGGGACCTGGCTGTCGTGCAGCACCTGAGGGGACCAGGAGGACCTGTTGTCGTAAACGCCAAGGACGTACGCCAGGATCTTCCCGCTCGTCGTATCGTACAGATACAGGAACATGCTGAGCTGAGCGACGCCCAGGTCTCCCGTCCCCGGATTGTCCGGCGGTCCCCAGCGGAGGAAGAGCGGCATCTCCGCGTGGAACTGCAACATGAGATCGGTCGCCGGATTCCAATCGAAGGCCTGGGGGGCGTAATAGATAGACGCCGGACTCAGCTGCGGATCGATGAAGGTGTAGCCGTATGCCGTGTGCGGCCCGCCGCCGATGATGGTCTGATAGGGGAATGTCCACGTGTTGATGAACGAGCCCACGTCGGCGCACTTGAGCTGAAAGCCGGACGTCGTGTTGGCGTCCGTGTTGAGCTTGCCGCGCTGCCATCGCCACCAATCCGTCGAGTAGGGCGTCTCCGGGTTGTAGTTGGTGACCGGCAGCGTGCCCAGGTGGCCGAAATTCGTCGTGATCGGCGTGTTGACGTCGTGGATGTAGCGCACCGCCATCTCGAAGCGGTTCAAGGTCGGCGCCGGATATGGCTCGTTTTGGGTGAGCCTGACCTTGAACCTCCCGGTGATGTCCCAGTCCATGATGCATTCAGGGGCCGCGATCGCAGTGAACTGCGAGTTGTAGACATCCGCGGAGTGGGCTGGCGTCACCGTCATGAAGAGTGCGCAAGAGACGAGCGCGGCGGCGAGCCTGGAGATCCTGAGAGTGCGCTGCATGGTCAACCCTCCTCGAGAAGGCAACGATTCACGGGAGGTGAATTTAGCATTGCCGCGCGGTTGAACTCCCGGGCGCGTGAAGGCAGCTACAGGCGCAGGACCGGACTCGGGGTGGGATAGGCCCCCGAAGTTCCATCCCCGAGCTGGCCGTCCGTATTGTAGCCCCAGGCCCACAGGGTGCCGTCATCACGCAGTGCCAGGGAGTGGAGGAACCCCGTGGAGATGGCGGTGATGCGCGTGAGCCCAGGCACCTGGATGGGGGTGAGCCGTGGCGTGGTCGAGCCGTCACCCAGCTGGCCGATGAAGTTGGCCCCCCAGGCCCACACGGTGCCGTCATCGCGCAGCGCCAGGGAGTGGCTGTAGCCGGCGGCGACGGCCGTCATGCCCGTCAGCCCAGGGACCTGGGCCGGCTCCTCGTAGGAAGAGGTGCGCCCATTGCCGAGCTGGCCTTGAAAGTTGTTCCCCCAGGCCCAGACGGTGCCGTTGTGACGCACGGCGAGCGCGTGCTGGGAGGTCATGGAGAGGGCGGTGATGCCGCTCAGCCCGGAGACCTGGGCGGGAATATTGCTGGCGGCCTCTCCCCAGGCCCAGACGGTGCCGTCATTGCGCAGGGCCAGAGAGCGGAACGTGCCGGCAGCCAGCGCGGTAAAGCCACTGGGCGCGAGCACCTGAACAGGGGTGGAGCTGCTGTCGCCGAGCCCAATCCCGAGCTGGCCTTCATGGTTGCCGCCCCAGGCCCAGACGGTGCCGTCATTGCGCAGGGCCAGAGAGTGGGAGTGGCCGGCGGCCACGGTGGTGACGCCTGTCAGCCCTGACACCGGGACGGGAGTCGGACGGGTGCCGCCCATGGGGCTCCCATCGCCGAGCTGGCCAATGTCATGGCTTCCCCAGGCGCGCACGGTGCCGTCACCGAGCACCGCCAGGGAGTGGTAGAAGCCCGCGGAGAAGGCGCTGATGCCCGTGAGCCCGGGCACCTGGAGCGGCGTGGGACGATGCGTGGCGTGCTCATTGCCAAGCTGGCCCTCTCTATTGGAGCCCCAGCTCCAGAGGGTGCCATCGCTGCGCAGGGCCACGGAGAAGTAGCCGGCGGCGGCGGCGGCACGCCCGCCCGTCAATCCGGAGACCCGGACGGGCGTGAAGCGCTGGTTGGTGGTCCCATTGCCCAGCTGGCCATCGTTGTTGGAGCCCCAAGCCCGCAGGGTGCCGTCCTGGAGCAGGGCCAGGCAGTGGCTCGAGCTCGCGATGGCGCTCACGCCCGTGAGCTCGGGTAGCTGGACAGGCGTGGGGCTCCGGATGAGGGTCGAGCTGCCCAGCTGGCCCTCACTGTTGGTGCCCCAGGCCCAGACGGTGCCATCGCTGCGCAGGGCCAGGGAGTGCTGATAGCCGACCGCGACGGAGGTGATGCCCTCCAGCCCGGGCACCTGGCGCGGGCTCCTGGGGGAGGTGTCGTCCTCATCGCCAAGCTGGCCTCGGTAGTTGTTTCCCCAGCCCCAGACAGTGCCATCGTTGCGCCGGGCCAGAGCGTGGTTGGCGCCCATCACCACGGCGGTGACGCCCGTCAGGCCGGGCACCTGGGCCGGAGTGGGGCGTTGGGGGGTGGTGCCATCGCCGAGCTGGCCGAGGCCGTTGGAGCCCCAGGCCCAGACGGTGCCATCGTTGCGCAGAGCCAGAACGGAGGAGCCGCCGGCGGAGAGGGCGGTGACGCCCGTCAGGCCGGGCACCTGGACTGGGGTGGAGCGTTGGGTGGTGGTGCCATCGCCGAGCTGGCCGACGCTGTTGGAGCCCCAGGCCCAGACGGTGCCATCGTTGCGCAGGGCCACGGAGAAGTCGCCGCCGGCGGAGAGGGCCGTGATGTTCGCGAGTCCGGGCACCTGGACTGGGATGAGGCGTTGGGTGATGGTGCCATCGCCGAGCTGGCCCTCTTTATTGGAGCCCCAAGCCCAGACGGTGCCATCGTTGCGCAGGGCCAGAGAGTGGTTGATGCCCCCGGCGAGGGCGGTAACGCCGGTCAGGCCGGACACCTCGACGGGAGTGGCGCGCACGGTGGTGGTGCCATCGCCGAGCTGGCCCTCGCCATTGAACCCCCAGCTCGCGGCCGTGCCGTCGCTGAGCAGCGCCAGGGAGTAAGTGCCGCCCGTGGCGATGGAGACGACGCGGCAGCGCTCGAGCGACACGGTGAAGGCCAGGGAGGCGGAGCCTCCCTGTTCGTCAACGGTAGTGACGGGGATGGTGGCCTCGCGCACGAGGCATGAGGGGGGCGTGTTGGGCGTCTCCTCACCACCACCTCCGCCACAGCCGGCAACAGCGGCGAGCAGGAGCAGGGTCGATACCTTCACGAGGCTCATCCACTTCAAGGGCTGCGTCATCGGCATCATGGCTATTTCCGCATGCTGTTTATTCTTCTTTGGCCACCCGCGAATCCAGCCGCTCCCCGAGCGCACGGGCCTCCTGCTCCTGCCCTTGCGCCTGGAGCGTGGCAGGCGCGAAGTCTCTTGGTAGAGCCTCGCCAGGGCACTGTGGATCCGCCCGACCAGCGGGTGCTCCTCACCAAGCCACGTGGAGGACTCCAAGGACTCCATGAGGGAGGCCTCCGCCTCGGGCACGCGGCCGAGCATGAAGAGCACCTCGGCGTGCTTCAGCCTGCAGTGGAGGTGCCTGGGCCACTCGGAGCCCAGTGCTTTCTGCCGCGCGCACCGCGCCAGGAGCGGTTCAGCCTGGAGGAAGTCTCCACGGTTATAGGCGTCGATCCCCGCCTCCGTGGTGTCGACTCCACCTCCGCTGAAGATGAGCACGGCCAGAAGCCCGCCTCCCAGGACTACGAGCAGAACTCTTTTCATTGCGTGAGCTTCACTGTGACCTCCTGCCGAGGCAAGCTCCCTGCCGTGTCGAGACGCTCCCAACTCCCTCTCATGCTCCTGGCCTCGGTGCTCCTGCACGCCGTGGCCATATTCGTGCTGTCGAGGGGCTGGTTCACGGAGCCCGAGCAGCGGACGGTGCCTCCGAGCGCCCTGGAACTGGAGATCGTCTACGCGTCTCCCTCTCCCGCCACTCAACCGCTCGCTGAGCCCGAAGTGCAGCCGCCCCCTCGGACGAGCGCAAAGCCTCCGAGCAAGGTGACGCGCCAGCCGCAGCCTGCCACGGTGGCCCGGGCGCAGGAGGACGCTGTCGCACCAGAGAGTGTCAAAGCCCCAGCGCCGGTGGCTGCTACCCCCCAGCAGCAGGATGCCCCTCGTGCTGCGCCTCGGCTGACGCTCCTGCCGAAGGACCTGCCGGGAGGGGTACCTGTGATGGAGGAGCCGCCGTCCCGGGGGCACATTGTGCGCAACCGGCCAGAAGAGCTTCCGGATCCGCAGGCCGTGGCGGAGTACCAGGCGGAAGAAGCGAAGGCCCGCATCGATGGCTGGGCCGCGGACACGCTCGCGGCGGCACGGGCGGATCGTGGAGCGACCACGCCGTACTTCCGGCAGCTGCAGCGCTCCTTCTCGCAGCAACTGGTAGATCCTCCGCCACCCAACGCGGAGGTCATCGGCGCGCGGATGGCGCGGGAGCAGGTCGAGGCCGTCCAGCGCTTCGGCAAGACGGGCAGCCCCGTGGTGGCGCCCGAGAAGAGGGACCACCTCCTCGAGCAGCGGAACCGGCTCCAGGCTGCAGTCGAGGCCGGGCGCGCCGCGAACATGTACATGGTGGATGTCACCGCGCCCATCCTCGCGCTCGCCGCGGTCGTCGAGGTCTGGCAGGAGCCAGATGGCAAGCTCCGCGACCTCAAGGTGCTCAAGAGCTCCGGCGATCCGACCTTCGATGTCTGGGCGCTCTCGCGGCTGCGGAACGCCTTGGCCAAGACGAGCGCACCGCCCGACGCGGGGGTAGGCATCCACGACGATGGAATCCGGAGCCGCTGGCGCCTCGAGGAGTACCTCGGCAACCCGAGGGTGCAGATCCACCTGATCGGCGTCTACTGATGGCTCAGCCCGCCATCGCATCCTCAGAGCCCCCATGCGCGCAATCACCTTCTACGAGTACGGCCCTCCCTCCCTCCTGAGGCTGGAGGAGCGCCCCGACCCCGTGCCCGGCCCGGGCCAGGTGCGGGTGCGAGTGCGGGCCTGCTCGATGAACGCGGCCGACTGGCACATCCTCCGGGCCGACCCCTTCCTGGCGCGTCTGGCGGTGGGCCTCTTCAAGCCCCGCTACAACGTGCTGGGCTGCGACCTGGCCGGGGTCGTCGACGCCGTGGGGCCCGGGGTGACGCGCTTCAAGGCCGGGGACGCGGTGATGGGCGAGCTGGGCAGCAGCGGTTGGGGTGCCTTCGCCGAGCGCGTCTGCGCGCCCGAGGGTGTGCTGGCCTTGAAGCCCGCCAACATCGGGTTCGACGAGGCGGCGGCGGCGCCGCTGGCCGGGGTGACGGCCGTGCAGGGCCTGCGACGCGAGGGCTGCCTGAAGCCGGGCGAGCGGGTGCTGATCAACGGGGCCTCCGGCGGCGTGGGCACCTATGCCGTGCAAGTGGCCAAGGTGCTCGGCGCGGAGGTCGTCGCGGTGTGCAGCCCCCGCAACGTGGAGCAGGTCCGCTCGTTGGGCGCCGACCAGGTCATCGACTACACACAGACTGACTTCACCCAGAGTGACGCCCGCTACGATCTCATCCTGGCGGTCAACGGCTACCACCCGCTGTCCCACTACAAGCGCGTCCTGGCCCCTGGCGGGCGCTTCCTGATGACAGGCGGTGCGGGCAGGCAGATGGCCGCGGCCGTGCTGCTGGGCCCCCTGCACTCGTTGCTCAGCGGCAAGCGCCTGGGCTACGTGACCATGAAGAGCAACCTCGAGGATCTGGAGTTCCTGCGCGACTGCCTGGGCGACGGGCGGGTGCGCTCGGTCATCGACCGGACCTTCCCCCTCGACAAGGTGCCTGAGGCCCTGGCCTACCTTGAAGAAGGGCATGCCCGGGGCAAGGTCGTCATCCAGGTGGCGCTTCCCAGCGAGGGCAGAGCCGAAGCCACAAGAGGCGAGCCCAGCGCCTGAGCATGACTGCCACCCCGGTGGCACAGGTGCTGGCTCAGGGGAACCGGAAGACGCGCAGGTTCTCTTCCCCCTTGCGCAGCGAGAGCAGAGAGGAAGAGGAGGGCTGCTGAGGAGTGCCGGAGTGCCGAGTGCCACGTCTGCGTGCGCACCGCGTAGCCCAGTAGGGAAGACGCCTGCTCAAGCCGCCCTACCATGAAGAGGCGGCAGACGACGGGCCACTGCTGCGGATGACACAAAACCAAGAGCTCTGGGTGGTCCCCGCGTCGGGGCCAACCTCGCAGACAGCGAGGGCAGTGCCATGGACGCAACAACGCACCGATGGTATGCGAAGGCTTCACCCCGAGACACAGCTCAAAAGAGAGGGATTTCACCATGCAAGGGATGATGAGACTTTCGGCCCTGACCGCAGCGCTCTGCGCCATGCTTGCAGCAGGGGGATGCAGCCCCCAGACGGACGGAGCGCCGCAAGAGCCTGGGACCGAGGTCGAGGCGGGCGAAGTCGCACAGGAATTGACGCTTTGTGGGACCACCTGTCCCGCGGGCCAGCATGTGACGAGCCAGCAATGCAATACGGCCGCCTGTGGCGGCTCGTGTAGTGGCTACTACAACCAGGTCACCTGCGCCCCCAACACCGATACGTTCACGCAATGCGGCGGGGGTTGTCCCAGTGGCTGGCAGCCGACGAGCGTGGGGTGCTCCTCGTCCTGCGCGGACTTCTGCAACGGCATCTACATGAATGCCACCACGTGCACTCGCGGCTGCGTCCCGCACGCTGGGACCACGGGCCGGAAGATGATCACCACCTCCGCCGAGAGCGAGTATGCCTACCGGGCCGGATGGTGTGGCATCGGCACCACCTTCCCCCCCATGTGCTTTGAAGGGACTTACTACCTGTCCCAATCGCTCGACACCCGAGGCTGCCTGCGCGCGGGAAGCAACGGCACGTGCCAGGACCCCGATGCCGTGTGGCGGGTGAGCTGCCGGTCCTTCATCCAGTGCACCTACAACTGCGATGGAGTGTGTGTTCCGACGGCCTGCTGATGCCTCGGACGGACGGGGATCTGTGCGGGGGGCGGCCCGAGTCGATGAGGCGAAGTGCCGTCCCTACCGCGACCGTCTCTTCTTTCGTCCGCCAAGATGGCTCAGAAGTCTTGAAACCAGGACATGGGTGGACAGGCCGCGCAGCCCCCGGGGGGACAGGCCTGCGTGCTTGCGAGCAGGCAGTTAGCCCAGCCGACCTACTCACCATGGCCTCTGGACTTTGCCCAACGCACCGGATTGGATCCCCCCTTGTGAAGCAGGCGGGGCTCTGATCGGGCCCGGGTGAAGACATGCGACGAGTGCTCGGATGCATCGCGGTGGTGGTCCTGTGTTGTGCAGCCAGTACGGCGGCTGGAGAGGCGCAACCGGATGCGCGGGTGCAGGAGGCGCAAAAGGCCTTTGACGAGGCGACAGCGCTCGACAAGGCAGGCAAGTACCCCGAGGCCGTGGCGCGGGGCGAACAGGCGCTCGCGCTGCGGGAGGCGGTGTTCGGAAGCACGCACCTGGAAGTCGCTAGCTGTCTGCACCTGCTCGGCAAACTGCAACGGATTCAGGGCAACTTTGACGTAAGAGCTCGCCGTGCCCCCCTCCGGCTCAGAGATGACCTGGGCCGCCCGCGCAGAGTGGGTGCAGAACGGACGACCACGCGGCGAAAAGACGAGCCTTGAGGGGCCTGCCATGTCGTCTATACG